>NZ_CP073577.1:668091-1336182 GCF_018205975.1 Erythrobacter sp. JK5 | reverse complement strand
AAGGGTCAGCCATTCGAAACCGGGAAGCAGCGGCGCCCACGCTTCGTGCATGTGCGCCTGTTCGGGCGCGAGCAGGCCGAAACCGATGCAGATTAGGTAGCTGAAAAGCAGGAAGAGACTGAGCGTCCAGCCCCAGATCAGTATTGAAGTTTTGACCGAATAGTCCGACATGATGGTCCTCCTTTAGAGTTGGCACGAAACTGGCTCGTCCATAGTCACGGGTAGGATGCGAACACGCTCCGCCCGCCTGGACCGAAGGCGATGACGTCATAAGGCTGCACTTGGTACCCGACTTCCATTCCGGGCGAGCCAAGCGGCATTCCGGGCACGGCCAGACCGGCAACGCCCTCAGGGCGTTCGCGCAATAGCTTCGCGACGGCATCGGCGGGCACGTGGCCTTCGATGATATAGCCATCGACTTCCATCGTGTGACACGACCACAGATCCTGCGGCACACCCCTGGCTGTCTTGAGCGCAGCCATGTCGTCGGTGTCGACCGAGGCGACCTCTGCTTCGAGCCCATGTTCGACGTGACCGGCCCAGTTGAGACAGCAGCCGCATCCTGCGTCGCGGTACATGGTGTAGGTCGCGGCCTGGGCTGCATTCGAGCAGGCTGCAAGGGCGAGGAGGAGCGAGGCCGCCAGCGAACGGCGCAGCGGTCTCGAGTCTTTCATGAGGTTCATTGAACATTGCCTTTCTTGATGCCGCGCCAGAGAGAAATGGTTCCGGTCGCGGTATGGATACGATCGAGCAATTCGGTGTCCGCGAAAATCTCGGCGAGCAATTTCTCGACGGCTCCGTCGGCGCTCGGCTGGGTGTCCTTCACGCCGTCGAGTAGCTGAACGCTCGAACGGAACAGCGCGCGCATGAGTGGAGCATCCTGCCCCATATAGTCGGCAATCAGCGCCATGCCCCCTGGGGCCAGCAGGTTCTCGATCTGCTCGAGGATCGCGCGTTTTTGCGAAACGGGCACCTGGTGAAGGACGAGACTGCTGACGATCTTATCTGGTTGCCAGCCGTCGGAAAGCTCGAGACTGTCAAGAAAGCCGTTGTGCCACCGGACCATATCGACTCCGGCACCGAATTTGCGCTGCGCGATCGCCAGCGCTGCGGGGTCTGGCTCAACGCCGATGAAGCCGGCTTCGGGGCAGTTGGCCATCAGCGCCCTTAGCAAGGTCCCGGTGCCGCACCCGACATCAATGACCTTGTCGCCGGGCACCAATGCGGCCTCCTCGACGATTGCGCGGCGCCACCGGCTCTCGCGCGTAAAAAATGCGATCGCGCCATCATAGAGCGGCGTGAGCCAGCTTTTGCCAAGCGGCGGAGTGAACTCGCGTTCTTTTGACGGAACTGCCGCGCTTTTCATGCCATGGCTCCCATTCGACGCTGGTACATACCGCTGTTGCTACAGATATCTCCTCTTACGCGTCGCCAACCCGCAGCCCTCAAAAAAGAAACTTGAGGGTTTGCGCGAAGTGTCGCGTATAGGAACCGTGCAACCGACAGGAGCAAGGGATGCGTGAAAATCAGACACTCGATGCGATGCTCGGCACCATGGCCTCGCAGAAGGCTGGCGACGTGCCGCCCGACTTCATGAACGGCGTCTGGCAGCGCGCGGGACAGCTTGGCGAAATTGTCGATCAGCGACGCAGAATGGCCTTGTTCGCCGGTCTGTTTGTCGTCGGGCTGGCAGCTGGCGCAGGGACCAGCGGATGGCCTTCCGAATATGGCGCTCCTACAGAAATTGTTGGCGAGAGCCTCGTTGGCGGAGAATCCCTGTCACCCGCTGCTTTGCTTCATGTGGGATCATAGGCGTTGAAGAAGTTTCACCTTGTCCTCGCGGTTCTGCTGGCGGCGCTCGCCGGATGCCTCGGAGCGCTTGCCGCCGATCGCTGGTCCAACGACGATGCGGAGGACAGCCTGCACCAGTTCGTGCACGATGAACTCTCGCTCACGGCTGACCAGGAGGAGCGGCTCGATGCGCTCGAAGCGCGTTTCGCGGTAGAACAGGCAAGGCTCGAAGCCTCTGCGCGCGCAGCCAACGCACAGCTCGCCCAGGCAATGGAAACCGAGCACGAATACGGACCCGAAGTCAGTGCCGCGATCGACGAGGTGCATGCGCGCATGGGCGAATTGCAGAAAGCGACCGTGCGGCACGTCTTCGATATGCGGGAAATTCTCGATCCCGATCAGCAGCTCCAGTTCGACCGGAAAGTGTCCGCGGCCCTCACGCGCGATCCGCGTGACTGATCAGCCTTGGCAGCGGTGGATGACACTTCGAACGCAGCGCTGATCGGGCGGGCAATAGCCGGTGACAAGCGGGCGTTCACAACTCTCGTCGAACATGAGATCGCCCGGTTGATCGCGCTTGCCACGCGTATGCTGGGTTCACCATCGCTGGCCGAAGATGTCGTCCAGGACGGTCTCGCTTCGGTCTGGCTGACACGGCATCGCCTCGACCCGAGCAAGCCCATCGGTCCCTATTTGACGACAATCGTTCTCAACAAGTGCCGCGACAAGCTTCGCCGGAGGAAAGTTGCGGGCTTCCTTGGCTTGCCGAGCGGCCGGGAAGCCGACGCCGTTGCCGACGATGCCCCTAATCCCGAAAATGTTGCCGGAGCCCGCGAACAGCTGCGGCTGGTCCAGGCCGAAATCGGGCGCTTGCCGGTGCGCCTACAAGAGGCGCTCGTGCTGGTCACTGTCGAGGGGTACAGCCAGGCCGAGGCTGCCGAGCTGCTCGGCACCACCGAGAAAGCCGTCGAGACGCGCATCTATCGTGCGCGCAACCGGCTGAAGGAGCGGTTCGAAAAGTTTGAGGGGTAGGGCAGCTGACCGCGTATGTGACGGTATACGCATTTTCAGGAGCCCCCTATGCCTGCCCTCAATCGCCGAAAATTCCTTGGAACAAGTGCTAGCGGGCTGGGCCTGCTTGGTCTCTCCGGTGCCATGCCGGCCTGGGCGCGCGGTGCGGACATCCTGGCGGGTAACGCTAGGAAAGGATTGGACGAGGTAGCGGGGCCGAATATCGACCTCACCGTCGCACGTTCTGCCTTCGCGACGGGTAACAGGCGCGGCGGCGCCATCGCCGTCAACGGCACGATCCCCGGTCCGCTGTTGCGTTTGCAAGAGGGCACGACCGTGCGGTTGAACGTTCATAATCAGCTCGAGGAAGATACCTCAATTCACTGGCACGGTCTGCTCGTGCCGTTCCAACTGGACGGTGTACCCGGCGTGAGCTTTCCCGGCGTCAAACCAGGCGAGACATTCACAGCGGAATTTCCCGTGCGGCAGGCAGGAACTTATTGGTGGCACTCGCATAGCGGGTTGCAGGAACAGGCCGGGCACTACGGCGCTATCGTGGTCGATCCCGCCGGACCCGATCCGGTGCGGGCCGACCGCGAATATATCGTGGTGCTGAGCGAATTCAGCGATATGTCGCCCCACACGATCTTCGACAAGCTCAAGAAGGGCGAAGGCTACTTCAACTACAACCAGAGCACCTGGACCGACGACTATTCGCTTTCGGGCGAGGACCGCCGGATGTGGGCCAGGATGCGCATGATGCCGACCGACATCCTCGATGTGTCGAGCGCTGCCTACACTTACCTCCTCAATGGTCACGGCCCGCTCGACAACCTGGAATATCTCTTCCGCCCCGGCGAGCGCGTACGCCTGCGCTTCATCAATGCCGGAGCCATGACCTTCTTCAATATCCGTATTCCCGGCTTGCCGATGACTGTCGTGCAGGCGGACGGGAAGGATGTCGAACCGGTCGAGGTCGACGAGTTCCAGATCGGCGTTGCCGAAACCTACGATGTCGTCGTGACGCCGGGCGAGCAACAGGCTTACACGCTGGTGGCAGAGTCCATGGACCGCTCCGGCATGGGTATTGCCACACTTGCGAGCACACCCGGCGCGCGCGCCGCCATACCTCCGCTGCGCGATCCCCCGCTGCTGACCATGGCCGATATGGGCATGAGCGGCATGGACCATGGCTCCGGCGGCGATGCCGGCATGACCGGAATGGACCACAGCAGTGGCGGTGACATGGCGGGAATGGACCATGGTTCGTCCGGCGATTCGGATATGGCGGGCATGGCCGGAATGGCGGGAGGCATGCAGATGCGTGATATCTCGCGCTTGCCTCCCGATGTGAAGGTCGGACCCGGGCTAGACATGGTCTCGATGAACCCGGTCGACCGAATGGGCGATCCCGGCATCGGCCTCGCCGATGTCCCTCACCGCACGCTCGACTATCGCAAGCTCCGCTCGCTGACACCTCATCGGGAGGGCCGGACTCCCTCGCGGCGGATGGAAATCCATCTCACCGGGAACATGGAACGCTACATGTGGTCGTTTGACGGCAAGAAGTTTTCCGCCGTCTCCGACGAGCCGATCCGTTTCGCCTATAACGAGCGCGTGCGCGTGAAGCTCATCAACGACACGATGATGGCGCACCCGATCCATCTGCACGGGCACTTCTTCGAGCTGGTCAATGGCGCCCCGGCCGACCGTCAACCGCTCAAGCACACAGTTATCCTGCAGCCGGGTGGCAGCGCGCAGTTCGACCTGACGGCGGACGAGCCGGGCGACTGGGCCTTCCACTGCCACCTTCTCTACCACATGCATGCCGGGATGTTTCAGATCGTCACGGTTGCCAATCCGGACGGGAGCGAAGCATGAAGACTTTCAATTTCAGCTTCCTCGCCTCCGTCGCAGCAGGTGCAGTCCTCGCTTCGCCCGCCGCAGCCCAGCATGCCGGTCACTCGCCGGCGGAGCCGCAGCAGAGCGCCCAGGCGCAGGCTGACGCCAAGGTAAAGTGCGAGGAGGAAGCCGCGCGCCATCGTGCGATGGGGCATCCGGTAACAGAGGGGGCGTGCGAACGTACTGCCCAGCCTGAAGCTGCGATGGACCATTCGACGATGGATCATTCGCAGATGAATCACGGCGACATGGGGCAGGCGGAAGCCAGCAGCTCGTCGACAGACCATGGGCAGATGGATCACAGCCAGATGAACCATCGGCAGACGGGATCGCAGGACATGCAGGGCATGGACCATTCGGCGATGCAGATGGGCTCGAACGACGATATCCCGCTGCTGCCGCCTCCTCCCGAAGCCGGGAGCGGTCCCGCGCGCGCGGCGGTTGCGATCTGGGGCGAGGAAGCCATGAACGAAGCGCGGCGCGAACTTGTCCGCGAGACCGACGGCGGGATGCGCTTCTGGTTTCAGGGCGACCGGCTTGAGTATCGCGCACGCGAAGGAGCTGATGGATATCTTTGGGATATCCAGGGATATTATGGCGGTGATATCGACAAGTTCTGGTTCAAGTCCGAAGGTGAAGGCAGCTTCGGTGAGCCAGTCGAGGGCGCCGAGGTCCAGGCGCTCTGGAGCCGCGCCATCGCGCCCTTCTTCGATTTCCAAGCCGGTGTCCGCAAGGATCTGACAGGGCCCGAGCGGACCCATGCGGTCATTGGCATACAGGGCATTGCTCCCTACCAGTTCGAGGTAGACGTTGCAGCGTTCGTATCGAACAAAGGCGATGTGACGGCGCGTTTTGAGGGCGAGCTTGATCAGCGCATCACGCAGCGGCTGATCCTTCAACCGCGTGCCGAAATCGCACTTTCCGCTCAGGATATTCCCGAACTCGGCATTGGCGCTGGCCTCGACCGGATCGAGGCAGGTCTGCGTCTTCGCTACGAGTTCGCACGCGAATTCGCGCCCTATGTCGGCGTTTCGCAGGAATGGCGGATCGGTCAGAGCGCCGATTTTGCACGCGCTGCAGGTGAAGACCCGAGCGTGACGAATTACATCGTGGGCTTGCGATTCTGGTTTTAAGAGAAGGAAATATACAATGAGAACGAGACTATCTCTAAGCGCGGTCGCCCTGGCCTTGGCCGCGGGTGCCACTCCCGCCGTGGCACAATCCATGGACCATTCGGCGCATTCGGAACATTCCGAGGCGATGCCGATGGACCATTCGGGCCAGGACATGAACCATGCCGAACATATGGCTGCGATGAACGATGACGTTACGGGAGCCGAGGCGGTTCTGACCTCATATCGCGATGCCCTTACAGCGCGCGATGCAGAGGCGATGGCCGCGCTGTTTGCCGAGGAATCCTTCGTTTACGAAAACGGCAAGGCGGAAGGCAGCTTCACGCATTACATGGAGCATCACCTGGGACCGGAACTTGACGCAATAACCAGCTTCACCTTCGGCGAACCGACGCTCGCAGTCACCCGGATGGGACATATGGCTTATGGCCGCGAAACGTACACCTATCGGATCGAACTTGCCGACGGCCGCGTGATCGACCGCGAAGGCGTTGCGACCTCGGTGCTCGCCCATGATGCGGATGGCTGGAAGATCGTTCAGTACCATTCGTCGTCACGAGCGCCGCGTAACAACTGATTTGATCGGGGGAACACCGATTGGCGACTCGCTCTTTCAAGCTGCGTCTGCATGTGCTGGGCAGCAAGTTTCACAAATGGCTGGCGATCTTTGTCGGCGTCCAGGTGCTACTATGGATGGCCACCGGGGCGCTGATGTCGTTCCTCGACATCGAAGAGGTTCGGTCCGAACATGTCGTTTCGCGCGCGCCGGAGGTCCTGCCCGCTGATGCTGTCATGCCCCAATGGCTCGATAGCAGCGAGGGGGTGGTTTCCCTTGCGACGCGCGCGGTCGGCGGCAGGGCCGTGACCGAGGTCCGTCGGGAAGATGGAAGCGTCACGCTCCGCGATCCGGAAAGCGGCATGCTCCTCTCGCCTCTTCCCGCTGCGAGCGCACAGGCCATCGCCCGACGTGCCTGGACCGGGCCGCGAACCACCATAGCGAAAACACTTTTCGTGGAAGACGCAGTCGGGACCGAATTCCGCGGTCCGTTCCCGGCGTGGCAAATCACTTACGGCGATGAGGATAATACCCGCGTCTACATCGATGCATCGAGCGGCTCGGTGCTCGCTGCCCGCAGCGACACCTGGCGCTTGTTTGACTTTGTCTGGGGGCTGCATATCATGGACTGGACGCAGCGCGACCGGATCAACAGCTGGTGGCTGCTACTGTTCGGGATCGGCGGGACAATCATCGCGGTTTCGGGCTTCGTGCTGCTTGCCAACCGGTTTCCCAGGATCAGGCGGCGGGCGAAACATGTGCCGAATGCACCCTGAAGCCGCTCCCAGTTTAATCAGGTTCGGCTCGGGCAAAGCGGACCAGAAGGATCGTTAGCGCCGGCACGACCGTCCACATCGCGATCGGGATCAGCGCTAGTCCCGTCACTGGCTCGTGCGGCATCAACTCGCTGTAGCGCCAGCTCAGGAAACTGTTTGCCGGAAGCGATGTGGCGATCATTTCGACGGCGATTGCGACGACAAGCCCGAAGCCGAAATAGACCGCATAGGGCATTTTGGCGGCTTGCCAGAGCCATGCGTGCCCGCCACGTAGTGCTGCAAGGCTATAACCTGTCAGCAGGATCACGCCATCGCCCAGGCTTGCAATGCCGCAGCGAATGGTCCGCTCGAAGGGTTCGAGATCACCCGGTTCGAAGAATGGCATCTGGAAAATCTCCCAGACGAACGCGACCAGGCTCCCGCAAATAAGGATCAGCCAATGGGTTCTGGTCATGCTGCAGGTACGCCGGAATAATCTGCGCCAGCAAATAGCAAGCGGCCGGATTTCCACTTCCTGCATAGCGCCTTCGCTGCCCCAAAGCCTGGATCAGTCATGATTTTCGCGGCCCTCCGACTCGGCCATGCGAGCAGCGCGTTTGAGAAATTTCCGCATGTCACCTGCTGCCAGTTCGGTAAGCGGGTGCCGGCTCGCATCGGGGCGCGGTTCGATCATGTCCGCACGTTTCCTAATCTGTTCGATCTGTTCATCGCTCGCCCCGGACAAAAGGCCAAGAACTATGTTCTCGAGAGTAATGAGGCGAATGCGCATTTGCACCAGATCGGCATGATCGGGCTCCGGGATATCCCAGCTACCGTTCTCATTGACCGTGCTCACGACTGCTTCTCCGACGGCTCTGCTGGCACCATGATACTCCCCATTCGTCGTTATCGGCTTCTCTCAAAAAGGTGGCCGAAAAACAGCACCGCTGCAACCGGCCGTGCTTCGGCCCACCAGCCCCACCGCTGCTGCGGATTGTTTGAGGGGAAGAGATGGCGGCTGCGTAAAGAGGATGAATGAACACAGCATCCACCGGAAGACCGACGAAAGGAAATCGACCATGAAACTGACAGTTCTAGCTTTCGCGCTCGCCACCGGCCTGGCAACCACCCCGGCAATGGCCCGGCAACAGCATGACCACGGGGATCAAGCGGCGGCGCAGCAGCAGTCACACGCTGGCCATATGATGCAGGATTCGGCGGCCATGACGGCCCACCGCGAGAAGATGGCTGAAATGCGCGCGCTGTTGCAGCAGGCCCACGCGGCGAGCGATCTTGCCGAACGCCAAAGGCTTATGGCCGAACATCGTGCAAAAATGCAGGAACACATGGCGGGCATGATGCAGGGGGACAACGCCGATATGATGGCGGCCTGTCACCAGCACATGATGATGATGCATGACATGATGGAGCAGATGGCGGCTCACGAGAACATGGCGCAAGACGATTAGGAGGCGGTGGCCGGGCTCTCGCTTTGTGCCTGAGCCTGGCCACACTCTTACCAGGGCGCGGTGCAAGGCAGGAGGCCCGACCATCTCGTGAGTAAAATTTGAACCCTCACGCGTCGACGATCGCCGCGCTCTATCACCGCAAGAGATGAAGGTTCGCAGAGCATTACAGACACAATAGGTTGCACGACCATCGCCAAGACCGGAGCCCGTAAAGAATGAAACGAATACAATTCATGGCTATCGTGGCCGCCAGCTTGCTCTTCGTCGGACCAGTTCAGGCTCATGGCGACGAAAAGCACGGCGAAGAGACGAGCGCCGCGCCTGCCGCCGCGAATGGCGATGCGCACGACCAGGCGGCCATGGCGCAGATGGGCGACGGCGGAGCGGTTGGCGAGCCCTCAGCCGGGCACGACGAAGCAAGTGGAGGCCATGACGACGCTGGTGGCCATGCTGATGAGGGCGATTCCGGCGTCATCGCCGTCCTGAAAAAACTGCATCCGGCGACCATCCACTTCCCGATCGCCCTGTTTCTCATGGCTGCTGCCACCGAGTTGTTCGTCATGCGCCGGAAAGATGCAGGGCTTGAGAGCGCGGTGCGCGTACTCGTCTACGGCGGAGCAATCGGCGCAGTCGTCGCAGTCCTGTTCGGATGGATCCACACCGGCCTTTGGTTCGGCGGCGATGCCGTCATGCAGGTCCATCGATGGAACGGGATGCTGATCGCGGTCCTCGGTCTGGCGATGGCCTATCTGGCGAGCCGTGCTTCCGCGAGCCGGACCGCGCTTCGCGCCGCAATCTTTGCCATGGCCGCTCTAGTGCTGGTGCAGGGATTTCTGGGCGGCGAGCTTGCGCACGGTGCCAATCATCTTGGTATCTCCTAGCTTGGAAGGATAGAATGATGCGCAGATCGAATCGGAACGGGTTTGTTGCCCCCCTTGCTGCGGCGGCACTGGGGCTAGGGCTCGCTGCATGTGATCAGACGCAGGACACTTCATCAGAAGCTGAAGCCTTGCCACTGTATACGGCCCCGTCGACCGAGAGCACAGGTCCTGGCGAAGGCGAAAGAGACAACGCTGCCTCTCCCGTTGGAGAGGCCAACACGAACCGGTCGGGTGAAGCTGTGACTGCCGGTAGGCAACCAGACCGACCGGCGAGCACTCCGGTAGTAGCGCCGTCACCTGCGGCCACTCCCCCGCCGATGAATGCGAAGCCTAGCGACACACCCGATCCGCATGCGGGCCACAATATGCCGTCCATGCCAGACCATGACATGTCCTCGATGTACGATCGGGCGGATGGTTCATGACCTGGCGTTTCGCCTTCTGATCGGCCCGAAAACGGCCGACGCTCCTTTCACCTGTCACTACGAATAACATGTCGTCGTTTGCCAAAGGCGCTTTATCTCATCTGTCCGATTTTGGGGGTATTGATGGGGGTATTTGCAAGGTGATTCAAAAAATTGATTAGGTAAATCAACATGTTATAGGCTCCCTGTATTTCCCTCCTCCGCTACCAATGCCGAATCCGCATAAGTTGGCGTCCCTCCTCCGCAAACAGAACCTGGGACCTGCCAACCGCGCGTCGGCCGACATGTTTCTCGACATCCGGTTCTCGGCTGTTCTCCCCAAGCCGGTAATGCGATTTGCGCAATCCGGTCGATTGGCCGCACGGGCTACGGATCGCCGGGTTCGCCCGGGTGGCTGACTCAGTCCTCTCCCGAAACGATCTCGCGAACCCGGGCCCTCAACGCCACGAGCGTTTCGGTTTCGAACCAGGGATTGCGCTTGAGCCACATCCTGTTTCTGGGGCTTGGGTGGGGCAGCACGATCGCGTGGGGCAACGTCTCGCGCCACTGGGCCGCGTGTTCGGTCAAGGTCGGAGCCGTATGGTCGAGGTGCCATGCGGCAGCGTATTTCCCAACGATGATCGTGAGCCGGAGGTTTTCCATCCGGCCGAGCAGCCGCTCACGCCAGGTTTCCGCGCAGATCGGGGGTGGCGGCAGATCCCCCCGCGCTGCCGTGCCCGGAAAGCAGAACGCCATCGGTACGATCGCGAACAATTCGGGGTTGTAGAAGGTCGGTTCGTCGACACCCAGCCAATCCCGCAACCGATCGCCCGAGGGATCGTGAAACGGCACCCCGACCTGATGCGTCCGCTGACCGGGAGCCTGGCCGGCGATCAGGATCGGAGCCTTCCGGTCCCACTGAAAGATGGGGCGCGGGCCGAGCGGCAACGTGGTGCAAAGCTGGCACTGCCGGATCGACAGTTCCAGTTCCGCATCGTCCCTCGCATCGCGTTCGGCCATGTTCGCATCCCTCGGTTTCGCAGGAGCCACCGCAGTCAGATTGCCTGAATTCCGATCATCAGGATCGCCGCCCAGGACACCAGATAAACCGGAGTCCTCAGATAGGGCACTCCCAGCGTATAGACCGCGTAGTGCACGATGCGGGCGTTGAAAAAGACCATTGCCCAGAATCCGATCACCTCGCCGTCGGTCTCGCCGGGCAGGAACGCGGCGGCCGCAACGACCGCGACGAAAGCCGGCATCGTTTCGACCATATTGAGATGTGCCCGCTTCGCCCGTTGTGCCCACATCGGCGGGTCGGGTTCGGTCGCCGGAAACCCCGCCGGGTAATTGCTGAGGAAATTGAGCGGACCCCACACGAACAGCCGCGCGACGATGTAGGGCACCCACATCAATACGGTCGCGATGCCTGCGAGGGCGAGAAAATGGTAAGCCTGGCTCATCGGTCAATCCTCACCCGTTGAAGCCATTATGGATCGCTTCGAGCTTGTGCCCGAACGGGTCTATCACGAAGGCGGCGAATACATCGTTGGCCGGGTATTCGGGACGCGGTCCCGGCTTGCCCGAACACGTTCCGCCGTGATCGAGGGCAGCGGCGTAGAACTCTTCCACATGATCGGCGCTGTCGGCGCGAAAGGCGATGTGCGTACCGTTGCCACGCGTGAATTTCTGCCCGTCGGCAGGCACCATGACGAGGAACTGGACGGTGTCGGTGCCGTAGGCGGCGAACGCTTCGTTTGCGGCAAGGCAGCTGAGGCCGAGTTCGGCCATAGCGGGATCGTAGAAGCGTCGGGCGTCGTCAATCGTGGTAACGCCGAGACTGACGTGATCGAGAACATTCATGGGTGTTACTCCTGAAGAATGTGGACGACGGTGTTCCTCACCTGGACAGGGTAAGGTGCGAGGCGGGGGTCAAGCCTCAAGGAACACCGCCGTCCGGACGGCCGTTTGCAGTTCGGCCGCCGGTGTGATGCAGACCTGGCGTCAGGCGGTTTCGGCTTGGGCGGCTGCGCCGGCTTCAACTTCCCGAAACGCCATGCCGACGTCTTCGCTCATGCGGCGACTTTGGTCGGGACGACCGGGAAGTCGATCTCGGTCGCGGCGATATGGTTGAAATAGTTCGTGAAAATGTTGTGCGCCGACAGCGCCACCAGTTCCACCAGATGGCCATCATCGAACCCGGCATCGCGGAAGGCCTGAATGTCGGCGTCGCTGAGAACGCCGCGTTGGTTCACGATCTTGCGCGTCAGGGCGACGATCGCGCCGTCTTTGCCGGCCAGATCACCGCCCGCGACGACCTGTTGCATGTCGGCCTGGTCGAGCCCGACCATCTGGCCCACTGCGGTGTGCGCGGAAGCGCAGTAATCGCAGCTGTTTTCGCTCGCCGCGGCGAGCGCGGCGAGCTCGCGCTGCTGGCCGGTGAAGCGGCCGGTCTCGATCGCGGCGCTGAAGCCGAGATAGGCTTTCAGGGCTGCGGGCGATTGCGCCATTGTCCGCAGGATGTTCGGCACACCGCCCATCTTCTGGCGGATGGCGCCGAAAAGCTCGTTCAGTTCGTCGTTCGATGTCTCGAGAGAGAGGGCCTCGATGCGTTGCATTGGTATCTCCTTGTTTGTCGTTGTGACACAGAGGAGATGCGCTGGATGAGACCTTTGGGCAATGTATCGGGCCTAGATTGGGATTTCCGGGTAAGTGCTTTGGACGATCTGCAAATTCATGCCGCAGGCCGGGCACGAAAACTGGACGGCGACTCGCCGAACATGTTGGCAAAGGCCCGCGTGAATGCGGCGGGTGACTGGTAGCCGATTCGTCCGGCGACTTCCTGCACCGAAATCCGCCCTTCGCGCAGCATCCCGCGTGCCTTTTGCAGCCGCCATTCGGCAAGATAAGTGAGGGGGCCACAGCCAACCAGTTCCTGGAACCGCGCGGCAAACCGGCTGCGCGACATCGCCGCTTCGCTCGCCAGCGCTTCGACCGTCCAGTGGGAGGCGACATCGCGGTGCATCGCTGCGATGGCGCGCGAAATCCTGGGGTCGCTGAGCGCCTCCATGAGCCCGGCCAGTTCCGGCGATTGCGAGGCGGAGGACCGGACCGTTTCGATGAAGATGATTTCGGACATTCTCCGCACCACAGCCATCGATCCCGGATTGGCATCGGCCATTTGCCTGGCCATCAGCCTGAGCGCCTCGTCCAGCCAGAAGGTCGAGCTGCGAAGGCTGGCGCTGACATGAATGATGTCGGGCAGCGATCGCAGAAGCGGATGGTCGCTTCCATCCGCGAAACTGAAGTGCCCGCACATGAGCTGTGTCGCGGCATGCTCGCAACCTTCGCCGATGATCAACGTTCCGGTGCCGGTATAGCCCGCATCCTGCAGCACCGTCTCGAGCTCGACCGGCTTACGCTCCGGCGTATCGGAAATGGCGTGCGAAGCGCCGGCCGGGATAAGGACCATATCCCCCTGGCGCAGATGCACGGGCCGGGCGTCTCCGGCCCTGACGTAACATTCACCCTGCAACGCATAGTGAAACCTGATCGCTGCAGGGTGCGTGGGTACACCGATCGACCAGGGGCCACTGAAACAGGTGCTGAAATAGAATTGCCCCTGCAAGGAGAGCGAATCCAGAATGTCACTTAGCAAATCCACTTTTCTGCTCCCGTTTGTCGCTAGCAACGGACGGGGCCAGCCAGGGCCGGCCCCGTTCGCAACCTAGAAGTTCCAGAGGACGCCCGCCAGAACCTGATGACGGTCCCACTCCGCACCATCGTTGCCCAGATCGGAATAGCGGTATTCGATCCGGCTACGAAGATTGCTGCCGAAGGCGTATTCGAGGCCACCGCCGACGAGCCAGCCATCGACATTGTCCTTGTCTCGGAAGACTGGCGAACCGGCCTCCTCGAGCCGCACCTCGACCCGGCTGTTCTGGTATCCGCCACGGGCATAGAGCAGGGCGTTGGGAGCAACGAGATAGCCCGCACGCCCCGTGAATTCGAACGTGTATTCCGGATCCAGCTCGATCGAGCCGGTCGCATCGCTGAGGCTCAGATCATCTTCCGCACCGATTCCGAACGCTGCCTCGAAGCCGATACGGGCCTTTTCCGTGATCGCGTGGTCGTATCCCGCGAAGGCCTGGAAATAGACGGCATCCCTGTCCAGCTCGGCATCGATCGTGTCGCCGTCGCCGAGATCGGGTCCGATGTCGTCGCGCGAGTAGCCGATCGCGGCGCCCACGAACGGGCCTTCGAAATTTTCCGCGTGCGCGGGGGCTGCAGCAGCCATGGCCGAAGCCAGCAGGCTGAGGCACACGCAAAGTCGGGTGGTCATAGTCTTTCCTCGTTAAGCCGCGCCACAGTTCGGCGCAGCCATCACATGATCGAGGTGAGACCTTCTGCAATACCGATGGGAAATTGGGAGACTTGCCGCAAACGAGACGGGACTATCTGCAAAGAAGCGTGTTCTCTCGAAGTGCGCTCCGGCGACCGTCAGTCCCGGGGCGTTCGTTGTCGATCGCGACCCGGTCGCTGGCTCTGGCGATGTATCCAGGGTCGGATCATGTCGCCGAGAAAGCGATCCGGGCAGTGACTAGAGGCGCAGTTCCTTTGCCTTGCCGTCGATGCGTTCGAGCGCGGCGGCGTGCATCGCGGCCAGTTCCGCGTTCCCGGTGCGGGCGAAAATCTCCGACGCGGTGATGTGAAAATCGCGGAACAGTGCGTTGGTCTGGTTGAGCGTCTGGTTGGCGAAGGTCAGCGCGATGTGGTTCGCGGCGTCGTCCAGGTTGTCCTGACCGAGCTTGATCTGCGCGAGGACCCCGTGGATGAACGGCGTCCAGTCGGCAGCGTGTTCGTCTGCGATCGCCATGGCCCGGTTTGCGGTCTGCTCCGCTTCCTGATCGGCACCGCGCAGATACTGGGTCGAGGCGAGATTGGTGAGGATGCGAGCCTCGAGCATCGGGCTCCCCATCTTGCCCGCCAGCGTCAGCGCCGCGGTCATTTCCGCTTCGGCCTCTTCGAACCGGCCGAGCTCCTTGAGGGCATTGCCGATGTTATTGTGCGCCGAAAGCGACAGCGCCACGTCGCCCGAATAGACCTCTTCCGCCTTGCGATAATGATGCAGGACCTGTTCGAAATCGCGGGCGTGCGAGTAAAGCGAACCGATATTCTGCAGCACGATTGCCTGGCTGCGTCCGTCACCGAGCCGCTCATAGCGGTCGTAGGCCATCGAGAAGAACGACCGGGCTTCGCCGAACTTGCCCGCGCGCGCCTTCAGCGAGGCGGCCGAACGCAGCAGGTCCGCGTGGATCTTGTCTTCCTGGAATTCCTTCGACGCGAGGGCGAGCGCGGATTCGATCGCGCTGGCCGCCTCGTCGCCGCGGTTCAGCCGCATCAGGGCTTCGCCTTCGAGCCATTGCGCGGTCAGGCGATCCTTCGCCGCGGCGCCATTCTCGTTGCGGACCAGCGATTTGGCCTGGCGCGCCAGTTCAAGCGCCGCAGCCGAGTCTGCCATCATCAGCGACTTGGCCCGTCCGATCGCCGCTTCGAAGCCCTGGGGCTGTACCTCGCCCCCGGCCAGAGCCGGCGAAGCGATGGCAAGGAGAACACCGGCTGAGAGCGCCTTGAACGATGTGGTTGCTGCGTAGAACATGATCTTGACCCTCCTTCCCGATTAGAACCGCACGCTGAAGGTCGCACCGGCAACGACGCTTTCCTCGTCGCCAAGCTCTCCAGCGCTGACATAGCGGGCGAACGCTCCGAATTCCGACCGGTTCGACAGCGGCAAGGCATAGACAGCTTCGCCGGTGATGCGCTTGCGGGTCTGGATCCCGAACGTCTGGGTTACAGGGGCGGTTTCGCCGGTCACGCGATCGACCACCTGGTCGCTGCGCAACTGGAGCTCGCCCTGTTCGATCTGCAGCGGCTGGGCGACCGACAGCCGAAGCGTGTCGTTGCCTGCCAGCACCCCGCGCTTAGTGGCGGTGAACTGTCCTGCGGTGCTCCAGATCTTGCCGCTGTTGGAAAGCAGCTGGCCTCCGGCGGTCTCGGTGCGGGCACCGGTGGCCGACAGGTCGAAGCTCAAGCCGTTGCCGGCATCGATCGTGGCCGAGACGCTCATCGCTTCGGTGTGCGAGCCGTTGCCCAGCAGCGCATTGACCGCGGTCTGCGTGCCGAGGATCGCGTTGACCTCGCGCAGCCTGGTGTATTGCGCGCCGAGCGAGATGCGGTCGGTGACTTGCTGCTCGAGATCGAGCGTCACTGCGCTGGCCGGACGGTCGCCGAGCTGCTGGCGGACCATCAGCGTCTGCGGATCGACATTGGCGATATCATCCCAGCGTTCGCGGTTTTCGCTGTAGCCGACGCGGACAGTCGTGCCCGGCGCGATCTGGTAGGCCGCAGCGGCGAACACGTCGCCGGAGGCCAGGCCGAGCACCGGGTTGACCCCGCCGGTGAACGGATCGTGATCGCTGATCACGCCGAAGCGGTAGCCCGACAGCGCCATCGAGCCCTGTCCGTGGCCGATGGTGAACGACATCGAGCCGTTCGGATTGGTCAGCGTCGCGGCGCCGTGGGTCGGGGTCCATGCTCCGTCCTGCGACAGGCTCGGCATGATCGCGTCGTAGCGCAGCGACCAATCGCCGGGCAGCTGCGAACCGTTCGAGCGAACCTCGCTGAAGCCGGGCGCACCGTCGCCGTTGGAGTCGGCTCCGTTGGAATTGATCCAGCGGGCGAAGCGCGCGCTGACGAAGTCCTGCAGGCGTTCGCTTCCGCGGCCGAGCACGTTGGTGCTGGTCCCGAAGGTCAGCGCCGACACCGGCACCGAGAAATCACGGTAGGTGTCGCCGATATTCTCGAACATCGTGAAGAACAGCTCGCTCGTGTTCCACCAGGCCGGGATCCCGCCCGCCAGGAGGTCGAGCGTCGAAACGTCGCGCTGCACCCAGCTCAAGCCGATCTTCTGATAGGAGCGGAAGGTCATCGCGTTGAAATCGAGCGGCGACTGCGATGCGGTGACATCGAGCAGGCCGTGACCGTAGACCGGGTCCACGCCGGGAGCCCCCAGATCGCGCGCCGACCGGAAAATGATCTCGGTCGTCTCGTACGAGTGACGGACAAGCCACGGCCACCGATCGTGCAGCAGCGAGATCGCGCCCGATACGAGCGGTGCCGCAAACGACGTTCCCGACCGGCGGACGACCCCGTTGTGCCCGTCGGACACGAGCAGCAGCTCGCCGGGAGCAACCACGAAGCGGTTGAAGATTTCGTTGCCCGCATGGCACACGCCATTGTCGAGCAGACACGCGTTGCCCGGACGGTTCGAGAAGTTCGAGATTTCGCCCAGCGGGTTGATCGACCCGACCAGGATCAGCGGGGCATCCCTGCTGAAATCCCAGTTGATGTTGGTCGTCTGAGTGATGCCATCGTTGCCGGCGGCGACGACGAAGACGTTTTCGTCGTGCCATTGCGCGATACCGGGACGGGCCAGAACATCGGCGAGACCCTGCGACAGAGTCCAACCCTTTTCGCCGAGCGAAAGGTTGATGATGCTGACATAGCCGGTTTCGTTGACGCCGCGAACGTAGGCATATTGCAGCTGCTGAATGCCGTTAGCCACCGCATCCCAGGACGATGTGCCGTCCGTGCCGAACGGGTTGTAGGTGGCGATGTGAACACGCGGGGCGATCCCCATGACGCCCACGCCGTCATGCGCGCCGGCGATCAGGCTTGCCACACCGGCCCCGTGCCCGTTGAGGCTGTTGCTGCTGCCTCCGGCCCAGACGATATTGTTGGCGAGATCAGTGTCGGTCGAGAAGCTTCCGTCGATGATTCCAATGACCGAGTCTGCACCTTCGCCCTGAATCTGGGTAACCGCAGGCGTCCAGTTGGTCGCGGCCATCCAGTGGTCGATCTGGTCGATGCCGGCGTACTGCATCAGGCTATCGTGCCAGTCGAGGTAGAAGGCGGCGCGCTGGGCGTCCGTTTTCGCCAGCGTGGTCTTGGCGGTGCCGCTGTCTCCAAGGTCCAGACCGTGCCGCGCGAGAATCTCGGCGACCAGACCGGTGCGGAAATTCTTGCCGGTCTTGGCCGTGTAGGCCGCGCCGAACTGCGCATCGGCCTGCGCGATCAGCGTTTCGAGCGAAGTCCGGACCTTGTTCGGCGTGCCGTCGAATGTGACGGTGACCGCTCCCGAAGAGCTGGTCGTGAATTTCAGGCTGGACCAGCTGGTCTCGGTGGTCTTGATCTGCGCCCCGGCGGCGGTCCAGAAATTGCCGAGCGAGTTCAGGTGGGCGGCGTCGAATGCGCCGATGTCACCGTAGAACGCATCGATATCGCCCCAGAACGCGTCAATGTCGCCGTAGAAGGGGTTGATGTGGCCGTAGAACGGATTGATGTGGCCCCAGAACGCATCGATGTCGCCATAGAACGGGTTGATGTTGCCCCAGAACGCATCGATGTCGCCATAGAACGGATTGATGTTGCCGTAGAACGGATTGATGTGCCCGTAGAAAGTATCGATGCCCTGCGGCGTGACCACTCCGGATGCGGCGCTGTCGATCGCAACGGTGGTCGCCGGCACGGTCTGCGCAGCGATACCGGCGCGAACCGGACCGAGCGGGGCAGAATTGGCATCGAGTCGCGCGTTCGCCAACAGCAGGTCCGCAGGGATCGCCCATGCGGCGGTGTCCACCGCGACCGAGATCGGCTCGATCGTCTCCTGGCCCGCGTCCTTTTCGGACTGCTCGTCGCCCGTATCGTCCGCTTCGATCGCAAGCACGATGCGCGCTTCCTCTTCCGCGACAAGCGGTAGGGCAAGGCTTTCCTCTGCATGCGCTGTTCCTGCCAAGGACGCCGCGATGGCGATTCCAGCAGTTCCGAACGAGAGTGTCTTCAACATGGTCGCACCAATTCTCAATGGGTGAAGCCGAAAGCCGACTTCGAACAACACCCGTCTAACTTGGTCCGATTGGAACCCGGTTGATGCGATTGGTTAAGATTTTAAGAAGTTTGGCAGCTCCTTGCGAACCGCAGAAATCGGGTTGAATTGGCGGAAATCGCGGAATCGCGGGTTAGGAAAGGTAAAGACCGGGTAAATCGAGCCTGGCTGCCGATTTCGGATGAAATTTTCGTCCATTGAAAAATTAAGCCGTGCGGTTCGGAAAACGGGGCCCACGCGACTCGATTCTCTCCAGCCGTGGCTGGGATCGATGACGTCACCGCGTCACAAAGCCAGCGCCGATGCGCGCAATCTCGGTTGCTGCCGCGCTGCACCCCCGATAGTATGCACCGCCTGGGGCTCGATTGATCGAGTATCACAAACATCAATCTAAGCAATAATTTGAGATCGCAATACTACATCGATTCTAGGTCCGCGTGCCGTATTTGTGTGCCCTGCCAGGAGCAGTGTCGCCGCCGGAAACTTCGGTTGCCAAAGGCGGGGGGCTGACATACTTGCCTTGCGCGCTGCGAGCGTCGGCTGCGCAGCAGCGAGGAGAAATTCATGCGTCTGTCGAAATACCTGCTTCCCGTCCTGCGCGAGGATTCGGGCGATGCACAGATCGTCAGCCACCGCCTGATGCTGCGGGCGGGGCTCGTCAGGCAAGCGGCCGCCGGGATCTATTCGTGGCTCCCCCTCGGTTACCGCGTGCTCGCCAAGATCGAGCGGATCGTGCGCGAGGAACAGGACCGCGCGGGCGCAATCCAGATCCTGATGCCGACGATCCAGCCTTCCGATCTGTGGCGCGAATCCGGCCGCTACGACGCGTATGGTCCCGAAATGCTGCGGATCACGGACCGCCACGATCGCGAGCTGCTCTACGGGCCGACCTGCGAAGAGCTGGTCACGTCGCTCGTCCGCGGCAGCATCAACAGCTACCGCGATCTGCCGCTCAATCTCTATCACATCCAGTGGAAATTCCGCGACGAGATCCGCCCGCGTTTTGGCGTGATGCGCGGGCGCGAATTCCTGATGAAGGATGCCTATTCGTTCGACATCGACCAGGAGGCCGCACGGCGCAGCTACAACCGGATGTATGTCGCCTATCTGCGCACCTTCGCGCGGATGGGATTGCGCGCGATCCCGGCGCAGGCGGATCCCGGCCCGATCGGCGGCGACATGAGCCACGAATTCGTGATCCTCGCCAGCAGCGGCGAAAGCGACGTGTTCTATCACCGCCACTGGGAGGAAGGAGTAGCCGATGCCATCCCCGACTTCTCCGATGACGATACGATCGATCGCTTCGTGTCCGAGCAGACGCACTACTATGCCGCGACCGACGAGATGCGCGACGACACACGCGAAGCCGAACTGGGCGACGATCTGCGCACCGCACGCGGGATCGAAGTCGGCCACATCTTCTATTTCGGGGACAAGTATTCGGGCTCGATGGGGCTGAAGGCGCAGGGCAGCGACGGTGGCGTGTTCGTGCCGCAAATGGGCAGCTACGGGATCGGCGTGTCGCGGCTGGTCGGTGCCGTGATCGAGGCCTGCCATGACGAGAATGGCATAGTCTGGCCCGAAGCGATTGCCCCATTCCGGGTGGGGATCATCACCGTGCGCGCCGGACATCCCGAATGCGATGCGGCTGCGGAAACGCTCTACGCGCGGCTCGGCGAGGCCGGCGTCGACGTGCTCTACGACGACCGCGACGAGCGCGGCGGGGCCAAGTTTGCGACCATGGACCTGATCGGCCTGCCATGGCAGGTAATTATCGGCCCGAAGGGCATCGAGAAAGGCGTCGTCGAGCTCAAGAACAGGGCGACGGGCGAGCGCGAGGAATTGCCGGTGGATGATGTGATCGCGCGCTTCACGAAGTAGCGGGAGCGCTGGCTCCGGCGCTCCACACAGAGGCGGAGGACGCGAACATGAGCGCGGAACAAGACAACCAGGACCTTGCCGAAGAGCGGACCTCGATGGCGGAGAACCGCACCGACTGGGCCGAAGACCGGACCCTGATGGCCAACGAGCGGACCTTTGCCGGGTGGATGCGGACCGGTCTTGCTGCTGCTGGAATTGGTCTTGGTTTCAATGCTTTGTTTGGCAAACTTGACCCCGTTTGGTTGCCCAAGACCATCGCCACCCTGTTCATTGTCATCGGGATCTTCATTTTCTGGGCGGCGCAGCGCAACGGCTGCCGGGTGAAAGACCGCCTTGATGCGCACGAGGCCGAGCCGGTTGCAGCCATGAACATCAAGCTGATCTCGGGAGCGATGGCGCTTGGCAGTGCGTCGCTTGCGGTCAGCATCTGGTTCATGGACAACTGATCCGGATCATCGCGGGCCGGGCGGGGCTGCGGCGATCGGTTGCCGAAACGGCGGGGCGCAGGAACGCCATCCGACTAGCCCTCTGATTATGTTCGAATTAACCCAACGCCTAAACGCCGATCTTCCCAGAAAAGCGCGGGTTTCCGGCGTTTTTGGCGCAAGCCACTAACGGGTTGCTAACCATTCCCCGGTATCCGGCCTACGTATGGATACGAGGCCTATCACCCGATCGCTGTACGTCGCCGGACTGGCGGCTCTTTTCGTGCATGGCAACCCGGCGCTGGCCGAGGGGGTGAGCGCGGGCACGCTGATCGAAAACACCGCGACGGCAACCTATGACGACGGCGACGGGCCCAAGTCGGTCGATTCCAACACCGTCACCCTGCGCGTCGACGAATTGCTCGACGTGACCGTGACCTCGCTGAATTCGGGCGCGGTCGCCGCTGTCCCGGGCGACGCCGTGCTGACCTTCGAACTGACCAACCAGGGCAACGGCCCGGAAGCGTTCGAACTGGTCACCAACCCAACCGTAACCGGCAACGATTTCGATGTGACGGTCGACGATGTCGCGGTCGATACCAACGGCAACGGGACTTACGATCCCGGCGTCGACGAGATCCTTACCGCCCCGCAGACCACGGCGGTGCTTGCCGCCGACGAGCGGCTGACTCTGTTCGTGCTGGTGACGGTACCCACCGGCGTGACAGATACGCAGCAAAGCACCGTCGAGCTGACCGCGAACGCCGTCACCGGAACCGGGGCACCCGGCACCACCTTTGCCGGGCAGGGTGTGGGCGGCGGCGATGCGATCGCCGGAACCACCGGTGCCTCCGCGATCGCCACCGGCGCGCTGCAGGTCGGCATCACTTCGGTCGATCTCATCAAGAGCGCCACCATCGCCGACCCGTTCGGCGGAACCAGCGCCGTGCCGGGATCGGTCGTGACCTTCACCATCACCGCCAATGTCGCGGGCAGCGGCTCGGTTGACGACCTGATCGTCACCGACGCGATCCCGACAGGCACCTCCTACACCGCCGGAACGCTCGCGCTCGACGGCGCACCGCTCACCGATGCGAGCGGCGACGATGCCGGCGAGGCCGATGCTGCCGGAATCAGCGTCGATCTCGGAACGGTCGCGGGTGGAACCAGCCGTTCGGTCACATTCGCTGTGACGATCGATTGAGAAGAATTTGAAGTTGAGGAATTAAGACAATGAACATCATTGCAAAACTGGTCATAGCGCTGCTTGCATTCTCGCTTCCGGCGGTTCCCGCCCTGGCGCAGAATCCGGTCTCCCTGTCGGGCGACGTGAAAGCGGTAAAGACCGTGATCGACGAGACGGGCGAAGTACGCACCGAACTTGTCGAACCCGAACTGATCGTTCCGGGCGACCGCCTAGTCTTCGGCACCGATTATGCCAACAACGGCGCGGAAGCCGTGACCGATTTCGTGGTCACCAACCCGCTGCCCGCCGCCGTTCGGCTCGCGCCCGATGCCGACCCGGCGCTGACCGTCTCGGTCGACGGGGGCGCGACCTGGGGCACGCTCGATACGCTCACCGTCATCGATGAAGACGGCGCGGCCCGCACGGCAACGCACGCCGATGTCACCCATGTGCGCTGGACGCTCGCGTCCATTGCGCCGGGCGAGGGCGGACGGCTCGAATATCCAGCAATCATCCGCTGAGGGGCGGACGGTAACCGCCACGTCCTGCGGGCGGTTTGATCAGTCGCGGGGCACACGCAAAGGACCACAACAATGAGGCCTACCACGCAGTGGCTGGGGACGGTGAGCGCTACGGCGCTGATCGTCATGTCCAGCACACCGGCGATGGCCGTCGGCACCACAGCCGGCGATTCCATCACCAACAACGTCACCGTCAGCTACGAAGTTGGCGGGATTGCACAAACCGATGTCACCGACAGCGACACCTTCACCGTTGACCGCCGCGTCAACGTGGATGTGACCTTTGTCGGCGGCACCGTGTCGGTTTCGCCCGGCGAAAACCAGGCGGAACTGGCGTTCGACGTCACCAACCTGTCGAACGACACGATCGACCTTGACCTGTCGACCGCTCTGACCGGCGGTACGGCGGCCAATATCAGCAATATCGAGATCTATCTCGATGCCGATGGCGACCGCACGCTGAGCGCGGCCGAACTCGCCGCTGGTCCGATCACCTTCCTCGACGAAGTCCTGGCGGATGACGGTACCGGAACCCAGACGATCGAAGTCATCGTGGTCGGCGACATCGATGTCGGCGCCGTCAACGGCGATACGTTCGACGTGACCCTGACCGCCGATGCGCATGCTGCCGGTGCAGCGGGTCTCGGCGCGGAACTGACCGCAACCGCCGGTGCCAACACCGCCGGGGTGGACACCGTGCTGTTCGACGGGGCGGGCGCGACCGACGGGGCCAACCAGGGCGACGATTCCGACACCGGCGACTTCTTCGTCTCCGGCGCGCAGGTATCGGTAGTCAAGTCGAGCCGTATCGTCAGCGATCCGGTCAACGGAACGACCAATCCGAAGGCCATTCCGGAAGCCGTGATCGAATATTGCATCGCGGTGACGAACGCTTCGGGCGGCGCGACCGCCACGGCGGTCAACGTGGTCGACGATCTGCCGTTCGACGTCTCGTACCTGTCGGCCTTCGGCATTTTTGTCGATGGCACGGCAACGGTCGATGACAACTCGACGCCGGCCGATCCGAGCGATGATATTGCAACCTGTGCCGCCGATGGCGTTGCCGGGGGCAGCTTCAGCGCCGGAACCGGTTCGGGCGGTGAAGACCAGGTCAGTGGTGGCCTGAGCGACATCGCGGCGGGCGTGACGCGCGCGCTCTATTTCCGTGTGACGATCAACTAAGATCGCCTGGAACTAGACTTTGCGTGTCCCCTCCTCTCTGAGGCACTGGGCAGCAGCACTCCTTTTGGTGCTGCTGCCCTTTGCCGTGCCCGGAGAGGGGGCGAGCGCGCAGGATGCGACGACGGGCGAAGGCCCGCAAGTCATTGGCACCATTACGAATATCGCGGAGGCGAACTGGCGCTTTCGCGGTACTGCGGCGAGCACGACGTCGAACCCGGTCACGATCGACGTCACGCTTCCGTCGCCCGAAATCCGGGCCTTGCGCCCCACGCCGCAAGGCGGCTTCCAGCTCAGCTTCCGCGCCCCGTTCTGCGCGGTGGCGGGGCAAGCCTCGCAATCCGCAGCATCGGCCTCCGGCCCATCCAGCGCCAATGCGCAGCCGCTCAACGCCCGGGTCGAACAGACCCGCGTCCTGCGTGCGGGCCAGACACTGCTGTTCGAGATCACCGCGCTCGCGGCCAATTCCGACAGCGCGGCCATAGATTCGCTCGACGTCGTGGTCACCACCTCCACCGGTGATCGTGAAACGGCGACGATCTTCGAGACGGCACCGGACAGCGGCGTTTTCGTCGGCCGGTTCGATACCTTGCGGATGCCGCCTGCGCCGGTGCAGGGCGATTGCCGGCTGAGCATCGTCGACGGCGCCTCGATCGAGATCGCCGCCTCGTTGCCGGGTCAGAACACTGTGATCGTGCGCACCGATGTCGAGGTGCTCGCCGATCCGTTCGGCGTGGTGTTCGACAGCGAAACCGGCGAGCCGGTGAACGGCGCGGTGGTGACGCTGATCGACGATGCGACCGGCCTGCCGGCCACCGTCTTTGCCGAGGATGCCGTAACATCCTGGCCATCAACCATAATTTCAGGGCAAGCCGTGACCGACGGAGCGGGGCGAACGACCCTGCTCGGGCCCGGCGAGTTCTGGTTCCCGCTGACCCTGCTGGGGCGGTATCGGCTCGTTATCGAGCCACCCGATCCCTATACGGCGCCATCGGTCGTTTCCCCCGCCAGTATCGCACAGATTTCGCGCCCCGACGGGCGACCCTTTGTCATTCTCGACGCATCCTATGGCGAGGCGTTCGTGCTCGACGATCCTACGCCGGTCCAGGTCGACATTCCGCTCGACCGGCCGAGCCTCGAACTGGGACTGACGAAGACCGCCTCGCGCCAGCGCGCGGTGCCCGGCGACGTGGTTTTCTACACGCTCACCGCGACGAATTCCGACCCGTCGCGGGTCAAGCGCGACGTGGTCATCTCCGACACGCCCGCCTCGGATCTGCGCCTCCGGCCCAGCAGCGTACGCATCAACGGCGCTGAAAATTCCGACGCGGTGACAATCGCGGCAGATGGACGCTCCCTGACGATCGATCTCGGCGACCTGGCCGGTGGCGCGTCTTCGCGCATTACCTATGCGATGTCCGTGCGTCCCGACGCAGCGCCCGGTCGCGCCGTCAACGAGGCGCAGATCACCGACTCGCTCGGAAGGATCGCGCGGGCCAGCGCGGCAATCGACATCGAACGCGGGAGCATCGCCGACCGGATGACGATCATCGGGCGCGTCACCGCGGGACCATGCTGGCTCGAGGACACCGAGCGTCGCGGCATTCCCGGCGTGCGCGTGATGCTGGAGGACGGGAGCTACGCCATCACCGATGCCAACGGGCGCTACCACTTCGAAGGGGTCGTACCGGGCACGCACGTGGTTCAGGCGTCTCGCATGACCTTGCCTGAAGGTTCTGAATTCGTTGACTGTATCCGCTCGACCCGCAATGCGGGAAGTGCCAGTTCCCGGTTCGTTATCGGGCAGGGGGGCAGCCTCGTTGTGGCCGATTTCCACGCGACCGTGCCCGCCGCAGAACTGGCCAAGGCCGCGCTGTTTGCCGAAACGCGCCCGAATGGCGCGGGCGCGCGCCGGGCCAATGCCATCGCGACCGGCGCTGCCCCGGCGGAAATCCCGGTCCGTCCCGGCGAAGGCCTTGCAGAGGCCGGCGGGGCGCCGATTTCAACCGTTGCGGCACCGGGCCGGAACGCAGCCGCATCCGCGCCCGATACCGACTGGATCGCGCTGGGCGACGGCGACGATGGGTTCCTCACCCCGTCGGTCGACGCCAATCCGCGCGCCCCGGCCATTCGCGTCGCGATCCGCCATCGCCGGGGGCAGAAGATCGTCCTGCGCGTCGACGGCAAACGAGTCGATCCGCTGGCTTTCGACGGAGTGCTGCAACCCGAAAAAGGCGGTTTCGCGGTCAGCACCTGGCGCGGCGTACCGCTCGCCAACGAGCGCACCGTGCTCGAAGCCGATATCGTCAACTCGTTCGGCGAAGTGAGCCGGACGCTGACCCGCGAAGTGTTCTTCACCAGCACCCCGACCAAGGTCGAACTGGTGCCGGAGCTTTCGAACCTCGTCGCCGACGGGCGCACCCGACCGGTGGTCGCGATCCGCGTGCTCGACCGCAACAACCGTCCGCTGCGCGAAGGGATCGCGGGCGAATTCCGGCTCAACGCGCCCTACGAGAGCGCCGAACAGCTCGATCGCCAGCAATTGAACCAGCTGACCGGTCTGGCCGCCAGCTCGGCCCGCTGGGTGGTCGAGGGGAGCGAAGGCATCGCGTTGATCGAACTCGCCCCCACCATGGTCAGCGGTTCGCTGCGGCTCGATTTCACCTTCGACGATGGAGAGATCGCGCGGCGGCAGGAACTGGAAGCATGGATCGAGCCGGGCGACATCGAATGGACCATTATCGGCCTGGTCGAGGGGTCGATCGGAGCGAAATCAGTCGCCGACAACATGGAGCGGGCGGGGCGTTTCGACAGCGATCTAGGCGATAACGCGCGTGTGGCGCTTTATGCCAAGGGCCGCGTGCTCGGGAAATATCTGCTCACGCTCGCCTACGATAGCGCGAAGCAGCGCGAGGACCAGCGCGTGCTCGGTGCGCTCGATCCGCAGGCCTATTACACCGTCTTCGGCGACGGCTCGTTGCGGCGCTTCGACGCGGCCAGCCGTGAAAAGCTCTACGTCCGCATCGAAACCGCGACCTTCTACGCGCTCTACGGCGATTTCGAGACCGGCTTCGACCAGACCCGCCTGGCGCGCTACGATCGCACCGCGACCGGGGTGAAGGGCGAGGCCCGGTTTGGTCAGATCAAGACACAGGGCTTTGCCGCAGAAATTTCGAGCCGCGTGCGGCGCGAGGAAATCCAGGGGCAGGGCATCAGCGGCCCCTACAACCTCGGTAGCCGCCGGATACTGGCGAACAGCGAGCGCGTGACGATCGAGGTGCGCGACCGCTTCCGTTCGGAGATTGTTGTTAGTTCGCGTGAACTTACACGCTTTATCGACTACAATATCGACCTTCTGTCGGGCACCATCACCTTTGCGCGACCAGTTCTGAGCCGCGATGAGAGCTTGAACCCGCAATTCATTGTAATAACCTATGAAATGGACGGACTTGGTGAGGCCGAACTCAACGCCGGTCTGCGCACCGACTGGACCAGCACAGACGGGCGGGTCCGCATCGGGGCCAGCGCGATCACTGACAAGGGCGAGGGTGCGCGGACCGATCTCGGCGCGCTCGATCTGCGCGCACAGTTGGGCGATGCGACCGAGTTGCGCGCCGAATTCGGCGCCAGCCGCAGCGAAGGCGAGACCGCCACGGGCTGGATGGTCGAGGCGCAGCATCAGACCGGCAAGCTCGATATTCTCGCCTATGCCCGCCAGCTCGATGCCGATTACGGGGTCGGCCAGCAGAACGGGGCCGAGCTCGGTCGGCGCAAGTTCGGCGTCGATGGCCGGGTCCTGCTCAATGAACACCTCAGCCTGCTGGGCAGCGTGTGGCAGGATGACAGCCTGGCCGACGCGATCCGTCGCCGCGCCGCGCAGGCGCAACTGCAGCTGACCCGCCAGCGCACCGACCTGCGGTTCGGCCTTGCGCATTTCAACGATCGCCTCGCCGATGGCTCCACCAACAGCTCGACCGTGCTCGAGGCTGGCGTGACACAGCGGCTGTTCGATAACGATCTTGAGCTGAGCGCAGCCACGGCGATCGCGCTCGACGATGCCGAGAGCGTGGATCTGCCCGCGCGGCACCGGCTGGGCGTGCGCTATGCGGTTACCGACGACATCCGGCTGGTCGGCACCTACGAAATCGCCGACGGAGCGCAGATCGATGCGCGCAGCCTGCGCGGCGGGGTCGAGGTGGCTCCGTGGCGGGGCGGACAAATCATCACCACGCTGGGGCAGGAGAGCATCGACGAATTCGGCAATCGCTCCTTCGCCGCGTTCGGGCTGTCGCAAACGGTGCAGGTTAGCCCGACGCTGACGCTCGACGCGACGCTCGACGGCAGCCGCACACTCGGCGGTGCGCCCGATGTCAGCGATGTCGTCAATCCTGCGCAGCCGATCGCCAGCGGCGGCCAGTTGACCGACGCAAACCTGTTCGAGGATTTCACCGCGGTCACGCTCGGCGCTGCGTGGCGCAAGGACCGCTGGAGCCTGACTGCGCGCGGCGAGTATCGCGATGGCGAGGAAGCCGACCGGCAGGGCGTGACTTTCGGCGCGATCCGGCAGCTCGGCGAAGGCAGCATAGTCGGTTCGGGTGCGACCTGGACGCGGGCCGAAACGCCGAACGGCGCGGTGACCGAGATCCTCGATGCAAGCCTGGCCTTCGCGCATCGCCCGGATGCGTCCGAGATCGCGATGCTGGGCAAGCTCGAATATCGCAGCGACCGGATCACCGGAGGCGTTGCAGGCGAAGCGGGCGGTGCCGGCCGCACCGCGCTGGTGGTGGATGGCGATGCGACATCGCGCCGTCTGATCGGCAGCTGGTCGACCAACTGGAGCCCGCGCGGCTGGGACGAGGACGAGGCCGGAATCCGGCATCAGACCCGTCGCGACGAATACAGCCTGTTCCTTGGCGCGCGCTACAATTTCGACGAGTTCGAGGGCACCGAATTCTCCGGCACCACCGTGCTCGCCGGGCTTGATGCGCGGTTCGGCATCGGCGAACGCTTCGAGATCGGGGCCAGCGGAACTGTTCGCACCAATCTCGACGACAATGTCACCAGTTTCGCGTACGGTCCGACGGTCGGTTTCGTGCCGGTCGAGGGCATGCTGCTGACCCTCGGTTACAACGTCGAAGGTTTCCGCGATGGCGACTTCGCCGAGGCACGCAACACCGACAAGGGCGTGTTCGCGGCGATCCGCATGAAGTTCGATACCGACACATTCGATTTCCTGGGGTTGGGCCGATGAGCGGGCCGCTCCACGCGATGGCCGCCATGGTAAACGCGCTGTTTACCGTGATGCGCTATCCGCGCGGTATGCACCGGGCGAAAGGCACAGCGTCGACACCGAAAATCGCTGCGATTGCAAGGCTTTTTGCGGCAATCCTGTGTCTTTGCTTTACCCCGACATTGTCCGCCCAGAGCCAGGTGATCGACTGGCAGAATGCCGGTGTGGCCAGCCTTACCCCGTTTCCAAGCGGCACAACGGTTACCGGCTCGGACGGGACGACGGCGACAGTGACCCGCACCGTGGCTACGCAGGGCCCCGGCACCTTCACTCCGGCGTTCGGGGGCGACTATCTCAGCTATTTCAGCGGAACGGTCGGGACGAGCGCATCTCCGCTGCTCGCGAGCTTCGACAACTCGTCCTATGATCCCCGCGACAAGGTCACGATCACCATCGTGCTGAGCCGGTCGGTGCTGGACCTCAATTTCGCGCTGCAGGATATCGATCTCGGCAGTTTCGCAGACGCGGTCGAAGTCTCTTATGATGACGATCTCACCGGCAGCTTCACCAACGCCGCGCCCAACAGTGCGCTCTGGACCATCGGGCCGGCGGTCACCCGCACCAATGACGCGACTGTCAACGGCTGGCGCGGCACGGCGAATTCGGACACGGCCTCCGCAGATGGCGAGATCGCGTTCGATTTCAACGGCACGGCGGTCCGGCGGATCCGGATCGTCTATTTCAGTTACACCGGAACGGGCGATCCGGTCGGCCAGTTTCTGGCGATCTCGGACCTCACCTATGCCGGGCTGGGTGCAGACCTGTCGCTGACCAAGTCGCTCGTCGGGTCGCCGCCGATCCAGGGCGGCACGGCCACCTGGCGGCTGACGGTCACGAACGATACGTTTTCTTCGCTCAGCACCAACAACGTGATCGTGCGCGACACGTTTCCGAGCGGGTTTTCCTTTTCCAGCGCGAGTGGTGCCGGGTCCTTCAATTCGGCCAACGGAAACTGGATGGTAGGAACGCTGGCACCGGGCCAGAGCGCGACGATCACGCTGGTCGGCACCGTTTCGAGCGCTGCGGGGACGACCCTCACCAACATCGCCGAAATCATTTCAAGCAGCGCTGCCGATCCGGATTCGACCGTCAACAACGGCGTGACGACCGAGGACGACTACGCGACCGCAAGCTTCACCGTGCAGAGCGGACGCCCTCCCGGTGTTCCTCCGGTGCTCGCCTGCCCCGCTGGTCGGGCCGTGTTCGATTGGGACACGATTTCCGGCTGGACTGCCGGGTCGGTGGACAACACGTATCCGTTCGCCACCTTCGGCAACGTGCGGTTCCAGCTGACCAACGACGGAGCCTACATCAACAACGCCACCTTCGGGGGCCAGTCGCCGACCGTTTTCGACGCATTCACCGGCGGTCTGGTGCCCGCACAGGACAGTCTGACGGTCCTCGCCAACCAGCCCAACCAAGCGGGCGAAGTCGAGATCACGATCACTCTGCCGCGCGCCTTCACTGGCCTCCAGTTCTCGATCTTCGACGTCGACTTCGCCTCGGGACAGTTCGCCGACCGGGTTGAGGTGGTGGGAACGCGCGGAGGGTCGAATGTCGCGCCCACGCTTACCAACGGCAACGTCAACTTCGTGATCGGCAATCAGGCGTTCGGCGATGGCGCTTCGAATTCCGATCAGGCGCTCGGCAATGTCGTCGTCACCTTTACCCAGGCCGTCGACACCGTGGTGGTGCGGTACGGCAACCATTCGACCGCGCCCGCCGATCCCGGTCAACAGGGGATCGGATTGCACGACATCACCGTCTGCAACCCGACCACGACGCTGAACGTAACCAAGACCAGCTCGGTGATATTCGACCCGGTCAATCTGACGAACAATCCGAAAGCGATCCCCGGCGCGACGATCGAGTATCTCATCACGATCACCAACACCGGCAGCGACGCGGTCGATAACGGGTCGCTCGCAATCACCGACGATGGCCCGGCCGATGCAAAGCTGTGTCTGATCAGCCGCGCGGGAGGACCGGTAATCACCGGCGATCCGGGGAACAATTCGGCTCTCACCTACAGCTTCGTCAACCTCGCAGACCCCGGCGACGATCTGGAATTTTCCGCCGACAACGGCGGCACTTGGAGTTACGCGCCGGTGCCCGATGGCGACGATTGCGACAGTGCGGTGACGAATTTCCGCGTAAGCCCCAGTGGGACGTTTGCCGCCGGGGGCAATTATACGCTGACCGTGCGCTACCAGGTCGAATGACCGGCTGCCGCGCGGCGCTTCAATAATCGGATGGCAGGCACATGTTCTCCGGCGGCTCGGAATACAGCCGGTCGGCAGGTATCTCGATGACGATCTGGCCCATCTGGTCTGCGGGCGTGTCGACGTCAGAATAGAAGATCCCGTCGGCCGCCGCGCCGCCGATCATGCTCCCGCCGATCCCCCGGCAGCCCCGCCGACGACACCGCAGGCGAGCAGGCCCCAGCCGCTTGTCGCGATCCCGAACACGATGCAGATGCCCACGCCTGCACCCGCGCCCAGACCGCCGCCGATGAAGCCGCCCAGTTCCTCACCGATGACGCGCGGCATTTCCTCGTCGCTGGCGTTCCAGATGCGGGCCGCGCTGATCGCGACTCCGACGACCAGCACGACGCGCCCGCCATGCCGCAGGTACGATGCGTTGCGCACCGCCGCGCTGACGCCTTCGTTGGATTGCTGTGCGCCGCGCAGGATCCGCTCGGGGATTTGCGACTGGGGCACGCCGCGTCCCTGATAGTGTCGCACCATGTTGGGATAGCTGCGGCCCCCATAACCGTATTTCCGCCAGTCGCGCACTTCGTAGACCACCTGCGACACGCCGCCCGACTTCGCGCGCATGCGATTGACGATCAGGCGCCGCTGTTCGGAGGCCCAGCGCGCGGTTTGCTCGACCGAGTCGCCGCGATCCAGCCGCTCGGCAATCTGCCGGGCGAGCCCTTCGACCTCTGCCTTGTACTGCGCGCGGATCAGGGGTGCGTCGATCCCGATCCGGGTCATGGCCCGACCTGCGCCGGCGGCATCTCCGCCTATCCCCTCGAGGAACTCCAGCGCCTGATTCTCGCTCTCGATCGGGAGCGACAGGGTGTAGCGTACTTCGCCGGGGTGGTTGTACATCTGGGGCAGGACACTGTCCGCGCGGCATACCTGGCCATCGGCATCGGGCGGTCTACTGGCCATCGTGGCGCTCCCTCCGTGAAACCATCAGATCGTCAAGCTCAGCCAGCTTGCCTGTTTTGAGCCCCGCGATCGGAAACAATCGTAACCCAAAAAGCCCCGATGTGCGAAAGCGAAACGGCATCCGTCCGATGTTGCGATGTTCGACGGGGATCGCAGGCGAATGCTCCAGCATGGCCGCGATCGCACCATCCGCACCTTCGACAAAGGGACCGATCAGGATGAATTCGTCGTCGGTTATGACGATGTGAAATTCCTCTTCGCCCTGATGCAGCGAATCCTCCAGGGCGCAGATCCACACAGTGTTGACCGCTTCGCTCGGAATCGCCTTCCGGTTCCTGCGACCGCGCAACTCGAGCATGCCGTCTGCAAAGGCGACGCTTTCGCTCACGTGACTTTCCCCGCTTCCCGCCGAACATCCTAGCACCCACCGCGCGTGTGCCCAGATGCGATTAAAGATGATGCGCAATGCGAGGCGATCCTGCTAGAGCACCGGCCATGGCAACAGCGATCGAATTGGCGCAAGTGGCGATTGCGGCGGCGCGGCAATACTCCGAAACAGTACGCGCGGGACTGAGCATCCGTTTCGCACCCGGCGGCGTGCCCGATCCCGAACAGCTGACGCGGGAGCAGCACGCGCTGCACGGCTTTGCCTGGATCGCGTCGACGCTTGCCGCGCTCGAGGCGACCGCCGATTGGGCCACCCGCGCGAACGCGGCCGGGCGGTTCGGCCGGGTCGAGGAACTGGTGCTGCGGATCGGTTTCGGCGAGTATCTGGCGCACCTCGTCCATGGAGTGCCGATGAGCGCGAGCGAAGTCGTGCGCCCCGAAGCGTTCGGTTCGCATGAGGCGGCACGGCAACTTGCAGCGGAAGCGGCCGTGGCAAAATTGCTGAAACAGGGCAGCACCGCGCAAAACCGTGCCGAGCTGGCGCGTTTGCTCGCCGAAGGCGCGCGGCCCGACGAAAGCCTGGACGACGACACGCTCGATCTGATCCGCGACCAGTTCCGCAGCTTCACCTCGGCGAAGATCGCTCCGCATGCGCATGGCTGGCACCTCGCCGACGCACTCATCCCCGATGCGGTGATAGCCGAGATGGCCGATCTGGGTGTGTTCGGCATCTGCATCGAGGAGCGCTTCGGCGGACTGGGCCTTGGCAAACTGGCGATGTCGATCGTGTCGGAGGAGCTTTCGCGCGGATGGATCTGCGCAGGCTCGCTCGGAACGCGGTCCGAGATCGCGGGCGAGCTGATCGGCGAGAACGGCACCGAAGCGCAACGGGCGACACTGCTGCCCAGGATCGCCGATGGCAGCATGCTGCCGACGGCGGTGTTCACCGAGCCCGATACCGGCTCGGATCTCGCATCGATCCGGACTCGCGCGCGCAGGACCGACGGGGGCGACTGGCGGGTCGACGGGGCGAAAACGTGGATCACCCACGGTGCGCGTGCGGACCTGATGACCCTGCTGGTGCGGACCGATCCCGATGCACCGGGCTATCGCGGGCTGTCGATGCTGCTCGCCGAAAAGACCCGCGGCACCGATGCCGAGCCGTTCCCCGATCCCGGCATCGATGGCAGCGAGATCGAAGTGCTCGGCTATCGCGGGATGAAGGAATACGCGCTCGGTTTCGATGGCTTTGCGGTTGCCGGTGATGCGCTGCTCGGCGGGGTCGAAGGGCAGGGATTCAAGCAGCTGATGCGCACCTTCGAGGGCGCACGGATACAAACCGCCGCGCGCGCGGTCGGCGTCGGGTGGAACGCATTCGAGCTGGCGCTCGACTATGCGCAGGGGCGCAAGCAGTTCGGTGCGCCGCTGACGCAGTTTACGCGCGTGTCGGACAAGCTCGCGCTGATGGTGGTCGAGATCGTGATGAGCCGCGAGCTTACATATTTTGCGGCGCGGCAGAAGGATCGCGGCACGCGCTGCGACATCGAAGCGGGGATGGCGAAGCTGCTGGCGGCCCGCACGGCGTGGAGCGCTGCCGACAATGCCGTGCAGGTGCATGGCGGCAACGGCTACGCGCTCGAATACCCGATCAGCCGGGTGATGTGCGACGCGCGCATCCTCAATATCTTCGAAGGCGCAGCGGAGATCCAGGCGCAGGTGATCGCGCGCGGCCTGCTGGCCGGGCAACCCGCGAGCCAGGAGCGGAAGGCGCGTGAAACGGCTTGACCGGGCGACGCTTTGTTGACCCCGTAGGTCAGGCCTTTATGCACCGCAGCATGGATTCCCGCATCGGCCTGAGCCCGCCGCCATCGCTCGCCGCATTGACTGCGGCAGGGCCGATTGCGCTGTTTCTCGATTTCGACGGGACGCTGGTCGAACTGGCACCGCGACCGGATGCGATCGAGCCGCGACCCGGTCTGGCCGAGCGACTGGCACGGCTCGGCGATCGCCTCGACATGCGTTGCGCGCTCGTCAGCGGCCGCGCGCTGAGCGATATCGAGCGGCACATCGGCCCGCTGCCGATCGCAGCGGCGGGCTCGCACGGGACCGACATCCGGGATGCCGACGGAAATACCCAGGGCGAGGTGCCGTCGGGGCTTCCGCCGGTGATCGAGCGCGAATTGCGCGAATTCGCGACCGAGCACGATCTCGACTACGAAGCCAAGCCGCATGGCGGGGCGCTGCATTACCGCTCCAACCCCGCGTGCGGCGACGTCGCCCGGCAGTTCGCCGAAACGCTCGCGCTCGCTCATGGCTGGACGGCGCAGCACGGAAAGTGCGTGGTCGAACTGATCGCCAATGGCGCGAACAAGGGCGCAGCGGTGTTCGCGTTGATGGAGACGGCGGCTTTCGCCGGTTCCCGCCCGTTCTTCATCGGCGACGATCTGACCGACGAAGCGGGGTTCCTCGCCTGTGCCGATCTCGGTGGAGCGGGCATTCTCGTCGGCGATCGCGAACCGACCCGGGCGCGCTATCACCTGCCCGACGTCGCCTCCGTCCATGCATGGCTCGATCTGTGAGCGAGCAGCAGCTTCCCGACCTCGAACTCTGGCCGATCGGCAATTGCCAGGTGTCGGGCCTGATCGACCGGACCGGCGCGCTGGTGTGGGGCTGCGTACCGCGCGTCGACGGCGATCCGACGTTCTCGGCATTGCTCAACGACGATCAACGCGACGCCGGAATCTGGCGGTTCGAGCTGGAAGGGCAGATCAGCGCCCGGCAGGAGTACATCCGCAACACGCCCAACCTGGTCACGACGCTCGAAGCGCGCGACGGCAGCGCGGTCGAGGTGCTCGATTTCTGCCCGCGCTTCGAACGATCGGGCAGAATGTACCGCCCGGTCGCCTATGTCCGGATCGTTCGCCCGATTGCCGGCAACCCGCGCATCAAGGTGGTGCTGGCGCCTACCAAGAATTACGGCGCGGGCCTGGCCGAGACCACCAGTGGCACCAATCACATCCGCTATCTCGCCGGAAACCACACGCTGCGTCTCTCCACCGATGCGCCAATCGGTTACATCATGGAAGGGCGGACCTTCCGCGTGGAAGAGGACACGCACTTCTTCCTCGGTCCGGACGAGCCGTTCGTCGGCAACCTGCGCGAGCGGGTCCGGTCGATGGAGCAGGGCACGCGCAAATACTGGCAGACCTGGGTGCGCGGCCTCCACATTCCGCTCGAATGGCAGGAGGAGGTGATCCGCTGCGCGATCTCGCTCAAGCTGTGCCAGCACGAGGAAACCGGCGCGATCGTCGCCGCGCTCACCACCTCGATCCCGGAGGCGGCGCATTCGGAGCGGAACTGGGATTACCGATACTGCTGGATCCGCGATTCCTACTACACGATCCAGGCGCTGAACCGCCTGGGCGCGCTCGACGTGATGGAGAAGTATCTCGCCTATCTGCGCAACATCGTCGACGGCGCGAAAGGCGGGCAGATCCAGCCGCTCTATTCGGTGATGGGCGAAAGCGAGCTCGACGAAACGACAGCGAGTTATCTCGCGGGCTATCGCGGCATGGGGCCGGTGCGGCGCGGCAACGCCGCCTACAAGCAGGTGCAATACGATTGCTACGGCCAGATCGTGCTGCCGAGCGTGCAGGCGTTTTTCGACCGGCGGTTGCTGCGCCCGGCGACCGAGCACGATTTCGAAAATCTCGAACAGGTCGGCAAGATGGCGTGGGCGATGCACGACCAGCCCGACGCGGGTCTGTGGGAATTCCGCACCCGTCAGGAGGTGCACACCTATTCCGCCGTCATGTGCTGGGCCGCGTGCGACCGGCTGGCGAATGTCGCCGAGCATATCGGGAAGGCGGACCGTGCAAAGGTGTGGCGCGAACGCGCCGACGCGATCCGTGCCAAGATCGAGGAAGAGGCGTGGGTCGAGAATGGCTCCGACATGGGCGGCCACTACGGCGCCAGCTTTGAAAGCGACTATCTCGATGCCAGCCTGCTCCAGATGATCGAGCTGCGGTTCCTTTCGCCCGACAACGAGCGGTTTCAGCAGACCTTCGCCGCGGTCGAGAAGCACCTGCGACGCGGCGATCACATGCTGCGTTATGCCGCAGAGGACGACTTTGGCGCACCCGAGACGGCCTTCAACGTCTGCACGTTCTGGCTGATCGAGGCGCTGCACCTCGCCGGTCGCGACGAAGAGGCGCGCGCGCTGTTCTCCACGATGCTGAGCCACACGACGCAATCGGGGCTGCTGAGCGAGGACCTCGATTACGAGACCGGCGAGCTGTGGGGGAACTTCCCGCAGACCTACTCGCTGGTAGGAGTGATAAACTGCGCCGGATTGCTGTCCAAACCATGGAGTGAAGTTCGATAACCCGTCTCGTCGTCATCTCGAACCGTGTCGCTGTGCCGAAAGCGCGCGGCGTCACGGGCGCGCAGGGCGGATTGGCGGGCGCGCTCAATGCAGCATTGAAGGATCGTGGCGGGTTGTGGTTCGGCTGGTCGGGGCAGGAAAGCGAAGACCGCACCGGCAACATGAACCTCCAACGCAACGAGGGTGTGACGACGGCCACGATCGATCTCTCCACCCGCGATGTGGACGAATATTACAACGGTTACGCCAACTCGACCCTTTGGCCGCTGTTTCACTACCGCATCGACCTGACCGAATACGAGAACGAGACCGGCAAGGGTTACGAGCGGGTCAACGACCGGTTCGCCGACAGCGTCATGCCGCTGATCGAGGACGACGATCTGGTCTGGGTCCACGACTACCACCTCATCCCTCTGGGTGAGCGGCTTCGCCAGCGCGGCGCGACAAACCGGATCGGATTCTTCCTCCATATACCGTGGCCGCCGACCAGGCTGCTGACCTCGCTGCCGTTTCACAAGCGCCTGGTCATGACGATGCTCGATTACGACCTGATCGGCTTTCAGACCGAGGAGTGGCTGGCGAGCTTCGTTCACTATTGCGAAAACGAACTGGGGGCGAAAGTCGACCGCAGCACCGGCCAGATCACGCACGAGGGCCGAACGACGATTGCGCGCGCCTATCCGATCGGGATCGATTGGGATCATTTCCAGGCCCAGGGCGACACCGGCGAAGCGCGCCAGGCGCAGCAGCGGCTGCTTTCCTCGACCCGGCACAGAACCGCGATGATCGGGGTCGACCGGCTCGACTATTCGAAGGGCCTGCCGGAACGGATCGACGGTATCGGCCGCTTCTTCGATCAGCATCCCGAGCGCACGCGCGACCTCGTGTTCATCCAGATCGCGCCGCCGAGCCGGGAGGATGTCGATAGCTATCAGAACATTCGCAGCTTGCTTGAACAGAAGACCGGGCAGATCAACGGCGCGCGCAGCGAAGTCGATATCGTTCCGATCCGCTACGTGAACCGTGGACACAGCCATGCCGAGCTGTTCGGGTTCTTCCGCGCGGCGAAAATCGGGCTGGTGACCCCGCTGCGCGACGGGATGAACCTCGTCGCCAAGGAATACGTCGCAGCGCAGGATCCGGAGGACCCCGGCGTTCTGATCCTGACCGAATTCGCCGGTGCCGCGCACCAGCTGGGCGCAGAGGGGAAGGGCGCGGTGCTGGTCAATCCGCACAGCCGTGACGCGCTTGCACGGGCAATCCACAATGCGCTCGACATGCCATTGGAAGAGCGCAAGCAGCGCTATGAAGCGATGATCGGGACGGTGCGCGACGAAAACGTCCACGCCTGGACTATGCGCTTTTGTACCGATCTCGCCGACGATTGAGCGGTCGTCAGACCATCCGCCGCTCGTGGATGTCGCCGCTGCCGGCCATGCCGTTGCGTTCGGCAAGCCATGCTTTGAGATCCTGGTGCCGAGGCGTTCGGCCACGCTTTTCGAGCACGCGCTCTACCCGGTGGGTGAGGCGCTGCGGTTCGAACGGCTTGCGGATGAAATCCTGCGCCCCCGCATAGATCGCCTGCGCCTCGTCTTCATCCCCCCGCATCGCGGTGAACATGATGATCGGGAGGTCGTAGAACACCGGCGAACCGCGTAACCGGCGCAGCAGGGTCACGCCGGACATGCCGGGCATGTCCTGATCCAGCAGCACGACATCGGGACGACGGCCCCTGTGCAGCACGTTCCACGCCGCTTCGCTGCTGGTCACCCAGCCGCACGCGTGCCCGGCGTCGATCAGCACTTCGGATGCCAGTTCGGCGATCAACTCGTCGTCGTCGGCAATCAGGATTCGGGCCATGGCAAGCGCACCTTCTCGGCATTCGATGAGCGTCCGGCCTAGCGCTGCAACCGTCAAGACCGGGCTGCCGCCCCCTGCGGAAGGTTACCTAGCCGGTTTTCCGCCTGTCGTCCCTCGCCTTGCTTGCCCAGCACAAGCGCGACTGCCAGTGTCCGCCGCGATGATTCGAGACCACGAAACCACCCCGTTCCGCCCCACCGAGGGCATTCACAATCTGCGCGATTACGGCGGCTACGCGGTCGATGGCGGCGGGCGGGTGAAGACCGGCCAGCTGTTCCGGTCCGGCCACCACGCGGAGGCGACCGAAGCGGACCTGAAGACCGTAGCCGAGCTCGGTCTCGCGCATGTCATCGATTTGCGCGGCGACAGCGAGCGGGCCCGTCATTCGTGCCGCAGACCCGCAGGGTTTTCCGCCACCGTATTGTATTTCGAAGGCGAAACCGCCGGGCTGGCCCCGCATCTCGAGGCGACCGAGGGCAGCGTCGATGCGCAAGGCGCACACCGGGCGATGATCGAACTGTATGCCGCCTTGCCCGACCGGCGCGGGCTGAACGCAATTCTCAAGCGCTATTTTGCAGCACTCTCGCAGGGCGAGGGCGCGAGCCTTGTGCATTGTGCGGCGGGCAAGGATCGTACCGGCATCGCGGTCGATCTGCTGCACCACGTCCTCGGTGTGCATCCCGACGATGCAATGGAGGATTACCTGCTCACCAACCACTCGCCGCGCAACGAGGAGCGGATCGCTCACGGGCGCGCGCTGATGGGCGGCAAGTATGGCGCAAAGGACGACGCCACCATCCGGGTGCTGATGGGGGTGGATGCCGCGTTCCTCGAGGCTGCGCGGCGATCGCTCAACGAGCGGTTCGGATCGATCGATACCTACCTCGAACAGGTGCTGAAGGTGGATCAAAGGATGCGTGATGCCCTCAAAGCCGAGCTTGTGGAACAGTAACGCATTCCATCGCGCTGCGAATTGAAGCGCGACGGGCGAGACCCTAGATCACCTCGTACGAACAAACAGGAATCCGACCATGGCAACCCACCGCACCAAGATGCTCATCATCGGCTCCGGCCCGGCCGGCTACAGCGCCGCGATCTATGCCGCGCGCGCGATGCTCGAGCCGATCGTGGTTCAGGGGCTTCAGCCCGGCGGGCAGCTGACGATCACCACCGATGTCGAAAACTACCCGGGTTTTCGCGACGTGGTGCAGGGCCCGTGGCTGATGGAGGAGATGAAGGCGCAGGCCGAGCATGTCGGCACGCGAATGATGTACGACATCATCGTTTCCGTCGATCTCCAGAACGGATCGCCCTTCCGCGCAGTGGGCGACAGCGGCGATGAATACATCGCCGACACGATCGTGATCGCCACCGGCGCTCAGGCCAAGTGGCTTGGCGCTCCGGGCGAACAGGAACTGGGCGGCAAGGGCGTATCGGCCTGCGCGACCTGCGACGGGTTCTTCTATCGCGGCAAGAAGGTCGCGGTGATCGGCGGCGGGAACACCGCAGTCGAGGAAGCGCTGTACCTCACCAACCACTCGGACGACGTGACGCTGATCCACCGCCGCGACGAGTTGCGCGCGGAGAAGATCCTGCAGGACCGGCTGTTCAAGAACCCGAAGATCTCGACGCTCTGGAACAAGACGGTGGAGAGCTTCGAGGCCGGCGAGGACGGTGCGCTGTCGCATCTGGTGCTCAAGGATACGCAGACCGGCGAGACCTCCACGATCGATGTCGACGGGGCCTTCGTCGCGATCGGCCACGCGCCGGCGACCGAGCTGTTCAAAGGCAAGCTGGCGATGGACGAGAGCGGGTATCTCGATGTCGAGCCGGGCACGCCCAAGACCGCGATCCCCGGGGTCTTCGCGGCCGGCGACGTGACCGACCACGTCTATCGTCAGGCAGTGACGGCGGCGGGCATGGGTTGCATGGCCGCACTCGATGGCGAGCGATATCTCGCGGCGCGCGCGGATGCGCCCGGGGAGCAGGTGACCGAGGCGGCGGAGTGACGACCGGCTATTCGATGTAGCCGAACACCACCGATCCCGCGTGGAAGATCATCGCGATCAGCACCACACTCGACAGCGCGAACAGCACGAACCGCACCATCACCACGTTCGCGGTGACCTGAATCAGCGAATGCGCGACCCGCAGGCCCACATAGATCCACGCCAGCAACGCGTGCTGGCCTTCGCCGTGCCCGATGATCCCCAGCAGCAGCGCGACCGCATAGAACAGTGTCGGCTGTTCGTGCAGGTGATTGTAGTTGTCGGCTTTCCAGTTGACCCTGTCCGGCAGCTTGGTGCGCAGTTCGGACCCGGTGGTTCCCACAAGCTTGGACGGTTGCGGAATGTCCGGCGCTTTCGACATTGCGGGAATGCGCGTGGCGTACATCCACGCCCACATGATCATGGTCCACGCCATCAGCGCGACCACCGGCTGGAAAATCTGCGAATCGATAATGGTCATCCGACAACTCCCGGATCTGCAAAGGCGGTGGCCATTACCGCGCGTATGGCGAGCGCGATCAGCACGATCGAACTGAGCAGGAACAGGACGAAGCGCACCGGCACCTTGTTCACCAGGATCTGCCACAGCGAATGCACGATGCGGATGCCGGTATAGCTCCATGCGAGCAGGATATCGATCGGCCCGGGGCCGATGATCGCGAGGATGATCACCACCGCGTAAAACAGCGTAGGCTGTTCGTGCAGATGCGTGTGATTGTGCGCGGGCCAGTTGGCTTTGTCGGGAATCACGCCTTCAAGGTCGCTGCCGCGAACGCCCTGTTTGCTGGGCAGGGCCGACTTGTCTTCGACCTTGGCGATTGCGCCGAACCGTGCTGGGATGATCCACAGCAGCACGATCAGCGTCCACATCACCAGCACGGCGGCCGGTGCGAGCATTTGCGCTTGCATCGAGACGTCTCCTCCCCTTGTTCCGCTCTGTCTTTCGAGCGCGCTACCTGCGAAAGCGCGGGCCGATTGTCAAATGCAACCGAATATCCTCGCCGTTTCGCAGTGCCTCACGCGTCTGCGGAGAGCGTCCGCGCAAAAGCCTTGGGATCGGCATTGCCGCCGGTCAGCATGATCGCGGTCCCGCGATCGAGCGGCACCTTGCCTGCCAGCGCAGCGGCAAGCGCCGCAGCGCCCCCTGGTTCGAGCACCAATCGCAAATGGGCGAAGGCCCAGCGCTGCGCATCGCGTACTTCGGCGTCGGTTACGGTCACGCCCGGTTCGGCGCGGCCGGAAAGCAGATCGAGGTTGAGCTGCTTCGTCGCTGTGGGCTGGAGCGCGTCGCAGATCGTCGCGGGCGCGTCCGGCGCTACGGGCACGATCTTGCCCGCCGCCAACGCCTGGCCGACCATGTCCCATCCGAACGGCTCGACCACGTGGATCGCGCTGTCGGGGCAGGCGAGCGCGAGGCCCGCTGCCAGTCCGCCACCGCCGCAGCAGGCGACGATGCGGCTGGGCTGCTTACCCAGTTGCGCGGCAATCTCGATCCCGGCGCTGCCCTGTCCCTCGATCACCCACGGATCGCCGAAGGCGTGGACCAGCGTGCCGCCGCGCTCGCGGATCAGCTCTGCGGCAATCGCGTCGCGATCCTCGCCGGGGCGATCGTAGAGCACGATCTCGGCACCCAGAGCGCGGGTATTGTCGAGCTTCACCTGCGGCGCGTCGCGCGGCATCACGATCGCGGCGCGGATGCCCAGCCGCCTGGCCGCCCACGCGACGCCCTGTGCGTGGTTGCCGGACGACACCGCAACGACCCCGCGCGAGCGTTCATCCTCCGAAAGCGCGGTCAGGCGGTGCCACGCACCCCTGATCTTGAACGCGCCGATCGGCTGAAGATTTTCGGCCTTTGCCCAGCATTGCACCCCATCGATCTCGACCGGCAGCAAGGGTGTCGGCGGCAGGATCGCTGCGATCTTCTCGGCGGCTTCGATCACGCCTTCGCGCGCAGGTGCTCGGATCATTTGTCCGCCATAGCGCATTGCATTAGAGCGCGCGCAAGATTCGAATTCGAAAGGTCATATCCATGTCGACAATTCTGGTGATCGGGGCAGGGGGCGTCAGCTCGGTCTGCGTCCACAAAATGGCGATGAATGCCAAGATATTCTCCGACATCCACCTTGCCAGCCGCACCAAGCGCAAATGCGACTCCATCGCTGCGAGCGTGAAGGAACGCACCGGGCAGGACGTCGCCACCTACGAAATCGACGCCGAAGAAGTGCCCGCGATGGTGCAGCTGATCCGCAAGGTTCAGCCGAGCCTCGTGGTCAACCTTGCGCTGCCGTATCAGGATCTGCCGATCATGGATGCCTGCCTGGAAGCGGGCGTGAACTATCTCGACACCGCCAATTACGAGCCCAAGGACGAGGCCAAGTTCGAGTACAAGTGGCAGTGGGCCTATCACGACCGCTTCAAGGAAGCCGGGCTGATGGCTCTGCTGGGCTCGGGCTTCGATCCGGGCGTGACCAGCGTCTTCACCATGTGGCTCAAGAAGCACAAGCTCAAGACCATCCGCCAGCTCGACATTCTCGACTGCAATGGCGGCGATCACGGTCAGGCCTTTGCCACCAACTTCAACCCGGAAATCAACATTCGCGAAGTCACCGCGCCTGCGCGGCACTGGGAAAACGGCGAATGGGTCGAGACCCCGGCGATGCAGGTGAAGACCGAATTCGATTTCGAGGCGGTGGGTCCGAAGAACGCTTACCTGATGTATCACGAAGAGCTCGAAAGCCTCGCGAAGTTCAACCCGGAAATCGAGCGCGCGCGGTTCTGGATGACTTTCGGCGACGAGTACATCAAGCACCTGACCGTGCTGCAGAATGTCGGCATGACCTCGATCGAGCCGGTGCGCTACCAAGGCAAGGAGATCATCCCGCTGCAATTCCTCGCCGCCGTGCTGCCCAAGCCCGAAACGCTGGGCGAAACGACCAAGGGCAACACCAATATCGGCGTCATTGCTACCGGTGAGGCGCTGGACGGGTCGGGTGAGAAGACGTTCTACATCAACAATATATGCAGCCACGAAGCGGCCTATGAAGAGACGGGAAATCAGGCGGTTAGCTACACCACCGGCGTTCCGGCGATGATCGGTAGCGCCATGATGGTGACCGGCAACTGGGCCGGCGAGGGCGTGTTCAACATGGAAGAAATGGACCCCGATCCGTTCATGGACATGCTCAACGAACACGGCCTGCCGTGGCAGGTGAAGGAACTGGACGGGCCGGTGGAGTTTTGATATCTAACGATACGTTAGAACTGCGCGTTGGAAGGATTCTATGTCAAACAGATTGCCAGTTTTTCCGAACCGAATACGCGAGCATCGATTAGCGAAGAAATTGTCGCAGGCCGAACTAGGCCAGATGGTTGGGGTAAGTGATGTCGCTATCGGCTATTGGGAAGTTGAAAAGCGCGATCCTCGTCTTTCCAACTTAAGGGCCTTGGCAAGGGCTCTCAAGGTCACAACTGCTGACCTGCTGTCCGCCCCTGACAATCCCTAGTTTCGTCATTGCGAGCGAAGCGACGCAATCCAACTTCGGAACTTGCACTTAATCGCAACGTCAGAAGCTGGATTGCCGCGTCGCCTTCGGCTCCTCGCAATGACGAAGTAAGGTAACAAGACCATGGAAACCAAAGCCGGCGATCCGGGCGCTTTCGCCCAGTTTGATCTCTCGCGTGTCGACAGCCCCGCTTTCGTCGTCGACGCGGCCAAGCTGCGTGCCAATTGTCAGATCCTCGCCGACATTCGCGATCGCGCGGCAAGCGATGGCGCGAGCATCAAGGTGTTCGCTGCATTGAAGGCATTTTCGATGTGGTCGACCGCGCCCGTCGTCGGCGAATATCTCGATGGCGTTTCCACCAGCGGCCTGTGGGAAGCGCGGCTGGCGAGCGAATTCTACGATGGCGAAATCGCGACGTATTCGGCGGCGTTCAAGCCCGAAGAACTCGAAGAGATTTGCCGCCTCTCCGATCACGTGATCTTCAATTCCCCCGGCCAGATGCAGCGCGCCGCGCTGATCCTCGATCAGGCGGCGGTCACGGGAGGCGATGTCAGCGTCGGCCTGCGCATCAACCCGCAAGTCGCGACCGGCGAAGTCGCGAAATACGATCCCAGCGCGCCAGGCTCGCGGCTCGGTTTTCCGCTCGACCAGGTGACCGACGAGCACATGGAAGGCGTCGAGGGCATCCACTTCCACAATCTGTGCGAGCAGACCTTCGAGCCGCTGCGCCAGACGTGGGACCGGGTGTTCGACGCGATCGAGCCGTATTTCGGACAGATCAAATGGATCAACATGGGTGGTGGCCACCACATCACCCGTGCCGATTACGAGCGCGACGAGCTGGTCGAATTGCTGCGCGACGCGGCGGCGGATACGGGCGCGGAGATCATCATCGAACCGGGCGAGGCGGTGGCGCTCGATGCGGGCATCCTGGTCGGGACACTGCTCGACACCGGCTTCAACGAAGTGCCGATCGGCATCACCGACATCTCTGCGACGTGCCACATGCCCGACGTGCTCGAAGCGCCGTATCGTCCGGCGATGCTGGGCGAACTCACCGATGAAGAGCAAATCCCGATCCGCCTCGGCGGGCCGTCCTGCCTCGCGGGCGACGTGATCGGCGATTATCGTCTGCCGGTCCCCGCAGAGCCGGGCGCGCGTTTCGCGTTCCTCGACCAGGCGCATTATTCGATGGTGAAGACCAACACTTTCAACGGGGTGCAACTTCCCAGCATCTGGCTGTGGGACAGCGACACCGACGCGCTCGAATGCGTCAAGCGCTTCGAATACGAGGATTTCCGCGACCGGCTCGGCTAGCGGCGTTCGATGAACCCCAGCTGCTGCTGCACCTGCTGCGCGAGCCGCCCCATCGCCGCAAGCTGTCTCGCGCACGATTCGACCATGCGGCGGTCGGCTTGGGGGTTCATTGTCCCGCTTTCGAACATATTCCCCCGCGCACCGCGACGATGATATCGCCCTTGTCGAACAGCGAACACACGCCGTCGCCCTCGAAGGCGTTTTCCAGCGCCAGCAGTCGCTCGACATAGAGCGGATCGACCAAATAGCGCGCCTCCACCTGGTCGTCGCTCCACACGTCGAAGCGGTCCGCGAAATCGGGGTGGACCATGTCGACCGCGTACAACCGGTGTCCGCCGAAATCGACGCTGTCCTTGCGTCCGCCGAGGCCGAACCAGCTTTCATGCTGGCCGGCGCGGTGGACCAGAGTGGTACCGTGGAACGAGCGCCCCGATGCGATACGGATGATCGCGCCGCGAAACACCGTGACCCAGCGGCGGTTCTTGCCCGAGCCGCGCTTCTTGCGCAGGTGCGCTTCGTGGAGCAGGAACGCGTGGCCTTCGATCTCGCCGGTCCAGAAATCCTCCAGATGCGATCTTTGGTGCGAGGGAACCAGATCGAACTGCTTTGCCAGTTCGAATTCCCGCCCGGCTTCGCCATCGTGGCTGTAGGACAGCCCGAGCGCGTCGGCGATGCCTTCGTTGATGCCGATCTTGACCCGCTTTTTCGCCTGCTGGATCGGGATGCGGGTCCAGCCGAAGATGGCGGTCGTCGCGAATCCGCAAATCCAGATTTTGGGTGTGAATTCGATCGGGACGAAGATCAGGAACGCCAGCATCAACGGCGCCGCAACGATTGCCGACTTCCATACCCGACCCCACGCTTGCGCTTTGGCTTCGCTCCGCGCGCTGCGCTGCTGTTCGAGAAATTGGCCGAGTGGCCCCGCCATCAACTGATCGGTGTCGGGAATGGCCACCATTGCGTTCGTAACCCCCGCTATGCGCCCGCTTGCAAGCCATGGTCGACCATCTCGGCGCTGCTGGCAAGGGGATGGGTCAGAGGCCCCTTCGGCCGAAGCCGCCCCCGGCGGCGCGTTTCGGTGAGAGTACACTCTCGGATCCGAGATCTCGCGCATCGCTGGGTCCGGCCTGCCCGACCACGCGGCCGCGCTCGTTCTGGTTGATCGCCAGCGCCAGCTTGGCAAGCGCTTCGAACTGCCGTGCCGCTTCTTCGGCGCGCTCGGAGTCTCCGTCCGCATCCAGCGAACCGCTTTCGAACAGATCGCCGCTTTCGACCGCGATGATTACCTCGCCGCGCAGGAACAGCGCGCGCACCGCGTCGCCGTTGAAGGCCCGCTCCACCGCCAGCAGGTGCTCGATGTAGGACGGGTGGACCAGCACGCGGGATTCGATCTGGTCGTCGCTGTAGAGGTCGAACACGTTCTCGAACGACGGATGGACCTGGTCGACGAGGTCGAGCCGGTGCCCGCCGAAGCTGACATTGTCCTTGCGCCCGCCGAGCCCGAACCACTTCTTGTGCTTGCCGGCGCGCTGTAGCAGCGTGGTCGAGCGGAATTCACGCCCGAACTGCATGTTGATGATCGCCCCGCGGAACACGGTGACCATCCGCCGGTTCTTGCCCGATCCGCGTCGTTCTTCGAGATGGGTTTCGTATAGGCTGAAGCCGTGCCCTTCGAGCGTGCCATGCCAGCGATCCTCGAAGCTGGATTGGTCGTAATGCGGCACCAGCCCGTAATCCTTCGCCGCCTCGAACTCGCCGCCGGGCTCGACATCGTGTTCGTAGGCCAGGCCGAGGCTGTTTGCGATCGCGGTGTTGATCCCGATCTTGATCGCCTTCCTCGCTTCGGCGATCGGCTGGTATCCCCACCAGCCCGCGGCGATCGCGCCGGAGATCACCAGATAGAATTTGAACCCACTAAGCTCGTCCATCAGCCACCAGTAGAGCGCGAGCGGCAGCACGATCAGCGCCCCGTAAAACCAGCGATCGTGCGCGGTCTTCTTCGCTTTTTCGCGCATGCCCGATTGCTGGTTGAGCCAGCTGCCCAGCTCGCCTCCCATCAATCCCTGAACATCTGCGCGCATTTCAACCCCTTGAGCGCCGCTTGGCGCCGATTTCCCTTAACCAATTGCTGCTACTATACTGGTGCCCGGTAAAGGAGGGGTGCACAAATGATCGAGATTTTTGGATGGTTCTGGACGTCGGCAATCGTGGTCATCACGGTTGGCATCATCTTCCTCATCATCGGGATCTACAACAATCTTGTCGCGCAGCGACAGAACGTGAATCAGGGCGTGGCGGACATCGACGCGCAGCTGAAACAGCGTCACGATCTGATCCCCAATCTCGTCCAGACCGTGAAGGGTTATGCCGGGCACGAAGCGCAGACACTTGAAGCGGTGATCCAGGCGCGCAACGTCGCGGCCAAGGGCAACCCTTCGTCGGGCACGGAGCAGGGCCTGAAGATCGCGCTCGACAACCTGCTGGCGCTGGGCGAGGATTATCCCGAGCTCAAGGCGGACGCGAATTTCCGCGAGTTGCAGGCCGAATTGTCCGATATCGAGGACAAGCTGGCCGCCGCCCGCCGGGCGCTCAACGCGGCCGTCGCCAATTTCAATACCGCGCGCGAATCCTTCCCGGCAGTGCTGTTCGCCGGTTTCCTCGGTTTCAAAGAGGCCGATTTCGATCGGCTCGACGACAGCGAGAAGGGCACGGTGGATCAGGTCCCTCAGGTCGCCTTTTAACCGGCAGGAACCATCCCGCCTAACGCGAATTATCATTGCGAATGCGCGCACAGTCTCTATATGCGCGCTTCCGCTGCCCCAAGGGACACGACCGCAAGGCAGCCTCGAACCGTTTGGTTGAACACTGAACCTTAGGGGGTCCCTTGAGTTGCACATCTATCCCAACGCCAAGGCTGTAGTCCGCGCCCTCGCGCCGGACGAACCCGTGATCCTCAATCGCCCGCATGCCGCGCGGCGCGCCGCCCGCTTCTTCGTCGAGAAGTTTCCGGGCAAGGTGCTGTACGCGGTGAAGGCCAACCCCGCGCCCGACCTGATCGAGGTGCTGTGGGATGCAGGCGTGACGCATTACGACGTCGCCTCGATCGCGGAGGTGCGGCTGGTGCGCGGTGTGCTGCCCGAAGCGAACCTGTGCTTCATGCACCCGATCAAAACCGCAAAGGCGATTGCCGAGGCGTATCACCAGCACGGCGTGAAGACCTTCAGCCTCGACACGGTCGAGGAGCTGGAGAAGATCGTCGAGGCGTGCCGCGATCCCGAAACCGGCGATCCGGCGGCCGATCTGCGGCTGTGCGTGCGCCTGCGCGTCTCCAGCGAGTATTCCGAACTGAGCCTCGCCGCCAAGTTCGGCTGCGACCTGCTTGAGGCCCCCGGCCTGTTGCAGCAGGCGCGCCAGCATTGCGACTGGCTGGGCGTGTGCTTCCATGTCGGCAGCCAGGCGATGACGCCGTTCGCCTTCGTGCAGGCGCTCGACCGGACCCGCGCCGCGATTGCCGAAGCCTCCGTCGTGATCGACATGATCGATGTCGGCGGCGGGTTTCCGAGCGCCTATCCGGGGATGGAACCGCCCCCGCTCGAAGATTATTTCGCGATGATCGCGAAGCATTTCGAGGCCTTGCCGATCGCCTACAACGCCGAGCTGTGGTGCGAGCCGGGCCGCGCGCTGTGCGCCGAATATTCGAGCATGATCGTGCAGGTGAACAAACGCCGCGCCGACGAGCTCTACATCAACGATGGTGCCTATGGCGCGCTGTACGATGCGGCGCATGTGGCGTGGCGATATCCGGTGCGCGCGCTGGCGGACAATCTGCGCGATCCGGAGATCGATTTCGCGTTCTACGGCCCGACCTGCGACGATGCCGATTTCATGCAGGGTCCGTTTCCGTTGCCCTCGGATATCCAGGCGGGCGACTATATCGAGATCGGGATGCTGGGCGCCTATGGCGCGGCGATGAAGACCGGCTTCAACGGCTTCGGCGACGCCGAATGCGTGGTGGTCGCCGACGAGCCGATGATGAGCTTGTTCGACGGCAGCCGGGTGCGCGAAGCGAGCGACAATGTGGTGAGCCTTCGCTGACCCGATGCCGGGCGCGAGTCCTTTCTCTTCCAATTCTGGCCAGCGACAAGGGAACGGCTCTTCGCCCTTGTCGGTTGGACGAGTATGTCATTCGATCCAGCCCAGTTCGATCAGGTCGTCTTTTCGGGCGGCGGGACGCGGTGTTTCTGGCATGGCGGATTCCTGAAGGAAGCCGGATCGTTCGAGGAATTCGCGCCGGTGCGCGTGTCGGGAGTGTCGGGCGGCGCACTGTCCGGATCGGCCTGGATCAGCGGCAATGACGATCGCTGCAAACGCGTGATGGGCGACATTTTCGAGCGCAACGAGAGCAATATTGCGCTGGGTCGCGACAACCTCACCCCGCATCAGGAACTGTATCGCGAGGCGGTGTCCGGTATCCTGCCCGCCGATGCGATTGCCAGGATTGCCGACGGTCCCTCGTTCCAGGTCCTCCTCGGCAGTCCACCATCCTTCATGCCCAACCGCTTGTTCGCTGCCATCTGCGGCGCCGGATACAAGATCGAGCAGTTGATCTACGGCACACCGCGGCTGAGGTTTTCGCGCTGGGTCGGGCTGCGCGGTGTGCTGGTCGATGCTCGGCAGGCAGCGCGCGACGGCAAACTGATCGATCTGGTCTGTGCGGCGGCGACGATCCCGCCCGTCTTCGATATTCCCTGTTGGGAAGGCAAAGACGTAGTCGATGGCGGAATGCTGACCAAAGCACCTTACCCGGAGCCGGACGAGGGGCGTACGCTCGTCTTGTTGACCAAGGATTATCGCAACACGCCGCGCGATCCAGACAAGATCTATGTCACCCCGTCGAGCGAGGTCGAGGCAGACAAGATCGACTTCACAAAGCGCGAGAAAATTGAAGAAACCTGGGAACAGGGTCGCAAGGACGCGAAAGCCTTTTTGGCTGATTGGAGCGACTAGTTCCTGCGCGACCGGACAGGGTCAGTCGAACCCCACAAACCGCGCCGCCTCGCTCACTTTGCGCCGCGTGATCTTCACCGGGTTGGCCGGGAAGTCAGGATCAGGCCAGCCCATCGCCACCGCCTTCATTATGACCTGATCGTCGGGGATTTGCGCGTGTTCGCGCACGACGGGCGATTGCATGATCCCCTGTGAGTTGATCACACAGCCCAAACCCCGCGACCATGCCGCGTTGACCAGCGCGGTGGTGACTGCGCCGCAATCGAAGGGCGTATCGTCGCTGCCCGACAACTCCTTGTCGTAGGTGACGATCACGCACACCGGCGCGTCGAACTGGCGGAAGCCGCGCAGCACCCAGTCCTGCCGCTTTGCCTTGTCGTCGCGCTCGATCCCCATCGCCTCGAACAGCTGGACCGCGCAGCCGATCTGGCGCTCGCGGTGGACGCCGGCAAACGGCTCGCCCCGGCGAAACTCGCGGCTGTCGGGTTCGCCTGCGAGGATGCGCTCGGTGTTGCCCTCGCGGATGCGATCGAGCGGTTCGCCGGTGATCACGTGGAAGTAATACGGCTGCGTGTTCATCGAGGAAGGCGAGCGCATGGCGAGGCCGATGATCTCCTCTATCAATTCCTGCGGTACGGGCTTGTCGAGATAGCCGCGGATCGAGCGGCGCCCGAGGACGACCTCGTCATATGTCTGGTCCGGATTGCCGTAATCGCCGCTCACTCTTGTCTCCCGATTCTGTGTTTGACGGGAGAGCTAGCGCAGACTTGCGAGCGCACAAAATCCGCTACGGAAAGCCGTCTTCAGGGTGTGAAGAACGGCTTGTCGCCCGCAATGGTCACGCGTTCCATCTTGCGGCGGGCAGGGAAATAGTCGGATACCGCGAAGTGCTGGCACACGCGGTTGTCCCAGAATGCGATCGAACCCGCCTGCCAGCGGAAACGGCACTGGATCTCGACGTCCCACGCGGTCTTGTAGAGGTGATCGAGCAGCCAGCGGCTCTCGTCCTTCGACAGCCCTTCGATATGGCTGGTGAAGCCGGTGTTGACGTAGATCGCGCGCTCGCCGGTTTCGGGGTGGGTGCGTATCACCGGATGGCGCATCGGCGGGTATTGCTGGTGCAGCTCCTCGGGCGTCTTGCCGAGCCGCCTGGCGAACACCCGGCTGATATCGTGCACCGCCGTCAGCCCTTCGCAAAACCGCTTCATCTGTTCGGACAGCCGCTCATAGGCGAGGTGCATGTTGGCGAAGAGCGTGTCCCCGCCGCATTCGGGCACTTCGCGGGCGAGCAGGATCGAGCCGAGCGAGGGTTCTTCGCGCCAGGTGACGTCCGAATGCCAGTTGTTCTCCTGACCCCGGCTTTTGGGACCATACGAGATGCGCAAAACCTCGCGGTTGGGCTGGTCCTTGGGGGTAGCAGGATGGATCTCCAGCTCGCCGAAATGGCGCGCAAAGGCGATGTGCTGTTCCTGCGTCAGGTCCTGATCGCGGAAAAAGATCACGCCGTGCTTGAGCAAGGCTGCACGGATTTCGGGAATGCGCCGCGCGATGCCGGAAGCGCCAAGGTCGATATTGAGAATTTCCGCCCCGATCGCGGGCGTCATCGGCCGAATGTCGAGCGATCCGGTGTCGAGCGACGCGCGGTCGAATGTGGTGGCCATTCGTCTCTCCCTGGTGGGTGACTGTGGGCTATCAGGCGGCTTGGCGCAACCGCCCCGTTACGTCTGGATTCCTTCGCGCGCCTACTTCTACCTTTTGAGCATTCTCTTGAGCAATGGCTGCAGGGTTCTAACGGATCGATAGTCTTGTTCATGGCCGACGATCACGAAAACGGGATCATTCATGTCTGCTCTCATCTCTGTATGCAGCCTTTCCAAACCGCGCTTGTCTGATACGATCCAAAAGCTGAAGCCCAAGACGGTGAATTTCCAAGTGTTTCGGTCTGCAAATCTCACGGAGTGTGGGTGAGTGATAAATTCGATCGGTTTGTTTCCGACTAGAGTGAAGTTCTCCCTAGAAACCATGATTGGCCAGCCGATCTCATCACCGTCAAACACGTGTGATTTAACGGAGCTCTCATACGGACCCAGTGTTTTCTCGCCAAATGCATGCACCTCACGCCATACTATCCCTAAGGCAAAGCGAGAAAGAGTGTGAGGGCTCGGATTCTCGACCCAAAAGCCGTCCGGTCCGAAGGCGTCAAATGCCTCTCTTGCCCTTCTTAGAAAACTGACGCCGTATGTGTCTAAAATTGACGTCGACGCTTCATGTTCTCTGCACAGGATTTCGTCACTGAAAGCACCTCCCTGGGTTTTTCGTACGCCAAGATACGAAGTTGAACCTTGGATCGCGTGAGGTGCGTCCTTGCGAAGGTCTTTTGCAATAGCCTTTGGAATTATGTGGCTTCGAACTGTGCGCTCTTCGCCGCAGATCAAGCAACCCACAACGTACTTCTCAAGCTGCCTCGGCGAGCTGCATTTCGAGCCGGTCCCAGATTTCCACCAGCGCTTCGGTCAGCTCGTCCATCATCGCTTCGGTGTGATGCGGGCCGGGGGTGAAGCGCAGGCGCTCGGTTCCGCGCGGGACGGTCGGGAAATTGATCGGCTGCACATAGACGCCGTATTCGGCGAGCAGGATATCGCTGATCTTCTTGGCGCGCACCGGGTCGCCGACCATCAGCGGGACGATGTGGGTGACGCTGTCCATCACCGGCAGCCCGGCCTCGGCAAACTTCAGCTTGAGGATCGCGGCGGCACGCTGCTGCGCGTTGCGCTCGACGCTTGATTCCTTGAGGTGCCGCACCGAGGCGAGCACGCCCGCGACCAGCACTGGCGACAGCGACGTCGTGAAGATGAAACCGGGCGCATAGGAGCGGATGCAGTCGATCACGCGTTTGTCGGCCGCGATATAGCCGCCCATCACGCCGAAAGCCTTGCCCAGAGTGCCCTCAATGATGTCGATCCGGTGCGCGGCGTTGTCGCGCTCCGAAATCCCGCCGCCATGCTCGCCATACATGCCGACCGCGTGGACCTCGTCGATATAGGTCAGCGCGTTGTACTTTTCTGCAAGGTCGCAGATCGCGTGGATCGGGGCGACGTCGCCGTCCATCGAATAGACGCTTTCGAAGGCGATGAGTTTGGGCGTTTCGGGGTCTTCGGCGGCGAGCAGCTCTTCGAGATGGCGCACGTCGTTGTGGCGGAACACCCGCTTCTCGCAGCCCGAATTGCGGATGCCGGCGATCATGCTCGCATGGTTCAACTCGTCCGAGAAGATCACGCAGCCGGGCAGCAGCTTGGCGAGCGTCGAGAGCGTCGCGTCGTTGGAGACATAGCCGCTGGTAAACAGCAGCGCGCCTTCCTTGCCGTGAAGCTCCGCGAGCTCCTGCTCCAGTTCGACATGCAGGTGCGTGTTGCCGCCGATATTGCGTGTGCCGCCCGAGCCCGCGCCGACATCGTGCAGCGCGTCTTCCATCGCGCCGATCACCTTGTCGTGCTGGCCCATGCAGAGGTAATCGTTCGAGCACCACACGGTGATCGGTTTCGGCCCGTTATGCCCGTGAAAGCAGCGCGCGTTCGGATACGCACCTTTGTTGCGCAGGATATCGATGAAGACACGGTAACGGCCTTCATCGTGCAGCCGGTCTATCGCCTGGTCGAAGATGTGGTCGTAATTCACTTTGGTCCGCGCTCTTGATTGCCTGCTGGCCTGACTAACCGATCTCTGGTCTCGTTGTTTCGCGGTTATCTAGGTTTGAGTAATCGATTTGGCCACTGCGATCTTTGCGAACGACTTGCAGGTTTTGCTGCTCAGAATGCCTCGGGCGCACCAAAGCCGCGTTCGGCCAGCGCGCGTTCCAGCCCGTCTGCCGCCATGACGTCACCGACCACGACGAAACGGTTGGGGCCTTTCGACGCGAATTCCTGCCCTTCGAGCAGGTGCGCGATGCGGCGGGCGATCCCGTCCGCGCCGTCGATCAGTGCAACATCGCTTCGAAACAATGCACCCAATTCCTCGCGCAGCAGCGGGAAGTGCGTGCAGGCGAGTACCACCGCGTCGATATCCTCGCCGCCCTCCATGCCGCGCAGCCGCTGCACTGCCTCTTCGACAACTGCCATGTCGACCGGCTTCCCGCGCAGCTTGGCTTCGGCTTCGTCGACCAGGTCGGGCGCGGCGATGCGCAGCAGGCTCTTGCCACCTGCAAAGTCACGCTCGAGATCGTCGACATAGCGCTGCCGGATCGTCGCCTGCGTCCCGATCAGGCCGAACGTGCCGGTTTGCGTTTGCAGGGCGGCGGGCTTGATTGCGGGAACGGTGCCGACGATCGGGATCTCCAGTACCTCGCGCACCATGCCGAGCGCGATGGTGCTGGCGGTGTTGCAGGCGATGCAGGCGAGGCGCGGGCGATAGCGCTCGCTCATGCGCCCCAGCAGGCCGGAGACACGCGCGGCCACCTCGGCCTCGGTCTTCTTGCCATAGGGAAGCCCCGCATAGTCCGCCGCAAAGATCACCGGAGCCTGCGGCAGGACACGGCACAGCGCGTCGTAGACGGTCAGCCCGCCGACGCCGGTATCGAACAACAGGATGGGAGAGGATGCGTCCAATTCGGTGAAGCCCGTTCGTGCCAAGCTTGTCGAAGCACTGCGCTTCTTCTAGCTCTCGGCTTCCATAAAGAAATGCGGCCTGTCGACAAGCTCGGGGCGAACGGAGTGTTTGAATTGGACCTGGTTTTCGCGGCTTTGCTCGGTTTTCTGTTCGGGTCCGTTCCATTCGGCCTGATCCTTACCCGCGCGGCCGGGCTGGGCGATGTGCGCAAGATCGGCTCGGGCAGCATCGGCGCGACGAACGTGCTGCGCACCGGGAACAAGGGGCTGGCGGCGGCGACCGTGTTGCTCGATGCCGCCAAGGGTGCAGTGCCGGTACTGGTCGCGGCGCAGGTCTGGCCGGGCAGCGAGGGCATTGCCGCAATCGCGGCGGTGGCGGGGCACTGCTTTACGCCGTGGCTCCGGTTCAAGGGGGCAAGGGTTTCGCGACTGCTGCGGGCGTGCTGCTGGCGCTGGCATGGCCGGTGATGCTGGTCTGCGCGGCTATCTGGGCGGCGGCGCTCTTTCTCAGCCGGATTTCCTCGGTATCGTCGCTGACGGCCGTGATTGCCGCCCCGCTGGCGGCCTGGGCCATGGGCTACCCGCACGCGATCCTGCCGCTGATCGCGATCGCCGCGATCGTCGTGGTGCAGCACCGCGCGAATATCGGGCGGCTGATGCGCGGCGAGGAACCGAAGGTAGGCGGAAAGACGTGAGCGGCGCGCTTTCGCAAGCCGAGGCGTTCGCGCGCATCCGGTTGTTGCGCTCGCCCAATATCGGTCCGGTCAGCTATCGCCAGTTGCTCGCGCGGTTCGGCACTGCGGAGCAGGCGCTGGACGCGCTGCCCGATCTCGGCGCGCGCGGGAAAACCGCCTATCGCCCGGCACCGACCGAACGGATCGAGCGCGAGATCAACGGCGTCCGCGCCGCCGGGGCGCGTTACCTGTTCCACGACCAGCCTGACTATCCCGCGCTGCTGGCCGAGCTCGACAGCGCGCCGCCGATCATCACGTGTCGCGGCAATCTCGTGCTCGCGAGCGAGCCGTGCGTCGCGATGGTCGGCGCGCGCAACGCGTCCGCCGCCGCGGTCAAGCTGGCGCGCGACTTTGCGACCGAACTGGCGCAGGCGGGCTTTACCGTGGTTTCGGGGCTGGCGAGGGGGATCGACGGGGCGTGCCATGAAGGGGCCCTGGGTTCAGCGTCAGGGGGCACCATCGGCGTGATCGCCAGCGGGATCGATATCGCCTATCCGCCGCAGCACACCGAGCTGCAGGAGCAGATCGCTTGCCAAGGCCTGCTGATCGCCGAACAGCCGCCGGGCACCGAACCGCGCGGGCGACACTTCCCGAGCCGCAACCGCATCATCGCTGGCCTCGCCTCGGGCACGCTGGTGGTCGAAGCTGCGCCCAAGTCCGGTTCGCTGATCACCGCGCGGCTGGCGGGCGAAGCGGGCAGGGAGGTGATGGCGATCCCCGGCTCGCCGCTCGATACCCGCTCGCTCGGCTGCAATCAGCTGATCCGCGACGGCGCGGTGCTGGTGCAGGCGGTGGAAGACATCGTCGAATTGCTCGAAAGCTTCACAGGCGCCCCGCGCTCGCGCTTCAATGTCGAGGAACCGGGCGCGCCGTTCGACTACGCCGAACTGCGCCAGCTCGAATGGGGCGAGGCAAGGGCCGACCGGAGCGGCGATATTGCAAGGCTTCTGACCAAGGCCCCGGTTGCAGTCGACGAACTGATCCGCCAATCGGGCGTCGGTTCGGCGGCGGTACACATGGCGCTGCTGGAGCTCGAGCTGGCTGGCGAACTGGAGCGCCATGCGGGCGGGATGGTGAGCCGATGCGCACCAAGCGAATAGATTGAACACTCAGGGGGCAAAATCATCATGAATTCCGAGGCGACGTTGTCGAACCTGCTGACCGCAACCTTCGACCAGATCGGGGAGCACGCGCGACTGGTTGCGATCTTCCTGGCGGTGATGGTCCCGGTCGGCACGGTCGCGCTGGCGCTCGATAGCGGCGGCAATAGCGAGCTCTTCGGGTTCGATACCGGCCTCATGATCACGCCTGCGATCTTCGAGCAAGGGATCGTCACCGCGACCATCGGACTCGCGGTCTTCGTCGCTGGGGTAATCATGCATTACTGGCTCTATGCCGGGATGGTGCGGCGCAGCACCGCACTGTCATTCTCGCGCTTCCTGCCGTTTGTCGGGATCTATATTCTCGCGACCATCGGCATGGTGTTCGGTTTCATCTTGCTGGTGATCCCGGGGTTCATCCTGCTGGTTCGCTGGATCGCCGTACTTCCGCTGGTTCTGGCTGGCGATGATCCGGCGATGGACAGCTTTGGGAATAGCTGGGAAATGACCCGGGGGCGTGGCTGGTCGATCTTCGGTGCGATGGTGGTATTGCTGGTCTTGCTCATCATAGCGGCCGGAATCATTGGCGGCGCGACATACCTGCTGGGCGGCGACGGGTCGATCGGAGCCATGGCCGTGGAGTCGCTGGCCGACCATGCGAGCGCGGTCCTGTTCGCGGCCTTCGCGGTGGGTGCCTTCCGCCTGATGCACGACAGCAGCGAAGAGCTGACCGAAATGTTCGAGTGAGCGGAATTCGCAATGCCGATTCCAAATCCCTCTTGACGGTTCGCCGCAACCGACTCCACCCTCGCGCGTACGTACACACGTAAGGAAATCGAATACCTCACCATGCAGCTTGTGATCGTTGAATCGCCCGCCAAGGCGAAGACCATCGAGAAATATCTGGGCGCGGACTTCAAGGTTCTCGCCAGCTACGGCCACGTCCGCGATCTGCCGCCCAAGGACGGCAGCGTGCGCCCGGACGAGGATTTCGCGATGGATTGGGAACTCTATCGCGACAAGCAGAAGCGCTTCAAGGAAATCGCCGACGCGGCCAAGGACGCCTCGCGGCTGGTGCTCGCGACCGACCCCGACCGCGAGGGCGAGGCGATCAGCTGGCATGTCCAGGAGCTGCTGAAGAAGCGCAAGGCGTTGCCGACCAAGGTCGACCGGGTCACCTTCAACGCGATCACCAAGGCTGCGGTGACCGAAGCGATGAAAAGCCCGCGCGAACTCGATCAGCCGCTGATCGACGCCTATCTCGCGCGGCGTGCGCTCGATTACCTGTTCGGTTTCACCCTGTCCCCCGTGTTGTGGCGCAAGCTCCCCGGGGCGAAGTCTGCGGGCCGAGTGCAATCGGTGGCGCTGCGCCTGATCGTTGAACGCGAGCGCGAAATCGAGGCGTTTCGGGCGGACGAATACTGGTCGGTAATCGCCAGGCTCGAACAGGACGGAACCGAGTTCGACGCGCGGCTGGTCAGGTTCAAGGGCGAGAAGCTGGAAAAGCTTTCGCTCGGCCACGAAGGAATCGCGCTGGAAGCCAAGGCGGCGGTCGAGGCCGGGCGCTTCACCATCGAGGCGATCGAGACCAAACCGCTCAAACGCAACCCCGCGCCGCCGTTCACCACATCGACCCTGCAACAGGAGGCTGCGCGCAAGCTCGGCTATTCCGCCAGCCACACGATGCGGCTCGCACAGTCGCTCTACGAGGCGGGCGCGATCACCTACATGCGGACCGACGGGGTGCAGATGGACATGTCGGCGATCATGGCCGCGCGCGATGCCATCGCCGAGCGATTCAGCGCGGAATACCGGCCCGAGAAGCCGCGGTTCTACAGCACCAAGGCGAAGAACGCGCAGGAAGCGCACGAAGCAATCCGTCCGACCAATTTCAGCCGCGACCGCGCCGGATCGGGCGACGAGGGCAAGCTTTACGACCTGATTTTCAAGCGCGCGATGGCGAGCCAGATGGCCGCCGCGCAGCTGGAGCGCACCACCATCACCCTGCGCGACGCCACCGGCCAGCACGAGCTGCGCGCGACCGGTCAGGTCATCAAGTTCCCCGGCTTCTTCGCAGTCTACCAGGAAGGGATCGACGACAGCGAAGACGATGAGGATGGCCTGCTGCCCGCGATGAAGCGGGGCGATGCGCCCGCGAAAAAGGCGGTCGAGGCCAACCAGCACTTCACCCAGCCGCCGCCGCGCTTCTCCGAGGCCTCGCTGGTCAAGCGGCTCGAGGAGCTCGGCATCGGGCGTCCATCGACCTATGCCTCGACCATCCAGACGCTGCGCGATCGCGACTATGTGCGGATGGAGAAGAACCGCTTCTTCGCCGAGGAATCGGGCCGGCTGCTGACCGCGTTTCTCGAACGGTTCTTCCCGACCTATGTCGCCTACGATTTCACCGCCGGTATGGAGGAGGAACTCGATACCGTTTCGGATGGGCGCGAGGACTACAAGGAGCTGCTCGCCAACTTCTGGAAGGACTTCAAGCCGAAGACCGAAGAGGTGATGGAGAAGCTGCCCTCGGAAGTGACCGAGGTGCTCGACGATTACCTGTCCGACTACCTGTTCCCGCCGCGCGAGGACGGCAAGGATGCGCGCTTCTGCCCGCTATGCGACCAGGAAGGGCGCGAGGGCGGCAGGCTGTCGTTGCGCGGCGGCCGGTTCGGCGCATTCGTGGCGTGCCAGAACTATCCCGAATGCAAATACACCCGCCGCTTTGCGCAGCCGGGGGCGGACGGATCGGACCCCGCCGAAGACGGCGTGATGGGCGAGCATCCCGAAACCGGCGCGGAGATCCATCGCAAGTCGGGGCGGTTCGGCCCCTATGTCGAAATGGAAATCGACGACAAGAAAGTGCGCGCGTCGATCCCCAAAGACCTCGACGATTTCGACCTCGAATGGGCGGTGAAATTGCTCGACCTGCCGCGCATCATCGGCGCGCATCCGGAGACGGGCAAGGAGATCGAGGCGGCGATCGGGCGCTATGGCCCGTACCTGCGCCACGATGGCAAATACGCCAAGCTATCGAGCACGCGCGACGTGTTCGATACCGGCATGAACGCGGCGGTGACGCTGCTCGCGGAGGCCGCAAACCGCAAGGGCGGCTCTCGCGGCAAGGCCGAGCCGATCAAGACGCTGGGCGAACACCCCACCAGTGGCGGCGAGATCAAGGTGATGCCGGGCCGCTATGGCCCCTATGTTACCGATGGCACCACCAACGCGACAATTCCCAAGGATATCAAGCCTGAGGATATCGAAGCGGCCAAAGCGATCGAACTGATCGATGCCCGCGCGGCCAAGGGGCCGGCGAAGAAGAAGCGCAAGAAGGCTGCGCCGAAGAAGAAAGCTGCGCCCAAGAAAAAGAGCGCTGCGAAGTGACTTAGGCCGTTGCGCGCGCTTCCTGCGCGGCGTTGGTAAATCGTCAAGCATTCTGGCCTATCCCTGTCTCCGAGAGACCAGGGGCCGCATGCCGTGATCGAAATCGAAGTCCAGAACGAGACTCACCAGACCCAGGATCGCATCCGTTTTGCCGCAGTGCCGCGGATCGGCGAAGGGATCCGCCTGCGCGAGCCGGACGGAATGTGGGCAAGCTACGATGTGATCGACGTGTGGTATCAAAAGGCCGAGTATGGCGATATCTGGATGCCGTATCTCCACGTCAGGCTGACCCCGGGCGAAGGCGCGGGCGATCCCTCGCTGACCGATTACGGAATCGCAGAGGAAGACGATCCGAGCTTCACCGATCTGGCAGGGGAGCTCGAACCATTCAAAATCTGATCAAGCGCAATGTCGGCCCGCATCGCCGCAAGCCCGAATCCGGGGAGGCTCCGTTCGCCGACGAGGCGCAAACCGAGCCTGCCGAGCGCGCGGGGAAGGAAGACCAGCCAGAAAAGTGGGACGTACCGCAGGAAAACGCCGACGCCCCAGCAGATACCGATGCCATCGTGCGCGCCGCGAAAGCGATGCGCGACGGCAAGTCCGGCGCAGCAGCCGGGCAGGCGGCGGCGAAGACCTGCCTGATCGTCGATGACAGCCGGGTGATCCGCAAGGTTTCGAGCAAGATCGCCAAGAGCCTGGGCTACGTGCCGATCGAAGCGCAGGACGGCATGGAAGCGCTGGCGCGCTGCAAGCAGGCGATGCCCCATCTCGTGCTGACCGACTGGAACATGCCCGAAATGGACGGGATCGAATTCGTCAAGCAACTCCGCGCCATCCCCACCGCCCACGCCCCGACAGTGGTGTTCTGCACCTCGAACAGCGAAGCGGCGGATATCCATCAGGGCATCGGCGCCGGGGCGGACGATTACATCGTCAAGCCATTCGACGAAGCTGCGCTGCGGGCCAAGCTGGAGAAGCTGGGCCGGGGGTAGCGCTATTGTGCTTTGATCGCCATAAGTGAGAAGCTCTGCGGGACCTTGCCGCCCTGTTCTTTGTCCAGTTCGTCGAACAACGGCCAGAAATTGAACGCATGTTCGTGCAGAAATTCGATCCGGAGTCCGGCGCCTGCAACTGCTGACACAACGTCGCCCAACGTCCACTGCCACTCATAGGCTTTTGGTCGCTCGGCACCGTGTTCGGCGAATTGTTCCACCGCCATAGCAGGAAAATCTTGGTTCGCGCGAGCGGTGCGCTCAAAGTAGTCACCGGTCACCTGCCACTGCTGCGTGTCCCGCGCCCAAACCCAGTTCAGGGGATGGCCTTCGAATACATAGAGCCGCCCTCCCGTCCGGAGCAGGTCGGCCACGCGAGCAGCCCAGACGTTCAGATTCCGCACCCACGGTAGACCTCCCCGTCCGGTGTAGACCAAGTCCGCGTTTCCCGTGAGCGAGGGCTGGGGCTCAAGCACTTCTGCGTGAATCCAACTTGCATTGGCTTCGAGCGCAGCGGTCTTGCGACGTGCCAGAGCCAGCATCTCGTTGCTGATGTCGATCCCAACGACTTTGGTCACGCCGTGGTTGAGCAGCGACAACACGTCGGAGCCATGGGAACAGCAAAGATGAACCGCGCAATCGACGCCTGACAGATCGCCCAGTTCTTCGATTTCGACCGGCATTAGCGTTGTGCCGCCGTTCATCAGGAGTTCCACGTCGCGAGCGAACTCGTCTTCGACAGCGTACTTTTGCGAGGCTAAGTCCCACGCGGCTTCGTTCGACGAAATCTCCGGTGTCGGCATCACCGCACCCAGTCCAGCCCGATTTCCTCGAACACTTCCTTGTCCTCGGACCAATTCTCCAGCACCTTCACGTGCAGGAACAGGTGGACCTTCACGCCCAGCATTGCGCTCAGTTCCTTGCGCGCTGCCTCGCCGATCGCCTTGATCCGGCTGCCGCCCTTGCCGAGCACGATCGGGCGCTGGCTTTCGCGCGCGACGACGATCTGCTGGTGGATCTCAAGCGAGCCGTCGGGGCGGGTCTTGTACTGCTCGGGCCGCACCGCACTGTCGTAAGGCAGTTCCTCGTGCAGCTGCTGGTAGAGCTGTTCGCGCGTGACCTCCGCCGCGAGCAGCCGTTCGGACGCATCGGAGACCTGATCTTCCGGATACATCCACGGCCCCGGCGGCATCATCTTCGCCAGCGCCTCCTTCATTTCCGGCACCCCGTCGCCGGTCAGCGCGGACACGAAGTAGATTTCCTCGAACTCGAGCTTGCCGCCAAGCTCCTGCGCCAGCGCGAGCAGCGGCTCCTTCTTCGCCCTGTCGACCTTGTTGAGGACGAGGATCTTCTTTTCCGGACGCCTCGCCAGCGCCTCCAGCAGCGGTTCGAGCTCGTGCCGCCGTTGCTTGATCGGATCGACCAGCAGCAGCACCGCGTCGGCGCTCTCGGCACCTTCCCACGCGGCGCTCACCATCGCGCGATCGAGCTTGCGGCGCGGTTCGAAGATGCCGGGCGTGTCGACCAAAATCATCTGCACCGTCCCGAACAGCGCGATGCCGAGCATCCGCGCGCGGGTCGTCTGCGCCTTGGCCGAGGTGATCGCGACCTTCTGCCCGACCAGCTGGTTCACCAGCGTCGATTTGCCCGCGTTGGGCGCGCCGATCACCGCGACCACGCCGCACGAAGTGGGGGATTGCGTGTTCATCGCCCGAAATGCTCCAGAAATGTTTCCGCCGCGATCCGTTCGGCTTCGCCCTTGCTGTTGGCGATCGCCTCGGCCGCGCCGACATTGTGGATCGAAACCCGCACCTTGAAACGGGTGTCGTGATCCGGCCCGCTGCGTTCGACCACTTCGTAGACCGGCATCGCCCGGCGGTTGCCCGCGGCCCATTCCTGCAGCGCGCTCTTGGGATGTTTGGCCTTGCCGACGTCGCTCGACAGTTCGGACGCCCACAGGCGATAGACGACGTCGCGGGTCGTTTCGTACCCGTGTTCGACGAAGCTGGCTCCGATCAGGGCTTCCAGCACGTCGCCGAGGATCTTGTCGCTGTTTGCGCCCCCGTCCTCGCGCGCCTGTTTGCCCAGCCGGACATGCACCGGAAGGTCGATATCGCGCGCGATCTGGGCGCAGGTCGCCCCGCTTACCAGCGCGTTGAGCCGCTGCGACAGTTTGCCTTCGGAGGACTTGCCCGAGCGGTAGAGCCAGCTTGCCACCGACAGGCCGAGCACGCGATCGCCGAGGAATTCGAGCCGCTGGTAATCGCCGTTGCTGCCCCCGCCATTGCCGTTGCCGTGATGGAAGCTGCCGTGAGTCAGCGCTTCGACCCACGGCGCTTCGTTGCTGATCCGGAAACCGAGCCCGGTCAGCCACGCGCGGGTTTCGGGGTCAAGCGCGCTCACAGCACTTCTCCGATCCGGCCCCAGCGCGCTGCCGTGAACCACGTCCAGGGCTTGATCCATTCGGCAGCGCCATCGGTCGACCACATGACGATCGTCGCGCGCGCGACAAGGTTGTCCTGCGGGACCAGGCCGACCCCGTCGCTGGCGGCCGCGCGAAACCGGCTGTCCTTCGAATTGTCGCGGTTGTCGCCGAGCACGAACATCCGTCCTTCGGGGACCACGATCGGCTCGAACGAATCGGCAGCGGTCTGCCCGAAATCGAGCACCTCGTAACTGCGACCGTTCGGCAGGGTTTCGCGGAACCGGCGATAGCGGCAGACCGCGCCGCCGGTGGTCGCGATCGCCTCTTCCGCGCCCCACTCGCAGCGGGTGTTGAGCGATACCGGAATATCGAACGCGGCGATTTCCTCGCGCGGGACTGGCTCGCCGTTGAGCATGACCTGTCCGCCGCTCAATGCGACGGTGTCGCCCGGCAGCGCGATCACCCGCTTGATGTAATCGACTTCGTCGACCGGATGCTTGAAGATCACGATATCGCCACGCTCCGGTTCGTCGGCGAGCACCCGGCCCGGGATCAACGGGGCGTTGAACGGCAGGGAATAGCGCGAGAAGCCATACGGCCACTTGGCCGCCAGCAGGTAATCGCCGTTCCACAGCCGCGGCAGCATGCTTTCGGACGGGATCGAGAACGGCGAAAACACGAAGCTGCGGAACACCAGGACCACGACCAGCAGCTTGATGAGGAAAAGGCCGAAACTCGTCCAGCTTTCCTCCTGCGTCCCTTTTTCGGTCTTGGCGGTCGCAATCGTGTTCAATGCGCCGGATTTTCTCTTAACATCCATCGCGCGCATCCTTAGTCGCGCAGTTCGCACCACGCCAAGGGGTTTTGCCAATGAGTGATCCGATTTCTTCCGCCTGGGACCGCTTGCGCGAATGCCCGCAATCGACGCTTTTCGACCTGTTCGGCGCCGATCCCGAGCGCGTGGGGAAACTCAGCAGGCGGCTCGATTTCGCGCTGCAAGGGCACGACGATGTCGGCATGCTGCTCGACTGGTCGAAAACGCATCTCGACGATCCGCTGCTCGATAGTTTCGAGGCGCTGGCTACGGCCTGCGGGTTCGAACAGGCGCGCGCCGATCTGTTCGGCGGCGGGATCGCCAACCCAACCGAAGGCCGCGCGGCAACCCACGGGGCGATGCGCGGCAGCGGGACCCAGCCTCACGTCGAAGAGGCAGAGGCCCTGCTGGCCCGGATGGGCATGCTGGTCGACGCGATCCACCGCGGCGCGCTTGGCGAAGTGAACCACCTGATACATATCGGCATCGGCGGGTCCGCGCTCGGGCCGGAGCTCGCTGTCGATGCGCTGACCCGCGATCTCAGTCTGGTCGACGTGCACGTTGTCTCGAACATCGACGGGCTGGCGCTCGAACAGGCGTTTGCGGCCTGCGACCCGGCGACGACTCTGGTGGCGGTCGCTTCCAAGACGTTCACCACGATCGAAACCATGACCAATGCCGCGAGTGCGCTCGACTGGCTTGGCAAGAACGGCGTCTCCGATCCGGGCGGGCGGGTGATTGCGCTCACCGCCAATCCCGAACGCGCGGTTGAATGGGGCGTCGACGAGACCCGGGTCCTGCCGTTCCCGGAAAGCGTCGGCGGGCGCTATTCGCTGTGGTCGTCGATCGGCTTCCCGGTCGCGCTGGCGGTGGGCATGGAGGAGTTTCACGCGCTGCTTGCCGGGGCAAAGGCGATGGACGACCATTTCCGTGAGACCGATGGGCGCGCCAACGGCCCGCTGCTGGCTGCCTTTGCCGATCAGTATTACACGCGACTGCGCGGCTGCCAGACCCGCGCGGTGTTTGCCTATGACGAGCGGCTGGCGATGTTGCCCGACTATCTCCAGCAGCTCGAGATGGAATCGAACGGCAAGGGCGTGACGATCGAAGGCGCGCCGGTCAGCGCGCCGACCGCGCCGATCACATGGGGCGGGGTAGGGACCGATGCCCAGCACGCGGTGTTCCAGCTGCTGCACCAGGGCACCGCGCTGGTCCCGGTCGATTTCATCGCCAGCATCGCTCCGGGCGACGAGCTCGATCCGACGCATCACCGCCAGCTGCTGATGAACTGTTTCGCACAAGGGGCAGCGCTGATGGCAGGCAAGGAATCGGACGATCCAGCACGCGCCTATCCTGGCGATCGGCCAAGCGCGACGATCCTGGTCGACGATCTCGACGCGGCGACGCTCGGTGCCCTGGTCGCCTTCCACGAGCATCGCACCTTTGCCAACGCGGTGCTGATGCGGATCAACCCGTTCGATCAGTTCGGCGTGGAGCTGGGCAAGGCGATAGCCGGCCAGATCGATTCAGGCGAGGGTCAGTTTGATGCGTCTACAACCGCACTCATGGCAGCCGCCGGACTGCGCTGAGGCGCGGTTTCAAAGCTTCACACCATTGAAGTGATTCTCTCGCGCGATCAGTGCGAATTTTGCGCGGCTATCCCATAATTGTGCGGACGAGACATATTATGACTCAGTCGTGCAGCACTGAACAAAGTCGTTTCGCTGCGGCGCAGCATTCGGGATAAATTTGCACTCGCGTGCGTTTTGCGTATCTATCCCGACGTCGCACGCATCCTTAATTTGCTGTTACGAGGCCACTTCATGACCCGCATCTTCACGCTGTCCGCAGCCATGGCTGCACTGGTGTTCACCCCTGCCGCGATGGCGGACAATCTGGACAAGGCGGAAGCAGGTGCGGCAGTCGCGAAAGCGGAAGACAGCGTGGCCATCCCGGCAAAGCTGGTCAGCTTCGACGGCGAAGAGGAGCTGCTGCGCAAGTCGAGCCGGATGCGCATCTGGCGCTCGCACATTGCCTACAAGCTTACCGTGGATGCCGACGGAAACCCTGTCGGATGCGAACTGACCGAGAAGTTTCGCAGCGCCTACGTTTCGGTGCAGCTGTGCAAGCTGTTGATCGCCAACCACACGTTCGAGCCGGCGCGAGACGCCAACGATCGGCCGGTCGAAGGTGTGTTCACCAACCGCATTTCCTACATGGACCTGCGCGCCAAGCATTGACGGGTTTCCGGTGATGCGGTCGCGTATCCCGGCTTTTGCGGCGATAGTTTTCGCCGTCGTTGGGATCGCGCCGCTTTCGGCCGATCAACCAATGGAACGCGGGCCGGTGCTGGTCTCGTTCGACGGCGGCCACCAGCTGGCGCGCGAGGCATCGCGACAGCGGCTGCTATCGCAAATCCTCCATTACGCCTTGACGATCGATGCCGATGGCAAACCGATCGGCTGCGCGCTGTCCTACAAGTTCAGGCGCAAGGCGACCGAGATTGCGCTGTGCCGACCGCTGCTCAAATACATGCGTTTCGAACCGGCGCGCGATGCGGATGGCAATGCCGTCCCCGGCACGTTTACGGGTGCGATCGACTTCGACATGTGGATGACCCAGCGCGGTTATCTTGAGCCCGAGGATCGTTGAGCTTTACATTTGCGCCGCTTGCACCCATATGGCGCAGCAATCGAACCGTGCCAGCCAGCGTGAAGCGGCGGCTCTGACCTTATCCGCCCCGGCGCACGTTTCACCTGATTTCCAACAACTTCCCTTTTCACGCGGGCGGTTCCCTTACCCCGCGATCGCGCCCGGATTCCGTGCGCGCTCCACACATATTGCGAGTAACAACTCAATGAAATTCTCAGAACTCGGGCTGTCGCAGCCCGTTCTCCAGGCGCTCGAGCTCAAGGGCTACGATACGCCGACACCGATCCAGTATCAGGCGATCCCGCCGGTGCTCGAAGGTCGCGACCTGCTCGGCATCGCCCAGACCGGGACCGGCAAGACCGCCGCCTTCATGCTCCCTGCGATCGACCGGTTGCGCAACAGCGACAACCAGATTCCGTTCAAGTCCTGCCGCATGCTGGTGCTCGCGCCGACACGCGAACTGGCCGGGCAGATCGCCCAGAGCGCCAAGGATTACGGCGCGCTCGCTGGCCTCAAGGTGCAGGTCATCGTCGGCGGCACATCGGTCAACAAGGACCGGAACAAGCTGCATCGCGGCACCGATATCCTCGTGGCGACTCCGGGCCGCCTGCTCGACCTGATCGACCAGAAGGCGTTCAACCTGTCGGGCGTGGAAGTGCTGGTGCTCGACGAGGCCGACCAGATGCTCGATCTCGGTTTCATCCATGCCCTGCGGCGGATCAACCAGCTGGTGCCGAAGGAGCGTCAGACGCTGTTCTTCAGCGCGACCATGCCCAAGGCAATCAAGGAACTGGTGTCCGGCTATTGCACCGATCCGGTGCAGGTCAGTGTAACCCCCGCCGCCACCACGGCCGAGCGGATCGAGCAGTATCTTTTCATGGTCCAGCAGGACGAAAAGCAGGCTTTGCTCGAGCTGATCCTGTCGGGGAACCACAACGTTCCCGGCGATCTCGAGCGCGTGCTGATCTTTACCCGAACCAAGCATGGCGCGGACCGTGTCGTGAAGAAGCTGTACCAGCGCGGCATCCAGGCGAATGCCATTCACGGCAACAAGTCGCAGCCGCAGCGTCAGCGCGCGCTCGACGAGTTCCGCCGGGGCAAGGTCTCCGTACTGATCGCCACGGATGTGGCCGCGCGCGGGATCGACATTCCCGGTGTCAGCCACGTCATCAATTACGAACTTCCCAACGTGCCTGAACAGTACGTCCACCGCATCGGCCGCACCGCGCGTGCCGGGCGTGACGGTATCGCGATCGCGTTCTGCGGCGAGGACGAGCGGGCGTATCTGAAAGATATCCAGCGCAACACCGATGCTTCGCTGGATCGCCTGCCGCTGCCCGAAAATTTCCGCGCGGTGGTCGAAGGGGTCGGCCCGACCAAGCCGGCTCCGCGTGGGGCGTCGCGGGTGTCGCAGAAGAAGGTGAAGCCCAAGCCGTTTGGCAAGCGCCCTTCCGAGGGCGCCAATGTGCAGGGCGAAAGCCAAAGCCGCAGCAAGCCCAAGCGCAAGCATCCGTCGCGCGCGGGGAAACCGCATCGCACCGGCAGCGGTGGCCGTCCGGGTGGCAATCGCTCGCGGCAGCGCCGCTCGCAGGGATAAGATCGGGCACCAGCGCCTGCCTGCCGCGTTGAAGCGACATGGCAGGCAAGCAGGAAACCACGCTCGACCAGGTCTTTCAGGCGATCGTCATCGATGACGAGGGGCGCGCATGTCGGGACATCCCCGACAGCGCCTGCCACGAAGAGCCGCGCAACTTCTTCACCCATGTTGGTGCACTGTCGCTCAGCAAGCTGTCCGACGGGCTGATCGATCCCAAACTGGTGCTGAGCTGGCTGATGACCACGCTCGGTGCGCCGGGATATCTGATCGGGCTGTTGGTGCCGGTGCGTGAGGCCGGTGCGTTGCTGCCGCAAATGTTCACTGCCGGCGCGATCCGTTCGATGCCGCTCCGAAAATATGCCTGGGCTGCGGGCGCGGTGGTGCAGGGGCTGGGTGCGCTCGGGATTCTGGCCGGCGCGCTGCTGTTCGAAGGGGCAGCGGCGGGCTGGGCAATCCTCGGCTCGCTCACCGTGCTCGCGCTCGCCCGCAGCGTGTGTTCGGTGTCCTACAAGGATGTGCTGGGCAAGACCGTTTCGAAGTCGCGGCGCGGGACTGCGACCGGCATGGCAGGGTCGATATCGGCGGCGCTGGTGATCGCCTTTGCGCTGTTGCTGGTGACCGAACTGGTCGACCGGCGCGATCTCGTGCTCGCAGGCCTCGCCGTTGCGGGGGTGTGCTGGATCGGTGGCGGAGCGTTGTTCGCGACACTGGCCGAACAGCCCGGTGCGAGCGAAGGTGGTCGGAATTCGTGGGAAGTGGCCAAGGACAACCTCTCGCTGCTTTCAGAACAGCCGCAATTGCGGCTCTTCATCCTTGCCCGTGGCTTTCTCACAGCGACAGCATTGGCACCGCCCTTCATGGTCGCGGCGGCGTCTTCGGACGGCCAATCCGCATTCGAGGGTCTGGGTTTTCTTGTTCTCGCTTCATCCGGAGCGGCGCTGGTCAGCTCGGCGGTCTGGGGGCGGCTCTCGGATAGGTCGAGCCGGAAGGTGCTGATCTTTTCCGCCATCGCCGGGGCCATCGCACTGGCTGCGACCACTGCTGCGACGGTGTTCGGTCTGTTGCAGACGGTGTGGGCCTTGCCCGTGCTGCTGCTGGGCCTGATGATCGCCTATCAGGGTGTCCGGCTGGGCCGCTCGACCCATCTCGTCGACATGGCCAACGAAGACACGCGCGCAGCCTATACGGCGCTGTCCAACACGATCATCGGCGTTGTGCTGCTGGCCGGCAGCCTGTTCGGGGTCGTCGCGCAGCTGCTCGGCAACGCCTTCGTGCTGGGAGCCATGGCGCTGTTCTGTATCGCCGGAGCGTTCTTCGCGACACGCCTCGAAGAGGTACAGCGGGCGTAACCGGCCCAACGATCCCTGCGAACCAGCGTCGTGCGAAGTGCGGTTGGCAAGCCCGGTCGGGCAGGCCATAGCGCCCGCATCATTCCAGGAGCGTCTCAATGGCCGAAGATTACGATTTCGACCTCTTCACCATCGGTATCGGATCGGGGGGCACCCGGGCCAGCCGGGTTGCGGCCGCGCATGGTGCGCGCGTCGCGGCGGCCGAGGAACACCGTGTCGGCGGAACCTGCGTCATCCGCGGCTGCGTGCCCAAGAAGATGCTCGTCTACGGCGCGCAATTCGCCGAGGATCTCGAAGATGCAACCGCATTCGGCTGGACGATCGAAGGCAAGAGCTTCGATTGGGTCAAGCTGCGCGACCACGTGATGAAGGATGTCGCGCGGATCGAGGGCGTCTACACCGACACGCTCGACAAGCACGACGTCACGATTTTCAAGCAGCGCGCGGAAATCACCGGCGATCACGAGATCACCCTGGACGACGGCAAGGTCGTGACCGCCGGCAAGATCCTGATCGCCACCGGCGCGCGACCCAACATTCCCGATTTCCCCGGCAAGACGCACTGCATCACATCGAATGAAGCGTTCCATCTCGACAAGGTTCCCGGTTGCATCCTGATCATGGGCGGCGGCTACATCGCCAACGAGTTTGCCGGCATCTTCAACGAGTTCGGGGCCAAGGTCGTCATCGCCAACCGTTCGGACACGATTCTGCGCGGCTACGATTTTAGCCTGCGCGACCGCCTGATGCAGATATCCATGTCGAAGGGGATCGAATTCCTGTTCAACGCCGACATCGAGTCGGTGACGCAAGCCGATGGCGGCACCTTCGACGTGAAGCTCGCGGGCCATGAAATGCGCAACTTCGATTGCGTCATGCTCGCTACGGGCCGCAATCCGAACACGGAAGGGCTGGGCCTCGAAAATGTCGGCGTCAAGCTTGGCGACAAGGGCGAAATCCTGGTTGATGAGTTTTCCAGAACCAGTGTCGACTACATCTATGCCGTGGGCGATGTGACCGACCGGGTGCAGTTGACCCCCGTTGCGATTCGCGAAGGGCAGGCCTTCGCCGACAGCGTGTTCGGTCCGGATGAACCGTACAGCGTCGATCACACCTGCATTCCCAGCGCGGTATTCAGCCATCCGCCGCTCTGCTCCGTCGGCCTCGACGAGCGCGAGGCGAAGGACCAGTACGGCGATGTCGCGGTCTACACCTCCGATTTTCGCCCGATGAAGAACGTGGTGGCAGGTCGCAACGAACGCAGTCTGATCAAGATGATCTGCGATGGAGCCAATGGAAGAATCCTCGGCATTCACATGATCGGCCCGGAAGCGCCCGAAATCATGCAGGCGGCTGCGGTTGCGGTGAAGGCGGGCATGAACAAGGCCGATTTCGACGCGACCACCGCGATTCACCCAACCGTCGCCGAAGAGCTGGTGTTGCTCAAATAGGTCGCGCTGCGCGTTGCGCCTGCTAGAGTGAAATCCGCACTTCGGAGAACACCATGGCGGACACGATCCTAGTCACCGGCGGGACAGGCTACATCGGCGGCGAGCTGATCGATCAGGCGCTGGCGGCGGGCAAGACTGTGCACACGACTGTGCGCAACCTCGCCAAGAGCGAGCCGCGCCTGCGCGCCCGCTGGCCCGCAGCGGGCAAACGGCTGAAGGTGTTCTGGGCCGAACTCGAAAGCGACGATGGATGGGAAGACGCCTGCGAAGGCTGCGACGGGGTCGCGCATGTCGCCTCGCCGTTCCCGCTGACTGTACCCGACCACGCCGACGAGCTGGTCATCCCGGCACGAGATGGCGCCCTGCGCGCGCTCGAGAATGCCTACGAAGCCGGGGCGAAGCGGTTTGTGCTGACCAGCTCCGCAGCCGCGATCGCCTATGGCCACCCGCCCGGAAAGTCGCTCTTTACCGAAGCCGACTGGACCGTGCTCGAGAATCCCGATGTCCAGCCATACCACCGATCCAAGACCGTCGCCGAGAAGGCCTGTCGCGATTGGGTCTCAGCCCATGCGCCCGACATGGAATTCTGCTCGATCAATCCGGTCGTGGTGGTCGGTCCGGTGGCAAGCGACGACCTTTCGACCTCCGTCGCGCTTGTCCAGCGCCTGCTGACCGGCAAAATTCCCGCGCTGCCCGATGTCGGCGTCGGCATCGTCGATGTTCGCGACGTTGCCAGGGCGCACCTGCTCGCGCTCGACGCTCCGGCGCAGACAGTGAAAGGCGGACGCTTCGCGGTCTCCGATCGCTTCATGTGGATGAGCGAGATCGCCGAGGTCATCCGCGAACGCACGCCTGCCTATGCGGGGAAGGTGCCGAGCCGCAGGCTGCCGTCGTTCATGGTCAGACTGCTCGCGCCGTTCATGGCGGATCTGAAGCAAGTCAAGACCGAGCTTGGTCGGCACCGCGATGTTTCGGGCCGACATGCGACCGACGTGCTGGGTCTGGAATACATCCCCGCCGCAGAGGCGATCGAGGCGACCGTCCGCAGTCTTGTGGACAGAGGCATCGTGAAGTTCTGATGGATATAGCGGGCAAGACGGTTCTGCTGACCGGCGGCAGTGCGGGGATCGGTCGCGAAATAGCGCGGCAGCTGAAGGCGAAGGGTGCGCATGTCGTTCTGACCGGGCGCAATCCCGAGCGGTTGGCCGCGATGGAGGGCGAGGGGTTCGAGACGATCCCCGCGAGCCTGTCGGACGCCGCCGGAGTCGATGCCTTGCTTTCCACGTGGGGCGCGCGCGAACTCGATATCCTGATCAACAATGCCGGGCAGCTGGTCGATCACGATTTTCGCCCCGAAGAGAATGGGGCACGGTCGATCCCGACGCCGCCGACGCCTGCATCTACGCCAATCTCAACGCGCCGATCCGGTTGACGGTGGGGTTGATGGATCGTCTCAAGGCGCGGCCAGAAGCGGTGATCGTCAATGTCACCAGCGGACTCGCGATTGCGCCCGCCGCGCGCCAGCCGGTCTATTGCGCGACCAAGGCGGGATTGCGGTTCTATTCGCTCGCGATCCGCGAACAGCTCAAGGACACCAATGTCAGCGTGATCGAGGCGCTTCCGCCGGTAGTCGATACGCAGATGAATGACGGCAATCCGATGAAGAAGATGCCGCCCGAAGACTGCGCGCGGCAGATCGTCGAGGCGATCGAGAAAGGTCGCAACGAGGCGAATATCGGCATGACCAGGGCGCTGCGGGTGGCGGAGTCGATCTCGCCCGCACTGGCGCGGAGCGTGACGCTGCGTTTCTGACGAGTTGACCCTGCCGCAGCGCTGCGGCAACGACCCCTGAAACAAACTTCAGGGGCCGAGGATGTCTGCCAATATCGCCGAAATGGAACGCCGCCGCGAAGCTGCCCGCATGGGTGGCGGCCAAAAGCGGATCGACGCGCAGCACGCCAAAGGCAAGCTGACCGCGCGCGAGCGTCTGGATGTGCTGCTCGATGTGGACAGTTTCGAAGAGCTCGATACCTATGTCGAACACGATTGCGTCGATTTCGGCATGGAGGAACAACGCATTCCCGGCGATGGCGTCGTCACCGGCAGCGGCACGATCAACGGGCGGCTGGTCTACGTTTTCTCTCAGGATTTCACCGTGTTCGGCGGCAGTCTGTCGAAACGCCATGCGGAGAAGATCTGCAAGGTGATGGACACCGCGATGAAGGTCGGCGCGCCTGTGATCGGCCTCAACGACAGCGGCGGCGCGCGCATTCAGGAAGGCGTGGCGTCGCTCGGCGGCTATGCCGAGGTGTTCCAGCGCAACGTGCTCGCGAGCGGCGTCGTGCCGCAGATCAGCCTCATCATGGGCCGTGCGCGGGCGGAGCGGTCTATTCGCCGGCGATGACCGACTTCATCTTCATGGTGAAGGACTCGTCCTACATGTTCGTCACCGGACCGGACGTGGTGAAGACCGTCACCAACGAGGTCGTGACGCAGGAGGAGCTGGGCGGGGCGGTGACGCACTCGACCAAGACCAGCGTCGCCGATTGCGCGTTCGAGAACGACATCGAGACGCTGCTTTCGACGCGCGAATTCTTCAACTATCTGCCGCTGTCGAACCGCGAGGAAGTGCCCGAGTTTCCGACGAGCGATCCGTGGGACCGGGAGGAGCATTCGCTCGACACGCTGATCCCCGACAACGCCAACCAGCCCTACGATATGCACGAGGTAATCGCGAAGACGGTGGACGAAGGAACGTTCTTCGAAATCCAGCCTCTGCATGCCGCCAACATCATTTGCGGCTTTGGCCGGGTCGAGGGGCGCACCGTGGGCGTGGTCGCGAACCAGCCGATGGTGCTGGCGGGGGTGCTCGACATCAACTCGTCGAAGAAAGCCGCGCGCTTCGTGCGGTTCTGCGACGCGTTCGAGATTCCGATCGTGACCTTCGTCGATGTCCCCGGCTTCCTGCCCGGCACCGCGCAGGAACTGGGCGGGATCATCAAGCACGGCGCGAAGCTGCTGTTCGCCTATGCTGAGGCGACCGTGCCCAAGATCACCGTCATCACCCGCAAGGCCTATGGCGGCGCCTACGACGTAATGGCGTCAAAGCACCTGCGAGGCGACTTGAACTACGCCTGGCCGACCGCAGAGATCGCGGTGATGGGCGCAAAAGGCGCGGTAGAGATCATCTTCCGCCAGGACCGCGACGATCCGGAGAAGATCGCGGAGAAGACGGCGGAGTACGAGGACCGCTTCGCCAACCCGTTCGTGGCAGCCCAGCGCGGCTATATCGACGAAGTGATCCACCCGCACGCGACCCGGCGACGGATCGCGCTGGGGCTACGCAAGCTGCGGACGAAGCAGCTTGAGAACCCGTGGAAGAAGCACGACAATATTCCGTTGTGATGACTAACGAAGTCGCCCTAGTGATAGTCGCCGCTATTGGTGTGATAGGGACGCTTGCAGCATCCTTCGTTAGCCCATTCTATCAACGCGCTCATGAAAAGTGGAAGGCAGAGCGTGAGGATCAAGCCATACTTCGCGACAAGGCGGAGGAGCTGTTCGACGAAATCGATTCTTACGTTTCGGGTTATCAGCAGGCATCAGTCTCAGCGGTAGCGCGCCTGAAGGATGAAACCGTTGAGGTGCGGGGGATCCCTGACCTAGCTCGAATTAGGTCAATTACAGCTATCTACTTTCCTTCAGCTATGCCGCTTGTCGAGGATTTCGAAAAGCAAAACCGGGTTCTCATGACAGCTATCGTTGAGCAAGCGAAAACCGCAACTGAGCAAGGTGCAGCGGGGCTCGATACCCTCAAGGGCTTGCCAATGATCATGACAGTCAAATATCAGCAGCTGGCTTCCGAGTTTATTCCGAAGCTGCGAGGTCACATAGCGACGGAAACGCCAAAATTGGGTCTGGAAACGAAGAAATGAAACTAGGCCGTCTCAACCACATCGGCGTCGCGACGCCTTCGATCGAAGACTCCATCGCGCATTACCGCGAAGTCATGGGTGCGACCAAGATCCACACGCCCTTCGATCTTGAGGCGCAGGGGGTGAAGGTCTGCTTCGTCGACACGCCCGCCCATTCGACAGGCTCAGGGTCGTCGGACAGTGGAGGCACCCAGATCGAGCTGATCGAGCCGCTTGGCCCCGACAGCCCGCTCACCAATTTCCTCGAGAAGAACCCGCTCGGCGGGCAGCATCATGTCTGCTTCGAAGTCCCCGATATCGAGGATGCGCGCAAGGAATTCGAGGAGCTGGGCAAGCGCATACTCGGCCCCACCCGCATTGGTGCGCATGGCACCCCGATCTTCTTCGTCCATCCCAAGGACATGCAGGGCATGCTGACCGAGATCATGGAAACGCCCAAGGAAGGCACGCACTGGTCGAATTGAACTCCCGTCATTCCTGCGAAGGCAGGAATCCAGATAAGCTCTCTGCCAATCGCAAAGTTGTCTGGACCCCTGCCTGCGCAGGGGTGACGAAGTGCTGTTTTTCATAGGTTGCCACCCAGCCACATCCGCCCCTAGGACAGTTTCAAACCGAAACGCTTGGGAGAGGCCCCGTGTCCGAATACGAAACCATCCGCGTCGAAAAAGACGGCCCGCTGACCACCATCACCCTCAACCGCCCGGATCGCCTCAACGCGATGCCGCCGCAGATGGCGAACGAGATCGGGCAGGTGTTCTACGATCTGGGCGACAGCCGCGCGGTGCTGATCACGGGTGAGGGCAAGGGCTTCTGCTCGGGCGCGGACCTGTCGGCGCGCGGCTCGGACAACGCGCTCACCGGCAAGGGCGGCAGTCACGAGGCGCTCAACAACCACTACAACCCGGCGATCAGCCACCTGATCCGCGCCGACGTCCCGGTGATCTGTGCGGTCAATGGTCCGGCAGCGGGGGTCGGGTGCAGCCTCGCGCTAGCGGCGGATTTCACCATTGCCGGACGTTCGGCCTATTTCCTGCAGGCCTTCGTTAATATCGGGCTCGTGCCCGATGGCGGCTCGACTTGGCTGCTCGCCCGCGCCATCGGCCGCGCCCGCGCCACCCGCATGATGATGCTGGGCGAGAAGATCGGCGCCGAACAGGCCGAGGAATGGGGCCTGATTTACAAATGCGTCGATGACGAATTGCTGATGGACGAAGCGAAGGCGCTCGCGGCCAAGCTCGCCAACGGCCCGACGCTCGCCTACGCCGCAATGAAGCGCAACATCGCCACCGCGCTGGACGGCTCGCTGCAGCAGGTGCTGCTTGCCGAAGCCGAAGCGCAGCATATTGCGGGCCGATCGGCCGATGCGAAAGAGGGCGGCAAGGCCTTCCTCGAAAAACGCAAGGCGGAGTTTACGGGGAAGTAGCAAGTGCGCTCATCCTGAGCCTGTCGAAGGGTGAGTATGACCAGCGCTCGCGCTTCGACAAGCTCAGCACGAGCGGGTAAGGATCGCGACATGACCGACAAACCCACCCCCGCAGACTGGAAAGCCCTCGCCGACACAGAATCCAGGGGCCGTGACCTGACCTGGTCCACGCCCGAAGGCTTCGATATCAAGCCGCTTTATACCGAGGCCGATCATGCGGACTTCGATCCCGGCCTGCCCGGCTTCGCGCCGTTCACGCGCGGGGTGAAGGCGAGCATGTATGCCGGCCGCCCATGGACGATCCGGCAATATGCGGGCTTCTCTACCGCCGAGGAATCCAACGCCTTCTACCGCCGCAATCTCGCAGCGGGTCAGAAGGGGCTGAGCGTCGCTTTCGACCTTGCCACCCACCGCGGCTATGATTCCGATCACCCGCGCGTGGTCGGCGATGTCGGCAAGGCGGGCGTGGCGATCGACACCGTGGCGGACATGGAAATCCTGTTCGACCAGATCCCGCTCGATACGATGAGCGTCAGCATGACGATGAACGGCGCGGTGATCCCGGTGATGGCGTTCTACATCGTCGCCGCCGAGCGGCAGGGCGTGTCGCAGGACAAGCTTTCGGGCACGATCCAGAACGACATCCTCAAGGAGTTCATGGTCCGCAATACCTATATCTATCCGCCCGAACCTTCGATGCGGATCGTGTCGGACATCATCGCCTACACCTCGGCCAACATGCCGAAATTCAACAGCATTTCGATCAGCGGCTATCACATGCACGAGGCCGGGGCGACGGCGGTGCAAGAGCTCGCCTTCACCATTGCCGACGGCAAGGAATATGTCGTGCGGGCGATGGAGGCGGGGCTGGACATCGACGCCTTCGCGGGCCGGCTGAGCTTCTTCTTCGGCATCGGCATGAATTTCTTCATGGAGATCGCCAAGCTGCGCGCCGCCCGGACGCTGTGGTATCGTGTGATGGACGGGCTGGGGGCGGAAGAAGAACGCTCCAAGATGCTCCGCACCCACTGCCAGACGAGTGGCGTCAGCCTGCAGGAGCAAGACCCCTACAATAACGTCATTCGCACCACGATAGAGGCGATGGCGGCGACGCTGGGCGGCACCCAGAGCCTGCATACCAACGCGCTCGACGAAGCCATTGCATTGCCGACTGACTTCTCCGCCCGTATCGCGCGCAACACGCAGCTGGTGCTGCAGGAGGAAAGCGGGATCACCAATGTCGTCGATCCGCTCGGCGGCTCGCATTACATCGAAGCTCTGACCGCGACATTGGTCGAAGAGGCCGAAAAGCTGATCGCCGAAGTCGATGCGGCGGGCGGGATGACGGCCTATGTCGATACTGGCGCGCCCAAGGCCGCGATCGAACGCGCCGCGGCGGAAAAGCAGACCGGTATCGACAAGGGCGAGACCGTGATCGTCGGGGTCAACAAGTACCGCAAGGACAAGGAAGACCCGATCGAAACGCTCGACATCGACAACGCGGCGGTTCGCAAGGGCCAGATCGCGCGGATCGAGCGGGTTCGTGAGGAGCGCGACGAGGCGGCGTGCCAGGCGGCGCTGAAGGCCTTGAGCGAGGCGGCGGCGACCGACCCTGCGGTCGCGCGCGCGGCGCTGGGTGCTGGGCGCGACGAACGCGGCGTGCCGTTGCCGCCTTCGAAGATCGCCGAGCTTGAAGCGAAAGGCGATGTCAACCTGCTGGCCCGCGCGGTCGATGCGGCGCGGGCCGATGCGACGCTGGGCGAGATCTCCGCGGCAATGGAGCAGGCGTTCGGTCGCCACGACGCGACGCCCAAGCCGGTGAGCGGGGTCTATGCCAGTGCCTACGAGTTCGATCGCCGCTGGGCGCAGGTCACCGATGGGGTCGATGCGGTCGAACGCCGCCTGGGCCGTAAGCCGCGCATCATGGTCGCCAAGATGGGGCAGGACGGGCACGATCGGGGCGCGAACGTGATCGCGAGCGCCTTTGCCGACATGGGCTTCGAGGTGGTCTCCGGTCCGCTGTTCCAGACCCCGCAAGAAGCCTGCAAGATGGCGCTCGACAAGGACGTGGACGTTGTCGGCGCAAGCTCGCTCGCTGCAGGCCACAAGACACTGATCCCCGAACTGATCCGACTACTCAAGGAAGCGGGCCGCCCGGACATCAAGGTCACCGCCGGCGGTGTGATCCCGCCGCAGGACTACGATTTCCTGCGCGAGGCAGGGGTGCAGGGCATCTACGGCCCCGGCTCCAACGTGGTCGAATGCGCGGCGGATATCCTGACCCTGCTCGGTCACAACATGCCGCCGCTGGGCGAAGGGCTGGACGAGGCGGCGGAGTAATGCTGGGCAGGTTCTTTTTCGACAACTTCCAGTCGATCCTCACGACGCTTGTCGGTGTGGCGTGGATGTTTCTGTTCTTCTCGGACGAGCCCATGCTCCCCAAGGTGTTGGGCACCGTAGCGATGTTTGTCCTTGCGGTGCTGATCGGCTGGTATGGCGCCGCGTTCAAGGCGTGGTATCGCGACCGGCGTATCCGGCCATGAAGCCTGTTGCTTCTTTGGCGGCGGCTCTGTCGCTTGCCATAACTTTGCCCGCAGCGGCGCAAACCGACGCGCAGACCGCTTCCGAACCGATTACGATCGGCACATCGCATCGCGTAACCACCCACGGCAGCGAGCGCCGGATCAACGTGATCCTCCCGCCCGGCTATGCGCAAAGCGGGGAGGAATATCCGCTCGTCCTGATCCTCGACGGCGGGCAGGGGCAGGACCTGTTCATGGCAGTCGGCATCAACCGCTGGAATGGCCTTTGGGGTCGCAGTCAGGAAGCCATCATCGTCGGCATCGAAACGGTAGATCGGCAACGCGAGTTGCTGCCCAAAACGCGCAACACAGAAGAGCAGGAGCGCTATCCAACCGCCGGGGAAGCCGAACAATTCCGTGCATGGCTTGTGGGCGAAATCCTTCCGATGCTGCGCGCGCAATACCGCGATGATGGGCGCGCGTTTCTGATTGGGGAAAGCGCCGCAGGGCATTTCGTGGCGGAGACTTGGGCAGAGCAACCCGGATCATTCACTGGCTACGCGGCTCTGTCGCCGAGCTTCCAATGGGACGAACAATCGCTTTCGCTCCGCTTCGCCAATATGCCCGCGATGGATCGCCCGCCATTGTTCGTTTCGCTCGCTGATGAAGGCGGCACGACAGAGGAAGGCGCAATGCGATTCATCGCCGCGGCCGGACCATCGGCCTGCTTCGCCGACCGCCGCGAGACCCATGTGAAGCACTCCAACACCCTGCATCAGTTGCTTCCCGAAGCGCTGCAATTCCTGCTCCCCACCACGGCAGACTGGTTGGAAGAATACGGGATGAGCGTACATTGCGACTCAAGCGTCGCTCAGTAACCTGTCGACGACCGCAAGAATGACAAATCGGAACGAGCCAACCATGAAAAACCTCCACCCCGAAACCCTCTCCGTCCACGCAGGTTGCGAGCCTGATCCCACAACCAACGCCCGGATCACGCCGATCTATCAGACCGCGTCCTACGTCTTCGACAGCGCCGAGCATGCCGCGAACCTGTTCTCGCTCGCCGAGTTCGGGAACATCTATTCGCGCATCATGAACCCCACCAACGATGCGCTGGAAAAGAAGATCGCGGCGCTCGAAGGGGGCGTGGGTGCGCTGGGCGTGGCATCGGGTCATGCCGCGCAGTTGATCGCGTTCCACACGCTGATGGAGCCGGGCTGCAACATCGTGGCGGCGAAGAAGCTTTATGGCGGATCGCTCAACCAGATGGGCGAGGCGTTCAAGAAATTCGGCTGGGAAACGCGCTTCGTCGACACCGACGATCCCGAGAATGTCCGCGCGGCTATGGACGACAAGACCCGCTGCGTCTTCATCGAAAGCCTTGCCAATCCGGGCGGTGTCGTCAGCGACATCACCGCGATTGCCGATATCGCGCATGCGGGCGGTGTTCCGCTGATCGTCGACAACACGATGGCTTCGCCTGCCTTGTGCCGCCCGATCGAGTTCGGCGCGGATATCGTGGTGCACTCGACTACCAAGTTCCTCAATGGTCACGGCAATGCCATCGGCGGAGTGATCGTCGACAGCGGCAAGTTCGACTGGAAGGCGCAGGGCGACAAGTATCCCTCGCTGACCAAGCCGAACGGGTCGTATCACGGCGCGGTGCTGGTCGATGCGCTGGAGCCGGTCGGGCCGATTGCGTTCATCATCGGTTGCCGCGTTCTGGGCCTGCGCGACCTCGGCCCGGCGATGGCGCCGATGAACGCCTTCCTCGCGCTGACGGGCATGGAGACGCTGCACTTGCGGATGGAGCGGCATTGCGCCAACGCCAAGGCGCTGGCCGAATGGCTCAAGCAGCAGCCGCAGGTCGAATGGGTCAGCTATGCCGGTCTCGCCGACGACCCCTACAACGCGCTCGCGCAGAAATATCTCGGCGGCAAGGGCGGGGCGGTGTTCACCTTTGGCCTCAAGGGCGGATACGATGCGGGAGTGAAGCTGGTGTCGTCGGTGGAGCTGTTCAGCCACCTCGCCAATATCGGCGACACGCGCTCGCTGATCATCCACCCGGCCTCGACCACGCACAGCCAGCTTTCGGAGGAGGAACTGGTGTCAGCGGGCGCCGGGCCGGACGTGGTGCGCGTTTCGGTCGGGATCGAGCATATCGACGATATCAAGGCCGATCTCGCCCAGGGGCTGGCGGCACTGGGGTGAGCCTGGGTTTCTCCGTCGACGAACTGCTCCCCAAGGCGCGAGGGGCGGGCAGCTTCGCATGGGGTTGGTGCGTCTGGTGGAGCAGGAGTGGCTCCAGCCCGAGCCCGATTGCGCCGCGCGCCATATGGGCTTTGTCGATTGGCCCGAGGGTGTCCAACTTACGCCCGAGGTCGAAGCTCCGGGGCGCGAACTGGCCGCAATGGTGGGTGTCGATGGCGGACTGCTTGAAGCTGCGCTCACGGCGCACGAGGACATGTGCCTGCTCACCAAGCGCGTAGGCGACGACCAGTATCGCCTGATCGGCGCGGCGGTTGCATGGCCGTCCGACTGGCATCCCAAGGACAAGATCGGCCTGCCGCTGCGCGCGCTTCACGCGCCGATTGCGGGTTACGGGGAGCAGCTTGCGACCGGCGTCGACCGCTTCATGGACACGCTGGAGGCCGGGCGGATTTATGGGCGCTGCAACTGGTTCATCGCGCCCACCGGAGCAAAGCGCTGGATCGCCGAGAGCAAATCCGACGCGCAATTCACCCATGTCACCTCGGACAATGCGGGCGAAACGCTGTTCGTTCGATCCGAACGCCAGACCTTGCGCCGCCTGCCCGAAACGGGCGCAATCCTGTTCACAATCGGCATTTACGTCGAACCGCTGGGCGCTCTGGCGAAGGACAACATCGCCATGCTCGCGCAGGCGATCCAGTCGCTGGTGGAAGGCGAAGGCGACCGGCGCGGCGCGGGGGCTTACGCAAGCGCTCTAATCGGCTATGCGAGCGCGCAAGAGAGAGAAAAACAGGGCTGATATGTTTTCCAAGATCCTGATTGCCAATCGCGGCGAGATTGCGTGCCGGGTGATCACCACCGCGCAGAAGATGGGCATCGCGACGGTCGCGGTCTATTCCGATGCCGACCGCCATGCGCCGTTCGTGCGGATGGCGGACGAGGCGGTGCATATCGGCCCGCCGCCGGCAGCCGAAAGCTATCTGCTCCCGGAAAAGATCATCGCCGCGTGCAAGGAAACCGGGGCCGAGGCGGTGCATCCGGGCTACGGTTTCCTGTCCGAGCGGGCGAGCTTCGTCGAGGCGCTGGAGAAAGAAGGCATCGCCTTTATCGGCCCGCCTCCCGGCGCGATCGCGGCGATGGGCGACAAGATCGAGTCCAAGAAGCTGGCCAAGGAAGCGGGCGTCAATGTCGTCCCCGGCTTCGTCGGCGAGATCCGCGATACCGATCACGCAGTCGAGATCGCGAACGAGATCACCTACCCGGTGATGATGAAGGCCAGCGCTGGCGGTGGCGGCAAGGGTATGCGGCTCGCCTACAGCGAAAAGGACGTGCGCGAGGGGTTCGAGGCGACCAAGCGCGAGGGGCTTAATTCCTTCGGCGATGACCGCGTCCTTATCGAGAAGTTCATCGAGAATCCGCGCCATATCGAGATTCAGATTCTCGGCGATAAGCACGGCAACATTCTCTATCTGAACGAGCGCGAATGCTCGATCCAGCGGCGGCACCAGAAGGTTGTCGAGGAAGCGCCGTCTCCTTTTGTGACGCCAAAAATGCGCAAGGCGATGGGCGAGCAGTGCGTCGCGCTGGCACGGGCGGTGGATTACCATTCGGCGGGCACGGTCGAGCTGATCGTCAGCGGCGCGGACCCGACCGGCGAAAGCTTCTACTTCCTCGAGATGAATACGCGTCTGCAGGTCGAGCATCCCGTGACCGAGGCGATCACCGGCGTCGATCTGGTCGAACAGATGATCCGCGTTGCCGCCGGCGAAAAGCTGGAAATGACGCAGGAGGATATCGGGATCGACGGCTGGTCGATCGAAAACCGCGTCTATGCCGAGGACCCCTATCGCGGGTTCCTGCCCTCCACCGGCAGGCTGGTCGAATACGAACCGCCGCTCGCAGGCTGGACCAACGATGGCAGCGCCAACGGGCGGCGCGGCGTCGATGGCGTGCGGGTCGACGATGGCGTCTTCGAAGGCGGCGAAGTCTCGATGTTCTACGATCCGATGATCGCCAAGCTGATCACTTGGGCACCCACGCGCGACGAGGCCGCCGACCTGCAGATCGAGGCGCTCGACCGGTTCCGGATCAAGGGCCTCGGCCACAACGTCGATTTCCTCAGCGCGATCATGCAGCATGAGCGGTTCCGTTCGGGCGAGCTCACCACGGGCTTCATCGCAGAGGAGTATCCCGACGGCTTTACCGGTGCGCCGGCCGACGATGCCTGGCTGCGCCAGCTCGCCGCGCTGTTTGCAGGGGCCGAGTTCACCGAACAGGTGCGCGCGCGACAGATATCCGGCCAGCTCAACGGCACCGACAATCCGCCCTCGCGCTGGATGGTGCGGATCGGCGCACGCGATTTCGACGTCCTGCTTGAAGAGGGCGGGGCGATCGTCGATGGCGAGAGCGTGCGCGGCACCTGGGACTGGGAAGTCGGAAACCGCTTAGCGCAGGTTACCGGCGACAACACAATGACAGTCCAGATCGAGCGGATCGGCGTGCGTTGGCGGATCACCACGCGCGGTGCGTCGCACGAAGCGCTGGTCCTGCCCGGCGATATCGCACCGCTCACCGCACACATGATCGAGAAGATACCGCCCGATCTTTCCAGGATGCTGATCTGCCCGATGCCCGGGATGCTGGTGAAGCTGCACGTGGCCGAGGGCGACGCGGTGCAGCCCGGCCAGCCGCTGGCAACGGTAGAGGCGATGAAGATGGAGAACATCCTGCGCGCCGAAAAGGAAGGCACGATCGCTTCGATCAACGCAGCCGAGGGCGAAAGCCTGGCGGTCGATGCGGTGATTCTCGAGCTCGAGTAGGGCACGCGGCGATTGCCGGAAATATCGTGCGACGAACTTAATCGACTTCACTGCGTAACAAGATTTTTCCGCGAGAACGCAATATTCCAAAGCCTTTGTAATTCCGCGTCAATTTGAGCGTTTTCCAGCGGAACGTCGTTAACGGGGTGGTCTATTCCGACTGTTTTGGCGACAATTGGGTCAGCGAGTCGGTATTGTCCGCGCCCGCGACCCTCTGGGGAAATTGTAATGGCCAGGAAAGGCACAGGGTACTTCGATCGCAAGGGGCACTTCTTCAAGACCCCGCGCGAAGCGACAGCCAGCGATATTGCATCGGTGCTCGGCCAGATCGGCGAGGGCGAAAGCCTCGCACCCGGGATTGCGCAGAAACTGATCGAGCGGCGCGCGGAAATCGAACAGCTATTCATCGAGCATGACGAGATGATGGCGGATTACGAAGCGGCAAAGTCAGCCGATCTGACCGAAGTCGGCGGCAAGGTGTCGAAGCTGCCGACCAGACCGGCGGTTTAGTTCAGCCGCCCATGGTCCTCAGCACCTGAGCAGCAAGCTCGCTCGGACTTGCGGTGCTCGTGTCGATTTCAATATCGTAATCAATCCCTTCGTGCAGGTGAGCGGACTGCTCGCGTGCGAGCCCGATCAGTCGATCACCCCGCGCTTTCTCGCGCTTCTCGATAATCTCGATCGGCGCGGAAACCTTGACGAACCGGGAATGGCTGGCCGGCAAGCCGCTGCGGTATTGGTTTGCTTCAGGCGCATGACAGACTTCATCGACAACCAGATCCAGCCCCTTACCGGCTGCGTCGATCACGAAAGTTCGCATCACGCCGAGAAGCGCAGCACCGCGCGGGCCATTCGAAATCCGCGGCAGCTCGCCGAACTCCGTCGCGATTGTTTCCAGCTTGAACCAGTCAGGTCTGAATTCGTGACCGTTCGGGAGGAAAGCGATGAACGCGTCCATTTCCACATGCAGAAATGTCGCGCTTGATTGCTGCTGGATGGCGCGGGCCAGTGTCGATTTGCCGGCGCTGCTGACGCCGTTCAGGATGATGACTTTGCCGCTCACGCCTCGACCATCGCCACCGCCCTGATCCAGCCCGCGCTGGCGCGTTCGATCTTCACCGGAAAGCAGCTGAACATGAAGCCGTGCGGTGGCAGGCTTTCGAGATTGGTGAGTTTCTCGATCTGGTAATACGGGCGGATGCGGCCGGCCTTGTGGCCTTCCCAGATGATCGCGGGATCGCGCGTTTCGGCCCATCGTCTTGCCGTGTGGCTGAACGGCGCGTCCCAGCTCCACGCATCGGTTCCCACGACCTGCACGCCGCGCTCGGTAAGCCACAGGGTCGCCTCCGCGCCCAGCCCGACACCCTGATCGATGAAATTGTCGGTACCATAGACCGCGCCCGACTGGATCAGCACGATATCGAGCGGCTGGAGATCGTACTCGATTGCGGCGAATGCTTCCTCGAGTTCGGCAGCGCTGACGACGTGGCCATGGGGCAGGTGCGAGAAATCGAGCTTCACGCCAGGGCGAAAGAACAGGTCGAGTGGCGCTTCGTCGATGCTCGGGGCGGGAGAGGCGCCTTCGTCCGTGGTCGAATGATAGTGCCACGGCGCGTCCATGTGGGTGCCGTTATGCGTTGCCAGTTCGACCTTCTCGACTGCCCATCCTTCGCCATCGGGCAGGTCGTCCTTTTCGAGACCCGGGAAAAACATCGCAATCTGCGCCCACGTATCTTCGTGAGTCATGTATTCGATTTTCGGCCGCATCACCTCCGGGTCGGACACGACATCGTTGGTGATCGGTATCGAAAGATCGACGAAGCGGGTCACGCCGAAACTGTCTCGCTGCGCTGCAATTCCTGATCGAGAAATGCGGCAATATCGGCGAATTCCACATCGCGCGCGAGATACGCGGTGCCGATCGCCTTGAGCAGCAGGAACGGCAGGGTGCCGCCCTCCATCTTCTTGTCGTGCCGCATGTGATCGGCAAGCTGCCGCCCGTCGCAATCCAGCGACAGTCCGCTGATTTCGGAGGGCAGGCCGGCCGCCGCAATGGCGTGCGCTGCCCGTTCCGCTTCCTCCGCCGGCATCTCCCCCCGTCGCGCCGAATAGCGTGCCGCCAGAACCATGCCGAGCGCGACCGCTTCGCCGTGCAGCAGCCGGTCGGAAAAGCCGGTCTCGGCTTCCAGCGCATGCCCGAACGTGTGCCCGAGATTGAGCAGCGCGCGCACCCCGCTGGTCTCCCGTTCGTCCTCGGCAACGATGCGCGCCTTGGCGCGAATGCTGGTGGCGATGGCGTGAGCAAGCGCTTCCGGCTCGCGCGCCAGCACCTTGTCGCCGCTGGCTTCGAGCCAGGCGAAGAACTCCGCGTCGCCGAGCAGGCCGTATTTGAGCACCTCGGCATAGCCCGCACGCATCTCGCGATCGGGCAGGGTATCGAGCACCTGCGGGTCGATCAGCACGGCGGACGGCTGGTGGAAAGCCCCGATCAGGTTCTTGCCCGCGCGCGTGTTGATCGCGGTCTTCCCGCCGACGGAACTATCGACCTGCGCCAGCAGCGTCGTGGGAATCTGCACGAAACCGCAGCCGCGTTTGGTCACTGCGCAGGCGAAGCCGGTGAGATCGCCGACCACCCCTCCGCCCAGTGCAAAGACGTGATCGCTGCGGGTCACGCCGAGATCGAGCAGCCAGTCGGTAAGCCTCTCGAGCACCGGCCACGATTTCGCGCCTTCGCCGGGTTCGACCACGAACCATTCGGCCCGGTAGCCGCTCGAGCGCAAGGTGGCATCGACGCTCTCGCCGAATTGCTGATGCGTGTTTGAATCCGCGACGAACGGGATCTTTCGCCCCTCGCGATACGAAGCAAGAGACGTCTCGGCCTTGCGAGAAAGGTCGCCGAGCAGCCCCGGCTCGATCGTCACATCGTATCCACGCCCTGCCAGCGCTACGCGGATCACATCCATCGGTCGATCGCCTCGATAATCGCTCGCGCGGTGTCGGCATGCGGACCGTCCTCGCTCAGCACCCGCACATGAGCCTGCGCGTAGTATTCGCTGCGGTCGTTGAAAAGCTTCGTCAGGATCGCCTTGGGATCGCCGTTCTTGAGCAACGGGCGGGTGTCGCGCCGCGAAGTGCGCTCGACCAGAGTGTCGATATCGCAATCGATCCACACCGCGATGGCCTGTTCCAGGATGAGCGCGCGCGTCTCGGGATCGACGAACGCGCCGCCACCGGTCGCGATGACGCCGCTGTTCTCTTCCATCAGCCGCGCGATCACGCGGCGCTCGCCGTCGCGGAAATAGGCCTCGCCGAATTCCTCGAACATCTCCCCGACGCTGCGCTGCGCGGCCTCTTCGATCGCATCGTCGGCATCGATGAAGTCGCGACCCAGCATTGTCGCCAGTCGCCTGCCGACGGTCGATTTGCCCGCACCCATCAATCCGACCAGCACGATCGGACGGGTTATCCGCCGTGCCATGCGGGCGATTTCGGCATCGTTCGATAGGGCCTGCTCGGTCATTGCCGCATGGCCTATAGATGGGCTAGAGCGCGCGCAACATGTCTCAATTGCGCCAATCATTGCAGACCGCCTCGAAGCCCGGTTTACTCTCGGGGTCATCGACCTATCTGGCCGGGCTGCGTCGTCGCCTGCCCTACTACGCGGCAGCTGCGTTGCTGGCCGTGCTTGCGCTGGCGTGGATCGATGGCGGGGAGGAGCCGATCCACCCGATTGTGCAACCGCTCGAAGTGCAGGGGAACAGCTGATGCGTCGCAGGATGTGGCTGGCAACGGCGGCGACCGTCGGTCTGACGGGTGCGTTGACGGGAGCCTTCGCGACCGGCTCGCTGACCGCGCAGCAGGCACCCGAATCGATTCTGCCGCCGGGGTTCGACGATCCGGCACCAGCCCCTTCGCCGACGCCGGCGCCGCGCGCCACTGCCGCGCCACCTTCCACTCCGGGCTCGCCTGCCGCTCCCAGCGTTCAGCCGGGCACTGTACTGCCCGGGACCGCGCCCGATCCGGGCAACCTGCCACCGGTTCCGCAGGTATCGAGCCAGGAGCTCTCCCGCCTGCCGTCGCTCGAACAGCTCGAATCGATGTCGACCGACGAACTCGACGATCTGCTCGGACTGAAGCCGCGTTTCGATATTCCGCCGGCTGCGCGGCGTTCGCTCAAACAGGTCGGGGTTCTGGCACCGTCCGAAAGCGGCCTGCCGACCGGATCGCTGGCGAAACAGCCTGCGTCGCTGGTCCGCGCCGCGCTTTCCGGAACCAAGGGGCCGGTCGTGTCGCGCTGGGGCCATATTCTGTTGCGCCGGGCACTGGCCAGCCGCCTTGCCGCGCCGCAAGGGATGAACCCGGTAGAATTCGCGGCGCTGCGCACGGGCGTGCTCAACCGGATTGGCGAATACGCGGTGGCGCGTCGGCTGGCGCAGGATGTCGACACCGGCAACTGGAACGACGCGCTGACCGACGAAGCGCTGACCGCCTATATCGCCGCAGCGGATTTCGTCGGAGCCTGCCCCGCGGTGCGCTTGCAGGGATCGCGCCGCGAAGACGCTCAATGGGCGATGATGCAGGCGATCTGCAACGCTTACGCGGGCGAGGGCGCGCTCGCAGCGTCGCAATTGAACCGCGCGCTGAGCGACGAGATCGCACCGCCGATCGATATCCTTCTGGCCCAGCGCTATGCCGGAGCAGCGGGGCGCGGACGCGGCGCGGTCGAAATCGAATGGGACGGAGTAGAGGAGCTCAACCCATGGCGATTTTCGCTCGCCAACGCGGTCGGCGAGCCGGTGCCCGATGACCTGATCGAGGACCCGGCGGCCTATTATTCTCGCAGCGGGGCGATAACGGCCGCAGTTCCTCTGGCGCAGCGGCTTACCTACGCCGAACGGGCGGCGCGCGATGGGGTATTCTCGTCGCAGGCGATGATCGACCTTTACAGCCAGATCTATGCCGACAACGCGATCACGGGGGATTCCGCCAACCGCGCGAGGCTGCTGCGCGAGGCCTATGTCGCGACCGATCCGGCGGCGCGGATTGCGGCCATGCGCCGGTTATGGGGTACGCTCGACGGGGATCTCGATCAGCCCGATTACGCCGCCAGCGTGACCACGGCCTATGCCGCCGCGCGCATCACGCCGGGCGCCGACTTCGCGCGCTATGCGGACCACCTGATCGTCTCGATGCTGTCGGCCGGGCTCGATCGTGATGCGGCCAGCTGGGGCAATGCTGTCGAAGTCGGCAGCCTCGCCTGGGCGCTCATCGCTGCAGGCGGCAGCAATGCCGGTTACGCCAGCGAGGACGGAGTCGATGGCTTCATCGGCAACGACGACAGCGATGAATCCCGCAAATCGGCGTTCCTTGTGGCCGGGCTTGCCGGGCTGGGGCGGCTTAGCCAAGGCGAAGCGGCGGGCTTTGCCGATCGTCTGGATATCGACATTTCGCGGCAAACGCGCTGGAGCCGCGCGATCTCGCGCGCGGCCGATGTCGGCAATCCTGCGCTGGTCGCGCTGCTCGCCGGGCTTGGCATGCAGGGTTCGGACTGGTCGCAGATGACGCCGTTGCATCTCTATCACATCACCTCGGCGCTGCGCCGGGTGGGACTTGATGCGGAAGCGCGCATGATCGCGGCCGAGGCCGTCGCGCGGGGATAATGTCCGCCGCGACCGAGGCCTTTCTCGACATGCTCGCCGCCGAGCGGGGGCGGCTGCCAACACCCTTGCCGCCTACCGCCGCGATCTTGCAGGAGCGGAAGAACTGCTCGGAGACCTTGCCGGGGTGTCGCGCGCGCAGGTGGCCAGACTGGCGGGGGAATGGTCCGCGCTTGCGCCCTCGACCGTCGCGCGCAAGGCTTCGGCCATGAGGCAATTCTTCGGCTTCGCGCTCGACGAAGGCTGGCGCAACGACGACCCGTCGGGTGCGCTGCCCAAGCCGCGCACGCGCCGCCCGTTGCCCAAGGTGTTGAGCCACGCGCAGGTCGATACTCTGTTCGAACGGGCCGAGACCGAAGCTGCGGGCGGAAAACCGGTGGCGATCCGGCAACTTGCCTTGCTCGAACTGCTGTACGGTTCCGGATTGCGCGCCAGCGAACTCGTGGCCCTGCCGCTCGGCGCGGTGCCGCGCGACGCGCCGCTGCTGACGGTAACGGGGAAGGGCGGGCAGGCGCGCATGGTGCCGGTGAGCGAACGCGCGCGCGACGCGCTGGGGCGGTGGCTGGCGCTTCGTCCCACCGATCCGCCGTCGCGTTACCTGTTCCCCTCGCGCGGCGGAAAGCACCTCAGCCGGGTGCGCCTGTTCCAGCTGCTCAAGGAACTTGCGGTGCGCGCCGGGCTCGATCCGGCGGGGATCAGCCCGCATGTCCTGCGCCACGCCTTTGCCACGCATCTGCTCGAAGGCGGGGCCGATCTGCGGGTGCTGCAAACGCTGCTGGGCCATGCCGACATCGCGACCACGCAGATCTACACCCATGTCGATGCCGCCCGGCTGGTTGCGCTGGTCAATGCCAAGCATCCTCTTGCCCGGCGGCGCGCATCGGACTAGCGCGGGCGAATGATTTCCTATCTCGAGTTCGAGAAACCCGTGGCGCAGCTCGAAGAGCGCATCAAGGACCTGCGCAATGTCGAGGAGGGCGGCGAGGTCGACGTCGCGAGCGAGATCGCCCGGCTCGAGACCAAAAGCGCCGAATTGCTGGCAAGCACATATTCCTCGCTTACCCCGTGGCAGAAAACGCAAGTAGCGCGGCATCCTGCGCGCCCGCATTTCCGCGACTACGTTGAGCACGCCTTCGAGGATTTCACGCCGCTGGGTGGCGACCGCTATTTCGGGGACGACCTCGCAATCATGGGCGGCTTCGCGAAGCTGAACGGTCGCAAGATAATGCTGCTCGGGCACGAAAAGGGCAACGACACCCAGTCCCGGCTGAAACACAATTTCGGGATGGGCAAGCCCGAAGGCTATCGCAAGGCGATCCGGCTGATGGATCTTGCCGGACGATTCGGGTTGCCGGTGGTGACGCTGGTCGACACGTCGGGCGCGTTTCCGGGGATCGAGGCCGAGGAGCGCGGCCAGGCGGAAGCGATTGCGCGATCGACCGAGGCCTGTCTCGCGCTACCGGTGCCGATGGTTTCGGCAATCGTCGGCGAGGGAGGATCGGGCGGCGCGGTCGCGCTCGCCAGTGCGGAACGCGTGCTGATGCTCGAACACGCGGTCTATTCGGTGATTTCGCCGGAAGGTTGCGCGTCGATCCTGTGGCGGACATCCGAGAAGGCACCCGAAGCGGCGCAGGCGATGAAGGTCACCGCGCAACACCTCCTGCGGCTCGGCGTGATCGACCGGATCGTCAAGGAACCCGTCGGCGGGGCGCATCGCGATATCGCGGCGGCGGCGCAGGCGCTCGGACAAGCGCTGGGCGAGGAACTCGACGCGCTCGTCGATCAGCCGAGCGAGACCCTGATACGAAGTCGCGAGGAGCGTTTCCTGCAACTGGGCGGTTGAGCCGCTCGCTTCGTCGCGGAACGACTGTCGCTGCCACTCATTCTTTTGGCAGGCATTCGCCGCAGAACAGGATCCGGGCTTATGCGGATCGAGGAGGAGCAGGCACATGAAAATCAAGAAAACATCGTACCGCACCGTGGCCCTATCGGCGCTCGCAATTTCGCTTGCCGGATGCATGGCCGGCGGGCCGATCCCTTCGGCATCGACACCGATCACCGATAACGAAGCAAAGCAGGGTGCCGAGTACCACCCGCAGTTTCTTGCGGAATTCGGCGGGGCGATGACAGGGACGCAGGCGGCTTATGTCGAGCAGGTAGGAAAGAATATCGCAGTCCATTCCGGCCTCGGCAACGCCCGCGAAAGCTTCACGGTAAGCTTGCTCAACAGCTCGGTGAACAACGCGTTCGCGATCCCGGGCGGCTATATCTATTCGACCCGGCAGCTCGTCTCGCTGATGAACAACGAGGCGGAACTGGCGGCGGTGCTGGGTCACGAGGTCGGCCATGTCGCCGCGCGCCATTCGCAGCGGCGCCAGCAGGCGGCGCAGCGCAACCAGTTGCTGGGGATCGGCGGCGCGATTCTGTCGGGCATCCTGCTTGGCGACAGCGGGATCGGCGACACGCTGTCTCGCGGTTTCCTGCAGGGCTCGCAGCTGCTGACCCTGCGCTTCTCGCGCAAGCAGGAGCTCGAGGCCGACGATCTCGGGATCACCTATCTGACCCGGGCCGGCTACGATCCGCGCGCGATGAGCACCGTGCTGGCCAGCCTCGCGGCGCAAAATGCGCTCGACGCGCAGTTGCAGGGGCGCAACAACGCGACGGTGCCCGAATGGGCATCGACCCACCCCGACCCGGCCAGCCGCGTGCAGACCGCGCTGGCCAAGACGCAGGGGCTGGGCGGAGGTGTCACCCAGCGCGATACCTTTCTGACCCGGATCGACGGATTGCTGTATGGCGATGACCCCGAACAGGGGGTGATCGAAGGCAGTCAGTTCATCCACCCCCAGCTGCGCCTGGCCTTCACCGCGCCTCAGGGGTTCTACATGGTCAACGGCACCCGTGCGGTCAGCATCAACGGCCAGAGCGGCAAGGCGCAGCTGACGCTCGCGCCCTATGCCGGCGATCTCGACAGCTATGTCCGGCAGCAATTCACCGCACTGGGCGGCCAGAACAGCAATCTGGCGCCGGCGAGCATCCAGCGCACGACCGTCAACGGCCTGCGGGCCGCGTATGGCACGGCGAGGGTCAACAACGGCGGCAGCCAGGTCGATGTGGTGGTGTTCGCCTACGAATTCGCGAACGATCGCGCCTATCACTTCGCTGCGATCACCCCGGCAGGTCGATCGGCGACGTTCACGTCGATGTTCCAGTCGATGCGGCGGATCAGCCAGTCGGAAGCCGGTTCAGTGATCCCGCGCCAACTCGATATCGTCACCGTTCAGCGCGGCGACACGGTCAGCGGGCTGGCGCGACGGATGGCGTATAGCGATGCGCAGGAACAACGCTTCCGGGTGCTCAACGGTCTTGGCGCCAACGAAGGCCTGATCGCCGGGAGCAAGGTCAAGCTGGTGGTACGGACTCGCTGACGGGTCCGTCGGCGTTTGCTGCGCACAAACAAAAAGCGGCGGGGAAACCCCGCCGCTTTCCGTTTCAGCTTTGTCTTTCGACTTAGCCAGCCATTTCGGTCGAAACTTCCGAGAAAGTGTCGCTCAGCTGGTTGCCGAGACCCTGCATCGCGGTGATCGCAGCAACTGCGATCAGAGCGGCGATGAGGCCGTATTCGATGGCGGTGGCGCCCTGCTCGTCGCGGAGCATCTTGTTGATGAACTTCATGTGTAGTCTCCTGGTTCAGTCTTCGGTACCCGTGCCCGTCGTAAAACGATCAGACATTCGATGATGTAACGGCCTGCTCTTGAAGAATTCCTAATTGGGAGCCTTTCAAAAACCTTAACTCATCGCATCTTCGACAGCTTGCTGCACAGCGCCCCAGCCCGTCGAGTTCTGGTTGCCGACGGCCTGGAAGCTGCCAACGGCAGCGATCACGATCAGCGCAGCAATCAGGCCGTATTCAACAGCAGTGGCACCCGACTTGTCGTTTCCAATGTGCTTTAGGAATTTCGTCAAAATCATGGGAACACCCGTTTCTTACGCTCCTGATGAGTTACAAATCGCCGCAGAAGTTTAAGAAAGGGTTGATTGGCGGCTCCTTCTTGGAAAAAAATCCGACATGACTACGGGCGTAACATGGGTCGTTGCAGGGGCGTTGCGGGGGCGGGATGGTCGCTGGTTGATGCACCAGAGACCTTTGGAAAAGCATCACGGCGGCCTATGGGAATTTCCCGGGGGCAAGGTGGAAGTTGCTGAAACTCCAGCGGAAGCCTTGCAAAGAGAGCTGCGCGAAGAGCTGGACATCGCGATCGATCCCGACGCGTGCGAACCGATCGCCTTTGCAGAGGAATCGCGCGAAACCGGCGGTCGGTCGATTGTCATCCTGCTTTACACCGTCACGCGCTGGAGTGGCGAACCGCGGGCGCTGGAAGGCGAAGGAATCGGCTGGTTTACTCCGGCGGAGATTGCAGGACTCGCGACTCCGCCGCTCGATCGCGCGCTGGCGAAACGGGTGTTCGCGCGCCGATGATCCTCACCGGAAGGCTCCAAATCAGAGGTTGCCAAGCCGTGCGTGCCACCTTATGTGCCGCGTCTCTCGCGCGCCAGTAGCTCAGCTGGATAGAGTACCTGACTACGAATCAGGCGGTCGGAGGTTCGAATCCTTCCTGGCGCGCCAAGAAAGGGACTGCCCGCTGGGCGGTCCCTTTTTTGGTAGGGTCAAGGACAGGAAAGGGATTCAGGAGACCCGGCGCGGGCAATCCTGCCGCAGGCCCTAGTCTTCGACGCTGTCTTCCAGCCAGTGCATGTCGTCGTCGGAGAATCCGAAGTGATGCCCGGCCTCGTGGATCACCACATGCCGAACCAGCTCCTCGAACCCGACGCCGGTGTCGCGCATTTCCAGCAGCAACGGCTGGCGAAACAGACTGATGACGGGCGGCATCTCCGATGCCTGCCATACCGATTGTTCGGTCAGCGGCGTTCCTTCGTAGAGGCCCGAAAGGTTCCAGCGGCTATCGATCCCGACGGATGCAAGCTGTTCGGCGGTCGCGAACTCCGCGATCTTGAGCACGACATCGCCCAGCTTGTCGCGGAATTCCTGCGGCAGCCGCGACAGCACGGCACGCGCGACGCGGTCGAACTCGTCCGGCGACGGGCTGCGGGAGAAACCGTACATCGCTTTCATGTGGGGAACTGTCGTGCGCAGCGCAACAGTCCGGAACCGAGCCGCGTCTTCTCCATTGATTCACCAAACCCATCAAAGGAGCAATCATGACCGACCAACCCCAAGTGCTCGAACATCTTCGCAACGACCACGACCGACAGCGCAAGTTGCTCGATGACATCGCGCAAACCACCGGCGACAGTGAACGTCGCCGCGAATTGTTCATTCAGCTGACCAAGGAGCTGAAAAGCCACGCCGCAGCCGAAGAGCAGGCCGTGTACTCGGAAATGCTCGCCGAACCGGAAGTCACCGAAGAAACGCGGCATTCGGTCGCGGAACATCATGAAATCGACGAGATGCTCAACGACCTGGCTGCCACCGACATGAGTTCGCCCGGCTGGCTGCAGAAATTCAAGCAGCTCGACGAGCGCTATCGCCACCATATCACCGAGGAAGAGGACGATCACTTTCCCGATTTCGCCGAGAAAATCGATGGCGCGCGCGACAAGGAAATGGTGAAGGTCTTCGAAGAGCGAAAAGCCGTCGAGAAGGACGAGGCGGAAGTGACGCCGGAAGCGGCTGAGGACGCCAAGGAATAGCACACGGATCGAAACGCCTGCCGGTTCCGGCACTTGCGACCTTTGCAAGTGGCGGAACCCTTGGCGTTCTGATCGGTATTACCTCCGGGATCATTATTACATCGGGCAAGGCCACGCGCCGGGCCGCCGGTTGCCAAAGGAAGCCTGCAAGCTATGAACTACATGCATGTCCATGATCACGACGAATTCGATCCCGAGAATCCCTTGAACAAGCCCGATGTTCCCGAGGAGGTCCAGGAGGCCATCCGCACTCTGTTGCGCTGGGCCGGAGACGATCCGGAACGCGAAGGGCTGATCGATACACCCAAGCGCGTGGGCCGCGCGTGGCTCGAATATTGCGAAGGCTATCAGGAGGATCCCGCGATCCACCTCAGCCGTGTGTTCGAGGAAGTCGGCGGCTACGACGAGATCGTGTTGCTCAAGGACATCCCGTTCCAGTCGCACTGCGAACACCACATGGCCCCGATCACCGGCAAGGCGCATGTCGCTTACCTGCCGGACAAGAAGGTCGTCGGGATTTCGAAGCTCGCGCGCGTGCTGCACGGCTTTGCGCGGCGGCTTCAAATCCAGGAGCGTCTCACCGCAGAGGTGGCACAATGCATCTGGGACCATCTCGAGCCGCAGGGCGTCGCTGTCGTGATCGAGGCGCAGCACGGCTGTATGACCGGTCGCGGGGTCAAGACGCATGGCGTCGAGATGACAACCAGCCGCATGCTGGGATGCTTCCTCGAAGACCATCGCAGCCGCAAGGAAGTGATGGCCCTGATGGGCTTCGGCTGACAGCCAAGCCGCGTCAGGCGAACATGACGGCTTCGGCGGGCCTGCGTAAAGACGTCGGCATCGGCGAAGCCTTTCCGAACCGAATGACGAGATCGGGCCGCTTGCCCTCGATCCCCAGCCAATTCGCGAATTGCGGGCGGACGGCTGCGACTTCGATCGGCATGTTGAGATGCGCATGGCAAATGCCGAGAGCCGTGGCCTGAAGCGCGAACCGCTGGAAGCTCCTGCCGACTGCGATCCAGCCTTCCTGTGCCTCCACATCGGCGACGAAAATCACCGCCCCGGCGGAGGTGTTGAGGTGGCTGGCATACTTTTCATTTTCGGCCTCTTTTGAAAAGAACCGGTCGAACATGAAACGACCCATCCAGGTCGGGAAGGTCGGGTTGCCTGAGCAGGCGGTAAACAGCCCGTCGCGCGTATCCAGAGCAACTTCGGGATTGAACCGAATCCAGTCCCTCAACTCTTCGACGAAAGCCGGGTCGTCGCATTGCAGGCTGTTCGCCTCGATTACATATGCGAGCAGCCCATCCAGCCTCGTCCGGTCGGTAATGAAGATGGTGTGCACACCGGGCATAGCGGCCGCGTCTTCGAGCAGCCGAAGCTCTTCCAGCGAGAGCGGTTGAGAATCGTACTCCGAGCGGGTCGATTGCCGCAACGCAATGGCATCGCACAATTCCCTGTCGCTGGATTGTCCAGTGCCCAGCGCCACTTCGATCGAGGATTTCTCGCGGGCCGGTCTCACGACGATTTCGCCCGGCATCCCGCTTGCGTTGCCGGCGATCAAGAGGTTTTCCGCAGCACAGCCGAGCGTCACGAATACGTGGTGATCGTCTGGATCCGTCGCGGGACAGGCGCGCGCGAGGTCGGGAAGTATCTCGACGGCGCGGTGGCCCGGACGGAATTTCCAGGGCTGGGTGTTGTGCGAATTGGGAGCAAGCGTCGCGAACCGGATCAGGTCCTGCAGGCGTGGTTCGGTCGGCAATTCGGCACGCAATGCAGAGGATACCGCATCGTAAGTCGCCATGCCGCGTCCGGTGCATCCACCGACGGTCGCCAGGGTGGTCGCCGCGCCGCTCGCGGCAAGGAACTGACGTCGAGACCAGGCCATATCTGCTCCGTGTCGGTGCGTTCTTTCGTGTTCGCCGAAACCGCGAGAGCCTCTGCGACGCGCTTCAGAATATTCATTTTTCGGATGGAGCTAATTGATCCGCATCAAACATCCGCTTGCACCGCCCGCGTATTGGGAAGGCACGTCGAATCGCCATTCGTTACCGATAAGCAAGGATCGATCGCCATGGCCTGGTTTGTTCCATTCTTCGGTGTCGCGGCTGCCGCTTCGATCGGAGGGCTCGTGAAGTGGCGCGCGAACGATACGCGCGACGACCTCAACGAGATGGCGCGGCTCGCGGCGATGCAGCCGTCCGATCCGCCGCCGTTCGCGCTCGATAGTGTCGCCGACCTACCCGAGCCCGCGCGGCGGTATTTCGCATACCTGATTGCCGAAGGAACACCGACCTGGCGTGTCGCCGAGCTGGAAATGGAGGGCGAATTCGGGATGGGGGACAACAGCAGTCCCAACTATCTCGACATGGAGGCGACTCAGGTTCTGGCCGCACCGCACGGGTTCGTCTGGAAGATGCGCGCCGGACGCGGAGCCTTCAGAATGTCCGGGTCCGACAGCGCGAGCTGGACCCGCTTCTGGCTCGCGGGCGTGATCCCGGTCGCTCGCCTGGGTGGAACGCTGGATCATCGCCGCGCCGCCTTCGGACGATATGTGGCCGAAGCCGCATTCTGGACTCCCGCCGCGTTTCTTCCCGGCCCCGGCGTCTCCTGGAAAGCGGTGGCGGACGATTGCGCCCGGGTCACGGTCGACCACGACGGGCTCAGCCAGTCGGTCGACATCTTCATCGCCCGTGACGGTCGCCCGATCCGGGTCGAATTCGATCGCTGGAGCGATGCCAATCCCGAAAAGACCTACCGCATCCAGCGGTTCGGCGGATACCTCTCGGAATTCGAACAGTTCGACGGATTCACCCTGCCGACAAGAGTCGAAGCCGGGAATTTCTTTGGCTCCGACGACTATTTTGCGTTCTTCAAGGCCAAGGTGACAGCGGTCCGGTTCCCGAAAGCCTGATCGGCGCAGGCCTAGCTGAATCGAAAAAGGGCGCCGCGATCGGGCGCCCTTCTCGTTTTGCATGGGGTGAGGTCTACAGCTGCCCGAGCATGTGCTCCGCGCTGGAGACGCGGAAATCGCCTGGCTCTTCCACGTTGAGCTGTTCGACAACCCCATCGTTCACCACCATCGAAAAACGCTGCCCGCGCTTGCCCATGCCGAAGCCCGAGCCGTCCATCGTCAGGCCCACCGCCTCAGCGAAATCGGCATTGCCATCGGCGAGCATCGTGATGTCGTCCGATCCGGCTGCCTCGTTCCAGGCCCCCATCACGAAGGCATCGTTGACGGCAGTGCCGACGATCTCGTCGACGCCCTTGGCCTTCAGCTCGTCCGCCTTCTCCACGAAGCCCGGCAGATGCTTGGCCGAGCAGGTCGGCGTGAACGCGCCGGGGACCGAGAAAAGCGCCACCTTCTTGCCCGCGAAGTATTCGCCCGACTGGACCTGTTGCGGACCCTCAGCGGTCGCTTTCACCATGGTCACATCGGGCAGCTTGTCACCCACCGAAATCGTCATCGCGTAATTTCCTTTCGCAAAATCATGTCGCCGGGTCCGATATATAGGCTGTTGGCGATGCGGCAACAATTACACATATAAAGATAACTTTATATTTGCTTGGGCAGGCCCCGGACGCTAGGGCCATGCGCAGACTTTCGCATACCCCGATTTCACAGGCAGGAGGACAACCCCGTGGCCACCGCAGCTCTCGAACACGAATATATCATCAAGGACATCGGTCTCGCGCAATATGGTCGCGACGAGATCGCCATCGCCGAAACCGAAATGCCGGGCCTGATGGCCCTGCGCGAGGAATACGGCGCTGCGCAGCCGCTGAAAGGCGCGCGGATCACCGGATCGCTGCACATGACGATCCAGACCGCGGTGCTGATCGAGACGCTCGTCGCGCTCGGCGCAGACGTGCGCTGGGCCACCTGCAACATCTTCTCGACCCAGGACCATGCCGCCGCTGCCATCGCGGATCAGGGCATCCCGGTGTTCGCGATCAAGGGGGAAACGCTGGCCGATTATTGGGACTATGTCGGCCGCATCTTCGATTGGGCGACCGAGTCCGATCCCGATCAGACCGCCAACATGATCCTCGACGATGGTGGCGATGCCACGATGTTCGCGCTGTGGGGCGCCCGCATCGAAGCGGGCGAGGAAATGCCGGCCCCGGCCAATGCCGAGGAAATCGAATTCCAGCGCGCGCTGAAGGCCTATGTCGCCGCGAAGCCGGGTTATCTCACCCGTTCGGTCAAGGCGATCAAGGGCGTGTCGGAAGAGACCACCACCGGCGTCATGCGCCTTTACCAGATCGCCAAGCAGGGCAAGCTGCCGTTCCCGGCGATCAACGTGAACGACAGCGTGACCAAGTCGAAGTTCGACAACCTGTATGGCTGCAAGGAATCGCTGGTCGATGCGATACGCCGCGCGACCGACGTCATGCTGGCCGGCAAGGTTGCCTGCGTCGCTGGTTACGGCGACGTCGGCAAAGGCTCGGCAGCGTCGCTGCGCGACGGCGGCGCGCGCGTCATGGTCACCGAAATCGACCCGATCTGCGCGTTGCAGGCGGCGATGGACGGCTTTGAGGTCGTCTCGATGGAAGAAGCGTGCAAGCGCGCCGACATCTTCGTCACCGCGACCGGCAACGAAGACGTGATCACCGGCGAGCACATGAAGAACATGAAAAACATGGCGATCGTGTGCAACATCGGCCACTTCGACAGCGAGATCCAGATTTCCGCGCTCGACAATTACGACTGGAAGGAAATCAAGGAAGGCACCGACATGGTGACATTGCCCGATGGCAAGAACCTGCTGATCCTTGCCAAGGGTCGCCTGGTCAACCTCGGCTGCGCCACCGGCCACCCGAGCTTCGTCATGAGCGCCAGCTTCACCAACCAGACGCTCGCCCAGATCGAACTGTTCACCAAGTCGGACGAGTACGAGAATGACGTCTATGTCCTGCCCAAGCACCTCGACGAAAAGGTCGCCGCGCTCCACCTCGACAAGCTCGGCGTCCAGCTGACCCAGCTTTCGCGGAAGCAGGCCGACTATATCGGCGTGCCGCAGGAAGGGCCGTTCAAGCCGGATCATTACCGCTACTGATCGGTTTCGGTTCCCGCGAACGCGGGCGCCGCTCGCTCCAATCACCTGAAAGCCCTCGCATCTGCGGGGGCTTTCTCTTTGCGGGCCGTTGCATCGCGACAGTCCGCGGCATAGCTGGTGGTGCATGGAACTCACTCCGACCGCGCTGGCCCTGATCGGCCTCGTGCTGGCCGCCTGGACGGTCGGCGCGGCGTTGGCGATGTTGCGCGCCAACGCCAAGGCGCGGCGGATGAAGGCGCTGCAAACCTCGCAGAAGCGCATGCAGCATATGCTCGACGTCGCCCCGGCCGTGCCGATGCTGGTGCGCGTCGATGGGAGGATCGACGGGTCCGAGCGGCTGGCACGCTGGCTCGGTTTCGAAACGATGCCCGGATACCTCAGCGAACTCGATGGCGGAGAAGGCGTCGGCTTGTCCGCGCAGCAGCTCGCGGAGCTGACCGAAAAGGTGAGGGTAACGCAAAAGACCGCGGCACCGTTCCAGCTGGCGCTGACCCCTCCGGGATCGAGTCGCAGTCTGGCAATGCAGGGAGCGCTGGCCGATCCGCAGGTTTCGCCCGGTGGTGCGGCGCTGGTGTGGGTGTTCGATTTTTCCGAAAGCGAGGACGAGCTATCGCGGCTGCGCGCCGCCGCCGCGCGGGCCGAAGGAGACTTCGCCGCGCTGGTAGGGCTGATCGAGGCCGCGCCGACGCCGATGTGGTTTCGCGGGCGCGACATGCGCCTGCAGCTGGTCAATCATGCCTATGTCGAAGCGGTCGGTGCCGACAGTGCTGAACAGGTCGTGGCCGACCAGATCGAACTGCTCGAAGCCGAAGATGGGCGCACGCCTGCCGACATTGCCCGGGCGACGCTCGAAGCGCAGGAGGAGGCCGAACGGACGGTCGCCTCGACGTTGCACGGGTCCCGACGCAGCCTCAGGGTCAGCGAATTGCCGCTCGGCCGCGAGGGGGTCGCCGGATACGCGATCGATATCGAGGAGCAGCAGCAGGAGCGCCGTGAGTTCCGTGCCTTCCGCGAGGCCCAGCGCGCGATGCTCGACCAGCTTTCGGTCGGGGTTGCGCTGTTCGATTCGGATGAACGCCTGACCTTTGCCAACCGCCCGTTTCGCCGCACCTTCGACGTGACCGGCGAAATGATCGAGCAGCGTCTGTCGTTCGAGCGATTCCTTGCCGATTCGCGCGAGCGCGGCAAAACCCCCGAAGTGCGCGACTTTCCGGAATGGCGGGCCGAGCATGTCGAATGGTTCGGCGAGCGCGAGGCCCAGGAAGAGGCGTGGCCGCTTCCCGGTGGTACACACCTGCGGATCGTCGCGCAGCCGATGCCCGATGGCGGTCTGGTGATGATCGCCGAGGATCGCACCGAAAGCCTCGCGCTGTCGGCCACGCGCGATACGCTGTTGCGGACTCGCACCGCGACGCTCGACAGCCTGTTCGAGGCGTTGGCGATATTCGCGCCGGATGGTTCGGTGCAATTGTGGAACCGCAGTTTTGCCGGGACCTGGGGTCTGCCTGCCGAATTCCTCGATACGCATCCCAGCGCCGACGGGCTGCTCGAGGCGATCGGGCAGAACCTCAGGAACCCCCGCGATGCGGCGCAGATTGGTGCGGTCGTGCGCGCCGCGACGCTCGACCGGCACGAAGAGGTCGGGCGGGTCGAACTGGCCGACGGGCGAACGCTGCAATTCGCCGGGGTGCCGCTGCCCGATGGCAACGGGCTGCTCACGGTGCTCGACATCACCGACTCGCAAAAGGCCGAAAAGGCGCTGCGCGATCGCGCCGTCGCGCTCGAGGAGGCCGACGCGGTCAAAGCGCGTTTCCTTGCCAACATGTCCTACGAATTTCGCACCCCGCTCACCACCATCGGCGGATATGCCGAGCTGCTCAAGGGCGGCGCGGCGGGCGAGCTGGGCGAACAGGGCGGCGAATATGTCGATGCGATCCTGGCATCGGTCGCGCGGCTTACCGAACAGGTCGAAAACGTGCTCGACCTGTCGCAGAGCGAAGCCGGACTGCTGCCGATCTACAAGGAAGAAATCGACCTGCTCGGGTTCCTGACCAAGGTCGTGCGCGAGCGCGAGCAGGCGATCATCGAGTCCGGCCTCGCCCTCGATCTCAAGGGGCGGCGAGGGCGCACGCTCGAAGCCGACCCGCGCCAGCTGGGCCGCGCCGTCGGCGCACTGCTGGACAACGCGATCGCCGGGACCCCGCAGGACGGCAAGATCCTGATGGAAATCCTGAACCCCGGCGACGGGCGCTGGTCCGCCGAGTTCGTCATTTCCGACAACGGCAGTGGGATGACCGAAGATGAGCTCGGGCGCGCGCTCGATGGTGTGCGCACGGGCGAGGATGGCGCGATCGAGCGGCGGCAGGGTTTGGGCATTCCGCTCGCCCGCCAGCTGATCGAGGCGCACGGCGGTGAGCTGGAACTGACCAGCGAGGAAGGCGTCGGCACCGCCGCGATCATCCGCCTGCCATGACGAAAACCGACCTGCCCGATCTCGCCGCCATGGCGCGCTATGGAGCCGCAATCGCCGCAAAGCTGCGCGCGGGCGACGTGGTGGCGTTGTCCGGCGCGCTCGGCGCGGGCAAGACCACGCTGGCGCGCGCGATAATTGCCGCTCTCGGGTACGAGGGCGAAGTGCCGTCACCAACCTTCACCATCATCGAGACCTATGACGCCCCGCCGCTCGCAGTGCCTGTCGTGCACGCGGATTTCTACCGGATCGAGACACTCGCCGAGCTGGTGGAGCTGGGGCTCGACGAATATCGCGAGGGGGCGGCGCTGATCGCCGAATGGCCCGAAAACGCGGGCGGGTTCGGCCACGAACCGGGCTGCCTGTCGATCCGGCTGGAAAATGCGGACGAGGGGCGGGTTGCGATTGCGAATCCCGGCACGGATTGGGTAGGGCGCGCACCATGAGCGAACTTCCCGAAGGGTTGCAGGAATTTCTCGCCGAAGCGGGATGGGGCGGCGCGGCGGTCGATCCCATTCCGGGCGATGCCTCGTTCCGCCGCTATTTCCGCGTGCGCCGCCCCGACCGGTCGCGCGCGATGCTGATGCACGCCCCGCCGCCGCACGAGGACCCCGAACCGTTCCTCAAGGTCGCGGACTGGCTCAACCGACACGGGATGCGCGCGCCCGAGATATTCGCTGCCGATCCCGCCAAAGGCTGGGTGCTGCTCGAGGATTTCGGCGATGACCGGATGCGCGACTGGCTAGACGCGCACCCCGACCGCGAGGTGCCGGCCTATGAAGGCGCGATCGATACGCTGGTCGAACTGCATGGTCGACCGGCGGGGCCGTTTGCCGATTACGACATGCCGACCTATCAGCGCGAGGCGGGGCTGTTCACCGAATGGTATTGCCCGGCGCGGGGACTGGACGTGGATGTTGCGGGTTACGGCGAAGCATGGGATGCCGCGCTGGCTCCGATGATGCCGCGCCAGCGCAACGGTGTGACGGTGCTGCGCGATTACCACGCGGAAAACATCATGCTGCTGGGCGACCCCGCCCGGCGCGCGCCGCAGGGGCTGATCGATTTTCAGGACGCGCTGGTCGGGCACCCGGCCTACGATCTGGTCTCGCTGTTGCAGGATGCCCGGCGCGACGTTTCGGAAGAGCTCGAGGCGGCGATGCTGGCGCGCTATTGCGACCGTGTCGAGGTCGATGGCGACTTTGCGGCGGATTATGCGCGGCTCGGCGCGCAGCGCAATGCCAAGATCGTCGGCATCTTCTCGCGGCTCCACAAACGCGACGGCAAGCCGCGCTACCTCGATTTCATCCCGCGGGTCTGGACGGCCATGGAGCGCGATCTGGCGCACCCGGCGCTGGAGCCGGTGGCGCAATGGTTCGCCGCCAATGTCCCCGACGAATTGCGCAGATCGGGCGGGGGCAAGGTCGCGTGAGCAAGCTGGCGAGCGACACCGCGATGGTGATGGCTGCGGGCCTCGGCAAGCGCATGCGCCCGCTCACCGCGACCATGCCCAAGCCGCTGGTGCGGGTTTCGGGCAAGCCGCTGATCGATCACGCGCTCGATCGGCTGGCCGAAGCCGGCGTCGCCCGCGCGGTCGTCAACGTGCATTATCTCGCCGACGCGCTCGAAGCGCATGTGCTCGAGCGCGCGCACCCCCAGGTCCTGATCTCCGACGAGCGGGCGGAACTGCTCGAAACGGGCGGCGGACTGATCAAGGCGCGGGATCATTTGCCCGATCCGTTCTTCTGCCTCAACGCCGACAATATCTGGCTCGAAGGCCCGCGGGACGCCTTTGCCGACCTGTCCGCGCGCTGGAACCCGAAAGAAATGGACGCACTGCTTCTGGTGGTGTCGCACGCACGCGCGAGCAACTTCAACGGGCCAGGCGATTTCCACATGGACCCGCGAGGGAGGCTTTCGCGCCGCAGTTCGGGCCGCATCGCTCCGTTCATCTACACCGGCATCCAGCTGATCTCGCACCGGCTGCTGCGTAACGCGCCGGAGGGCAAGTTCTCGACCAACATCCTGTGGAACCGTGCGATCGAGGAAGACCGGCTGTTCGGCCTGTCGTTCACCGGGCGATGGTTCGAAGTCGGAACGCCGGACGCGATCAAGCCCACCGAAGACGCGATCGAGCGTGGCTGAGGCCGCCGCCCCCAGCATCTATTCGATCGCTGCGCATCGCGGCTTTGCCGATGCGCTCGTCGCAGGGCTAGTGCCGCGCTATTCCGAGGGGGAGCTGGGACTGGCGCGGCTCACGCTGCTGGTGCCCAGCAGCCGTGCCGCGCGCACCCTAGCCGATGCGTTTATCCGCCATTCGGGCGACACGGGCCTGCTGAGGCCCCGCATGGTCACCGTCGGCGACCTCGATCTCGACGAGGCACTGGGCAACCTGCTTGACCCGCTCGGCGCAACTGATGTCCCTCCGGCGGTCGAACCGACGCGGCGCTGGCTCGAACTTGCCGACCTGCTCGATGAGGCCATGGCCGCGCAGGGCAAGCCACCGCTTCCCGGAGCCGCGCGGTTGCGGATGGCGCGCGACATCGCGCGCACGATCGACCGGTTGCTGGTCGAGGAGAAGTCGCCGGGCGACCTGATCGACCCCAGGGTGCTCGATCTGGCTCCCAACCTCGCCAGGCATTGGGAAGACTCGATCCGGCTGTTCGCACAGGTCCATACGCGCTGGCAGTTCACGCTCGGTGATCGGGGCGAAGTCGATGCGGCGACCCGGCGCAATTTGTTGTTCGACCGTGCCACAGCGCGCTGGCGTGCCAATCCGCCCCCGACCCCGATCGTGGCCGCGGGGGTTACCAGCGCCGCGCCGGCGCTGGCGCGGATGCTGCGCGCGATTGCCAACCTGCCTCGTGGCGCGGTGATCCTGCCCGATCTCGACCTCGCGATGGACAAGGCAGCGTGGGACGAGTTGGGCCGGGCGGGAATGGCTCCCGAACCGGGCGAGACCGTGTTTGCGCAGGGCGATGCGCTGACCCATCCGCAATATCACCTCAAGCTGCTGCTGGGCCGCATGGGCATCGCCCGCGAGGAAGTCCGCCCCTGGCACCGCAAGGGTGCGTCCGCTTCGGAGCCCGATCGCAGCCGCGCGATCAGTTCGCTGTTCCTGCCGCCGCAGGCGAGCCAGACATGGGTCCACCTGGGCCCCGACAATCGCCGTTTGTCCGGCGTGCGCCTGCTGACGAGCGCGACCGGCGAGGAAGAGGCGCAGGCGATAGCATTGCTGGTGCGAGAGGCACTGGAGGAGCCTGAAAAGCGCGTGGCGGTGGTGACCGCCGACCGTGCGCTTGCGCGCCGCGTGGTGCAGCACCTCGAGCGCTGGAACATCGCCGCAGACGATTCCGCCGGGCGCGCCTTGTCGCTGACACCCGCCGGACGGTTGCTGGCTCTGTTGGCGGAGATTGTCTCGCATGGTCTGCCGCCGGCCGGGCTGATTGCATTGCTCGCGCATCCGCTGGTCCATTCGCAGGACGGGGAGAAGCGGGCGGCGTGGCTGCGCGCGCTGCGCACATTCGACCGCGCGCTGCGTGGGCCCACGCCTCCACCGGGTCTCGCGCCGCTGCGGCGGGTGGCCGCGAAGGCTGAGCTCGCCGAGTGGTGGCAGGCGGTCGAAGCGGTCGTCGAGCCGCTGCTTTTCGACAGCCATGCGCTGCCCTTCGCGAGCCTGATCGACGCGGTGGTCGTCGCGACCGAAACGCTCGCCGGCGAGGCGGTGTGGGCGCGCGAGGATGGACGGGCGCTGGCGGCAATGGTCGAGGACCTTCGCCTCCACGCCCGCGACGTCGGAACGATGATCGAGCCGCGCGACCTCGCCGGGGTGCTGCGCGACGCGATGGACGAGATTGCCGTTCGCCCCCCCTATGGCGGGCACCCGCGCGTGGCGATCTACGGCCTGCTCGAAAGCCGCATGACGCGCGCCGACCTGGTTGTCTGCGGCGGCCTCAACGAAGGCAGCTGGCCGCAGGCACCGGCGCCGGACGCCCTGCTGGCACCGGGCGTGTTGCGCGCGCTCGGCGTGCCCGGTGCGGAGTTCCGGATCGGTCTTTCGGCGCACGATCTCGCGGGGGCGATGGGCGCGCCCGAAGTTGTGCTGAGCCGGGCGCAGCGCGATGCCGACGGGCCGACGCGGCCTTCGCGATTCCTGCTGCGGGTCGAAGCGCTGCTGGGCGATCTGGCCACGGATCACCGCGAGGAGCGCATTCCGGCGATCCTGCCGCAGCTCGACCGCGCGCCGCCCAAGGCGGAACCCTATCCTCGGCCCGCGCCCGACCCAGCGCCGGAGCTCCGACAGACCGAAATAAGCGCCACCGCGCTCGATCGCCTGCTGGGCGATCCGTACCAGTTCTACGCGCAGAAAATCCTGCGGCTGGACAGGCTCGATCCGCTGGCTGCGGATCCGTTCGACGACGCCGCCTTGCGCGGAACGCTGGTGCACGACATCCTTGATGCCTGGCATAAGGCAAGGGTGGAGCAGCCCGACCTCGCGATCCGCCCCTTCGCAGAGGCCAAACTGCGCGCGGCAGAGGTCCATCCGCTGTTCTGGGGCCTGTGGCGACCCCGGATCGTCGCGGCGCTCGAGCGGTTCGAGCGATGGATCGACGAAGCGCGCGAGCAGGGGCGCACGGTTGTCGCGACGGAAACCAAGGGCAGCATCGTGTTTGACGGAGTTCGCGTCAGCGGCCGCGCCGACCGGATCGACCGACTGGCCGACGGTTCGCTTGCGATCGTCGATTACAAGACCGGCACACCGCCCACTGCGAGGCAGGTCGAAGCCGGGTATGCCCTGCAACTCGGCGTGCTCGGACTGATCGCGCGCGACGGCAGCTTCAAGGCGGACGGGGCATCGATCAGCGGCGAGGCGACAGGGTTCGAATACTGGTCCCTGGCGCGCTGTCGCAAGGACGGCAAATTCGGTTTCATTGACAAGCCCCTGAAGGTCGACCGAAAGAACACCGGGCTCGATCCCGACCGCTTCCTTCCCGCGCACGAGGAAAAGCTGGGCAAAGCGATCCGCCGCTTCATCAACGGTCGCGATCCGTTCACCGCCAAGGAAAATCCCGACTATCCGGGCTACACCGATTATGACCAGCTGATGCGGCTGGAAGAATGGATTGCCGAGGCGACCGCGTCAGGGACGCGGGGGGATCCGACATGAGCAGCTCCGGTTCGGGCCTCGTCTTTCCGCTGGAGGGAAACCAGCGCCGCGCAGTCGATCCGCGCGACAATGTCTGGCTTTCGGCCTCCGCGGGAACGGGCAAGACGCAGGTGCTGTCCGCGCGGGTGCTGCGGCTTTTGCTGAGGCCCGACGTCAAACCGTCCGAAATCCTGTGTCTGACCTTTACCAAGGCTGGCGCGGCGGAGATGGCCAATCGCATCAACGCGGTGCTGGCGCGCTGGGTGCGGCTGGACGACACCAAGCTGTTCAGGGAACTCGGCGATCTGGGGGCGGAGCAGACCGACGCGGTGCGCGAGCGCGCCCGAACGCTGTTCGCAAGCGTGCTCGATTGCCCCGGCGGCGGCCTCAGAATCGATACGATCCATGCCTTCTCGCAATGGCTGCTCGCCAATTTCCCCGAGGAAGCCGATCTGATGCCGGGAGCGCGGCCGATGGAGGATCGCGAGCGCGAATTGCTGGCGCGCGAAGTCCTCGCCGACATGCTCGACGACGCCGACACGCGCGGCGATGCGGCGGTGCTCGATGCGGTCGAGATGTTCACCACGCGCAAGGAACCGGGCGCGCTGCGCGGCTGGCTGATGCGCTGCGCCAGCCAGGCCGAGATGTGGGAAGGGACCGGCGCGTGGCAGCCCCCGATGCGACCGCGGGTGCATACTTTGCTTGAAATGCCGGCCGATGCCGATGACAATTGGGCGAGCCGATTGCTCGAACCTGCGACGTTCCCCGACCATCAACTTCAGGCGATGATCGGCCCGCTTGAAGAATGGGGAAAGAAAGATGGATTGAAGGCCCTGGCTGCTATTCGGGAATGGCTAGCCATTGGAAAGGCCGACCGTTCTCAGGGCCTTCCATGCCTCCTCGGAACCGTCCTCAATGCAGATGGGCTTCCCAACGGAAAAATCAGATTTGTTACCAAGCACGATCCTGAGTTCATAAATCGGCAGCAGGAAGTTGCCGAAGCGGTAGCGATCTATTCTGAGCACCAAGCCCTGCTCGACCTCGCCGATCTCCTCACTCACGCGCTCGAGCTCGGGCGGGCGTTCTGGCTGCGCTGGGAGGAGGCGAAGCGGCGCGACGGGCTGCTCGACTTCAACGACCTGATCCGCAAGGCGGCCGCCTTGCTCAACGGCAGCATCGCGTCCGACTGGATTCGCTACAAGCTCGATCGGCAATTCGATCACATCCTGATCGACGAAGCGCAGGATACCAATCGCGCGCAATGGGACATCGTCGATGCGCTGATCGACGATTTCTTCAGCGGCGAGGGCGCGGCGGGGGACAAGCTGCGCACCATCTTCACGGTCGGCGATTACAAGCAGGCGATTTTCGGATTCCAGGGGACCAGTCCGGAGAATTACGAGCGCGCCAAGATCAAGATCCGCCAACGGATCATGGATGCGCGCGAGAACGCGTCGCAGCTGCGCGCCAATCGGCTGATCCCCAATTGGGAGGAGCTCGATCTCGGGCGGTCGTTCCGGACGTCGCAGCCGGTGCTGGCCTTCGTCAACCGCGCGATCGAAACGCTCGGGCACGATGCCTTCGGCCTGCCCGATCCACCCGCTCCGCACGAAGGCGACGAGCGCGCCGGACTGGTCACGTTGTGGACGCCGGTGACCGCAGAAACGCTCGATCCGGAGGAAGACGAAGCGCAGGAACGCGACTGGCTGCCCGCCCACGAGACCGTGCTGGCTGGCAAGATCGCCGAGCAGGTGCAGCGCTGGGTCGAAGGCGAAGAGCGCTTCGTGCTCGAAAAGGGCGGCAGGCGCCGCCATGCCGCACCGGGCGATATCATGGTGCTGGTGCGCAAGCGCGGTGCGCTCGCGGCGCAGATCGTCGCGCAGCTCCACGCGCGCAAGGTGCCGGTGGCCGGGGTCGACCGGCTGCGCCTCGGCGCGCCGCTGGCGGTGCAGGACCTGATGGCGGCGTTGAGGTTCGCCGCGCAGCCGCTCGACGACCTGTCGCTCGCCAATTTGCTCGGATCGCCGCTGATCGGCTGGAGCCAGGACGACCTGCTGGAATACGTCCCGCGCGGTCGCGACGTGCGGCTGTGGAATCACCTCCGCGATCACGCCGCGCCCTTCGTCCGGGAAACGTGCGCGCGGCTCGGGCAATTGCTGGCCCGGGCCGACTTCGAGACCCCGCAGGCGCTGCTGGCGTGGTTGCTCACCGGCCCGTGGCAGGGGCGGCGCAGGCTGGTTTCACGGCTGGGTCGCGAGGCGAACGATCCGATCGACGAGCTGGTCAACACCGCATTCGCCTATCAGAGCGCGCACGTTCCCAGCCTTGCTGCGTTCATCGAATGGTTCGACGCTTCGAGCGAGGAATTGAAGCGCGATGCAGACGATGCCGGCGGGCAGGTGCGGGTTATGACCGTGCACGGGTCGAAGGGATTGCAGGCGCCGATCGTGATCCTCGCCGATGCGACCGGAAAGCCGGGCGATCCCGGCGATCTCGAGCTTGGGGAGACCCCGCTGGGCGAGGCCACTCCCGAGCAAGAGCGCCGCAAGGTCCCGCTGCCTTCGGTCAAGAAGGAAGAACGCGCGGGTCCGGTAAAGACGGCAGCGGAAGCGAAGGCGGCGAGCGCGATGCAGGAGCACTGGCGGCTGCTCTATGTGGCGATGACGCGGGCCGAAGAGGCGCTGTTCATCGGCGGATCGCTGGGCAAGCGCGACCTCAAGAACGGCCCCCACGAAGACAGCTGGTATGCCCGGCTCGAACCCTTGTTCGGAGATGAGCTCGCGGACCCGATCTGGGGCGCGCGGCGCGAAATCGGCAGGCGTGCCGATCCGCTGTCCGGTGAGGATGCCCAGACATTGTCGGAAACCGGCCCGGATCTTCCGCGCTGGGTCACAGCCCCGATCGGCCCCGAACCGCGCCCGCCGCGACCGCTGGCGCCGAGCGCCGCAGGCGAGGATCAGGGCGCCGATCCGCCGCTCGCACCCGAGCTTGTGCAACAGGCCGCTCGGCGCGGCGTGCTGGTCCACCGCCTGCTCGAACGCCTCCCCGACGTGCCGCGCGAAACCCGGGCCGAGGTGGCGCGGACGTGGCTCGATCGGCAGGGCGGTGCGTTCGATGCCGATGCACGTGCCGAGATGCTCGCAAGCGCGCTTGCGGTGCTCGATCATCCTGGCTTTGCGGTGATTTTCTCGCCCGACGCGCTGGCCGAGGTCCCGCTCGCCGCGACGGTCGACGGGATGGTCGTTGCCGGTACCGTCGACCGGCTGCTGGTGACCTCCGATGCGGTGACGGTGGTCGATTTCAAGACCAGTCGCCGCCCGCCCCGCCGACAAGAAGATATCCCTCCCGCTGCACTGCGCCAGATGGCGGCCTATGTGGCGGCGCTCGGGGTGATCTATCCCGGCCGCGCCATTCGCGCGGCGATCCTGTATACGCAGACGCCGTGCCTGTTCGAAATTTCGCCCGACCGGCTCGCACCGCACAAGCAGCGATTGGGCGAGACGCAGGAATCCTATGCGCCGCTCGATATTGAGTGAAGCGCAAATCCGCCTAAGTTCCGACCAACGCAAAACAGGAGACGCCGCCATGGCTACCGTCAACGTTACCGATGCCAGTTTCAAATCCGATGTGCTCGAAAGCGACAAGCCCGTGCTGGTCGATTTCTGGGCCGACTGGTGCGGTCCGTGCAAGATGATCGCCCCGGCGCTCGAGGAAATCAGCGAGGAGCTGGGCGAAAAGGTGACCATCGCCAAGATGGACATCATGGAGAACACCGGCGTGCCCGCCGATATCGGTGTGCAGTCGATCCCGCTGATGGTGCTGTTCAAGAACGGCGAAGCGGTCGCGCGCAAGGTCGGCGCTGCGCCCAAGAGCCAGCTCAAGGAATGGATCGAGAGCGAGATCTGATCCGATCGTGAGCTCCCGCGCCGGCGGGAGCATGTTTGCGGCTGAGAGGTCCCCGCCTGCGCGGGGACTCACCTCTCCGCCAAGACCCGCCCGACGAATGCGTCCCAGATGGCGGGGCTCGACGCGCCGACCAGCCCCGGCTTGCCGTGCTCGTCGACCCGGTACTCGCTGCCATCGAGCCGCGCGGCCTTTCCGCCGGCCTCGTTGAGCCACAGCACCCCGGCGGCGTGATCCCATGGGTAGGTGCGCTTGAAGCTGGATACGTCGTTTTCGCCAAGGGCAAGGCGTGGATACTGCTCGGCGGCGCAGCGCGGAATGTCGACCAGCGTGTAATGCGGCGCGAGCTTGGCATCGACCATTGCCGCCTGCTCCTCGGTCAGGAACATCCGGCTCACCGCGGTGACGGGCGGCTGCTGGCCGGTGGTCCGCGCAGCAATGCGCTCGCCATTCACGAACGCGCCTTCGCCTACCTTCGCATGGCAGAGCCGGTCCCTGATCGGGTCGTATAGCCAGCCCGCCACCGCTTTCCCGGCATCGGCAAGGGCAACGATGATCCCAAAGGGTTGCTTCCCCTCGGTGAAGTTCGCCGTGCCGTCGAGCGGGTCGATGATCCAGCACTGGCCGGTCAGCTGATCGAGCACGCTTGCATCGTCGGCAACCGCTTCCTCGCCGACCACGGCGACACCGGGCGCGAGCTTCGTCAGCGCTTCGGTAAGGAAACTCTCTATCTCGCGATCGACCACGGTGACGGGGTCGTCCTTGCCCTTCATCTCGATCTCGTCGTCGGCGAGCGCGCGGAAGCGCGGCAGCATCGATCGCTGCGCCGCGAAGAGCAGCAAATCGCGGATTTCGGCGTCGAGCGCAGTCACGACCGATAATCCGCGTTGATCGAGATGTAGCCATGCGTCAGATCGCAGGTCCACACGGTAGCCCGGCCTTCGCCAAGGCCGATATCGACCGCGAGCTCGATCTCCTGCCCCTTGAGATGATCGGCCACGGGGGTTTCGTCGTAATCTTCGACCGGCAGTCCGTCGCGCGCGGTCCAGACGTCGCCGAACGCGATCGAGAGCCTGTCGCGATCGGCCGGTTCGCCCGCCTTGCCGACTGCCATCACGACGCGGCCCCAGTTGGCGTCCTCGCCCGCGATCGCGGTCTTGACCAGCGGTGAATTCGCGATGGCAAGCCCGATCCGGCGCGCGCTTTCGTCGGACACGGCGCTGGAGACGCGCACGGATATGAATTTCGTGGCCCCTTCGCCGTCGCGCACCACCAGCTGCGCCAGCTGGCGGCAGATATCGGCGAGCGCGGCGGCAAAGGCGTCGGCTCCGGGGCTATCCCAGTTCTCGATCCGCGCATTGCCGGCCTTGCCTGTCGCGAACGCAAGCACCGTGTCGCTGGTCGATGTGTCGCCATCCACGGTGATGCAGCTGAAGCTCCCGCCATTGGCGCGGTTCAGGCATTCCTGCAGGAACGCGGGAGCCACGGCCGCATCGGTGAAGATGTAGCCGAGCATCGTCGCCATGTCGGGTGCGATCATGCCCGAACCCTTGATAATCCCGGCGAGGTCGACGCGTGTTGCGCCGATCATCGCGGATGCCTGCGCTCCCTTGGCGAAAGTATCGGTGGTGGCGATAGCATTGGCCGCATCAAGCCAGCCGCATGGCTCGGCCGACAGCGCGGCGGCGACACCGGCGCGCGCCTTGTCCTGCGGCAGCGGCACGCCGATCACCCCGGTCGAGGAGACGAACACCTGGGCGGGCTCGCAGCCCAGAGCCTCGCTCACCTGCGCCATGATCGCCTCCACCGCTTCGCGCCCGCGATAGCCGGTAAAGGCATTGGAATTGCCGGCATTGACCACCAGCGCGCGGGCGCTGCCCGCCGTGACCTGACTGCGGCCAAGCTCGACCTCGCTCGAGGCGCAGGCGCTTTGCGTGAACACACCCGCAACCGTCGTCCCTTCGGTCAGCTCGACGAAGGTGAGATCGCAGCGATCCCAGCTCTTGTATTGTGCGCGTGCGACGCGCAGCGTGACGCCGTCGATCGGCGGCAATTCGGGAAAGGGGAGAGCCAGGGGCGAGGTTTGAAGGTCCATGTCGGGGCCGCCGTAATCGGCAAAGTCCTGCGCGGCAATGACCATCGGCGTCTGACGAGGATTGAGAATTACCTCGCTTCTGGATGTGGACGAACGCGGCAAGACCCCCTATTTAGTGTTGCGATGACGCGTCACTTCTTTGCCTTCCTGGCCCTGCTTTCGGGCCTAGCCGTGCTGGGCACTCCGGCTCATGCGTCGGTGCTGAGCGAAGTGACGTGCGATATCGGCGCCTCGGCCGATGCGCGCGAGGACAAGGCCGGCGCGCCTTCCGAAGTGCGGGAAGCCGACACCCGGCGGCGTGTGCGTTGCCGTACCGTGACGGTGCCCAGGCGCGTGTTGCTTCCGCAGGTCCTGCGGGTTCCGGTGGCAATGGGGATAGAGCGCGCCTTCGAATAGGCAGCGTCGGCGAATTTTTCCTGCTGCGCGCCATTGGCAGCGCAAATCCAGCCCAGACAAATCCGGCCCCGCGAACGGGCCTTTCCCATATTTCAGGACTTGATCCATGTTCAACGCCATCGCCAAATCGATCTTCGGCTCGTCCAACGATCGCTATGTCAAATCGCTCGGTAAGATCGTCAATCAGATCAACGATCTGGAGGCCAGCATCAAGGCGCTGTCCGACGACGAACTGAAGGCGCAGACCGACAAGTTTCGCGCCCTTCTGGATCAGGGCAGCACGCACGAGGAAATCCTTCCCGAAGCCTTCGCCACGGTGCGTGAGGCATCGGTCCGGGTGTTCGGCATGCGCCATTTCGACGTGCAGTTGATCGGCGGGATCGTGCTCCAGCGCGGCGAGATCGCCGAGATGCGCACCGGCGAGGGCAAGACGCTGATGGCGACGCTCGCGGTCTATCTCAACGCGCTCGAGGGCAAGGGCGTTCACGTCGTCACCGTCAACGATTACCTCGCTCGCCGCGATGCCGAATGGATGGGGCAGCTTTACGAATTTCTCGGCCTGACGGTCGGGGTGATCGTGCCCAACATGGACGAATACGCCAAGCGCGACGCCTACAACGCCGACATCACCTACGGGACCAACAACGAATTCGGTTTCGACTACCTGCGCGACAACATGAAGCACGAGCGCAGCCTGATGGTGCAGCGCCCGTTCAATTACGCGATCGTCGACGAAGTCGATTCGATCCTGATCGACGAGGCGCGCACGCCGTTGATCATTTCCGGCCCGACCGAGGACAAGTCCGACCTCTATGTCGCGCTCGACGAAGTGGCGAAGGAAATCCCGGAAGAATGGTACGAGAAGGATGAGAAAACCAAGAACATCCAGCTCAACGAGGATGGGCTGGATCAGATCGAGAAGATCTTGATCGACAAGGGCCTGCTCCAGACCGAAAATCTCTACGACGTCGAGAACACGCAGGTCGTCCACCACCTCGACCAGGCATTGAAGGCAGTGCACATGTTCCGCCGCGACGATCACTACATCGTCAAGGATGACAAGGTCGTGATCATCGACGAGTTCACCGGGCGAATGATGGACGGGCGGCGCTGGTCCAACGGCCTGCACCAGGCGGTCGAGGCCAAGGAAGGCGTCAAGATCGAGCCCGAGAACCAGACGATGGCTTCGATCACCTTCCAGAACTACTTCCGCATGTATCCCAAGCTCGCCGGGATGACCGGTACCGCCGCGACCGAAGCGGCCGAATTCTGGGACGTCTACAAGGTCAATGTGGTCGAGATTCCGACCAACCTGCCGGTCGCGCGGATCGACGAGGAAGACGAATTCTACAAGAACACGCTCGACAAGTTTCAGGCCATCGCCAAGACGATCAAGGAGCACAACGAACGCGGTCAGCCGATCCTTGTCGGCACCGTCTCGATCGAGAAGTCCGAACTGCTCAGCAACTTCCTCGATCAGGAAGGTGTAAAGCACGAAATTCTCAACGCCCGTCAGCACGAGCGCGAGGCGCATATCGTTGCACAGGCCGGGCGATTGGGCGCGGTGACGATCGCGACCAACATGGCCGGCCGCGGGACCGACATTCAGCTGGGCGGGAATTTCGAATTCCGCATCGGCGACGAGCTCGGCGAGATGGAGGATGGCCCGGAAAAGGACGCCGCGATCGAGCGGATCAGGCAAGAGGTCGCTGCCGAGAAAGCCAAGGTTCTCGAAGCGGGCGGGTTGTTCGTGCTCGGCACCGAGCGCCACGAAAGCCGCCGCATCGACAACCAGCTGCGCGGCCGTTCCGGCCGTCAGGGCGACCCCGGCCTGTCGCGCTTCTACCTGTGCCTCGAAGATGACCTGCTGCGCATCTTCGGTCCCGATACCCTGTTCGCCAAGATGATGAATTCGAACCTCGAAGACGGCGAGGCAATCGGGTCCAAGTGGCTTTCCAAGGCGATCGAGACCGCCCAGAAGAAGGTCGAAGCGCGCAACTACGACGCCCGAAAGCAGGTCGTGCAGTACGACGACGTGATGAACGACCAGCGCAAGGTCATCTACGAGCAGCGCGGCGAGATCATGGAATCCGAAACGGTCGACGATGTGGTTGTCGACATGCGGCACGATACGATCAATGCACTCGTCGGCACTGCCTGTCCTCCGGGCTCCTATCCCGAGCAGTGGGATGTCGAGGGATTGAAGGAAAAGATCGGCGAAGTGTTCGGTATCGAGCTGCCGATCGACGACTGGATGAAGGAAGACCAGGTCGAGCCCGAGTTGCTCGAAGAACGCATCCGCGAGCAGACCGACGAGATGATGGAGACCAAGATTTCCTCCAACGATCCATCGATCTGGCGCATGGTCGAAAAGGACGTGCTGCTGCGGCAGCTCGATTTCCATTGGAAGGAACACCTCGCGACGCTCGATGCGCTGCGGCAGGTGATCTGGATGCGCGGGATCGCGCAGAAGCAGCCGATCAACGAATACAAGCAGGAAGCGTTCGGCCTGTTCGAATCGATGCTCGAGAAACTGCGCGAGGAAGTCACCAAGATCCTGTTCAAGGCCGAACTGCGGATCGCGCAGCCCGAAGCCGATGCCTTGCCCGACCTGCCCGATTTCCTCACCGGCCATATCGATCCCCTGACCGGGCTCGACAATTCGGCCGATGGCGACGGGTCGGAGGATCGGCCCGAGCTGTTCGGTTCGCTCGCCGGCAGTCCGCGCGCAGCGTCGGGGCCGGGCGGGGCCAACACCGACAATCCCTATGCCAATCTCAACGTCAGCCGCAATGCGCCGTGCCCCTGCGGGAGCGGCAACAAGTACAAGCATTGCCACGGGGCAGCGGGCGCCAGGCAGATCGCCTGAGCGCCTGAGCGCGCGGTGAGAACCCAGCCGCGATGATCGCAGCGGTGCCGATCGGGCTCGCGCTCGCCTTCCTGCTGACCGCGCTGCTCTATGCCAGCGTCGGGTTCGGCGGCGGGTCGACCTATGCTGCGCTGCTGGCGCTCTCGGGACTCGACTATCGTTTGCTGCCGCTGGTGGCGCTGGCCTGCAACATCGTGGTGGTGGCGGGCGGAACGATCCGTTTCGCGCGGGCAGGGGTGACTCCGTGGCGCGGTGCGCTGCTGCTCACCGCGCTCGCGGCCCCGGCGGCGCTGCTGGGCGGATTGACGCCGATCGACCAGGCGACCTTCATGCTGCTGCTCGGCGCGAGCCTGTTGCTGACCGGCGCCACGATGCTGATACCGATAGACGAAGGTGCGATGGGGCAGCCGGGCAGGCTGGCGCGCTACATGCCGGTTGCCGCCGCGCCGCTGGGCTATCTCGCCGGTCTGGTCGGCATCGGCGGCGGAATTTTCCTTGCGCCGCTGTTGCACCTCACCCGCTGGCGCGACACCCGCGCGATCGCCGCGACCGCGAGCTTCTTCATTTTGGTGAATTCGCTGTTCGGCCTTGCCGGTCAGCTGCTCAAACAAGGGCCGGCCGCACTCGGCGGCGCGGTCGGTGCCGCGCTTCCGCTGCTGATCGCGGTCGCGATCGGTGGCCAGATCGGCAGCCTGATGGCGGTGAGAATCCTGCCCAAACGCTGGATCCGGTGGCTCACTGCCGCGCTGGTGACCGCCGTGGGAGTGCGACTGCTGATCGCCCCTTGAAGGGTGATATCAGCTTGCGCGCAGCAGCCGTGCGAGGAAACCGGGACGGTCCTCTTCCATCGGCTGGATCTTGCCGTAGTGATAGCGGCGCAGCGACGGATCGCGGTACGGACGCGGGCTGCTCCAGGCATCGGGGCCGCTACCGCGGAAACTGTAGATCGACATGACGGGCTCCTGTTACCAAGGCCGAAATCATGTCGGGTTTCAGACGTTAACGACAACGCTGTATCGGCGCAGTCCCGAAACGGGATCGCCGGTCGGTCAAACCTTAACGCGGTGCTGTGATGAAATGGCTCCCCGAGTTGGATTCGAACCAACGACCAAGTGATTAACAGTCACCTACTCTACCGCTGAGCTATCGGGGAGCAGCCCGAAGGCGGAAGCGCGCCTATATGGGCGCGGCGGCGGGTTTGCAAGAGGGGTTTTCGTTTTCGGCGGCGCGTCCGATTGCCCCGATGCCGCCCGCCTGCGTCAATCCGTGACGAACTGTTCCGCGACGATTCGTTCCTCGAGCGACTGGCCCGGATCGAACAGCAATTCGAGCTCGGTTTCGTGGTCGATTTCCACCGTCACCTCGGCAATATCGCGGAATTCCTTCTGATCGGCCACCGCGGCGACCGGGCGCTTGACCGGATCGAGCACGCGCAATTCGATCCGCACCCGGTCTGGCAGGATTGCGCCGTGCCAGCGTCGCGGGCGGAACGGGCTGATCGGGGTCAGCGCCAGCACCTTGCTGTCGAGCGGAAGGATCGGGCCGTTGGCCGAAAGGTTGTAGGCGGTCGATCCGGCAGGCGTCGAAACCAGGACGCCATCGCATACGAGTTCCGGGATGCGCACGCGGTTGCCGACGGTGACTTCGATCTTCGCGGTCTGGCGGGTTTCGCGCAGCAGCGATACCTCGTTGATAGCGGAAAGCTCGTGCGTTTCTCCGCCGGTCGTCACCGCCTGACCGCTGAGCGGGGCGATCCGGATGCGCCGCGCCTTGGCGATCCGCTGCAAGACATTGGCACGCCGGTCGTAACGGTTCATCAGGAACCCGACCGTGCCGAGGTTCATCCCGTAGGCCGGAATGATGCGGCCCGAATCCAGCATTGCGTGCAACGTCTGGAGCATGAAACCGTCGCCGCCCAGCACCACCACCACGTCCGCCTGTTCGAGCGGGACCCAGTCGTGCCGCCCGGTGAGCGCTTCATAGGCTTCCTGCGAGCGTTCGGTGTCCGAAGCGACCAGCGCCGCGCGCGTCGAGCCGTTGTCGTTGGCCATGTAATCCTCAACCCCCGCCTGCCGTTGCGCAGCATCGCAAATGACTTATCCTGATGTTCCAAATTCGGGCGGATTGCAATTGATCCGCCCATGGTGCCGATCGCGCGGTTAAGGGATCACCATGGAGTCGCATACGCCGTCGCTGAGAAAACCGGCCCGGGGAACCTTTCCCGGGGTCAAGCCCGACTCGCTCGAGGCAGACCTGCTGCGCGCGCTCGACCGGCGCGAGATCGAAGTGCTGTTCCAGCCGCAATTCGCGAGCCGCACGGGCGCGGTGGCGGGCGCGGAAGCGCTGGCACGCTGGCGGCATCCGACGCTGGGCGAGATCGGCGCGCGCGATCTGTTTGCGATCGCCGAGCGCGCGGCACTGGTCGCGCCGCTGTCGCGCCACGTGGTCGCGCGGGCGCTGGAGGAAGCGGCAAGCTGGCCGGAGGAATTGCACCTTTCGCTCAACATCACGCCCGAAGAACTGGGCGATCCGCGCTTTGCCGCCGATTTCGCAGCGTTGATCGGTCGCAGCGATCTGGCACCCGGGCGATTGATGCTGGAGATCACCGAAGACGTGCTGCTGCGCAATCTCGAACAGGCGGCGGCCGCGCTGGGGGCGCTGCGCAAGCTCGGCTTTCGCACCGCGCTCGACGATTTCGGAGCGGGATTCTGCAATTTTCGCTATCTGCGCGACCTGCCGCTCGATGCGCTCAAGCTCGACAGGCAGATGCTCGTGGGCGTGCCCGGCGACGCCAAGGCATTGGCCGTGCTGCGCGCGATCATCGCGCTGTGCCGCGCGCTGGAGCTGGAAATCTACGCCGAGGGTATCGAAAGCGAAATCCAGCGCGCCGCGATCATCAGCGAAGGGTGCGATTACTGGCAGGGCTTCCTGCGCGCGCAGCCGATGAAGGGTCAGGCCGTGGTCGCCCTGTCGCGCACCGCACGCGGGCAGGGGCACGGGTAGAGAGGCGCGGTCAGGCCGCCGCCTTTTCGCGCTTCCTCGCCTTGCGCGCGATTCCGGACAGTCCCTTGGTCAGCTGGAACAGCCCGTTGAGGCGACTTTGCGGGTCGCCCCACGCGCGGTTGATCACCAGCTTCATGTCCGGGCGCAGCTTGGCGGTGCCCTGCAGCCGGTCGACATAGGCGATCAGGCCCGGCCCGTCGGGGAAATCGTCGTTGTGGAAGGTCACCAGCGTGCCGCGCGCCCCCACATCGATCTTGGCGATGTTCGCCTCGATCGCCTGATGTTTGATCTCGATCAGGCGGACGAGATTCTTGGTCGGCCCGGGCAGGTCACCGAAGCGGTCGATCATCTCGGCGGCGAGGCTCTCGATCTCGGCCTTGTCCTGCGCCTGGTTGAGGCGGCGATAGAGCGCCATGCGCACCGCGAGGTCGGGCACGTAATCTTCCGGGATCATGATCGGCGCATCGACGGTGATCTGCGGCGAGACTTTGTCCTTGGCCGCTTCCAGACCCATCTCACCCGCCTTGGCCGCGAGGATCGCGTCCTCCAGCATCGACTGGTAGAGTTCGAACCCGACCTCGCGGATGTGGCCCGATTGCTCGTCGCCCAGCAGGTTGCCCGCGCCGCGAATGTCGAGATCGTGCGAGGCGAGTTGGAAGCCGGCCCCCAGTGAATCGAGATCGCCCAGCACCTTGAGGCGCTTCTCCGCCACCTCGGACAGCTGCACGTCCTTCTCGTAGGTGAGGTAGGCATAAGCGCGCAGTTTCGCGCGGCCCACCCGCCCACGCAGCTGGTACAGCTGGGCGAGGCCGAAGCGGTCGGCGCGGTGGATGATTATGGTGTTGGCGCTTGGCAGGTCGAGTCCGGACTCGACGATCGTGGTCGAAAGCAGCACCTCGTATTTGCCCTCGTAGAACGCGCTCATGCGCTCCTCGATCTCGCCTGCGCCCATCTGTCCGTGGGCAGAAATCGCCTTGATCTCGGGCACATGTTGGTGGAGCCATTCCTCGACCGCCGCCATATCGGCGATGCGCGGGACGACGATGAAGCTCTGCCCGCCGCGATGGTGTTCGCGCAGCAGCGCTTCGCGCATCACCATGTCGTCCCACTCCATCACATAGGTCCGCACCGCGAGCCGATCGACCGGCGGCGTCTGGATCGTGGAAAGCTCCCGTAGGCCCGTCATCGCCATCTGCAGCGTGCGCGGAATCGGGGTGGCGGTGAGCGTGAGCATGTGCACATCGGCACGCAGCTGCTTGAGCTTCTCCTTGTGGGTCACGCCAAAACGCTGCTCCTCGTCGACGATGACGAGGCCGAGATTCTTGAAGCTGGTCGATTTCGACAGGATCGCGTGGGTGCCGACGACGATGTCGATCGTGCCGTTGGCAAGCCCCTCGCGCGTGTCGCTCATCTCCTTCGAGGAAACGAGGCGCGAGAGACGTCCGACCTTGAGCGGGAACCCGGCGAAGCGCTCGGCGAAATTCTGGAAATGCTGGCGCGCGAGCAGGGTGGTGGGGGCAACGACTGCGACCTGCTGCCCGCTCATCGCCGCGACGAAAGCGGCGCGCAAAGCGACCTCGGTCTTGCCGAAGCCGACATCGCCGCACACCAGCCGGTCCATCGGCCTGCCGCTTTCGAGATCGCGCAGCACGTCGGCGATGGCGGCGTCCTGATCGTCGGTTTCCTCCCACGGAAAGCGGTCGACGAACTGGTTGAAGCTGGCTTCCTCGGCCTCGAGTACGGGAGCTTTCTTCAGCGCGCGTTCGGCGGCGACTTTCATCAATTCGCCGGCAATCGCGGTGATCCGTTCCTTCAGCTTGGCCCGGCGGCGCTGCCAGCCTTCGCCGCCCAGCCGATCGAGCGGGACGTTGTCTTCGGACGACCCGTACCGCGACAGCACGTCGATATTTTCGACCGGGATGAACAGCTTGTCGCCGCCCGCATATTCGAGCGCGACGCAATCGTGCTGGCTCTTGCCGACCGTGATCGGATCGAGGCCGAGATACTTGCCGATCCCGTGCTCGATATGGACGACGAGATCGCCTCTTGCGAGCGCCTGAAGCTCGGCGAGGAAGGCGTCGGAATCCTTGCGCTTCTTCTTGCGCCGAACGAGCCGGTCGCCGAGCACGTCCTGTTCGGTGAGGAGTTCGAGATCGTCGTTGGCGAAGCCCGCTTCGAGCGGGAGCACCATGGCCGCGACCTGCCCCTTGGCGGAAAGCCCCAGCGCCTCCTGCCAATTGTCCGCGATCGCCGTCCTGCACCCGGCCTCGTCGAGGATCGAGGCGATGCGCGATCGCGAGCCGGTCGAATAGGCGGCGAGCAGCGGCTTCCGGCCCGTCTTGGCGATAGCCTGCACATGCCCGGCGGCGGCTTCGTAGACGTTGTCGCCGCGGGCGCGCTCGGGCGAGAAATCGCGCGAGGCCTTGAAGCCGAAATCCAGGCTCGCTTCCGCCTCCGGCGCGGCGAAGATCACGCTGCGATGCGCGGGCGCTCGGGCCAGCGCCGCGTCGAATTCGTCCTTGCCGAGATACAGCGCCCGCTTGTCGAGCGGGCGATAGCTGCCCGACTTGTCGCCCGCGATGCGCTCTCGCTGGTCGTGGTAGTCGGCGATGTCGTTCAGGCGTTCCTCGGCAGCGCCGATGGCGGCGTTGTCGATCACCACCACATCGTCCTCGCCGAGATGATCGAACACGGTCGCCAGCTGTTCCTCGAACAGCGGCAACCAGTGCTCCATCCCGGCCAGCCGCCGTCCGTCGCTCACCGCTACGTAGAGCGGGTCCTGCGTCGCTGCCGCGCCGAACAGCTCGCGATAGCGCGTGCGGAAGCGCTTGATGCTGTCGTCGTCGATCAGCGCTTCGGATGCGGGCAGGAGCAGATGCGAGTTGACGATTCCGGTGGATCGCTGGGTCGAAGGATCGAACAGCCGCAGGCTCTCCAGCTCATCGCCGAAGAAATCGAGCCGCAATCCCTGATCGAGGCTGGAGGGGAAGATATCGACGATCGACCCGCGCACAGCGAACTCGCCGTGGTCCACCACGGTGTCGGTGCGCGAATAGCCCTGGCGGGTGAGCAGCGCGGCGAGGGAATTGTGCCCGATCGTCGTGCCCGGTCTGAATTCGCGCACGCTTTCGCGAATGCGGAACGGGGTCAGCACGCGCTGCAGCACGGCGTTGACGGTGGTGACGAGCAGCTGTGAGCCGCTCTCGGGCCGCTGCAGCCGGAACAGCGCGGATAGGCGTGCGGCGCTGACGGAAAGCGCAGGCGAGGCCCGGTCGTAGGGCAGGCAGTCCCAAGCCGGGAACTCGAGCACTTCGACCTCGGGAGCGAAGAACCGCGCCGCATCCGCTACCGATCGCATCGCGGCATCGTCGGGCGCGATGAACACCGCGCGCTGCTTCGCTGCGCGGGCCAGGTCGCTCATCACAAGCGGCAGCGCGCCGCGCGGGAGCGACGACAGGGTTAGCGGCTGGTCCGCCTTCAGGATGCGGTTGAGGTCGGGCATCGATGGTGACTCAAATGGCAAAGGCCCCGCGCGTTCCCGCACGGGGCTGAGATGGTGTGTTCGGCGTGGCGCCTAGCGCGGGATATCGACGTAGTCGAGCGCCTGCATCTTCTCGATCTGCGCGCCCCGGAACCGCTCGGGAACGGGCTGGGTCTTGAGCGCCCACGCCATCACGTCCACGTCGTCTTCGGCCAGCAGGTCTTCGAACCAGTCCATCTCCGGCTCGCCCCAGTCGGCATGATAGCGATCGAAGAACCCGCCGATCATGTAATCGGCCTCGCGCGTGCCGCGATGCCACGCGCGGAACTTCGCGCGCGCGAGCCGTTGGTCGAAGGTGGGCATATCCGTCATGCCGCGCGAGGTAAGGCACTCGGCAAGCGCGTTCAAGCGGGTATAGACGTTCGCCATGCGCCCCGACGCCCTCAATCCCCTGTTCGCCGAGACCCAGACGCTGGACGGTGTCGGGCCGAAGCTGATGAAGCCGCTCGAAAAGCTTGGGCTGACGCGGGTGCGCGACCTCGCCTATCACCTGCCCGAACGGTTCGTGACACGCCGCGCGGTCGCCAATCTCGACGAGGCCGGGGAGGGCGAGCAGGTGATCGTCGCGCTGACCCCGACCGAACACCGCGCCGCGCGCAACCCCGGGCGCGGGCCGTACCGGGTGCTGGCTCAGGACGAGGCGGGCAATATCTGTGCGCTGACCTATTTCGGGCGCGCGTCCTACACCGCGAAAAAGCAGCTGCCGGTGGGCGAGAAGCGCTGGGTCGCCGGGCGGCTCGATCGCTACGGCGACATGCTCCAGATCGTCCATCCGGATCATATCGAAGAGGAAAGTTCAGCGCATCTCGCGCGGCTCAACGAGCCGGTCTACCGCCTGTCCGAAGGGCTGACCCAACCTCGCGTCGCGGGTCTGGTTGCGCAGGCACTCGACCGCATGCCGGAGCTGCCGGAATGGATCGAGCCGGGCCAGTTCGAGCGCGCGGGCTGGCCAAACTGGCGCGATGCGCTGCATCTCGCGCACAAGGGCGAGCACGAGCAGGCGCGCGACCGGCTGGCCTATGACGAGTTGCTGGCGAACAGTCTGGCGCTGCTGCTGGTCAAGGCCGAAGGGCGGCGGCGCAAGGGGCAGGCGTTGAAGGGCGACGGATCGCTGCGCGGTAAGCTGGACCTGCCGTTCGAGATGACCGCGGCGCAGAAGCGCTCGATTGCCGAGATCGAAGGCGACCTGCACCAGGAAGCGCCGATGCTGCGACTGCTGCAGGGCGATGTCGGCGCGGGCAAGACGGTGGTGGCGCTGGCAGCGATGCTGATCGCGGTCGAGGCAGGCAGGCAGGCGGCAATGCTTGCGCCGACGGAAATTCTCGCGCGCCAGCATTTCGAGACTTTGCGCACGATGGCGGCGCCGACCGGAATCGAGGTCGCGATCCTCACTGGCCGCGCCAAGGGTCGCGAGCGCGAGGGCATCCTGATGGGCCTGCTCGACGGCTCGATCGACATTCTGGTGGGCACGCATTCGATCTTTCAGGACACGGTCAACTACAAGGATCTCGGCCTGGTCGTGATCGACGAGCAGCACCGGTTCGGAGTGCAACAACGCCTCGCGCTGGCGGGCAAAGGAAAGCGCGCACCGCACACTCTGGCAATGACCGCGACGCCGATCCCGCGTTCGCTCACGCTGGCGCAATATGGCGAGATGGACGTCAGCCGCCTCGACGAACTGCCGCCCGGACGGCAGGCGATCGAGACGCTGGTGGTATCGCAGGAACGGGTCGATGACGTCGTGGCTGGGGTCGAGCGGCATCTGGAGACCGGGCAGCAGGCCTATTGGGTGTGCCCGATGGTCCGCGACAGCGAGATCGCCGATATCGCGGCGGCCGAGGCGCGCTACGCGTCGCTGAAGGAGCGGTTCGGCGATGATGTGGTGCTGGTCCACGGGCAGCTGCGGTCCGAGATCAAGGACGCCAACATGGAGCGCTTTGCAGGCGGTGACGCGAAGCTGCTGATCGCCACCACGGTGATCGAGGTCGGGGTCGACGTACCCTCCGCCACGCTGATGGTGATCGAGCAGGCCGAGCGCTTCGGTCTTGCGCAGCTGCACCAGCTGCGCGGACGAGTCGGACGCGGGAGCGAGAAGAGCCGCTGCCTGCTGCTGCGCGGCAACGAGCTATCCGAAACCGGGAAGAAACGCCTCGCCCTGATGCGCGAGACGCAGGACGGCTTTCGCATCGCCGAGGAAGACTTGGAATTGCGCGGCGGAGGTGAGTTGCTCGGCACCCGCCAATCGGGCGAGGCGGCGTTCAACATCGCCAATCTGGAACAGGTTCAGAAGCTGCTCCCCGCCGCGCATGCCGATGCGCGGCTGCTGATCGAGCGCGATGGTGGCTTGACGTCAGATCGCGGAGAAGCGGCGCGGATCCTGCTGTACTTGTTCGAACGCGACTGGGGCGTGCAGCTGCTGCGCGGCGGCTAGCCTCACGCCGCCATCAGCACCCGGTCGCGGCCGTTGTTCTTGGCATCGTAGAGCGCCCGGTCGGCGCGCGCGATCAGTCCGCGCGCATCGTCGCCTTCTACGATCGATGCCAGGCCGGTGCTGAGCGTCACGAATATTGGTTCGCCGGTCTCCATTTCGAGGTCCGCCTGCTGGACCGCGATCCGCAACCGTTCGCATACGATATACGCATCGCCGGGCGTGCAATCGGGCAGGATGATGGCAAACTCCTCGCCGCCGATCCGTCCGACGATATCCTGCGCGCGCACCGTATCGAGCGCGATGGCGGCGACGGTGCGGATCACCGCATCGCCCGCCGGATGTCCATAGCGATCGTTGACCCGCTTGAAGTGGTCGATGTCGAAAATCGCCACAGCCAGCAACTCGTGCCGTTTCTGCGCGTGCTCAATCGAGCGTTGCAGCTGCTGCATGAATTCGCGGCGGTTCGCAGTCCCGGTCAACTCGTCGGTCGAGGCAAGGCGGCGCAGCTCGGCGCGCGTTGCCGCTTCGGCGTCGACCGCACGCTTGAGCGCGCCGGTCGCCAGCACGCACAACGAGATCAGCGTGATCCCGATGATGCTGAGACAATACTGGAACATCTCGTTCTCGCTGGCGCGCTGATTGGCGGCGAGCGCGTGACGCGCGAGGATTTCCTGCTCCTTGGCTTCGATCCGCCTGAGGTCTCCCAGAATCGAATCGAGCGACAACCGTGCTTCGCCGAGCGCAACCTGAGCGACTGCATCCCTTGCGAGCGAACGACGCTTGAGCGCGATCACGTCGGCGGACCACGCCGAGTAATGATCGAATTCGGCTTCGACCCGATCAAGCCGTGCGATCTGTTCCGGACTGTCCGCCAGTTTCGAGCGGAGCAGCGCGATCTGCGCCCGCGCATTGGGCTGGCCGGCCAGATAGGGCTGCAGAAATTCGCTCTTGCCGCTGATCACGTAGCCGCGCTCGCCGCGCACCATGCTGAGCGTCGCGATCTTGAGCTCGTCGGTGGCCTGCAAGACCTCCATGGCATGCGCGCGCCGCTGTTCGGCCACTCCGCGCTCGGTCGCAGACCGGTGCGCGAAGAAGCTCGTCGCGGCAAGCAGGACCGCGAACAGGAAGACGAAAGCGATCAGGACGTGGCCGCGCCACGCCGATGATCGCCGGTCTATTCCGCGAATCCGAAAGGCACTCAGGATCGACATTCAACCTCATTGTCGAAGCAATCCCGTGTCTATGCGCCTCACGCATAACAAAATGCGTCAAGGGCTATGGTTAATCGATTCTACCCGGACCGGGTTAACCCGACCGCGAGGGCTTCGGCTGCGGCCCAGACATCCTCCCAGGTGGCCTCGAAGCTTTCTTCCCCGTCGTAATAGGGATCGGCGATGGCTGCGCCTTCGCGCCCCTCGACCACGTCGAGCAGCAGCATGACCTCGGCGGTAGCGTTGGGCGGTCGCACCGCCTCGATATTGCGCAGGTTCTGGTGATCCATCGCGAAGATGTGGGTGAAGCGCGCGAAGTCCTCGCGATCGAGCTGGCGACCTTTCAGCCCGGAAATGTCGACCCCGTTTGCCGCAGCGACTTCGACCGAGCGTGGATCGGGCGGTTCGCCGACATGGTATGCCGCCGTGCCGCAGCTGTCGATGGCGATGTCCAGCGCCGCCCGCTCGGCGGCGAGACGCATCGCCCCTTCGGCCAGGGGGGAGCGGCAGATATTGCCGAGGCAGACGAACAGGTACGCGGGATTTTGCGGCATGGGACCACCCTACTGGACCACGGCAGCGCATCGCAATATGCGTCTCGCAACAGGAGAGAAAATCATGCGGCACCTGCTTTGTAGCCTCGCGCTGACCATGGCCACCATCGCACCGGCGTGGGCCGGACCCGTAGAGGATTACGAAGCGCTGCGTGAGGAGGTGTGGGAATGGCGATTGGACAACAACCCGACACTGGCGACGAGCGTCGGTGACCGGCGGGGAGACGGCAAGCTGGGCGACTGGTCGATCGAAGCGCATACCCGCAGCATCGAGGAAGCGCGCGCATTCGTGGAGCGGCTCGATGCGATCGACCGCGATGCCCTGCCGCAGGACCTGCAGGTGGACCTCGGCGTGATCCGCAGCAGCCTGTCCGACGCGGTCGAAGCGGGCGATCACCAGCACGATTACTACATCCTGTTCACCAATCGCGGGGGGTGGTTCTCCGGCTTCAATTCGCTCCCCTATCGCTCGCCGCTGTTCACCCTTGCCGATTACGAAAGCTATGTCGGGCGGCTGGAGGCCTATGCGAAGGTCAATGACGACGGGATCGAACGCACCCGCAAGGCAATCGAACTCGGCCTGACGCAGCCTTGCGAACCGATGGAAGGCTTCGGCGACCGGCTCGATTCCTACATCATCGAAGACCTTGAAGCGTCCGCATTCTGGCAGCCTTTCGCCGGAGAGCGGCCGGCCGCGATCTCCGAGGCGGACTGGGAGCGCCTGAGCGAGCGTGCAAGGCAGGCGATCAGCGGTAGCGTGAACGGCGCGTTCCGCGACTTCGCAGAATTCTATCGCGAAGAATACGAACCCAATTGCCGCACCGGCACTCCGGGCATTCTCGCGACGCCGGGCGGGGCCGAGTATTACGTCCACCGGGTAAAGAGCTTCACCACCACCGACATGACGCCCGACGAAGTGCACGATCTCGGCCTGTCCGAAGTCGCGCGCATCCGCGCCGAGATGGAGGAAGTCGCCGTGAGCGCCGGGTTCGACAGTCGCGAGGCGTTCATCGAGCACCTGCGAACCGACTCGCAATACTACATGACCGACGAGGACGAGTATCTGCGCTACACACAGGCGCTGGCCAAGCACATCGACGGCTTCATGCCCAAGCTGTTCGGTCGCCTGCCGCGCCAGCCCTATACCGTGGCACCGATCCCCGCCGCGAACGCGCCGGGCAACACCACCGCCTATTACGAGCCCGGCTCGCTCGAGACCGGGCAGGCGGGAATCTACCGCCTCAACCTGACCGAACTCGACCAGCGCCCGCTGTGGGAGCTACCCGCGCTCGGCGTGCACGAGGCGGTGCCGGGGCATCACCTCCAGATCGCGCTGCAGCAGGAACTCGACATCCATCCGCTGCGCGCCAACGGCACGTTTTTCACCGCCTTTGTCGAGGGCTGGGGGCTGTATTCCGAGCGGCTCGGGATCGAGATGGGGCTGTACGACACACCCGCGAAGGAAATGGGCCGGCTCAGCTACGAAATGTGGCGCGCGACCCGGCTGGTGGTCGATACCGGCATCCATTCGAAAGGATGGTCGAAGCAGCAGGCGGTCGATTTCATGCTCGACAACACGGCGCTCTCACCCGCCAATATCGACGCGGAGGTTAACCGCTACATGACCTGGCCGGGCCAGGCGCTGGCCTACAAGATCGGCGAGCTGAAGATCCGCGAGTTGCGGGCGCGGGCGGAGGAAGCACTTGGGCCGGACTTCGACCTCAGGGCGTTTCACGACACGGTGCTGGAGAACGGCGCGGTGCCGCTCGACGTGCTTGAAGCGCACGTCGATCGCTGGATCGCGCGGGAGCAGGCGGAGGGCTAGGCCGCTTTCGCCGGCATCGGTTCGGTGTTCGCCAGCACCTCCTCGGTGATCCGGCGAATGTTCACCTGCGCCTTCAGCCGCGCGCCGAGCAGCGCCGTGCCGCTCACCTTGCGCTGCACGAACAGCGTTTCCACCGGCGGGAAGGCCCAGGTCTCCTTGTCCTGCGCGATGGCCCAGCCTTCGTCGCGCAGCAGAGGGACAAATGCTCGGTCACCGAAGTCGAACGGCTTGTCCTCGCGCATTTCGCCGATGACGATATCGACCATGCGGCCCACCCGCTCGGGGTGGCGTTCGAACACGATCGGCATCATGAACCCGGCGTCGATCGTCGCTTCGATCACCTGTTCGCGATCCCCGGAAAGGCCTGCCTGCAGCATCTTGCGATAGCCGTTCGAGACATCGGGATCGACATCGCGGCAGGCGCCGAAATCGAGCAGCACGATTTCCCCGGTCCGCGGCCGATACTGGAAGTTGGCGAAATTCGGATCGGTCTGCATCACCCCGAAATCGAACAGTTCGCGCGCGACCAGGTTCATCAAGCGGCCAACGATCTCGTCGCGCCTCGCATCGGTTTCTTCGGCCAGCGCTTCGATCGAAGTGCCTTCTTCGAAGCTCATCGCGAGAATGCGTTCACGGGTCAGCCCGTGGTGCAGACGCGGAACGACGAAGCCGGGCGTATCGGCGAGCTTCTTGCGATACAGCTCCATCTGCGCGCCTTCGCGGTGATAGTCGGCTTCCTCGTGCAGCTGTTGCTTCGCCGCAACCAGAAGCTTGTCGATTTCCAGCTCGGGTGGAGCAAACCCGGCGATCCTGAGCAGCGTCATGACGTTGTCGACATCGCTGTCGATGCTTTTGGCGACGCCGGGATACTGCACCTTGATCGCCAGCAATTCGCCGTCGCGGGTCAGCGCCTTGTGCACCTGACCGATCGAAGCCGCTGCTATCGGGCGCGGATTGAACCAGCGAAACTGCTTGCGCCAATCCGGCCCCCATTGGTCCTTGAGCACACCGTCGAGCTGGCGCGCAGGCATGAAGTTCGCCTGATCGCGCAAGGTGGCGAGAATATCGGCGAGCTCCTTGGGCAGGAAATCGCCCGAATCCATGCTGATCATCTGGCCCATCTTCATCGCCGCGCCGCGCAGGTGGGACAGGCGATCAGCGAGCCGCTGGACATTGCCCGGCGTAAGGATCAGATCGCGCGCCGACAGGCTGCCGCCGCTTGCAAGTCGCCGCGCACCTTCGGCCGCCATCCCTCCGGCAACTCCGCCGACGAGCCGTCCGAACGTGCCGATGCGGGCCAGGCGACCCGAAGGAACCGCGCGTTCGCGTGATTTATCTGATGGCGTGTCGTCCATGAGCTTCCGTTAGCATGTGGTTCCCGCATACAGAACGACAAGAGCCCGGGTTTTATCCCGGGCTCCGGCCGCTCGATAATCGTCGAGGGAATGTGACGTCGGTTTACGCGATCGAACGCGTCCCGCCGGCGATGTAGTTCACGTAGAATGCGTGGATCAGGCCGGGGACAAAGAACAACAGCGTCAGGATCAGGTTGATCCAGAAATCGGTGCTGAGACCCTTCTTCATGGCGACGCCCAGCGGCGGAATGAGGATGGTGGCGATAAGAGCGAGAAGTTCGAGCATGTCTTGCGGCTCCGTGATTGGGTTTGCAGGGTGGCGCGGTGTCGCGTCGTCGTTTGCCCAATCAACGGCTGCGGAGCGCAACATGTTCCGACAAATTGTGCGGAACCAATAGTTTGCTCATGCATTTGCGGAGGCGCCGTCAACTGATGGATAACCCGCCGTCGACCGGTAGGCATTGCCCGGTGATATAGTCGGAGTGCGGCGAGGCGAAGAACACCGCCAGTCCCTCAAGCCCGGCGTGATCGCCCGGGCGGCGCAGCGGGATGCGCTTTTCCATCCATGCAGCGAACTTCGGGTCGGCGGCGGCGGTGATATCGGTCTCGTAGTAACCAAACAACAGCGCGTTGGCGGTGATCTGATGCCGTGCCAGCTCGAAGGCGGCCCCGCGCGTCAGACCGTTGAGCGCAGCCTTCGACGCTGCGTAGTCGGAGCTGCGGTTCACCCCCATGATCGACTGACCGGACGAGGTTGCGATCAGCTTTCCGCCCGGATCGCCGTTCTTCGCGCGCTCGATCATATGGCGACTGACGTGCTTGTAAGTAAGGGCAGGGCCGCGGGCGTTGACGGCCATCACGGCGTCCCAGCCTTCTGCGGTAAGATCGGGCACGCCCGCTCCCTGACCCGGGCGGCCCGCATTCGCGAAGCAGGCATCGACCCGGCCGAACGCCTCCAGCGTCGCGGCCACGGCGCTTTCGATCTGGTATTCCTGAGAGACATCGCAAGCGAGCGCGATCGCCTCGCCGCCGCCGAATGCGGCCAGCTCTGCCAGCGCATCGCGGTTCTTCTCCGCATTGCGCGCCCAGATCGCGACATTGGCTCCGGCTTTCACCAGCCCGCGCGCCATCCCGAGTCCAAGGCCGCCATTGCCGCCGGTGATGACCGCGACGCGGCCCGATAGATCGAACAGGTCCATGGGCGTGGGCGGTGCCGCAAATGTTGCCGGTCTGCAAGCAGCCGGGAACCGGCGGGGTCTCCACGCGGTTCTGGCCCCATGGACGGAAAAACATCGCTGACCCCCGCGTCGCGCTGGCTCGGCTTTGCCGGGCTGTTGCCGCAAATCCTGTGTCTTGCGCTGGCGTGGAGTGGGCACGAATACGGCTACACCGCGCTTGCGGGAGGGTTCGCCTATGCCGCTGCGATTTTCAGCTTCCTCGGCGGCGTGTGGTGGGGGCAGGCGATTCAGGCCGGGAAAGGCGGAGCGGGCGCCTATGTGCTTGCCGTCATGCCCAGCCTGCTTTCCGTCGCGCTGTTTCTGCCGTGGACGCTCGGTTGGGAATGGCCCGGCCCGGCGCTGCTGTATCTCGGCGCGCTGATCCTGCTGTCCCCGCTGGTCGACCGCGCGCTGGGATACGCGGCGCAGGATTTTTTCCGATTGCGGGTGCAACTCTCGGCAGGTCTCGGTGCGCTGACGATCGCACTGGGCCTCGTCGCCAACGCGATCGTCTGACGATCATTCTCCCGGCGGGTGGATCGGAACCATGGTCTGTTCCCCCGCAACCTCGTCGACCACTTCGACAATTCCCCTTCCGAGATGGCTGCGGCTGCGCGAATAGAACAGGTAGATCGCAATCCCGATCACACCCCAACCGGGCAGGAATAGCATCGCCGCTGTTGGCAGGTTGAAGAACAGCAGGACGCAGCCAAGTATCGTCAGCGGCGCGATCAGCCACACGGCGGGAACCTTGAAATGACGCTTGCGCGCGGGGTCCTTCACCCGCAGCACCATGACCGCGATCGCGACCATCAGGAAGGCATAGAGCGTCCCCGCATTCGAGATATCGGCCAGTTGCCCGACCGGGAAGAATGCCGCACCGATCGCGACCGCCACGCCGGTGATCAGCGTCACGATGTGCGGAGTGTGAAACCTGGGATGCACCCGGCTCAGCGCCTCCGGCAGCAGTCCGTCGCGGCTCATCACGAAGAAAATCCGCGTCTGGCCGAAGATCAGCACCAAGATGACCGAAGGCAGGGCGACGAAAGCCGCAAGCCCGATGGCGTTGCCGAACCCGGTAAAACCCAGCACCTTGAGCACATGGGCGAGCGGCTCGTTCGAACACACCAGCGCATCGGCATACTGGGGAAGGGCACATTGCCGCGCCAGTTCGGGTGAGCCGGCCTCCAGCGGCAAACCCATCGCGTCCATGATCGGTTGTCCGCCCAGCGTCCCGATCGCCCCGCCTGCAACGAGGATGTAGAACACCGTGCAGAACAGCAGCGATCCGACCAGCCCGATCGGCACGTTGCGCTGCGGGTCCTTGGTTTCTTCGGCGGCGGTCGAAACCGCATCGAACCCGACATAGGCGAAGAACATCGTCGCCGCCGCGCCGACCGCGCCGACCCCGGTGCCCCAACCCCCGAAAATTCCGGCGGGCAGGAACGGGTTGAAATGTTCAGCGGTGAAATCCGCGCTGGTCAGCGTGAGCGCCACGAACGCCGTCAGCGCGGTGACCTTTATCGCGACCAGCACCGCATTGAACTTGGCGCTCTCGCTGGTGCCGACCACCAGTAGCCCGGTGACCAGCAGAGCGATGACCAGGGCGGGAAGATTGATCAAACCGCCCTCGGCTCCGCCCAAAGCAAGCGGGCCGGCGCTGAGCCACGCGGGCAGATGGATCCCCAGCCCGCCGAGCACCGTACCGCTGAAATAGCCCGACCAGCCGACCGATACCGCGCTCGCGGCGATGGCGTATTCCATGATGAGCGCCCAACCGACGGTCCACGCGAGGAATTCGCCCATCGTCGCATAGCTGTAGGTGTAGGCGCTGCCCGCCACCGGGATCATCGCTGCGATCTCCGCGTAACACAGCGCGGCGACAATGCAGACAAGTCCGGCGATCGCAAAGGCGACCATCAGACCCGGTCCCGCCTTCTGCGCGCCGACGGCAGTCAGCACGAATATCCCGGTTCCGATAACGCATCCGATTCCGAGCAGGGTGAGTTGCAGCCAGCCCAGCGAACGTTTGAGCGACTTCTTCTGCGCCGTGGCCAGGATGGCGTCGAGCGGCTTGATCCGGTCTAGTATCATGTGGGAATTCTCGGCGACCCGCGACAGCGCAATTGCGTCCAGCCAGTCGGCGCGATGCAAATAGCACCGCGATTGGCGCGCTTAAACAACAAAGTTGCGGCGCGGTGGCTTTTTGTATTGGGATCGAAGCGTGATCTGGCTTTGGCTCTGAGCCGCCTCCCGCCCTTGCGGTTGGGAGTTTTGCGAAACTGGTCGGGGAGAGAGGATTCGAACCTCCGGCCCCTGCCTCCCGAAGACAGTGCTCTACCAGGCTGAGCTACTCCCCGACCGTGTCGGTCCTGCGCAGAAACGAGCCCGCGCAGGTCGAGGCAAGGCGCGCCCTATAGGTGTGGATGGGCGGGGTGGCAAGCGGGCAATTGCCGCCTATAGTTTTCGCCATGGCAACGCTCGAAACCGCTGAGACGATTCCTTCCGAACTTCACGGGTCGGGTCACTATGAGTGGCAGTATCTGGATCTGATGCGGCACATCTGGGACGGCGGCAGCGAGCGGGAGGACCGGACCGGCGTCGGCACCCGCTCGATCGCCGGGGCGATGCTGCGGTTCGACCTGGCCGATGGCGCGATGCCGCTGCTCACCACCAAGCGGGTCTACTGGAAGACCGCGACGCGCGAGATGCTGTGGTTCCTGACCGGCGAAACCAACATCCGACCGCTGGTCCTGCAGGGTGTGAAGATCTGGAACGAGTGGCCGCACGCCCGCTACGTCAAGGAGACGGGTGAGAATATCGCGCTCGACACCTTCGTCCAGAGGATCGCCGACGACGAGGCGTTTGCGGCAAAATGGGGCGATCTCGGCCCGGTCTACGGCAAGCAATGGGTCGACTGGCCGACCTACCGCTACCGCGCGGACGGGCTGTACGAGAAGGGCGAGGGGATCAACCAGGTCGCCGAGGTGATCGAAAGCCTGCGCACCAATCCCGGCAGCCGCCGCCACATCATCGAAGGCTGGAACGTCGCCGAACTGGACCGGATGGCTCTGCCGCCGTGCCACAAGACCTACCAGTTCCACGTCGCTGGGGACCGCCTCAACTGCATGCTCTACCAGCGCAGTTGCGACGTTGCGCTCGGCCTGCCGTTCAACCTGTGGTCCGCTGCGCTGCTGACGCGGATGATCGCGCAGCAGACCGGTCTCGAACCGGGCGAGCTGGTGTGGATGGGCGGGGATGTGCACCTCTACCTCAACCACGCGCACCTGATCGAGGAGCAGCTTTCGCGCGAGCCGCAGGGCAACCCGACGCTCGAGATCGTCCGCAAGCCCGAAACAATATTCGATTACACAATCGCCGATTTCGTGGTGCATGATTACGCGCCGCTGCCTCCGATCAAAGCGCCTGTTGCCGTTTGATGCGCACCGCGTGGGAGTGCTTGACCGACTCCCGCCTTTGAAATAAAAATTCCCTTGCGCGCAATGATTGGAATTGCGCCGTCACCCTGACGGTTCCAGCGAGGGAGAGCGCTCATATGGCCGATCCGGCCGACACCCCGCAGCCAACCGGAGACAATCGTCCCGCGCTCGCGCTGCATGTTCCCGAGCCGAAGTTTCGCCCCGGCGACCAGGCCGATTTCAGCGATATCGATATCGGCAAAGCGGGTGCGCAGCCGCGCCCGGACGAAAGCGCCGATCCCGGCGATATGAAAGATTTCGCCTACGGCCTGATCCGCGTGCTCGGCGAGGACGACCAGGCGCACGGACCGTGGGATCCGAAGCTCGATCCCGAAACCCTGCGCACCATGCTCGGCCACATGGCGCTGGTGCGCGCGTTCGATGAGCGCATGTTTCGCGGACAGCGGCAGGGAAAGACCAGCTTCTACATGAAGTGCACCGGCGAAGAGGCGACCAGCGTCGCCGCCTCGATGGCGCTGGCGAGCGACGACATGGTGTTCCCGTCCTACCGTCAACAGGGCATCCTGATCGAGCGCGGATACCCGCTGATCGAAATGATCAACCAGATCTATTCGAACAAGGGCGACAAGCTGAAGGGCCGCCAGCTGCCGATCATGTATTCGAGCCGCGAGCACAGCTTCTTCAGCATCTCCGGCAACCTCGCCACGCAGACGCCGCAAGCGGTCGGCTGGGCTATGGCGAGCGCGATCAAGGGCGACAGCCGGATCGCGGCGACTTGGGTTGGCGAGGGCTCGACCGCCGAGGGCGATTTCCACAGCGCCTGCACCTTTGCGACCGTGTATAATGCACCGGTTATCCTCAATGTTATCAACAATCAGTGGGCGATCAGCAGCTTCAGCGGGTTTGCCGGGGCGGAGCGCACCACCTTCGCCGCGCGCGCGCTGGGCTATGGGCTTGCTGGCCTGCGCGTGGACGGCAACGATGCGCTGGCGTGCTATGCGGCGCAGCAATGGGCGGCGAACCGCGCGCGCGCCAATCACGGCCCGACGCTGATCGAATTCTTCACCTATCGCGCGGAAGGGCATTCGACCTCGGATGACCCATCCGGCTACCGCAGCGCGCAAGAGCGCGAGGAATGGCCGCTGGGCGATCCGGTCAACCGGCTCAAGAAGCACCTTATCGCGATCGGCGAGTGGGACGAGGAGCGGCAGGCCGAAATGGACCAGCGCTGCGCCGAGGAGGTCAAGGCCACCACCAAGGAAGCCGAGAAGAACGGCATCCTCGGCCACGGCCTGCACCATCCGTTCCACACCATGTTCGAGGACGTGTTCGAAGAGCTGCCCTGGCATCTCGAGGAGCAGGCGGCGCAGGCGACGCGGGAACGGCAGATCAAGTGGCCCGATCACCATCCGATGGACGCTGCTGGTTTGGGGCGAGGCAAATGAGCGCGCAGACCGAAACCACAGCAGACGGTGTCGCCGAAGTGACCGAACGCCGCATCAACATGATCGAGGCGATCAACGAAGCGCTCGACGTGATGCTGGATCGCGATCCCGACGTGATCGTGATGGGCGAGGATGTCGGCTATTTCGGCGGCGTGTTCCGCTGCACCGCAGGCTTGCAGGAGAAACACGGCAAGACCCGCGTGTTCGACACGCCGATCAGCGAATGCGGGATCATCGGCGTGGCGGTCGGCATGGGCGCCTACGGCTTGCGTCCAGTCCCGGAAATCCAGTTCGCCGATTACATCTATCCCGGCCTCGACCAGCTGATCTCCGAAGCCGCGCGGCTGCGCTATCGCTCGGCGACCGACTATATCGCGCCGATGACGGTGCGCTCGCCGTTCGGCGGCGGCATCTTCGGCGGGCAGACGCACTCGCAATCGCCCGAGGCGATCTTCACCCATGTCTCGGGGCTCAAGACCGTGATCCCGGCAACGCCCTACGACGCGAAAGGCCTGCTGATCTCCTGCATCGAAGATAACGATCCGGTGATCTTCTTCGAGCCCAAGCGGATTTATAACGGGCCGTTTTCGGGCTTCTACGACAAGCCGGTCGAACCGTGGAAAAAGCACAAGGATAGCGTCGTTCCGGAGGGCTATTACAAGATCCCGCTGGGCAAGGCGCGCTACGTGACCGAGGGCGAGGCGCTGACCGTGCTGACCTACGGCACGATGGTTCATGTGGCCGAGGTAGTGTGCGCGGCGAAGGATGTGGACGCCGAAATCCTCGATCTGCGCACGCTCGTTCCGCTCGATATCGAGGCGATCGAAGCGTCGGTCAGGAAAACCGGGCGCTGCCTGATCGTCCACGAGGCGACCCGCACCAGCGGCTTCGGCGCCGAACTCTCGGCGCTGGTGACCGAACGCTGCTTCTACCACCTCGAAGCGCCGGTCGAGCGCGTCACCGGCTTCGACACACCCTATCCGCACAGCCTCGAATGGGCCTATTTCCCCGGCCCGGTCCGCATCGGCGAGGCAATCGACAAGATTCTCGGGGAGTAGGGCATGGCGCGCAGGGCTTTCCTACACCCGCTTTCCGGTGGCAGGGCAAATGCAATACTTGGCGATTGGGCGCGAAACCGGGTTGGAAAAGCGTCAACTTCGCGAGTGGGCATGTTTACCGAGCAATTTCAGGTAATTGAAGCGGGTTTCGCAGGATGACACAGTGTCAAGTGTGTCAACTTCGAAGGGCTTCTCCGGCGAGCCACGGCGCGCTGAAAAGGACGGTTTGAGACGATGGCGAAATTCACATTCAACATGCCCGATGTGGGCGAGGGCGTGGCAGAGGCGGAGATCGTCGAATGGCACGTCAAGGTCGGCGACACGGTGTCCGAGGACCAGCACCTCGTCGACGTGATGACCGACAAGGCGACGATCGACATCGAAAGCCCGGTCGACGGCACAGTGCTCGAAGTGGCCGGCGATCTCGGCGACACGATCGCGGTCGGATCGATGCTGCTGGTGATCGAGGTAGAGGGGGATGTGGAGGATGCTCCGGACCCTGAGCCGGTCAAGCAGGAACCCGAACCGGAGCCCGAAGCCGAGCACGAACCGGATAAGCCCCTTCCCGTGGGGGAAGGGGTTGGGGATGGGGGGGCCACGCCCGATACGTCGGAAACTCACCCCCCGACCCCTCCCTCGAGGGAGGGGGAGAGAAGGTTCTCGCTTCACCAGCCGTGCGCAAGCGTGCGAAGGACCTCGGCATCGATCTGGCGCAGGTCAAGCCTGCCGAGGATGGCCGTGTGCGCCACGGCGACCTTGACCAGTTCCTGGCCTACAATTCCGGCGGCGGCTTCTCGCCTGCGGGCCGGACCCGCGCGGATGAAGCGATCAAGGTCATCGGCCTGCGCAAGCGGATCGCGCAGAACATGTCGGCCGCGAAGCGTCACATCCCGCACTTCACCTATGTCGAAGAATGCGACGTCACCGAGCTCGAGCGGATGCGCGCGCAGCTCAACGAAGCACGCGGCAACAAGCCGAAGCTCACCATGCTCCCGCTGCTCATCAGCGCGATCTGCAAGCTGATCCCCGACTTCCCGATGATTAACGCGCGCTACGACGACGAGGCAAACGTCGTCACCCGCCACGGCAGTGTGCATCTCGGCATGGCGACGCAGACCGATAGCGGGCTGATCGTGCCGGTGATCAAGGATGCGCAGAGCCGCAATCTGTGGCAGCTGGCGAGCGAGATCGGGCGGCTGGCAAACGCCGCGCGCGATGGCTCGGCAAAGTCGGATGAACTTTCGGGATCGACGCTGACGGTGACCTCGCTCGGCCCGCTTGGCGGTGTGGCGACCACCCCCGTGATCAATCGCCCCGAAGTCGCGATCATCGGCCCCAACCGGATCATCGAACGCCCGATGTTCGTATCCGATGGCCAGGGCGGCGAGCGGATCGAGAAGCGCAAGCTGATGAATATTTCGATCTCTTGCGATCACCGCGTGGTCGACGGCTACGACGCGGCGAGCTTCGTTCAGGAGCTGAAAAAGCTGATCGAGACGCCGGTTCTTCTGCTGTCGGATTGACGGCGAAAAAAATGCGCCGGAGGGCATGCGGAGAGCGTTGACAGCCCTCCTGCACTGCCCTAGTGGCGCTGCTTCCCAAGAGGCGCTGACGCGTTAATGCGCGGGTGTAGCTCAGTTGGTTAGAGTATCGGCCTGTCACGCCGAGGGTCGCGGGTTCGAGTCCCGTCACTCGCGCCACTTGGGACCTTCATGAAGCTCAATGGAATTGCGGGCGGCGCATTCTGCCGCCGGGACGCAACCTGCCCTAGTCCTTGGGCAGGGGGGGCTGCTGGTCCGGGGCGGACCACTTGCCGGTTTCCATCCAGATCAGATAGCGTTTCAGCGGCAGCAGCCAGACCAGCCCCAGGACCAGGTAGATGATCGTCTGCGCCCACCACGGCCATGCCCGCAACGTGTCCGCCAGCAGGCCGACGATAATCGCGCCGTAGACGATCAGCGCCACGAACAGCCCGATGATGCCTACCGGAATTCGCCAGGTCGGTGTTTCGCGCATCAATCCAGTCCATACATCCGGGTCGGGGTGACGACCGCATCGAGCCTGATGTCGTGCGGTTCGAGCGGGAGCGCATCGACCAGCTGCGCATCCCATGCCAGCCCAATGGTCGTGCGGCCCGGATGTTCCGCCAGCCAGCGATCGTAATGTCCGCCACCCTGGCCGAGCCGGTCACCATGCCGGGTGAAGCCCAGCAGCGGCACGAACAGCAGATCGGGGATTACGACCGGCGCGCGTGCGGCGGGCTGGAGCAATCCGAAGGGCCCGGCCTCCAGATCGCTTTCGGCGTGCGGATCGGAATGCCGGCGAAATGTCATGGGCGCATCGCGGTCGGCGAAGTGCGGCAGGGCAATCGGATGTCCGCTTTCATGAAAGAATTTCATGTATCCCGATGTCGGGGCTTCGTGACCGGTTGCATGGTAGAGCCCGATTACCGTCCCGGGTTCCACCATCGTCAGCAGCGGCGCCGGCGGGCGGTGGAACAGCAGCGCGCGAATGCTGTCCGACTGCGCAGCGACATGCTCGCGCCGGGCCTTGCGCATTGTCGTTCGGAGGTTCGCCTTGTCCAATCCCGGTCGCCCTGAGCTTTCCGAAGGCCGTTCATCCTTCGATGGTTGCGGAATGAGTGAAGTGCGGGGCCTGGACAGGCTCAGCCCGAACGGATCATTGCTGTGCATGGTGCGGCAAGTGACGGAACCACCATGGGTCGTTGCCAGAGAAATCCTCTGACGCCTAAACGTCAGGTGGGCGCCGTATACCCGGGTCCCACGGCCGAACCGGTGGACCCAGGCAGGGACAGCTCCCTAGGAATGCTTATAGCCTCAGGGATATTCGAACGGCTCGTGCCGGGCAGTCCCGCCAACATCCACTTAAGCCTCGATCGGTCGCGCTTCAAGCGGCGCCTTCGAGCGCGGAAGCGGTTTCTTCGGCGCGGCTGGCGAGCGCTTCCAGCTTTGCGGCAATCGCCTCGGCCTGTTTCTCGTCGCCAAACAGGTCGTGCTGATGCCGGGCCGCCTCGCGCATTTTCGCAAGCTCCGCTCTCAGCGCGTTCGCGTCCTCACGCGCGCGCTCTTCGGCCTTGCGCAGCGTTTCGATCTCGGTGCGCATTTCGGAGTCCCGTCCGCCGTTCTTGGCTTCGGTATGCTCGACCGCGCGCCTCGCAGCATCGGCGGACTTGCGGATTTCTTCGAGATCGTCCGCCATGAACAGGGCCGCGAAAACCAGATTCTGCGTTTCCTGTACCGCCCGACTGCTGCCGAGCTTGGCATAGTAGCCGTCGATCACCTCGCCCAGCGCGGCGATCTTCGCCTCCTCGCCGTCACCGCAGACGATGGTGTAGGGCTTGGGACCGATCGTGATCGTCACCTGGCTCATCGCGGAGATTTCATCCTTCGAGTTCTTCGATCAGCGCGTCGAGTTCGCCGAGCGTGTCGGCGACTTCCTCGCGCAGCTTCTCGTGGTTGTTCACCAGCGCCATCACGCGTGCCGACCCCGCCGGATCGGACGCCTTGCCGGCTGCATCGGTGCGCGCCTTCGCGATCCGCGCCATCGCCGCGTCCAGTCGCGCCATCGCCTGCTCGATCCGGCTTTCGGTCATGATCTGCGATTTACCAAGATTGACAAGCGCGCGCAAAGTCTTGCCGCGCCCTGTTGATAAGTGCTCTGGCCCATGGCCACTCACTCTGCCGGGGACCCTCGCCGGTCGCAGCTTGACCTCACTTTACCGCTCGGCAATGGCTCTCCGCACGGATCGAATCGCCCGGGCGAACAGGATTTCGACGGGCTTCCACAGCATCTCGCTGCCAGCAGGAGCATCCTCGCGCATGACGATTGACGCCGCCCGCCTGCAACCGATGGCCAACGCCATCCGCGCATTGTCGATGGATGCGGTACAGGCCGCCAGTTCGGGACATCCGGGGATGCCGATGGGCATGGCCGACGTCGCCAGCGTGCTGTTTTCGAACCACCTGAAATTCGACCCGTCCCGTCCCGACTGGGCCGATCGGGATCGATTCGTGCTCAGTGCCGGACACGGATCGATGCTGATTTACAGCCTGCTGCACCTGACCGGATACGTGGCGCCGACGATGGAGGACATTCGCAACTTCCGCCAGCTCGGCAGCCCGTGCGCGGGGCACCCGGAGAACTTCCTGCTCGACGGAGTCGAATGCACCACCGGTCCGCTGGGACAGGGTGTGGCGATGGCCGTCGGCATGGCGATGGCCGAGCGGCATCTCAACGCTGTGTTCGGCGACGAGCTGGTCGATCACCGCACCTGGGTCGTCGCGGGCGACGGGTGCCTGATGGAAGGCATCAACCACGAAGCCATCGGGCTCGCGGGGCACCTCAAGCTCGATCGCCTGATCGTGCTGTGGGACGACAACAACATCACGATCGACGGCAGCGCCGACCTTTCGACCAGCGAGGACATCAGGGCGCGCTACGCTGCGACCGGGTGGCACGTAACCGAGTGCGATGGGCACGATTTCGCCGATATCGAGCGGGCGCTGGCCGAGGCGAAGGCAGCCGATCGTCCTTCGCTGGTCGCGTGCAAGACCGTGATCGGCAAGGGCGCGCCCAACAAGCAGGGCACCAGCGCGACCCACGGCGCACCGCTCGGGCCGGATGAGGTCGCCGCCGCGCGCGAAATGCTCGGTTGGGACGCAGAGCCTTTTGTCGTGCCCGACGAAATCCTCGCCAACTGGCGCGCCACCGGCGATACAGGGCGCGAGGCGTCCGCCGCGTGGGATGCGCGCTTGGCGAATTCGTCGCACAAGGATGAATTCGAGCGGCGAATGGCGGGCGAACTGCCCCACGGTGATGCGGCGAAGCACCATATCGCCAACCTCGTCGCAAACCCGCAAAGCGTCGCGACCCGCAAGGCGAGCGAAATGGCGCTGGCCGAAATCAACCCGCGCCTGCCCGATACGATCGGCGGCAGCGCCGACCTGACCGGATCTAACAACACCAAGGCGGGCGGGATCGAAGCCTTCACCGCTGACGACTATTCCGGTCGCTACGTATACTACGGCATCCGCGAATTCGGTATGGCGGCGGCGATGAACGGGATGGCGCTGCACGGCGGTGTGATCCCCTACGGCGGAACCTTCCTCGTCTTCACCGACTACGCCCGCGGCGCGATCCGGCTCTCGGCCTTGCAGGAATGCCGGGTGATCTACGTGATGACGCATGACAGCATCGGGCTGGGCGAAGACGGGCCGACCCACCAGCCGGTCGAACATCTCGCGTCGCTGCGCGCCATGCCCAACCTGCTGGTAATGCGTCCCGCGGACGCGGTCGAAACCGCCGAATGCTGGGAAATTGCACTCAAGGCGAAGGATCGCCCGTCGGTCCTCGCGCTCAGCCGACAGGGCCTGCCGCAGGTTCGGCTCGAAACCGTCGACGAGAACCGCTCGGCGCGCGGGGGGTACCGACTCAGGAATGCAGGGGCCAACCGCAAGGTCGTGATCCTCGCGACCGGGTCCGAAGTCGGCCTGGCGATGGAATGTGCTGAACGGCTCGAGGCGGAAGGCGTGGGCGCGGATGTCGTGTCGATGGTCTGCACCGAACTGTTCGACGAGCAGGACGAGGCCTATCGCGCCGAAATCCTGCCTGGCGATGCGCTGATCGTTTCGATCGAAGCGGCGAGCACGTTCGGGTGGGAGCGCTACACCGGTCGCGGTGGCCTCAATATCGGGCTCGACCGGTTTGGCGGATCGGCCCCGGCCAAGGATCTGTTTGCCCATTTCGGCTTCACGGCGGACGCGATCGTCCCGCAAATCCAGAACAAACTGAACCACTAAGCAGGAGTTTCTCTTATGGCCACCAAGGTCGCCATCAACGGTTTCGGTCGCATCGGAAGGCTGGTCGCGCGCGCGATCCTCGAGCGCAGCGATCACGATCTGGAACTGGTTTCGATCAACGATCTCGCCGATACGAAGTCGAACGCGCTGCTGTTCCAGTACGACAGCACCCACGGCCGTTTTCCCGGCACGGTCGAGGTCGCCGACGGCGCTATCGTGGTCAACGGCAAGTCGATCGCGGTGACCAGCGAGCGCGACCCCGGCAACCTGCCGCACGCGGCGCAGGGCATCGACATGGTGCTCGAATGCACCGGCTTCTTCCAGAGCCACGAGGCTGCAGAACCGCACCTCAAAGCAGGGGCGAAACGGGTGCTGATCTCGGCCCCGGCCAAGAACGTATCGGCCACGATCGTTTACGGCGTGAACCACGATGTTCTGACGGCGGACGACGTCATCGTCTCCAACGCCAGCTGCACCACCAACTGCCTGTCGCCGGTGGCCAAGGTGCTGCACGACACGGTGGGGATCGAGCGTGGTTTCATGACCACGATCCATTCCTACACCAACGATCAGCGTATGCTCGATCAGATGCACAGCGACATGCGCCGGGCGCGCGGCGGCGCGCAGAACATGATCCCGACCACGACCGGTGCGGCGCGCGCGGTCGGGCTGGTGTTGCCGGAACTGGCGGGCAAGCTCGATGGATCATCGGTCCGGGTGCCGACGCCCAACGTTTCGCTGGTCGATCTGGTGTTCCAGCCGGGCCGCGATACGTCGGCCGAAGAGCTCAATGCTGCGCTGAAGGCGGCCGCCGACGGCCCGATGAAAGGCGTGCTCGATTACACCGACCAGCCGCTCGTTTCGAGCGACTTCAACCACCACCCGGCCAGCTCGACGGTCGACAGCCTCGAAACCAGCGTGATGGAAGGCAAACTTGCGCGCGTCGTCAGCTGGTACGATAACGAATGGGGCTTCTCGAACCGCATGATCGACACGGCTGGCGTGATGGCGGAGTTCCTGTAGTTTCGGCATCTCCGTTCGTGTCGAGCGAAGTCGAGACACGATTGTGCTGATGGTTCTCGACTTCGCTCGAACCGAACGGATAGGCTTGGAACATGAGCAGCTTCAAAACCCTCGATGATCTCCCCGCCGACCTGACCGGCAAGGTCGCGCTCGTGCGGGTCGATCTGAACCTTCCTATGAAGGATGGCTCGGCCAGCGATGTCACACGGGTCGAGGCGGTCAAGCCGACCATCCTCGAATTGTCGCAGAAAGGCGCGAAAGTCCTGCTGCTGGCGCATTTCGGGCGTCCGGGCGGCAAGCGTTCGTCCGTTCTTTCGACCAGCATGGTCGTCGGCGATGTCGAAGGCGTGCTGGGCAAGGAGCTCATGTTCGTGCCCGAAATCGCCGGGCCGGTGGTCGAACAATCGATCGGCATCTTGAGCCCGGGCGATATCGGGCTGCTCGACAATACCCGGTTCTGGCCCGGCGAAGAAGGCAACGATCCCAACCTCGCGAAGGCGATCGCGGCGCATGGCGATTTCTACGTCAACGACGCGTTCAGCGCCGCGCACCGCGCCCATGCGACGACGGTGGGGCTGGCGCACCATCTGCCGGCCTACGCGGGCCGCGCGATGGAAGCCGAGCTCAAGGCGCTCGACGCCGCGCTCGGCAATCCCGAGCAGCCGGTCGCCGCCGTGGTCGGCGGGGCCAAGGTCTCGACCAAGCTTGCTGTGCTCGAAAACCTCGTGACCAAGGTCCAGCACCTCATCATCGGGGGGGCATGGCTAATACTTTCCTCGCCGCGCGCGGAGTCGATGTCGGCAAGTCGCTGTGCGAGCACGACCTGACCGACACCGCGTCGACCATCTTGGACCAGGCCGATCATGCCGGGTGCACCGTGCATCTGCCCTACGACGTGGTGGTGGCCAAGGAATTCGCCGCCAACCCGCCGTCCCTGCGCACCTGCAACGTTCACGAAGTCGCCGCGGACGAGATGATCCTCGATATCGGTCCCGGAGCGACCGAGGCGCTTGCCGATGTGCTCAAGACCTGCCGCACGCTGGTGTGGAACGGCCCGCTGGGCGCGTTCGAGACCGAACCGTTCGACGCCGCAACCATCGCACTGGCCCGGCATGCGGCCGCGCTCACGCAGGAGGGGTCGCTGACCTCCGTGGCCGGGGGCGGCGATACCGTGGCGGCGCTGGCGCAGGCGGGCGTAGCGGGCGAATTCACTTATGTTTCAACTGCTGGCGGTGCCTTCCTTGAATGGATGGAGGGCAAGGACCTGCCCGGCGTCGCCGCGCTCTCCGCTTGAGCCATGGCCGACATATCCGCCGAGATCGAAACGCTCGAACACCGCTTCATGCGGGCGTGGATGAAGCGCGAAAAGAGCGAGCTCAAGAAGCTGCTGACACGCGACTTCCTGCTGGTCATGGCTTCGCCGCGACCCGAGCTGCTCGACCGTCCCAGCTTTCTCGAGGCCTGCCAGGGCGACTTCCACTGCTCCGCCTATCGCATGCGCGAGGTGTTCTCGCGCCAGCATGGCAAGAGCGTGTGGTTTACCGCGGGATTCGACCTTGAGATGAAGCTCGGTCGGCTCGACTGGAAGGGAGAATTCTGGATCTCCGACCTGTGGCGCAAGAACGCGTTTGGGCGTGGCTGGAAGCTCGCCGAGCGGAGCCTGGCGCGGATGGAGCCCGATGAGGTGCTCGCTCACGCCATGCACCGATTGCAGCTATGGAACTGAGCGCCCGGGAGAGGCCACTATCATGAGCGAAACGCGCCACCTGTTCGCAACTCCTTTCGTTGTCGACCGCCTCCAGAGTCCCGAAGGGATCAAGGTGCTGCGCGACGCGATCCTGGCCGAGCGCGCGCGCGACCAGGCCGGTGTCAGCATATCCAATATCGGCGGGTGGCATTCGAACACGCAGATGATTGATTGGGGCGGCGAGGCGGCGCGCGCGCTCGCTTACAAGGCGATGACCATGGCCGACGCAGCAACCATCGATGCACAGGCCCCGCGCGACAGCCGATACAGCTGGATCCCGGAAATGTGGGCCAACGTTTCGGGCACGGGCAATGCCAATCAATACCACATGCATCCGGGTAGCTTCTGGTCAGCGGTCGCCTATATCGACGATGGTTACGACGGCGCGATAGACCCCAGGCTGGGCGGGGAACTGCAGCTGATGGACCCGCGAATGCCGATGATCCGCATGACCGCTCCCGATCTGCGGTTGAAGGACGCCGGCGGGCAGGCGCAGGTCAGCGAACCCCTGATTCGACCTGCTACCGGCATGATCGTGATGTTTCCCAGCTGGCTGCAACACGCGGTGCGCCCGTTCCACGGACCCGGCACGCGCATCTCGATCGCGATCAATCTCATCCCGGCGCGAAAGCCCGACGCGTGAAAATCGGATTTGTCGCCCGGCGGTTGGCTTCCTTGGCCGCTTTCGCTGCGGCCATGGTCGGCGCGCCTGCCGCTGCCGAGGATGCCGACTACGATAGCTTTGGCGCGTTTCTCGAGGAGTTCCGCAGGGAAACGGGCACACCGGCAATCAGTGCCGTCATCGTCAGGGATGGCGGGATCGCATGGGAAACGTACCTGGGAACCTATGACGACGAAGGTGAATTGCCGACGCGCGCCGAAACCACCTACAAGATCGCATCGGTGACCAAGCCGATCGCGGCGAGCGCGATCCTCGCCGAAGCGGCAGCGGGCGGCATCGACCTCGCGATACCGATGACTTCAGACCAAGGCTGGACCGACCTGTGCGAGTTCTTCGTAACCACCGGTATTCCCTTTATGGCGGGCGGAAAGGACCGTCACGGCAATGCCATCGCACCGATGGCGTGCAGCAAGCCATCGACGCTGCGCGACATGCTCGACATGCGGGTGAACGGCGATGCGTTCGTCTACAATCCCATTGCCTTCGCCCGGATCGACCGCGCGATTTCGGGAGCGGGGGACGGGATTTGCGCACGATCGTGCGCGACAGGGTCGCGGACCCTGCCGGCATGAAGGATACCGCCCTGGGCTGGCGCGATCCTGATGGCGGTGCGGCACTGCGATACCTCGCCGAACCGTTTGATGTTGTCGATGGCCGTGCAGTCAAGCAACCGCTTCCTGACGACGACTTCCGCGCAGCGGCCGGAATCATCGCCAGCCCGCGAGCCATCGCCCAGTTCGATATCGCATTCGATTCGGGCATGTTTGCGGGGACCGCGGACCTGATCGCCACGCCGGTCGGACCGCTGGGCGACTACCGCGACGGTTGGTTCCTCGAAGACTGGAACGATCAGCGGTTGATGTGGCATTCGGGCTGGAACGAGAAGCAGTACTCGGCGCTGTACCTCAAGGTCCCGCAAAAGCGGCTGACGCTGATCGTGCTGGCGAACACCGAGGCGGTGTGGTGGAGCAATTCGCTGGTCAAGGCCGAGATCGTCGAAAGCCCGATCGCGTTGCGGTTTCTGGAGCAGTTCGCACAATGAGTGAAACCGAATACGGTTACGGCAATGCGGTCGAGGCGCACGACGGCGAATTTGCGGGATGGCGTTTCTGGAATCACGATCCCTATGAAAACCGCTCCGGCCCGTTCTTCACCCGGCGAGAGGATAACGGGGATTTCGTGTGCGCTTTTCGCGCAGCGGAGCATCACATGAACGGCGCGGGGTTCATGCATGGCGGGTGCCTGCTGACCTTCGCCGATTTCGCGTTGTTCGCAATCGCGACCGACGCACTCGCCGGCGACAACGCGGTAACGATGAACTTGTCGGGCGATTTCCTGGGCGCGGTCGCCGCAGGCGCGCTGGTCGAGGCCCGCGGCGAGGTTACACGCGGGGGCGGCAAGACGATCTTCGTGCGTGGGCTGGTGACCGCCGATGGCGAACCGGCGCTGAGCTTTACCGGGATCATCCGCCGCCTGACCAGGCGCGGCTGAACCCGCAAGGGCTTTACACGACCCAGTGATGCGCCTAACCGCGCGGCCCTTCGCCAGCGGTATTGCGAGCCGCAGGGCGCGCTGTGGCTCTGCCATGTGTGTGTTCCCGGTGAAGGCTGCCCTGCAAGGCACTTGGTTCAGGTCCAAGCGACGACTCAAAATCGTCTCCATGGGAACGGCGCAAGCCCTGCTGGTTCGAATCCAGCACCATTGGTTAGCTCAGTGGGAGAGCAGTAGACTGATAATCTACGAGTCGCGGGTTCGACTCCCGCACCAAACGGCCCTTACACGGCTTCTCGAGCACGGGAAGGCCGGGCGGGCAATCCAGCCGCGGAAGCGCGGCGAGCCGGGTCTTCGGGCTCGGCGAGCCAAGCGACCAAGGCACCGGTATCGAGCCTTCGCGCTCTCGGGGATACCGGCAGGCATGGCACCCGATGACGCGGTGCCCACCGGCATGTTCGCTACGGCGGCATGGACGCGGGCGCAGCGGAAACCGGGCCTGTCTGCCTTAACCGAGGGCCCGGCGCGGTATCGGGGAATTGCCTCCCGGCCGACCCATTTCCCGAGCACATCACAGCAAGGACGCTACGGCATCGGGAGATTATCGCGAAGAAACCGGTTGCAACTGAAACGAATCGCGTCTAGCCGCGCGCTCCCCCAATCGGGGAGGCTTGTCGGGATGGGCCCGACAAAGCGAGCACAGGAGACGCAAGATGAAGTGGTTCATCATTGCAGAAAACCAGCGCGGTCTCCTGGTCAAGGATGGCCGCCTCGTTCGGGTTCTCGAACCCGGGCGTCACTTCTACTGGCTGTGGAACAGCTCCCGGATGCAGCTCGATATCGTGGCTGCGACCGGTGCCTGCCACTCACCGTTGGTAGACGGAATCGAGAAGCGCCACCCCGAGCTCGCGGAGGCGAATTTCGAGATCGTCGCGCCGGCAGTCGGCGAAGTCGCGATCGTGCGGATCGACGGGCGGGTCAGCCTGATCGTGCGCGGGGGCGACGTCGCGCGGGTCTGGAAGGTTCTCGACGAAGTCACCGTGCAGGCGATCGATGTCGAAGCCGAGCCGACGCTTGCCAAGCGGCTTCTGGCCGAGGTCAAGCAGGCGACGGTGTTCGGGCGTCCGATCCCGGCGCCGGTCGAGATCGTGTCGGTCGGGCAGGCGCAGAGCGCCATCGTGCTGTTCGATAGCGCGCTGCACGAGACTGTCGGTGCCGGAGAGCACGGTTACTGGCAGGTCGGCCGCAAGGTGACGAGCATGGCGTTCGACACCCGCCCGGTGCCGATGGAGGTGACCGCGCAGGAAATCCTGACGAAGGATCGTGTGTCCGTGCGGATCACGCTCACGTCGTTCCTGCAGGTTACCGGCGTCGAACAGGCGGCGCTGTCGACCCCGGATTACGAGGGGCACGTCTACAAGCTGATCCAGTTCGCGGTCCGTGAGGCCGTGGCGGGTCGGACGCTCGACGAGCTGCTCAACGACCGGGTCAAGGTCGACGGCGAAATCGTCGCGCACGTCCGCAAGGAAGTGGGCGAAATCGGGGTTCGGGTGACCGAACTCGGCATCAAGGACGTGATCCTTCCGGGCGAGATGCGCGAGCTTATCAACCGGGTGGTCGAAGCGGAAAAGGTCGCGCAGGCGAACCTGATCCGTCGGCGTGAAGAAACGGCTGCGACCCGCAGCCTGCTCAACACCGCGAAGCTGATGGCCGACAACCCGGTGCTGATGCGCCTGAAGGAACTCGAAGCGCTCGAACGCGTGACCGAGAAGATCGGTCACATCGACGTGCGCACCGGCTCCAACGAGGGCCTCGAGGTCCTGACCAACCGGCTGGTGAAGATCGCCGATCGCGACTAAGCCGGACCGGTTCTGACAACGGAAGGGCGGGGCATCCACGGGTGCTCCGCCCTTTCTGTTGGCGGTTTGCGCGCGCGCTGTTGCGAGGGCCGAACGCGCTGGCTAATGCCCGCGTCACAACACAATGCAAAATTTTCATCCGAGGCAAGGGACAGCAATGAACAGCGATCAGATGACGGCAAAGATTGCCGCAGGGCAGGGCTTTATCGCGGCACTCGATCAGTCGGGCGGATCGACGCCCAAGGCGCTGCGCGGCTACGGTGTCGGGGACGATGAGTGGAACGGCGATGACGAGATGTTCGCGCAGATCCACGCGATGCGCAGCCGGGTCATCACCTCGCCATGCTTCGGCAGCGGCAAGGTGATCGGCGCGATCCTGTTTGAAAAGACGATGGACGGCGATGTCGACGGCATGCCGACCGCTGACGCGCTCAAGGCGCGCGGTATCGTGCCGTTCATCAAGGTCGATCAGGGACTCGCCGAGGAAGCGGACGGCGTCCAGCTGATGAAGCCGCTCGACAAGCTGCCCGCGCTGCTCGAAAAATCGGTCGGCAAGGGCATGTTCGGGACCAAAATGCGATCCGTCATCAAGAAAGCCAATCCCGCGGGCATCGCCGCGATCGTCGCGCAGCAATTCGAGGTCGGCAAGCAGATCCTAGATGCCGGGCTCGTGCCAATTCTCGAGCCCGAATACGACATCATGGCGCTCGACCGGGCGGGGGGCGAAGCTATCCTGCTGGAAGAGATCATGCAGCAGCTCGACGCCGTGCCCGAAGGCCGGAAGGTCATGCTCAAGCTCTCGATCCCGGTCACGCCGGGGCTGTACGCTCCCGCCATCGCGCATCCGAAGGTGCTGCGGGTGGTAGCGCTGTCGGGCGGCTATTCGACCGATCAGGCGTGCGAGCACCTGGCGAAGAATCCGGGAATGATCGCCAGCTTCAGCCGCGGCCTGCTGCAGGACCTGCGCAAGGACCAGTCCGACGAGGAGTTCGATGCGGCACTGAGCGGTGCCATCGGCCGGATTACCGATGCGAGCCTTGCGGGGTGAGGAGCGCGACCGCGACCCAGCTCTATCTGATCTCTCCGCTCGATGTCAGCGGCGAGTTCCCGCAGCGTCTCGAGCGCGCACTAAAGGCATGCGAAGGGCTGGTTGCCGCGTTCCAGTTCCGGGTTAAGGATGTCGACCAGCACGCGGCGGCGGCGCTGGCCGAACCGTTGCAGGCTATCTGCGCGGCGCACGACGTGGCGTTCATCGTCAACGACAGCGTTTCGCTGGCGAAGCGGCTCGGGGCCGACGGGGTGCATCTGGGGCAGGACGATGGCGACCCGAAGGAAGCGCGCGAGGCGCTGGGCCGCGAGGCGCAGATCGGCGTGACCTGCCACGCGTCCAGACATCTCGCGATGGAAGCGGGTGAAGCAGGCGCGGACTACGTCGCGTTCGGCGCGTTCTACGAAAGCACGATGAAGGACAAGCGCGACGCGGAGCGCGCCTCGCCCGAGTTGATCGAATGGTGGGCAAAGCTGTTCGAGATTCCCTGCGTCGCGATCGGCGGCATCACGCCGGACAATTGCGCACCCCTGATCGCGGCGGGGCGGACTTTCTTGCGGTGTCGGGCGCGGTTTGGAATGGCGACGAGTCGGCCGCCATCGAAGCATTCGCCAAAGCCGTCGGCGTAGAGTAAAAGCCGGGCATGAGCTTTTTCGACCGTCTGCTTACCATCGTCGTCACCGCCACGCTTACTTCGGCGATATGGATCGTCGCCGGTGGCAGTCTGATAGAACTGGCAAGCCAGCAGGAGGGCGAGGATTCGCTTCGCCCGGCGGAGGCCGCGCCGTCACCGCTCGTCAGCGAAAGCGCTGTGCCGGAAGGGCAAGCTGCTCCCACCGCCGCTCCGCCGCTCGATCCCACACCGTCGCCATCGCCGACCGAGGACACGATCGCGCTGCGGATCCCGGTGCTCAACGTCCGCGCTTCCGATCTGTCCGACACCTTTCTCGAAACCAGCGAGGAAGAAGGCGGCAGGCCGCACGAGGCGATCGACATCATGGCCCCCAAGGGCACCAGCGTCGTCGCCGCTGCGCCGGGCACGATCGCAAAGCTGCACCGCTCGGCGAGCGGCGGCAATTCGATCTACATCCGCTCGCCCGACAAGAAAACGATCCATTTCTACGCCCATCTGGATGAATATGCCGAGGGGCTGCGCGAAGGACAGCGCGTGCGGCGCGGCCAGCGGCTGGGGACGGTCGGGAGCACCGGCAATGCCTCGGCGGAATCGCCGCACCTGCATTTCGCGATCCTGCGCACCACCGCCGATGCGGAATGGTGGGAGCCCGCGAACGCGGTCAATCCCTATCCGTTGCTGACCGCTCCCTAGGGCCTAGCCCGACCCGCCGAGGCGAGTGCAGAGCAGCTTGGTCTCGACACCGTTTTCGAGCTTGCGCAACTGGTTGGTCCCGACCCGGCGAAACGTCTCGCCTTTCCTGGGCCCGCGGGTGAAGGTCAGCTCGTCGCCGCGCATGATGTAGACGCCGCGCCCACCTTCGCTGCGATAGCTCGATGCCGTTCCGATCCGGAACTGCTCCGCCTCGACCACTTCAAACGCCTTGCCCGCCGCATCGCCCGGCAGCGCGCATTGATAGGTGCCGTGCGGCATCGTCCGCAGCATTCCGCCGGGGACGGGCGCATTCGGATCCTGCGCCTGCGTGGCGAATGGAGAGGCGGCGGCAATCGCTGCCGCTATCGCCGTCAGGATCAGGACGTAGCGCGTTTTCATGGCAATAATCCCATAGGTCCATGACATATCATTGTGCGGTACTGGAGGCCAGTTCGTTAACCATCCATGGCCGGCGGCTGTCGCTGCGCTTGCCGACCCCCACCGGCTCGGCTATTGGCGCGCTTCATTTCTGCGGCGCGCCGTGCGAGTGCGCGCCCGTTCCTTCGGATACAAAGGCACTCAGCCCCATGAAGATCAGCGGCGTCGATATTCGCCCCGGCAATATCATCGAATATGAAGGCGGCATCTGGAAGGTCGCGAAGATCCAGCACACCCAGCCCGGCAAGGGCGGGGCCTACATGCAGGTCGAGATGAAGAACCTGCAGGACGGGCGCAAGACCAACGTGCGATTTCGCAGCGCCGACACGGTCGAGAAGGTGCGGCTCGACACGCGCGAATACCAGTTCCTCTATGAAGACGGGGACATGCTGGTGTTCATGGACGGCGACACCTACGAACAGATCAACCTGCCCGCCGACCTGCTCGGCGATGCGCGCCCGTTCCTGCAGGACGGGATGCAGGTGCAGCTCGAACTGTGGGAGGAAAAGCCGATCTCGGTCGAGCTTCCCGCGCAGGTCGAAGCCGAAATCGTCGAGGCCGATGCGGTGGTGAAGGGGCAGACCGCTTCCTCCAGCTACAAGCCGGCCGTGCTCGACAACGGCGTGCGCATCATGGTCCCGCCGCATATCGAAAGCGGCACCCGGATCGTGGTCGACGTCTACGAACAATCCTACGTCGGGAAGGCTGGCTAACCTCCGATGTCGATGTTTTCAGGTCTGATCCGCGTGATGGAGCGCGCCGCACGCAAGGCGGGCGCGCGATTGCGGCGCGATTTCGGCGAGGTCGAGCACCTGCAGGTGAGCCGCAAGGGGCCGGCGGACTTCGTCAGCAAGGCCGATATGCGCGCCGAGCGCACGCTTTACGACGAGCTTCTCAACGCGCGGCCCGGCTGGGGCTTCGTACTCGAAGAGGCGGGCATCATCGAAGGCGATCCGGACAAGCCGCGCTGGATCATCGATCCGCTCGATGGGACCAGCAACTTCCTTCACGGGATTCCCCATTTCGCGATCAGCATTGCGGTGCAGGAACCGCGGCTCGACGGGAAGGGGTGGGGCGAGGTGACTGCGGCCGTCATCTATCACCCGATCAACGATCAGACATACTGGGCCGAAAAGACCCGCGGTGCCTGGTTGCAGGATGCGCGACTGCGCGTTTCGGCGCGATCGCACCTGTCCGATGCCCTGATTGCGACCGGCATCCCGTTCCAGGGTCACGGCGATTTCGCGGAATGGAGCCGGATCTATGGCGCGATCGGACCCGAAGTCGCGGGCATCCGCCGGTTCGGAGCGGCCTCGCTCGACATGGCCTATCTCGCGCAGGGCCGCTTCGACGGGTTCTGGGAAAGCGGGCTGAACGATTGGGACACCGCCGCCGGGTGCCTGTTGATCCGCGAAGCGGGCGGATTCGTCACCGATTTCCGGGGCCGGTCGAATCCGATCCACTCGGAGCAGGTGCTGGCCGCGAACAATGCGCTGCATTCGAAGCTGCACAAGCTGCTCGTCAACAGCTTGAAGTGACCGGCGCGCGGCGCTAACAGCCGCGCTCCGTTTCAGGCGTGCCCCTGTGGTGGAATTGGTAGACGCGAGCGACTCAAAATCGCTTTCCTTCGGGAGTGCCCGTTCGAGTCGGGCCAGGGGCACCAAAATCGCTTGAAATTGAAGGTAAGCTTTGAAAGTTCGCGGGCGAAGGGTATTCCACCGCTCGATGCTTTCCTTGCCTTCCTATCACGCCATCGCCGCCATGGTGATTACCATCCTGATGTTCGTGGGCTTCGTCCGCGGGCGGATGTCGATCGAGATCGTGTCGCTGCTGACCATCGCGGTGATCGCGGTGGGTCTGTATTTCTTCCCGCTCGAAGGCACGCGCCCGATCGACGGGCTGGCGCTCGCGTTCGGCGGGTTCGGCCATTACGCGCTGATCACGATCTGCGCGCTGATGGTGATGGGCAGGGGACTGGTGGTCACCGGCGCGCTTGAACCGGCGGCGCGGATTCTCGAACAGGTGTTCAAGGTCAATCTCCAGATCGGGCTGCTGGTGTCGCTGCTGATCGCGTTCTTCCTGTCGATGTTCGTCAACAACACCCCGGTGCTGGTGCTGATGATCCCGATCTTCGCAGCCCTGGCGCAGCGCGGGGCGATGCCGACCTCGAAGACGCTGATGCCACTCAATTCGGCGTCGCTGCTCGGCGGGATGGCGACCACGATCGGCACCTCGACCAACATCCTGGTCGTCTCGATCGCGGTCGATCTGGGGATGCGCGAGATCGGGGTATTCGATTTCACCCCGATCGTGCTGCTCGCTTCGCTGGTGGCGCTGCCGTTCATCTGGCTGGTCACGCCGCGCCTGCTCGGAGACAACCGGGTCGAGGCCGACGACAACGTTCGCCGGTTTCACACCCGCCTGAGGATCGCGGGCGACAGCGCGCTGATCGGCAAGGATGTGAGCGAAATCCAGCCGACCCTGCCGCGCGGAATCACCATTCACGAACAGACTCGCGGGCCGCTGCAGGCGCAACAGCGGCTGCATATTTCGGGCAGCCACGAAGCGCTCGAAGACGCGGTGCGGGTGCTCAAGGGCGAGCTTGCACCAAGCTGGGTGCTCGACCGGATCCGCCGGCTCGCCTCCGCGCAGGGTACCGACATCATGGCCGTCGAGATGACGGTAACCGCGGATTCGCGGCTGATTTCGCGCACCCTGCCTTCCTCCGGGATCGCCGATCTGTATGGCGTCGCGGTGCTGGGCATCCACCGTCCGGACCGCCTGCTCGGCGGGCGCGACCAGTATTCCGAAGGCGGCGACCTCAGGATTGTCGAAGGCGACGTGCTGCTGGTGATGGGGTTGCAGGACGACCTCGAGGCGTTTTCGCGGGGGACAGCCTGCTGATGCTCGAAGGCGGGCGCGAGCTTCCGCGCCGCTCGAAGGCGTTGCTGTCGGCTGCAATCATGGGCTTCGCGGTGTTCACCGCTTCGATCGGGATTTTCCCGATCGCGATTTCCGCACTGGCGGGCGCGATCCTGATGTTCGTGACGGGCTGCGTGAAGTTCGACCGGGTCGGCAGAGCCTTGTCGGGGCAGGTGATCGTGCTGGTCGCGGCGAGTATCGCGATCGGGCGGGTGATCGACGAAAGCGGGGCGGCGGCGTGGCTCGGCGAGGCGTTGTCGCTCGGGCTCGGAATGCTCCCGCCCGCGCTGGTGCTGGCAGCAATCATGGCGTTCGTGACGCTGCTCACCAATTTCGCGTCCAACGCCACTGCGGCGACGGTCGGCACGCCGATCGCCTTCAGCATCGCGGCGCAGCTCGGATTGCCGCCCGAACCGCTGGTGCTCGCGGTGCTGTTCGGCTGCAACCTCTGCTACGCCACCCCGATCGCTTACCAGACCAACATGCTGATCATGGCCGAGGGCAATTACGAGTTCGTCGACTACATCCGCACCGGCGTGCCGCTGGTGCTGATCATGGTGACCGCGCTGTCCGTGATGCTTTCGTTCACCTACCAATTGTAGCCGGACCTTGGGGAGAAACTGACATGAACATCCGATTGGCGCTGACCGGTGCCTGCCTCGCCGCATTCGCACTTCCGGCGCAGGCCGACGAGCTGCGCGACGACGTCATGGCGGACATGCCGGGCCTGATCGAGCTCTATCAGGACCTGCACGCCAATCCCGAGCTGTCGTTTCAGGAATTCGAGACCGCGAAAAAGCTCGCGGCGCGCGCTCGCGCGCTCGGCTTCGAAGTGACCGAGGGTGTCGGCCGGACCGGCGTGGTGGCAGTGATGCGCAACGGCGATGGTCCGACGGTAATGCTGCGCGCCGACATGGACGGGCTGCCGGTGATCGAGCAGACCGGTTTGCCCTATGCGTCCAGGCAAACGGCGATACCGGCCAGCGGGATCGAGACCGGGGTGATGCACGCCTGCGGCCACGACACCCACATGGCCGCGTGGATCGGGGCGGCACAGCTGCTGGCCGAGCGCAAGGATGAATGGTCCGGCACGCTGGTGATGATCCTGCAACCTGCCGAGGAAACCGGCGAGGGCGCGCTCGCCATGCTCGAGGACGGGCTGTACGAACGGTTCCCCAAGCCCGATTACGTGCTCGCGTTCCACGACGCGGCGCAGGCTCCGGCGGGTTTCATCGGCTATTCGAAGGGTTTCGCGCTCGCCAACGTCGACAGCGTCGACGTGGTGATCCCCGGCATCGGCGGTCACGGCGCCTATCCCCACACCACCAAGGACCCGATCGTCATCGCGGCCAGCATCGTCACCCGGCTGCAAACGCTGGTCAGCCGCGAGCTCAATCCGCTCGATCCGGGCGTGGTCACGGTCGGCAGTTTCCAGGCCGGGTCAAAGCACAACATCATCTCCGACGAGGCGCGGTTGCAGATCACGGTGCGCAGCTACACCGACGAGGCGCGCAAGCTGCTGCTCGACGGGATCGCGCGGATCGCGCGCGGCGAAGCGCTGGCGGCGGGCATGCCCGAGGACAAGCTGCCGCGCGTGACCGTGCAGGATCCGTACACCCCATCGACCTACAACGATCCGGATTTCACCGATCAAGTCATGGCCGGATTGCAGGCGCGTTTCGAAGGCCGGATCAAGGAAGTGCCGAGCGTGATGGGTGGCGAGGATTTCGGGCAGTTCCGCCGCGCCGATCCGGACAATGTCCAGTCGCTGATCTTCTGGGTCGGCGGGGTGCCGATGGCGACATGGGAAGCGTCGCAGCGCGGCGAAGCCGAACTGGTGTCGCTGCACTCGCCGTTCTGGGCACCCGACGCGCCGGTCGTGATCGCCACCGCGACCGAGGCGCTGACCGCGGCGACGCTGAACCTGATGCCCGGAAACGGCGGCTAGGTAACGCGCAAAGAACGACCGCCGAAGCAAGGCGAAGCCCGGCTTCGACGGTCGTATTCTCCTCCCCAGGAGAACTGGTGCAAACCGGGGGCGGGTGCGGCTCTTCTATTCGGCGGACGGCACGTAGGTGCCGAGCCGATGGTGCAACGCGTTGATCTTGGCGAGCTCGTCCCGGTCTTCGGTGTTGCGGGCGTGGCTTTCCAGTGCACGGCGCAACAGCTTCATATCGGCGGTCGAAAGCAGGGCGCGGGCGCGCGACGGCTCTCGGCTCTGGGTGTCGGTATCGCTCATCGTCTCTCTCCTGATGGGGATGGAGCTACAGCTCATGGAAGGCTTGGATGGTTCCCGCAAGACCGAGAGTTTCTCGAACTTGCAGGAACCTCCTCTCCAACCGGATCAATCTGCCTCGAATTCGATCCCCATCGCTGTGTTCACGCAGCCTCGAACTGGTTCATGGTGTTGTCCTTGCCGCCCGCCTTGAGCGCGGCTTCGCCGGCAAAGTATTCCTTGTGATCGTCGCCGATGTCGGATCCGGCCATGTTCTGGTGCTTCACGCAGGCGATGCCTTGGCGAATTTCCTGCCGCTGGACGTTCTTGACGTAGCCGAGCATCGCCTGCTCGCCGAAATACTCCCTGGCGAGATTGTCGGTGCTGAGCGCGGCTGTGTGGTAGGTCGGCAGCGTGATCAGGTGATGGAAGATGCCCGCGCGTTTTGCGGCGTCGGACTGGAATGTCCGGATCTTCTCGTCGGCCTGCGCGGCGAGTTCGGTGCCGTCGTAATCCGCGCTCATCAGCTTGTCGCGTTCGAAAGCGGACACGTCCTTCCCGGCTTCGACCCACGCATCATAGACCTGCTGGCGGAAGTTGAGCGTCCAGTTGAAGCTGGGCGAGTTGTTGTAGACCAGCTTGGCGTTCGGGATGACTTCGCGCACGCGGTCAACCATTCCGGCGATCTGTTCGACATGCGGCTTTTCGGTCTCGATCCACAGCAGGTCTGCGCCGTTCTGAAGCGAGGTGATGCAATCGAGCACGCAGCGGTCTTCGCCGGTGCCGGCGCGGAACTGGAACAGGTTCGAAGGCAAACGCTTGGGGGCCATCAGCTTGCCGTTGCGGCTGATGAATACCTGGCCGTTGGTGACATTGGCCGGATCGACCTCCTCGCAATCGAGGAAGGCGTTGTACTGGTCGCCCAGATCGCCAGGCTGTTTCGAATAGGCGATCTGCTTCGTCAGACCGGCGCCGAGCGAGTCGGTGCGCGCGACGATGATCCCGTTATCGACCCCGAGTTCGAGGAACGCGTGACGGATCGCGCGGATCTTCTGCAGGAATTCCTCGTGCGGAACCGTGACCTTGCCGTCCTGGTGACCGCACTGCTTCTCGTCCGAAACCTGGTTCTCGATCTGGAGCGCGCAGGCGCCTGCCTCGATCATCTTCTTGGCAAGGAGGTAGGTCGCCTCGGGATTGCCGAAGCCGGCATCGATATCGGCGATGATCGGAACGACATGGGTTTCGTAGTTGTCGATCGCGTTTTCGAGCCGCTTGGCCTCCATGTCGTCACCCGCTTCGCGGGCGCCGTCGAGTGCGCGGAACATGCCGCCGAGTTCGCGGGCGTCGGCCTGCTTGAGGAAGGTGTAGAGTTCCTCGATCAGCGCCGGGACACTGGTCTTCTCGTGCATCGATTGATCGGGCAGCGGCCCGAATTCGCTGCGCAGCGCGGCAACCATCCAGCCCGAGAGGTACAGGTAACGCTGTTTGGTGCTGCCGAAGTGCTTCTTGATCGATATCATCTTCTGCTGCGCGATAAACCCGTGCCAGCAGCCGAGCGACTGGGTGTAGGCCGCAGGATCGGCATCGTAGGCGTCCATGTCGGCGCGCATGATTCCGGCGGTGTACTTGGCAATGTCGAGCCCGGTCTTGAAGCGATTCTGGATCGTCATGCGCGCGGCGTTTTCGGCGTCGACCGCGCCCCAGCTGGGGCCGTTGGCATCGATGAGCTTGCGCATCTGCGCGATCTGGGTCTGATAGGTCATGAGAGGTCTCCTGCTTGCTTGGGGAGGTGTGAGACCGGTGTGCACTGTTGCAGTGCAACATGACAGGAAAAATTACAGACTTTCTTGTCTGTATCGGGTGATATTCGGCAAATCTTGTGTCATGATGTAAAGTAATTTACAGACCTTTCCCATGGCCGATAACGCACTTCTTGCCGGACCCGCGCTGCGCCGATTGCGCAAGCGCGAAGGGCTCACGCAGGCCGCCATGGCGGCATCGCTCGGCATTTCACCGAGCTACTTGAACCTGATCGAGCGCAACCAGCGCCCGCTTTCCGCGCGCGTTCTTGTCCAGGTGATTGAGCGGTTCGACTTCGATCCGCGCAGCCTGCGCGAAGACGAAGCGATCGGCGGGCTGGACGGCCTCGCCCGGCGCCTGAGCGACGAGCGTTTCGTCGATCTCGGCATCGACCGCGAGGAGGTGCAGGAATTCCTCGCCGCTGCGCCGCAGGCGGCCGCGGCCTTTGCGCGTCTGTACGACAGTGCGGGGAGCCAATCCGGGCACCGCGAGGATCCTGCGGCGAAGGCGCGCGAGGCGGTCGAGCGGTGGCAGAACCACTTCGCCGATCTCGACGAAGCGGCGGAGCAGCTGTCCGACCAATTGCGGCTTTCCAGCAGCGATATCGGTGCCTCGCTGCGCGACCGGCTGCGCGAAAAGCATCAGATCACGGTCCGCATACTCCCGTCGGACGTCATTCCCGGCCTCGTGCACCGGCTCGATCTGCATGCGCGTCAGTTGCAGCTCTCTGAAATGCTGCCCGGCGCGGCCCGGCGGTTCCAGATCGCGCGGCAGATCGGCGCGCTCGAACAGCGCGAGGCGATCGATCTGCTGGTCGCGGGGGCGGGGCTCGGATCGCCCGAGGCGCGCGCCCTGTTTCGCGAGCACGTGACCGATTATGTCGCCGGTGCCTTGCTGATGCCCTATCGCCGGTTTCTGCGCGCGTGCGAGCAGACCGGTTACGATCTCGCGGTGCTTCAGCGCCGGTTCGCTGCGAGCTTCGATCAGGTCGCCCAGCGTCTCACCACGCTGCAGCGGGTCGGCGAGCGCGGTCTGCCGTTCTTCAGCGCCAGGTTCGGCCGGACAGGCCGCATGGTCGCCTTCACGGCAGGCGCGAGCGGCGCGATCTACCCGCTTACCGGGGCGCGGTGGCCGGCCTGGGTGCCCTACGCCGCGTTCGAGAGTAGGGGCACCATGCTGACGCAGGCCGTAACCTTCGGCGAAGGCGAGGCGGCGCCCAAGCACTGGCTCACGATTGCCCGCACGGTCGAGGTCGACGGGGCCGCGTGCTCGGCGCGCAAGGCGATCGTGCTGGGTGTCGAAGCCCGTTTCGCAGGGGAGCTCGCGCAGGCTCGCGGCATTTCGCTCGATCCGCAGGATGCGGTGCCGCTCGGCGTCGGCTGTCCGCGCTGTCGCCGCGCGGATTGCCTTACCCCGGCTACGCCGCGCCTGACGGCCAGCCTCTGACCGACCGGGCGTGCTCTGGAACCTCTCGCCCTGTCCATCATTTTTCCCAAGGGAGGATACGAAATGACAGAAGAACGCATTACCGAACACACCGATGCACAGGGCAACACCCACACCACGCGCACCATAGAAACCGGCGGCTCCGGCGGTGGAATGGCGAAATGGGCATTCCTGCTGATCCTCGTCATCGCGCTCGGGGTCGGGGTTTATCTCCTGACGCAGACCAACAGCGCCGAGATCGCCAAGGATAACGCGATCGCGGACGCTGCTTCCGATGTCGGCGAAGCTGCCGGGCAGGTCGGCGAAGCGGCGCAGGACGTGGCCGATTCGGTGACCGGCGAGTAACCATCGATTAAGCATCGTCTTGCGCTTGCCAAGCGAGCGCGCGGCGGTGCTGTAAAGTTTACCGACACTTAATTTCTGAGGCCTATTGCCGGCGCCAGTGTTCCCCTTGCGAGCAAAGCGCCGACGCGATGATCCGTCTCTTCAAGCATTACATCCCGCATGCCGTTCTTCTGCTCGGCCTGCTGGATTTCGGCTTGCTGATGCTGGCGGGCGAGCTCGCGTGGCAGCTGCGCGCAACTCAGATCGCGACTGACCCAGGCATGCTGTCGGATCGGTGGCTACCGCTGATGGGTTCGGCTGCGGTCGTGTGGCTCGCAATGGTTGCGGTCGGCGTGTACGGACCCAATGCCCTGCGCAGCCTGCGGTTTGCCGGTGCGCGCCTGCTGGTGGCGATCAGCCTCGGGATCATCGCTCTGGCGTTCATCGATTTCCTCATCGGAGGTGAGAACTTCTGGCGCTCGACCCTGCTCTACGCGATGGGCTTCGCGGTGCTGGTGCTGGTTGTCGACCGGTTGCTGCTCAACTCCTTCATCGGGTCCTCCGCCTTTCGACGGCGGGTGATGGTGCTTGGTGCTGGCGACCGGGCGCAGCGCCTGCGCGAGCTCGCCGACCGGCCGGAAAGCGGCTTTGCCATCGCTTCCTATATCGCGATGAGCGAACCCGAACGCGTGGTCGAAGAAGCGATCCCGCGCGAGGCGATCCATGATCTCGGCCGCTTCGTCGAGAACCTCGGCGTCAGCGAGGTGGTGCTGGCGTTGCAGGAACGGCGCAATTCGCTGCCCTTGAGCGACCTCCTGCGGATCAAGACCAAGGGCGTGCACGTCAACGATTTCTCCAGCTTCATCGAACGCGAGACCGGGCGGGTCGATCTCGACACGGTCAACCCCAGCTGGCTGATCTTTTCGGACGGGTTTTCCAGCGGGCGCATGTTCTCGAGCGCAATGAAACGCGTGTTCGACATCGTCGCGAGCCTGCTGCTGCTGCTGCTGACGTTCCCGATCATCGCGATCTTCGCGCTGCTGGTGAAGCTCGACAGCAAGGGACCAGCCTTCTTTCGGCAGAAACGCGTCGGCCTGTATGGCGAGCCCTTTCATCTCATCAAGCTGCGTTCGATGCGCACCGACGCCGAAAAGGACGGATCGAAGTGGGCCGAGGAAAACGACCCGCGCATCACTCGCATCGGTCGCTTTATTCGCAAGGTCCGGATCGACGAGCTGCCCCAAACATGGAGCGTGCTCATGGGGCAGATGAGCTTCGTCGGGCCGCGTCCGGAAGTTCCCGATTTCGTCGACGATCTGCAAAGCGAGATTCCGTTCTACGGCGAGCGCCACATGGTGAAGCCCGGCATCACCGGCTGGGCGCAGATCAATTATCCCTATGGCGCGTCGACCGAGGACAGCCGCAAGAAGCTCGAATACGATCTCTATTATGCAAAGAATTACACACCGTTTCTCGACTTCGTGATCCTGCTCCAGACGGTCCGGGTGATCCTCTGGCCGGAAGGCGCCCGCTGATGCCCGGCGTGTCGATCCTGGCCATCTACGCCGCGCTTGCGGGCTTTCTGGCGGGGGCAGTCCTCAGCGCCGGGGCGGGGCTGTGGATCTGGCGCTTCGGCGACCGCGCCCGCCCGGATCGCCTGGCGGTGCTCGCCGCGTGCGGCCTGACCGCGCTGTGGTGCAGCCTCGTTGCGTCGATCGGCGGCGACGAAGCGGCCGTGGCGCTGGCCGAAACCTCGCGCAACGTCGTGCTCGTGGTGGTCATTTTCTGTCTGTTCTCTGCCGACGGACGGGACGAAAGCCTCAAGCCCACCCGTCCAGTCGTCGTTACGCTCGTCCTGGTCGAGCTGATGCATCCGATCCTGCTGATCTTCGACGGTCGCTTCTCCGGGTTCCCGGAGATCGCGCAGCTCTCTTTCGAGGTGTCCGCCGTCCTCCACATGCTGGTCGCAATCGGGGCGCTCGTGCTGCTCCACAACCTGTATGCCGGAGCGGCTCCCTCCTCGCGGCGAATCCTGCGCTGGAGCGGGATCGGGCTGGCGGGCATTTTCGCCTACGATCTCAATCTCTACACCATCGCCTATCTGAGTGGAGAGGAACCCGAAGCGCTGTTGGCTGCGCGCGGCCTCGTGACCGGTGCGATGATCGGTCTGCTCGCTTTCGGATCGAACGAGGCCGGGGCGGGCATGCAATTCCGGCCGTCGCGGGCCGTGACGTTCCAGACGCTCTCGCTGCTGGTGATCGGCAGCTATCTGCTGGTCATGCTGCTGGTGACGCGGTCGCTCGAAGCGCTTGGAGAAGACATCGCGCGCGCCAGCCAGATGATCTTCCTGGTCGGCGCTATCCTGGCGGCGATCGCGTTCCTGCCATCGGGAAGGGTGCGCGGCTGGTTCAAGGTGACGGCGACCAAGCATCTGTTCCAGCATCGCTACGACTATCGCGAGGAATGGCTGCGGTTCACCCGGACGATCGGTCTGGGGACAAGCGCCAGCCCCAGCTTTCACGAGCGCGCGGTCAAGGCAGTAGCCGACATCACCGACAGTCCGGCCGGACTGCTGCTGGTGCCGAACGAGGAGGCGCAGCTGGAACTGTCGGCGCGCTGGAACTGGCCGATGATCGAAGTGCCGGGAATCGCGGCCGAATACGCGCTGTCCGGTCTGCTCGAGCAGCACAGTTTCATCGTCGATCTCGACGAGGTGCGCGCTGGGACCGATCATCATGGCGAAGTCGCGAATGTTCCGGCTTGGCTGGTCGAGGCGGAGGACGCGTGGGCGCTGGTGCCGCTGATCCATTTCGATCGTCTGGTCGGCACGATCATCCTCGCCCGTCCGCGGATCGAGCGCCGGCTGGACTGGGAAGATTTCGATCTGCTGCGCGTCGTCGGCCAGCAGCTGGCAAGCTATCTGGCGGAACAATCGGGGCAGCAGGCGCTGATGGATGCGAGCCGGTTCGACGAGTTCAACCGCCGGATGGCGTTCGTGATGCACGATATCAAGAACCTTGCGAGCCAGCTTTCGCTGCTGTCCGCCAACGCGCAGAAGCATGCCGACAATCCCGATTTCCGTGCCGATATGCTGGTCACTCTGCGCAAATCATCGGAAAAGCTGACGGCCCTGCTTGAACGGCTCGGGCGTTATGGTCCGGGGCACGCCCAGCAGGTGCGCGAGGTCGAACTGTCGGCGCTCGCGGCGAGCATCTGCGACCGCTTCAAGCGGCTGCATCCCGTCACCCTGGCGCGCAACGATCCCGTCTTGGTCGTCGCCAATCCCGAAGCGCTCGAACAGGCGCTGATCCACCTGGTCCAGAACGCCATCGATGCGAGCGAAGCCGACGTTCCGGTCTGTCTCCACATCGCGCAGGACGGGCTCACCGGCGAGATCGAGATCATCGATTCCGGGCGCGGAATGTCGCCCGAGTTCGTCCGCAGCGGCCTGTTCAAACCGTTCGTATCTTCGAAGGAAGGCGGCTTCGGGATCGGCGCGTTCGAAGCGCGCGAGATGATCAAAGCGATGGGCGGCAGATTGCAGGTCGAATCGCGCGAAGGCGTGGGCACCCGGTTCAGCGTGACCCTGCCGGTTCCCGAGGCCGCCCGCTTGCTGGCCGGTGCGACAGCAACGCAACCCGAAACCAACTCCGAAACCGATGAGGTCGCCTGATGGCTGACAAAAAACCGACTTTGCTCGTGATCGAAGACGACGAAGGGCTGCAGGCGCAGCTCAAATGGGCGTATGACGATTTTGAAGTGGTGATCGCGGGTGACCGCGACAGTGCGATCGCGGCGTTGCGCAGCGAGGCACCGGCGGTGGTGACGCTCGATCTCGGCCTGCCCCCCGACCCCGACGGCACGACCGAGGGCTTCGCGGTGCTGGACACGATCATGGAGCTGAAGCCCGACACCAAGGTGATCGTCGCCAGCGGCCATGGCGCTCGCGAAAGCGCGCTCAGGGCTATCGAGCGCGGGGCGTACGATTTCTACCAGAAACCGCTCGATATCGAGGCGCTTGGCCTGATCGTCCGCCGGGCCTTCAATCTCCACGCGATCGAAAGCGAGAACCGTCGGCTTGTCGCGCATGCCAGCGAGGACAAGACCGTGCTCGGGCGCCTGATTACCGGCGCGCCCGAGATGGTCAAGGTCGCCCGCACGATCGAGCGGGTCGCCTGCACCAGCGTTTCGGTGATGCTGCTCGGCGCAAGCGGGACGGGCAAGGAATTGCTGGCGCAGGGCCTGCACGATTCGAGCGATCGCGGCGATGGCCCGTTCGTGGCGATCAATTGCGCCGCGATCCCCGAAAACCTGCTCGAAAGCGAGCTGTTCGGCCACGAGAAGGGCGCGTTCACCGGCGCGGTGAAGACCACCGAGGGCAAGATCGAAAGCGCGCATGGCGGCACGCTGTTCCTCGACGAGGTCGGCGACATCCCGCTGCCCTTGCAGGTCAAGCTGCTGCGGTTTCTGCAGGAACGCACGATCGAACGGATCGGCGGGCGCAAGAGTATCGCGGTCGACACCAGGATCGTGTGCGCGACGCACCAGGATCTCGAAAAAATGATCGGTGAAGGGACCTTCCGCGAAGACCTGTTCTACCGGCTTGCCGAGATCGTGGTGCGGATCCCGACGCTGGCCGAACGCCACGGCGATGCGGTGCTGCTGGCGAAGGCTTTCCTCAAGCGGTTTTCTGCCGAGATGAACCCTGCGGTGACCGGTTTCGGCCCCGATGCGTTGGCCGTGATCGATTCGCACGATTGGCCGGGAAATGTCCGCGAGCTGGAAAACCGGGTGAAGCGCGCTGTCATCATGGCGGAAGGCAAGCTGGTGAGCGCGGACGATCTCGATCTGGGTCAAAACGACGAGGAGCCGTCCGACGTGCTCAATCTGAAGGCGGCACGCGAACAATCGGACCGGCGCGTCATCCGCCACGCGCTCGCGCGCAGCGAAGGCAACATTTCCAGCACCGCAAAAATGCTCGGGATCAGCCGCCCGACGCTTTACGACCTGCTCAAGCAATACGACCTGCATGCCTGATCGAGGTCGCTCATTCTTCACAGTCGCCCTGGCTGCGGCGCTGCTGTGCGGCTGCTCAGGCGGCGGCGAGCGCAGCAGTGCATCGGACCTATCCGGCAGCGCGGAATTCGTCCGGCTGGTTGAGGATGCGCGCTTTGAAATGCGCGAAGGCAGGCTGGACGATGCGGGCGTGCTGCTCGATCAGGCGCGCACGATCGAGCCGGACAATCCCGGCCTGTGGGTGACCATCGCCCGATTGCGGTTCAGCGGCGGCGAACACCTGACCGCGCTCGAAGCAGCCGACTACGCACTCGAACTCGGTCCCGATTATGCGCCCGCCTTGCTCCTGCGGGCTCAGCTGGTGCGCGATGCGCACGGTCTCGCCGACGCGATTCCCTGGTTCGAATCCGCAGTCGCCGCCGACCCGGCGAATGTCGAGCTGCTGGTCGACTATGCCGCCACGCTTGGCGATCTGGGTCGCTACCGGGATATGCTCGCCATCGTTCGCCGGGCGGCGGAAATCGACCGCACCTATCCGGGCATTTACTATCTCCAGGCCGTGCTCGCCGCGCGTGCCGGGGACCCGGTGCTGGCGCGCAGCCTGCTCGAACGCAGCGGCATGAGCGGGCGCGGCGGGGTCCCGGCGGCGATCCTGCTCGATGCCTTGACCGACCTGCAGCAAGCCAACAACGACAAGGCCGCAGAAACGCTCGATGCGCTGCACGAACGCCAGCCCGGCAATATCCGCGTGCTCGAACTGCTCGCGCAGGCCCTGTGGTTCAGCGGACGCGACCAGGAACTGGTCGAGCGCTTCGGCGCGCGCGCGCTCTCACCCGACGCTTCGCCCTATCTGACGATGCTGGTCGGCCGCGCGCATGAACGGTTGGGCGATCGAGCCGCGGCGGCACCCCTGTTCGAACGTGCTTCGGGCGCGTATCAGGTCCGCCTAACGGTGCTTGGCAGCACGCCTTTCGGGCGCGCCGAATTGCCGCAATCGACCGCAGAGCTGCGCGACCTCGTGTCGGCAGGCGATCTTGCCGGAGCCGGCCGCGTCGCTGACGATCTCTTGCAACGCTTCCCGCTTTCGTCGGATGCGCACGCGCTTGCCGGGGACATTGCATTTGCCGGGGGCGATCCTGAAACCGCGCTCGAACGCTACCGCGTTGCTGCCGCCATCCGGCGACCGTGGCCGCTAACCCGCAAGATCATCGCCGCCTATCGCGCCTATGGTGACGATACCGCGGCGGACACGCTGCTGGCGCGGCACGTGGTTGGCGAACCCAACAATGCCGAAGCGCTGCTGATGCTCGCGGAACGGAGCGCGCAGGCCGACGACTGGTTGCGCGTCGCGGTGCTGCTCGACCACGCGATTGCGCTTGGTGCGGGCAACGATCCCAAGCTGATCGCATTGCGCGCCGATGCCGCTGCCGCGCTCGGGCGCGAGGACGAGGCGCGCGGTTTCGATGCACGACTGCGCGAACTGCGCCCCGGGAACTTCGTAGCCGGCTGAAAGCGGCGGCTCGACTTTTCCCGGTAGGAGGGGCAGGGGCGCGGGCGATGCCAGCACGTCTCGCCCCGCTCGCCGATCCGATGATCGCGGTCCTGATCGCCGCCACGCTGCTGGCGTTGCTGGCCCCTGCGACGGGCGACACGGGCGACACCGCCCGCACGGTCTCGAGCGTCGGCATTTTCCTGCTGTTCCTCGTCAATGGCATGCGCATACCGCGCAGCGAGATCGCCCGAGGGCTGGCGAACTGGCGTTTCTTCCTGCCGCTGTTCGTGTGGGTGTTCGGAGCGATGGCGTTGGCAGGTTTCGGCTTCGCCAAGTTGGGATCGACCCTGCTCCCGCCGATGGTCGCGATCGGCTTTCTCTATCTCGGCACGCTGCCTTCGACGATCCAGTCGGCGACGTCCTACACCAGCCTTGCGGGCGGCAACGTGGCGCTTTCAGTCGTCGGGGCCGCGCTGATCAACATTGCCGGCGTATTCGTGACCGCGCCGCTGTTTGCGGTGCTGGCGGGCGGCACTGCGGTGGATATCGGCAGCGAGACGATCGTGCGCATCGGCGTGATCCTGATCCTGCCGTTCCTGATCGGGCAGGCGGTGCAGGGCTGGACCATCGACAGGCTGGCAGACCGCAAGGCGCAGGTCGCCTGGCTCGATCGGATGGTGATCGGGATCGCGGTCTACGTCGCGTTTTCGGGCGCGGTCGAGCAGGGGCTGGCGACGATGTTTTCGGCCGCGGACTGGGCGGTGCTGCTGGCGCTGGTGATCGGGTTCCTGATCGTCGGCACGTTCGGGGCGTGGAGCGTCGGGGGCTGTGCGGCTATCCGCGCGGCGACCGGATCGCGTTCCTGTTTGCCGGGGCGCAGAAGAGCGTCGCGATCGGCGCGCCGCTCGCCGCGATCCTGTTTCCGCCGGAGGTGGCCGGGTTCGTGATCGCGCCGCTGCTGCTCTATCACCTGCTGCAGCTGGTCTGGGCCGCGCCGATCGCTACGCGCCTGGCTCGGTCGCAGCCGCATTAGCCGCGCGCTCTGCGCGGTTGTGGCGGATCGACCACCACAGCGACAATCCGATAAGCACAGCTCCGATCAGCCCGGTGATCGTTTCCGGGATGTGATACCGCGCCGATACCAGCATGATCACACCGAGGACGATGATCGCCCAGAACGCGCCGTGTTCGAGATAGCGATATTGAGCGAGCGTACCGGTACGCACCAGGTGGATCGTCATCGAGCGCACGAACATCGCTCCCACCGACAGGCCGATGGCGATCACGATCATATTATTGGACAGCGCGAACGCACCGATGACCCCGTCGAAGCTGAAGCTGGCATCGAGCACCTCGAGATACAGGAATCCGCCAAGTCCCGATCGCACGATCTCTCCCGCCGCCTTCTTCCGGGCTTCGCGTTGTTCGATAATCGCCCCGATCGCGTGAACGCCGATGAAGGTGACCAGGCCGAGCAGCCCGGCCGTGAGGAACGTCAGCGCGTCGTCTGGCGTGAGCATGGTGGAAACGCCATAGACCAGCAGCAGGACCAGCCCGATCTCGACTGCCGGCACGCTCGAAAAGCGATTGATCGACTGCTCGAGCGCGTGGATCCAGTGCACATCCTTCTCCTCGTCGAAGAAGAAGGTGAGCCCGACCATCGCCAGGAATGCGCCGCCGAATCCGGCGATCCCGATATGCGCGCCGGAAACGATGCGTTCGTATTCCTCGGGATTGCCGAGCGAAAGCTGCACCGCATCCCACGGCCCGATCTGCGCGGCGATCGAGACGATCGCGATCGGAAACACGATCCGCATCCCGAACACCGCGATCAGGATGCCGATCGTCAGGAAGCGCTGTTGCCACACCGGGTCCATCTCGCGCAGCACGGTGGCGTTGACGACGGCGTTGTCGAAGCTCAGCGAAACCTCGAGGATCGATAGGACGATGACGATCCACAGGACCGAGAGCATGCCGACGATCGAACCCGTGCTGACCCAGCCATACCAGGCGGCCAGCGCGAAGCAGGCCGCCGTGAAGGCGAGCGAAAAGGTGTAGTAGCGCAGGAGCGTTTGCATCGGGGTTCGGTCTCGGTTGCGGGAGGATCAGCGCTTGGGCTGGTAGGTCTGTTCTTCGCCAGGGAAACTGCGCGCGCGCACTTCCTCGGCATAGGTCGCCACGGTCTTCTCGATGACGCTGGCGATGTCCTCGTAGCGCTTCACGAAGCGCGGCACCCGCTCGAACATGCCGAGCATATCCTCGGTCACCAGCACCTGTCCGTCGCATTGTGCCGAGGCTCCGATGCCGATGGTCGGGCATCCGACCGCTTTGGTGGCTTCGATCGCGATCGGTTCGACCACCCCCTCGATCACGATCGCAAACGCGCCCGCCTGATCGAGCGCAACCGCGTCGCTGACGATCTTGTCCGCTTCCGCATCCGATCGCCCGCGCGCGGCATAGCCACCCAGCACGTTCACCGCCTGCGGGGTGAGTCCGACATGCCCCATCACCGGGATGCCGCGCGAATTGAGGAATTCGACGGTCGGCGCCATCGCTTCGCCGCCTTCGAGCTTGACTGCCGCAGCGCCGGTTTCCTTCAGCAGGTAGGCCGCGCTTTCGAACGCCTGTTCGGGCGAGCTTTCGTAGGAGCCGAACGGCATGTCGACGATCACCACCGAATGGTACGACCCGCGCACCACGGCCGCGCCGTGGTTCGCCATCATCTCCAGCGTAACCGGGATCGTCGAAGGCAGGCCGTAGATCACCTGGCCAAGCGAATCCCCCACCAGCAGCATGTCGCAATGCGCGTCGAGCAGCTGCGCCTGCCGCGCGGTGTAGGCGGTTAGCATGACCAGCGGTTCGGCGGTCACGCCGTCTGACTTGCGCGCGCGGATGCGCGGCACAGTGAGGCGTTTCATCGGGGCCGGTGTGGGGTTGGCCCGGCTGGTACTCGTATCGAGCTGGAATGTGGTGGACATGAGCGCAGCATCTAGCGCCCGCGCGGGGAGAACGCAAAGCTTGCCCCTTGGCGCGCGTGCATTTTCATTGCAGGGTGCAATGATATGGGACGGCGCGTCAGGAAGCGCGCGGGAAGAGGGATTTTTCACATCATGGCAGCAACCGGTTCGGGCCACGAAAACTGGTCGTCGCGCACTGCGTTCATTCTCGCCGCAGTCGGCTCGGCGGTCGGCCTCGGCAATATGTGGCGATTCCCGGCGGAAGCGGGCGAGAATGGCGGCGGCGCGTTCGTGCTGTTCTATATCCTGTGCGTGCTGTTGATCGGTTTGCCGGTGCTGCTGTCCGAAGTGCTGATCGGGCGGCACGGACAGGCCAATGCGCCCGAAAGCGTCCGCCGTGTCGCGCGCGATTCCAATGCGCCGGAAGGCTGGAGCATCCTCGCCTCGATGGGCGTGTTTGCCGCGTTCCTGATCCTCAGCTTCTACTGCGTCGTCGGCGGCTGGGTGGTCTATTACATCGGCGTCTTTTTGGGCGACCTGATCCAGACGGGCCTCACTGGCGGCGCGTTCCAGGGGCGTCCGGCAGAGGATATCGAGGCGCTGATGCCTGGACTGTTCGGCAATGGTTCGTTGATGATCGGGCTCAATCTCGGATTTCTCGCGGTGACGATGTTCTTCGTCGCACGCGGGGTTTCGAGCGGCATCGAATGGGTGGCGGTCTATCTCATGCCGCTGTTCTTCCTGCTGTTTCTCGGCATTACTGTCTACGGCGCGTTTACCGATAACTTCGGGCAGGCGGTTGCGTATCTCTTCACCTTCGATTTTTCGAAGCTGACCGGGGAAGTGATGCTCGCCGCGGTCGGGCAGGCGTTCTTTTCGCTGTCGCTCGGGGTGGCCGGGATGATGACCTATGGCGCCTACGCCAGCCGCGATACCAATCTGGGCGAGACATCGGGGATCATCGCCGGTGCGGATACCGGGGTGGCGCTGCTCGCCGGTCTTGCCATTTTCCCGATCGTTTTCGCGGCCGGGCTGCCGACCAATGCCGGTCCGGGGCTGATGTTCCAGTCGCTTCCGGTCGCGTTCCAGGCGATGCCGTTTGGCTCGCTGATCGGCCTGGCGTTCTTTACCATGGTGTTCTTCGCCGCGCTGACCAGCTCGGTCTCGCTGCTCGAAGCGCCGACGGCCTATGTGTTCGAGAAGTTCAAGATGCCGCGGATGGTCGCAACGTTGATTGTCGGCGCGGGCGCGGCGGTACTCGGCGTGCTGTCTTCGCTGTCGTTCAACGACATGGCGGAGTTCTATCCGCTCGGCTTCGTCCCGCTGTTCGCAGAGACCAATTTCTTCGACACGCTCGACGGAGTGACGGCGAAGCTGTTCATGCCGATCGGCGCGATCCTGACCTGCATTTTCGTCGGCTGGATCGCCGATGCACGTCTGATCGACGACGAGAACGGGCTCGATGGCTGGCTGCATCAGACGTGGCGGGCGTTGGTGCGGTTCGTCTGCCCGATCGCTTTGACGGTTATCCTGCTGTTCGGGCTGTTTGGCTGATCGAGTTTCAGGCGGCTGTGGTGGCCGCTGACGGAATTCCGCGTTGCAATCACTCCGCAGATATGGAACATAATAGGAACAAATGAGACTCGCACGAGTCTCCGTGAGTGTTCCTATGCCAAAATCCGTTTCCTCCTCCGGCGCGAAAGCGCTGCACAACTTTCCCGTCCCCTCGCGCCCAAGGCCTGGTGGCTCTGCGCGCCTTTCCGCGAGCGATATCGCTGCGCTGTCGCAGGCGCGCGAGGCCCGCTGGCGTCCGGGGCTGACCGACCAACCGCTGCACAGCGAGATTTTCGCCTCGACCGGCGATGCCAGCGGGGCGGGGGTGGCGCTCGCCTTGGCGCGTGATGCGTTGCGGGTGGCTGAGGCAGTCGAAGATCCGCTCACCGAGGCCGAGGATCGCCGACAGGTGCTGTGGGTGCAGGAATCCCGCGCGATCGCGCGCAGCGGGCGCCCCTACCACCATGGCCTGCCGCGCGAGCTGCGCCACCGGCTGATCCATGTCGAGGCGAAGACTCCCGAAGACGCGCTGTTCGCGCTTGAAGAGGGGCTGCGCTGCCGCGACCTCGCCTGCGTGATCGGCGAGATCGTTGGCAATCCGCGCGCGCTCGATTTCACCGCTTCGCGCCGCCTGAGCCTTGCGGCGGAAAAGCATGGCGTGCCGCTGTGGCTGGTGCGGCTCGAAGCGGAAGCGGACCTGTCCTCGGCGCGGATGCGCTGGCGGATCGAAGCTGCGCCTTCGACGCGCCCGCGCTGGAACGCCGATGCGCCCGGTGCGCCCGCATGGCAGGCCGAATTGTTCCGCGCGCGCAGCCACGCCCCCGGAAAGTGGATTTTGAGCAATGACGACGGACGCCTCAGCGCCCGAAAGTCGCCACCGCGATCTGCCGCCAACGCCGCCACGCCGGATTCTCGCGATCTGGTGCGCGCGACTGTCGGTCGATCGCTGGCGGCTTGCGCACGGGCTTGATCTGGGTGAGGGCGCGGATGCCGAGCCGACCGCGCTGATCACCGAGACTGCGCACGGGCCGCGGATCGACGCGGTCAACCACGCCGGTCGCGCTGCGGGCGCGCAGCCGGGCACGATGCTGGCCGATGCGCGCACGATCTGCCCGCAGATCAGGGTCGCGCCGTCCGATCCGGCGGGCGATCTCGATTTCCTCGAGAAACTCGCCCTCTGGGTGCAGCGCTGGGGGCCATGGAGCACGCTCGATCCGCCCGATGGCGTGCTGGTCGATATCACCGCTGCGGCACACCTGTTCGGCGGGGAGACGCGCCTGCTGACTGATGTCGAAGCGGCGTTTGCCCGGCGCAAACTGGCGGTGCGCACGGCAATCGCCCCGACCGCCGGAGCGGCCTGGGCGCTGGCGCATTACGGGCCAGTGCGAGCGGTCGTCGGCTCACAGGACAACGCATTGCAAAGGCTTGCCGATCTCCCGGTCGCGGCATTGCGGCTCGATCAGGATGTGCTCACCGTCCTGCGCCGCCTTGGCCTCAAGCGCCTTGGAGACCTCGCAAACATTGCCACCGGGGCGGTCGACCGCGCCGAGGCTGCCGCCCGCGATGCGCTCCAGCGCCGGTTCCGTAACCGCAAGTCGCCCTCGGCCAACCCGCTGATCCGGCTCGACCAGTTGCTGGGCAAGGTGCCCGAACCGCTGCTGCCGGTTGTTCCGCAGCAGATGCCGCTGGTGCAGCGGCGGTTGATGGAGCCGATTCGGCACCGCAGCCTGCTCGACCGCGTGCTCGCCGACCTCGCCGCCGACATGGCGCGCGAGCTCGAAGCGCGCGGCGAGGGGGCACGGCGTCTCGAACTCGGGCTGTGGCGGGTCGATGGCGAGGTGCTGGTGCGGCGAATCGAACTCGCCGCTGCGACCCGCGAACCCGGACATATTACCCGGCTGTTCACCACCAGGCTTGACGATATCGATGCCGGGTTCGGGATCGAGACGGTGCGGCTGCGGACGAGCTGGGCCGAGCCGCTGGCTCCGGCGCAGAGCGATGTCGAGGAGGCGGCGGAACGGCACGGCACTTCGCTGTCCGCCTGCATCGACCGGCTGACGGTGCGATTGGGCCCCGGCGCGGTGCGCCGCCCGGTTCCGTTCGCCAGCCACCTGCCCGAACGCGCGCAGCGCTGGCAGGCCGCGCTCGATCCCGAACCCAGTTCGCAAGGGATGCTCGAATTTCAGCACAGGCCATTGAAATTGCTGGATAGACCCGAGAAAGTGGCGGTGCTCTATGCTTCGCCCGATGGCTTGCCGCAGCGGTTTCGCTGGCGCGGACGGGTGCACGAAGTCGTCCGCGTCGAAGGGCCCGAGAGGATCGCCCCCGAATGGTGGCGCGCGAAATCGACGGTGCGGCTGCGCGATTACTACCGGATCGAGGATGCGGGGGGCAGCCGCTTCTGGATTTACCGCCACGGGATCGTCGGCGACGGGCGCGGCGGCGCACCCGACTGGTATCTTCAGGGGCTATGCGCCTGAACTGCCGTTCCCAACTCCCGTACGGCTTCGGTCAGCATTCGTTTACGCATTTTTGCTACGCCCTTCGTCGCGATGAATATGTATTCGATCCCCCGTTCGGAGCGGCGTCGTCCGCTGAGCCTGATGGTGAAGAGCCGCGTGCAGTCGCGCGTGGTGTTCGTCGACCTGATCGACATTTCCGAAGGCGGTTGCAAGATCAAGGCGCGCGCGGGCTTTGCCAGCGTCGGCGACCGGGTGGTGATGAAGGTTGGCGGGATCAACGCCCCGCTGGGCATCGTCGCCTGGGTCAACGGCCAGTTCGCCGGAGTCTCGTTCGAAGGCGAAATGCATCCGGCGGTGATCGATCACCTGTGCGCGCGCAACGGCAGCAAACTCACGCCGGCGGCACACAGAATCATCGAAGGGCGCCGCAGCGTCTCGTAAAAAGGGCCGGTGCCGAGACCGGCACCGACCCGCATTTCCAGCTTTCGACGATCAGTTCGTGCTGAAGGGCAGCGAACTGTGGTGCAGCACGATCTTGAGATCGCCGTTCTCGTCTTTCTCGTAGGCGAACGAATATTCCACCTTGGTCTCGTTGCCGTCCGTGCCGGTGAAATAGTAATTGCCCATCGCCACGGCCATATCGCCATCCTCGTCGATAACGGTGCCGTGGTTCTCCCAGCGGACGGCGGTGTACGGCGCGATCGCAAAGCCACCGTCTTCGGTGCCTTCGGTGCCGACGAAATAGCTCAGCGCCTCGTCGTAATTCTCGCGGAACTGGTCTTCGGCAGCGAGGGTGGGCTTGAACAGGACGGTCGCATCGTCGCCATAGGCGTAATGCGTCCTGATGTGCTCTTCCGCGCGGGCGCGGAAATCGCCTTTGTCGATGAAGGTCTGGCCGATGGCAACGATGCCTTCGCCCCAGGCTTTCTGGGCTTCTGCGACCTCTTCGGCGGTGATCGGATCGCTGTCGCCGCCTTCGGCTGCGACAGTTTCATCCGCGCCGCAGGCAGCGAGGGCAAGGGCACTCAAACCAAGAACAGAAACACTGGCAAATTTCTTCATGTCATACTCCCTAGCGGGGAGCATCCTGCCCCCCGTTGTGCTCGAGCGGCGTCGAAAACGCCGCCGACGTCCGACATCACGAGCAGGATTGCTCGCCAGAGGGGCCCGGTCCGTGCTGCTACAATGTCTCTTGGCCGGGAGGGTTCCCGCCAACTTGCAACCTTTGCATTTGGCGAAACGAGAATGGGAACATATAAAGAACACACAGGTGTTCCATGGCCCAGAAAATCACTACGCAATCGCTCCGCGAAAGACTCGAAATCCTCGCCGATGCGGCGAAATACGATGCGTCGTGCGCGTCGTCGGGGACGGCGAAGAGGAACTCGCTGGGAGGGAAGGGCATCGGATCGACCGAGGGGATGGGCATTTGCCACGCCTATGCGCCCGATGGCCGCTGCATCTCGCTGCTCAAGATCCTGCTGACCAATCACTGCATTTTCGATTGCCACTACTGCATCAACCGCAAGAGCTCGAATGTGCGCCGCGCGCGCTTCACCCCGCAGGAAGTCGCCGACCTCACGCTCAATTTCTATCGCCGCAACTATATCGAGGGGCTGTTCCTGTCCTCGGGCATCATCAAGAGCTCGAACCACACGATGGAGCAGTTGGTCGAGTGCGCGCGCATCCTGCGCGAGGAGCACGATTTTCGCGGCTACATTCATCTGAAGACCATTCCCGAGGCCGATCCCGAGATCATCCATCAGGCGGGGCTCTATGCCGACCGGGTCTCGATCAATGTCGAACTGCCGACCGATAGCGGCCTGACCCGCCTCGCGCCGGACAAGGACGCGCGCCAGATCGAAGGCGCGCTCGGCAACACCAAGGCGCGGATCATCCAGGCGAAGGACGAGCGTAAGCGGTTCAAACACGCGCCGCGTTTCGCCCCGGCGGGCCAGTCGACCCAGATGATCGTCGGCGCGGACGATGCGAACGACGCCGATATCGTCACCAAGGCGAGCGCGCTCTACGGCAATTTCGGGTTGCGCCGGGTCTATTACAGCGCCTTTTCGCCCATCCCCGACGCCTCTGCCGTGCTGCCGCTGAAGCGCCCGCCGCTGCTGCGCGAGCACAGGCTCTACCAGTCGGACTGGCTGATGCGGTTCTACGGCTTTGCCCCGCAGGAAGTCGCGCAGGCGACCGGGGCGGATGGGAACCTGCCGCTCGATATCGATCCCAAGCTCGCCTGGGCGCTCAAGTTCCGCGAGCAATTCCCGGTCGATGTGAACCGCGCGTCGAAGGAACAATTGCTGCGCGTGCCGGGGCTGGGGACGAATGCGGTGGGCAAGATCCTTTCGGCGCGGCGGCACCGGACGCTGCGGCTCGACGATGTGGCGCGGCTGACCCAGTCGATCGCCAAGGTGCGCCCGTTCCTGATCGCGCTCGACTGGCGCCCGACGACGCTCACCGACCGCGCCGACCTGCGCGCGCTGCTGGCACCGAAGCAGGTACAGCTGGAGCTGTTTTGATGATCGTCTCATTTCGTCGCCCCTGCGAAGGCAGGGGCCTGGATAACGATGTTGGTGTGCGCCACGGACCTTATCTGGACCCCTGCCTTCGCAGGGGTGACGGGTTGGGGGACCCGCCATGACCGCGATGCAGAATGTCTCGCTCGGCGCGCATTACGTCGTCCACCTGGCCGCGCCTGACGATTTCGCGTTCTGGCGCGAGCGGGCGCGGGGGTTGATCCAGTGCGACGTGCCGCCCGATCGGGTGAGCTGGGCCGAGCCGGGCGGGACGGGAGACCTGTTTGCGGTTGAGGGACCATCTCGCGGGGACAAACGCCTGCCGGTGCCGGAGAAGGATGCCCGCCCGGTGCGCGCGTCCAAGCGTTTCATGAAGCTTGCGCGCAACGCCGCGCTGCATTCCGATCCGCAGCGCTTCGGCCTGCTCTACCGGATGCTGTGGCGGCTCCAGCGCAATCTCCGTGCGATGGAGGACAAGGCCGATCCGGACGTCCGCCGGATCGAGGAGCTCGACAAGTCGGTGCGCCGCGACAGCCACAAGATGCACGCCTTCGTCCGCTTCCGCGAAGTCCGCTCCGAGGACGGTAGCGAGCACTATGTCGCGTGGTTCGAGCCCGACCATCACATCGTGCGCGCCAATGCCGGGTTCTTTATGCGCCGCTTCGCCAACATGAACTGGTCGATCCTCACCCCGCGCGGGTGTATTCATTGGGACGGCGAGACGATGCGTGAAAGCGGGCCAGCCCGGCGCGAGGATGCCCCGCAGGGCGATCCGGTCGAGGAGCTGTGGAAGTCGTACTATTCCTCGATCTTCAACCCGGCGCGGCTGAAGGTCGGCGCGATGCTGTCGGAAATGCCCAAGAAATACTGGAAGAACATGCCTGAGGCCGAGCTGATTCCCGATCTGATCGCCGGGGCGCAGGCGCGCGAGGCGCGAATGGTCGCGGCGGGAGAGCGCGAGGAGCGCCAGCGGCCCGAGTCTCTGGCGGCAATCGGCGCAGCGATCGCGACCTGCCGCGACTGCCCGATTGCGGAATGCGGAACGCGGGCGGTGATGGGCGAGGGGCCTGATAGTGCCCAAAGCTTTTCAGGGCTGATGATCGTCGGCGAACAACCGGGCGACCAGGAGGACCTGGTCGGCAGGCCGTTCGTGGGGCCGGCGGGGCAATTGCTCGACGAGTGCCTCATGCAGGCCGGGATCGATCGAAGCGCGGCCTACGTCACCAATGCAGTGAAGCATTTCAAGTTCGTCCAGCGCGGCAAGCGGCGGCTGCACCAGTCTCCGCAAGCCAAGGAGATCGACACCTGCCGCTGGTGGCTCGAAGGTGAGCGCGACATCGTCAAACCGCGCGTGATCCTCGCACTCGGTGCAAGCGCCGCGCGCGGGTTGCTGGGCAAGACGGTGAGCATTTCCAAGGCGCGTGGGACACCGATCGCCTTGGAGGATGGCAGCGAGCTGTGGGTCACCGCTCACCCTTCCTACCTGTTGCGGCTCGATGGCGCGGCGCGCGAGGAGCAGGCGGCGCTGTTCGCGCGCGATCTCGCGGCGGTGAAGGCGCGGGTGGGGGAGTTGGGATGAAAACGGTAAACCCATTCTTCGTCACCCCTGCCTGCGCGGGGATGACGGCGGCCTAGAGGCCTGTCAGTCATGCCCGAAAACGACCTCCAGATTCCCAAGCGGACCATCGAGCTTGATCCCGACCTGATCGAAGCGCCACCGCGCGCACCCTTCGTCGAACTCGGGCTGGTCAGCTGTTTCAGCTTCCTGCGCGGGGCCTCGGACGCGGTCGATCTCGCGATGACCGCGCGGGCGCTCGGCTACGACGCGATCGGGATCGCCGATGCCAATTCGATGGCGGGCGTCGTGCGCATCCATACCGAAGCGACGACGCTCAAGCTGCGCCCGGTGATCGGATGCCGGATCGAGACGGTCGAGGGGCTCGCCTTCCTCGCCTATCCCAAGGACCGCGCCGCCTATGGGCGATTGTGCCGGCTCATCAGCGCGGGGCGGATGCAGACGCTCAATGGGGAGTGGCAGGAAAAGGGCGTGTGCGAAATTTCGCTGGCAATGCTGGCGGAGCATTCCGAGGACGTGCAGCTGATCCTGCTGCCACCGGAGGATATTGGGGCGGAGTTCACGGTTCGGGTACCCAGTAACGTCGTCCCCTTTCGTCGCCCCGGCCCCCGAGCCGGGGCCAGGCTTTCTTCGGGAAAACAAGAAAGAAGCCAAACCCCGGATCAAGTCCGGGGTGACGACAGAATTGAGATCACTGGCCCATTCCCCGACATTCTCCCGCACCTGACCCGCCAACTCCCCACCCTGCGCCACCTCGCGGCCAGTTACCTCTATCGCGGCAACGACATCGCCCGGATCGACCGGCTCGATACGTTGGCGCGCGAGCACGGCCTTGCCCTGCTCGCCACCAACGACGTGCACTACCACGCGCCCGAGCGTCGCCCGTTGCAGGACGTGATGACGGCGATCCGGCACAAGACCACCGTCGCCGAGGCGGGGCACCTGCTTCACGCCAATGCCGAGCGGTATCTCAAATCGCCCGAGCAGATGCAGCGCCTGTTCGCGCGCTGGCCGCATGCCATTGCCGCCGCGCGTGAGGTGGCGGATGCGTGCGACTTCTCGCTCGACGAACTGCGCTACGAATATCCCGAGGAGATCTACCCTGACGGCATGGCCCCGCAGGAATATCTCGAAGTCGAGACCTGGCGCGGGGCGGAGCGGCGCTACCCGAACGGCGTGCCCGACGGCGTGCAGCAGACACTCGAGCGCGAACTGGCGCTTATCGCCAAGCTCGACCTGGCGCGCTATTTCCTCACCATCAAGGATATCGTCGATTTCGCCCGCAGCGTCGATCCGCCGATCCTGTGCCAGGGCAGGGGGAGCGCGGCCAATTCTGCCGTTTGCTACTGCCTCGAAATCACCAGCGTCGATCCGGCCAAGCACCAGCTGCTGTTCGACCGCTTCATCTCGGAAGAGCGCAAGGAACCGCCCGACATCGACGTCGATTTCGAGCATGAGCGGCGCGAGGAGGTGATCCAGTACATCTATCGCAAATACGGTCGGCACCGTGCCGGCCTGACCGCAACGGTGATCCATTATCGCCCGCGCATGGCGATCCGCGAGGTCGGCAAGGCGATGGGGCTTTCGGAGGACGTCACCAGCTCGCTCGCGCGCACGGTGTGGGGCGGATGGGGACGCGAAATCAGCGAGAAGCACGCCGCCGAAACCGGCATGGACGTCGCCGATCCACATCTGAAGCGTGTGCTCAGGCTGACCGAGCAGATAATCGGCATGCCGCGCCATCTCAGCCAGCATGTCGGCGGGTTCATCCTGACCGAGGGTGCGCTGACCGAAACCGTCCCGATCGGGAATGGCGCAATGCCCGATCGCAGCTTCATCGAGTGGGACAAGGACGACATTGAGGCGCTCGGTATCCTGAAGGTCGACGTGCTCGCGCTCGGTATGCTGACCTGCATCAAGAAGTGTCTCGATCTGCTCGAGGCGCATCATGACCGCGCGCTGACGCTGGCGACGGTCCCGCGCGAGGACCCGGAAACCTACGCGATGCTGCGCAAGGGGGATTCGCTCGGCGTGTTCCAGGTCGAAAGCCGGGCGCAGATGAACATGCTTCCCCGGCTGCGCCCGCGCGAATTCTACGACCTCGTGATCCAGGTCGCGATTGTCCGACCCGGGCCGATCCAGGGCGACATGGTGCACCCTTATCTGAAGCGCCGCCGTGGGGCGGAGCCGGTGATCATTCCCAAGCCGTCGCCGCAGCACGGGCCGCCCGATGAGCTTTCGAGCATTCTCGAACGCACGCTCGGCGTCCCGATCTTCCAGGAACAGGCGATGAAGATCGCGCTCGACGCGGCGAAGTTCTCCTCGCTCGAGGCCAACCGGCTGCGCAAGGCGATGGCGACGTTCCGTTCGCGAGGGATGGTCGACGAGCTTCAGGACATGATGGTCGAACGGATGGTGACGCGCGGCTACGAACGCGACTTTGCCCAGCGCTGTTTCAACCAGATTCGGGGTTTCGGTGAATACGGCTTTCCCGAGAGCCACGCGGCGAGCTTCGCGCATCTCGTTTACGTGTCGAGCTGGCTCAAATGCCATTTCCCGGCAGCGTTCGCAGCCGCCTTGCTCAATTCGCAGCCGATGGGCTTCTATGCTCCGGCGCAGATCGTGCGCGATGCGCGCGAGCACGGGGTAAAGGTACTCCCGGCGGATGTGAATTGCTCGCAGTGGGATTGCACGCTTGAGGAAATCGGGTGTGCAGAGGATAGGCAGGAGGGCCGCCTCGACCACCATATCGCCCTTCGCCTCGGCCTGCGGCAGGTGGATGGCCTTCCCGAACATGTCGCCGCGCAGCTGATCGCCGAACGCACCGGGAACGGCCCCTATCGCGACGTCGCCGAACTGCGCGAGCGGGCGGGGCTTTCGCCTGCGCATATCGAGCGGCTTGCGAGCGCGGATTGCTTCTCCTCGATGAACCTTTCGCGAAGGCAGGCGCTGTGGGATGCGCGCAGCCTGATCGCCGGGCCGGACCTGCCGCTGTTCCGCGCGGCGGCGGAGCGCGACGAGGGTGCGGAGCGTGCCATGACACGCCTGCCGCAGATGCCGTTGTCCGAAGAGGTGGTTGCCGATTACCAGACCACGCGATTGAGCCTCAAAGCGCATCCGATGGCGTTCCTGCGGCCCGAGCTCGCCGAGCGCGGTTTCGTGCGTGCCTGCGACCTGCGGGAGCGCAAGTTCCGCTCGATGGTGCAGGTCGCGGGCGTGGTGCTGATCCGCCAGCGTCCCGGCAGCGCCAAGGGTGTGTGCTTCATCACGCTCGAGGACGAGACCGGCGTGATCAACCTCGTCGTCTGGCCCGATCTCAAGGAGAAGCAGCGCCGCGTCGTGATGGGCGCGCGGCTGATGGAAGTGCGCGGCCGGGTCGAGTACGACGACGAAGTGATCCACGTCATCGCCCAGCACATGACCGATGCGACCGATCAGCTGTATCGTCTTTCGGACGACATGCTCAACGCTCCGGTCGCGCGGGCAGATCACGTCAATTCCCCGCTCACCAGTCACAAGCTGCCGCCGGGCAAGGAACCCGTGAAACCACGCGACCTGATCGATCAGCTGCCAAACGTCACCGGGCATCCCCGCAATCACCGGATCATTCCCAAGTCTCGTGACTTCCATTGATATGGCTCGCAAGAACGGCAATCTCGCAATCAGCCGCCGGATCGGCACATTTGCCGGCGATCGACGCGCAATCCTCATCCTGATCCTGTTCGCACTGGCGATCGGCGGATGGAGCTGGCTGCGAGCGCATCCCGAGCACGATCCGTGGGCGCCGCTCGATCTGCGCCATCCGGTGGGCTGGGCCACGACGCAAAAACTCGTGGCGCTGCGCGACGATGCGCCGCAATGCCGCGCGGTACTTGAACGCAGCGACGTTGCCTTTGGGGTGCTGCCTGCCGCAGGCGAGGGGCCATGCGAACGCACCGACCGGACCCGGCTGACGAACTATCCCCTGTCGCCCGATACCCCGGCGACCACCTGTCCGGTTGCAGCGGCGCTCGAAATGTGGCGGGTCAAGGTCGTCGAGCCTGCGGCGCGGGACATATTCGGCAGCGAGCTGGCGCGGATCGAGCATCTTGGTGTCTACAATTGCCGCCGGATGCGCGGCAACAATGCGGGCGCATGGAGCCAGCACGCGACCGGCAATGCGATCGATATCGCCGCCTTTAGCCTTGCCGACGGACGCAGAATCAGCGTGATCGAGGGCTGGGACGGCAGCGTAAGCGAGGCACGTTTTCTGCGCACCGTTCGCGACGGCGCGTGCGGCGTGTTCGCGACGACGCTTTCGCCCGATTACAACGCCGCGCACACCGATCATTTCCATTTCGACCAGGACGCCCGCTGGGTCAGCGTCTGCCGCTAGAGGGCTATTAGGGGCTAGGCCGGTTCGAGCGCGTATCCGGCCGAACGCACGGTGCGGATCGGATCCCTTGCACCATCGATGTCGATCGCCATCCGCAACCGGCGAATGTGCACGTCGACCGTCCGCAGCTCGATATCCGAACCGGTGCCCCATACGCCGTCGAGCAACTGACCGCGGCTGAACACGCGGCCGGGGCTTTCCATGAGAAACTTGAGCAACCGGTATTCGGTCGGGCCCAGCTGCAATGCCTGTCCGCGCCGTTCGACCTTGTGAGCGACCGGATCGAGCGTGATATCGCCGACCTTGATCGTCTCGCCGGCGAGGGCAGGGCGAATACGGCGCATCACCGCGGCCACGCGGGCGAGCAGTTCGCGCGGCGAAAACGGCTTGGTCAGATAATCGTCAGCCCCGGTTTCGAGCCCGCGTACGCGATCGTCTTCGGCCTCGCGCGCGGTGAGCATGATGATCGGCACGTGCGCGGTCTGCTTGTCGCGGCGCAGGCGACGGCAGACTTCGATCCCGCTGGTCCCTTCGATCATCCAGTCGAGGATGATGAGGTCGGGCAATTCCTCCCTCGCGAGCACCAGCGCTTCATCGCCATCGGAAGTGCTGCGGACACGGTAGCCTTCGTTCTGAAAGCGATATTCGAGCAGTTCGGCCAGCGACGGGTCGTCTTCGACAAGCAGCAATTTGGCGCCGGACATGGCTGGCTGTCTCCCTCATCACTGCAAGCGGCAGCTGTGCCGCTATGCGTCGTTACGGCTACCGTTTCGTGACACGAAACCGACCGGGTTATCCCCACGCCATCCACATGCCGTCCACAGACTTGCACCGTGCCTCAGCGGTCCTCTTCGGGCGGGTAGGTGCCGGTTGCCGCGAAGTGCACCATTTCGGCGACGTTGGTGGCATGATCGCCGATGCGTTCGAGATTGCGAGCCACGAACAGCAGCTGCGCAGCGCTCGAGATGGTGGCAGGATTCTCGACCATGTAACTAACCAGATTGCGGAAAATGCTGTTATAGAAGGCGTCGACCTTGTCGTCCGTGGCGATCACTTCCCGCGCCAGTTCGGGATCGCGTGCGGCGTAGGCGGTCAGCACGTCGTGCACCATCTCGCTCGCGATCTCGCCCATTGCGGGGAGCAGGGTGAGCGGCTCGAACCGGTCGCGCCCCTCGATCGACCCCACGCGCTTGGCGATATTCTTGGAATAATCGCCGATCCTCTCCACCACGCCGGCGATCTTGAGCGCCGCGATTACTTCGCGCAGGTCGTCCGCCATCGGCGCGCGCAGCGCAATGATCCGGACCGCCAGCTTGTCGACCTCGGATTCGATCGCGTCGATCTTCTTGTCGCGGTCGACTACCTTGTCGGCGAGATCCACATCGCCGCGTACCAGCGCGTCGAGCGCTTCGTGGATGGCAACCTCGGCGAGACCACCCATCTCCGCGATCAGGCCGCGCAGCCGGGTGATGTCCTCGTCGAAAGCCTTGACGGTGTGCTCTGTCATTATCCGTAACGTCCCGTGATGTAATCTTTTGTGCGCTCTTCGATCGGATTGGTAAAGATATCCGACGTGCGCCCGTATTCCACCATCTTCCCGAGGTGGAAGAAGGCGGTGCGCTGGCTGACGCGGGCGGCCTGCTGCATCGAATGGGTCACGATCACGATCGCGTATCGCCCCGAAAGCTCGTCGATCAGCTCCTCGATCTTGGCGGTGGCAATCGGATCGAGCGCGGAGGCCGGTTCGTCCATCAGGATCACTTCGGGATCGACCGCGATCGCCCTAGCGATGCACAGCCGCTGCTGCTGGCCGCCCGATAGCGCGGTGCCGGAATCTTCGAGCCGGTCCTTGACCTCGTCCCACAGTCCGGCGCGGGTGAGCGAACGTTCGACGATCGCATCGAGATCGGGCTTCTTTTCGGCCAGACCGTGAATTTTCGGGCCGTAGGCGACGTTTTCATAGATTGTTTTCGGGAACGGATTGGGTTTCTGAAACACCATGCCGACCCGGGCCCTGAGCTGGACGACATCCATCGATGCCCCGTAGATGTTCTCGCCCTCGAGCTCGATTTCCCCGGTGACCCGCGCAGAGGCGATCGTATCGTTCATGCGGTTGAAACAGCGCAGGAAGGTCGATTTTCCGCAGCCCGACGGGCCGATGAAGGCGGTCACGTAATCGGGCGAGATGTCGATCGAGACATCGTCGATCGCCTTCTTGTCGCCATAGGAGACCGACACGTTGCGCGCCCGCATCTTGGCGTCGGTCTGGTCGATATTTTCGTGAATCACAGTCACCAGGTCTTCTCGAACTTGTTGCGGAGATAGATTGCGAGGCCGTTCATCAGCAGGAGGAACAGCAGCAGCACGATGATCGCGGCGCTGGTCCGCTCGACGAAGCCGCGGTCGATTTCGTCCGACCACAAGAAAATCTGCACCGGCAGCACCGTCGCGGGCGAGGTAAAGCCTTCGGGCGGGGTCGCGACGAACGCACGCATGCCGATCATCAGCAGCGGCGCGGTTTCGCCGAGCGCGCGCGCCATGCCGATGATGGTTCCGGTCAGCATCCCGGGCATCGCCAGCGGCAGCACATGGTGGAACACCACCTGCACCGGCGATGCGCCAACGGCGAGCGCGCCGTCGCGGATCGAAGGCGGGACCGCCTTGATCGCGTTGCGCCCGGAAATGACGATCACCGGCATGGTCATCAGCGCGAGCGTCATGCCCCCGATCAGCGGTGCGGAGCGGAAATTGGGGAAGATCGCTAGAAACACCGCCAGGCCGAGCAGGCCGAAGATTATCGAGGGGACCGCCGCAAGGTTGTTGATCGAAACCTCGATCAGATCGGTCCAGCGGTTCTTGGGCGCGTATTCTTCGAGATAGAGCGCGGCGAGCACGCCGATCGGGAAGGCCAGCAGCAGCGTAACGATCATGGTCAGGATCGACCCCTTGAGCGCCCCCCAGATGCCGACCTGCTGCGGGCTGGTAGCATCCGAGCGTGCCAGGAAGCCAAGGTCCCAGTTTTCCGAGAGTTTGCCATCCGCCGCCAGCCGATCCGCTAGCGCCTGCATTTCTGCAGATCCCTCGTCCGCAAGGCCTGCGGCGAGATCCGAGGACGCCGGTAGCGAGAAGGTGCTGGTCTTCTGGATCAGCGAGGGGTCGGACGTCAGCGCCTCGGCCACATCGCGCCACGCGTCGTTGCTGAGCTCCGCCGCACCTTCGGCGCCGAGCGCGCGTTCGGCATAGAATTCCACAACTTGCGGGAGGCCCTGTATCTCGAGCGATTGCACCGCGCTCGACCCGCGCAGCGAGGCCGCGTCGGCGGTGATCCCGCTTTCGGCGAAGTCGATCGGTACCGCCAGTTCGGCCCGCTGGAACCCGCCGACCCCGTTGATCAGCATGTTGCCGAGCAGGAACACCAGCACCGCGACCGAAAACACGATCGCGGCCTGGCCGAGCCGTTTAAAATTGCGCTCTGCGCGGTAACGACGCCTGAGCCGCGCCTTGAATTCAGGCGTGCGGGTGGGGCCGGCCGCGTCGATTTCTACCATCTCAGTCATAAGCCTCACGGAATCGCTTGACCACGCGCAACGCGATGAAGTTGAGCGCCAGTGTGACGAGGAACAGTACGAACCCGAGCGCGAACGCGCTGAGCGTGGCCGGGTGATCGAAACTGCCTTCGCCGGTCAGCATCTTGACGATCTGCACCGTCACGGTGGTCATCCGTTCGAGCGGGTTGGCGCTCAGGTTCGCTGCGGTCGATGCAGCCATGACCACGATCATCGTTTCCCCGATGGCGCGGCTGATCGCCAGCATGATGCCCGCCACGATTCCCGGCAGCGCCGCCGGAAACAGCACGCGGCGGATGGTTTCCGACTTGGTCGCACCCATGGCGTAACTGCCGTCGCGCATTGCGCTTGGCACTGCGGCGATCGAATCGTCGGCCATGGAGGACACGAACGGAATGATCATCACCCCATCACGACCCCGGCCGCCAGCGCGCTTTCGGTCGAGGCGTTGCTGATCCCGACCGCCACGGCGGCATCGCGGATCGCCGGAGCGACCGTGAGCGCCGCGAAATAGCCGTAGACTACCGTCGGAACCCCGGCGAGGATTTCCAACGCCGGTTTGACCCACGCCCGCAGCCTGGGATCGGCGTATTGGGTGAGGTAGATCGCGCTCATCAACCCCAGCGGGATTGCAACGATCATCGCGATGATCGCGCCAATGAATATCGTCCCCCAGAACAGCGGGACCGCGCCATAGCGCGAGCCATCGGGACTGTCGGCGCTGCTCATCGGATCCGGCCCCCAGAAGGTGCCGAACAGGAAGTCCATCGGCGATACCATCCCGAAGAACCGCACCGTTTCGAACACCAGGCTCGCGAAAATTCCGAACGTGGTCAGGATCGCTACCAGCGAGGCGAGCAAAAGCACGATCATGACGCTGCGCTCGACCCGCGTGCGGGCGCGGAAATCGGGGCGCACCTTCAGGAATGCGAAGGTCCCGCAGCCGAAGGCGATCAGGAACGTGGTGGCGATGCCGATCAGGTTGTAGCGCGCGATCGCTTCGCGGTAGGGCTCAATGAGCGCGCGTGCCCCCTCGTTGAAGACGTTGCTGGCGTTTCCGCGCGCTACGGCTTGTGCCTCGGACAGCCAGGCCTCGCGCTCGAAACCGAAGCTGGGAAGGTTCTGTGCGCCCGGTGAGGCAAGCACCGACTGGGTCACCAATTGCGGGGCAATGATCGACCAAAGGACGACGAAAGCCAGCACCGGGACGAGAACCCAGATCGCCACGTACCAGGCATGGTAGGTCGGGCGCGCGACAAGGCGCGTTTCGGGCGCGCTTTTCTGAAAGCTCCATGCCCGCGCGCGCCCTGCCAGCCAGCCGGCAAGACCAAGTCCGATAGCAATCAGGATGAACGTGATCGGCGACATGGAACTGCTTCAAGACCCCTGCAACGACCTCAACCGGGTCGGACCACGGCGACCGGACATCGCCGCGAGATTCGTAGCTTGCCTTAGGCAAACGTCCTTGGCTGTGGAAGCATGCCGGGCTGTGGAATGCACATTTGCCCCCTGCTGAGACCAATCCGGCCAACCAGGCAGGCGCATCCAGTCCAGCGCATGTCGGAGAAATAAGACAATCTCAAGACAAGCGCTGCGGTTCGGGTTCGCGGCCCGGAACGGTTGCGGGATTCCCGGTGACATCGTCCGGCTCCACGAGCGGGATACGCACCACGGCTTCGGTTCCCTTGCCCAGTTCACTAGCGATGTCGAGCCGGCCCCGGTGCCGCTCTACGATGTGCTTGACTATCGCCAGGCCCAGCCCTGTCCCGCCCGAAGCGCGGCTGCGGCCCGGATCGGTGCGGAAGAACCTGCGGGTAAGGTGGGGAATGTGTTCTGCGGCAATGCCTTCACCCTCATCGCGGACCGATAGCCGTGCCTGTCCGTCGCGCGAATGATCCAGCACGATCTTCACCACCGCATCGGCTGCGCCGTATTTGAGCGCATTGTCGACCAGATTTCGGACCATCTGTTCAAGCTGCTGTGGATCGCCTTTGATTTGCGCCGCGCGGGCTTCTTCGAATTCGATCCGTTCCACCCGTTCGGGGCCAGCCGCATCGCGGGCCGCGCGTCCGACCAGCGAGCCGAGGTCGAGCACTTCCGTTGGCAGATCGTGCTTTTCGGCTTCGACGCGCGAAAGGCTCATGAGGTCGCTGATAAGGCTCTGCAGTCGCCGGCCTTCGCGCATGATCGTGCCGAGGAATTTCTGCGCGGTGGGCGAATCGAGGGTCTCACCGCTTTCGCTGAGCGTTTCGACATAGCCCAGGATCGCGGCCAGCGGCGTGCGCAATTCATGGCTGGCATTGGCGACGAAGTCGGTGTGCGCCCGGCTGATGGCGGCCTCGCTGGTCTGGTTGACCAGTTCGATAACCGCGCGATGCCGATCGATGGGTTGACGATTGATCCGCCAGATATCCTGCCGTCGCACCAGCCCGCGGACAATCGCCTGCCCGCTGCCCTGCTGGCCGAACAGCTCGATCGCTTCGGGTTGCCGAAACGCGACCCGCGAATCCTGGCCAATGATATGGCCGCCCAGCAGGCTCCTGGCTGCGTTGTTCGCGATGGCGATCGTGTTGCGTTCGGTGACGAGCAACGGGGTGGCCGAGTTTTCGATCAGCTTGCGCATCGCATCGCTGCCGATCGGTTGCTCGGCGACGGGGTTTGCCGGTTCCTGTGAACGAACCGCAACAAGCATCAGCGAACCCGCCCAGACGATCAGCACCGACAGGGCAATGACCGGATCGATCCCGAGCGCGAGCAGAGCAATGAAAGTCACTGCGGCCAGCGCGATGCCGGCGATGGGGATCGACTGCCTCATGCGGCCAGCCCTTACCGACAAGCTTGGCCGATGGAAAGGCCGCGGCGCAGCCTTCTTGCCGTGCAAGAGACCGGTGCCAATCGAGCGGGAAGGGAGGTGGTGACCCCTACGGGAATCGAACCCGTGTTTCAGCCGTGAAAGGGCCGCGTCCTAACCGCTAGACGAAGGGGCCACACTCGGTGCGAGACGCGCCATCTAGGGATGCAGCAACAACCGGTCAACCCTTTCTTCGTCCCGCACGGAAAATGTGCGCGCGGCTCGGCTCAATCGGCAAATGCGGCATCTTCGAGATGCAATTCGGCGGCAGGGCGGGTGCCCCAATCGTCGATCTTCACGCGCCCGGCAAAGTGGAATTGCCGGCCTGCACTGCGATGCAGCAGGGTCTGCGCCATCTCGGTCTCGGCCGCGCGGAAGGCGATGCTCTTGAACGATTTGCCATCGCCACCGCTGGCGATCACCCGCAGATGATCCTTGCCGACGACGTCCGCCTTTACCACCCGGACGGGGCCGACCGCGACGCGAGGTGCAGGCCAGCCAACCCCGTAGGGGCCTGCGGTCTCGAGCGTATCGACCAGTTCGGGCGTCAGGCCGCCTGGAGCAAGCGCGAGATCGAGCTTCATCGCCTGGCCCGCGCGCGCCAGTTCGACATCGCGTGCCAGCCGCTGATCGAGAAATTCGGTGAACGCTGCGAGCTTGTCGTTCGGCACGGTCAGGCCTGCCGCCATGGCATGCCCTCCGCCCGCCACCAACAGCCCTTCCTCGCGCGCCGCGATGATCGCCGCGCCGAGATCGACTCCGCTGATCGAGCGACCGCTGCCCTTGCCGGTGCCCTCTTTATCGTCCTGCGCGATCACGATCGCGGGTCGTCCGGTCTTCTCCTTGATCCGGCCTGCGACGATGCCGATCACACCGGGATGCCAGCCTGCACCGGCGATGACATGCACGGCGCAATTGTGCTGTCCGGCGATTTGCGCTTCTGCGGCTTCCTGCACCTCCGCTTCGATCGCGCGGCGCTCTTCGTTGAGTGCGGAAAGCTGTTCGGCGATGGCACGCGCCTCTTCGGGGTCGCGCGTGGTCAGCAGCCGCACGCCCAGCGTGGATTCGCCGATCCTTCCGCCGGCGTTGATGCGCGGACCGAGCGCGAAGCCGAGATCGCTGGCCTGCGGTGCGCGCTTCAACCGGCTTGCATCCATCAGTGCCGCCATCCCGATCCGCTCGCGCCGGGCCAGCACCTTGAGACCCTGCGCCACGAACGCGCGGTTGAGCCCGTGAAGTGCGGCAACATCAGCCACGGTGCCTAGCGCCACCAGATCGAGCAGGCCCATCAGGTCGGGCTCCTCGCGCTGCGTGAAATAATCCTGCGCGCGCAGGGTCCTCACGAGCGCGATCGCCAGCAGGAACGCGACCCCGACCGCCGCCAGATGGCCATGGCTGGCGGCCAGGTCGCTTTCGTCGAGCCGGTTGGGATTGACCAGCGCCGCCGTAGGGGGGAGATCGGCGGCGCATTTGTGGTGATCGACCACGATCACGTCGACCCCGGCGTCGCGTGCGATGGTCAGGGCTTCGTGCGCCATCGCGCCGCAATCGACGGTAACGATCAGGCTCGATCCGGCTTCGGCCAGCGCCACCAGCGCCTCGCCGCTGGGGCCGTATCCTTCCAGCAGGCGATCGGGAATGTAGAAATCTGCCTCGCTGCCGAGCGCGCGCAGCACTTCGACCATCAACGCGGCACTGGTCGCGCCATCGACATCGTAATCGCCGTAAATCGTGATCCGTTCCGCAGCGAGTATGGCCTGCGCGATCCGCTCGGCGGCCTGGTCCATGTCGCGAAAAGCCGAAGGATCGGGCAGGAAATCGCGCAGGGTCGGGCGGGCATGGCGCGCGACGTCGTCCCGCGCCACGCCGCGCGTCATCAGCAATTGCGAGAGGATGTCGCGATCGAGCGCGCCGGCACCGTCGCCAAGCTCCATGTTGCCTCCGCGCCAGTGCCAGGCGCGGCCCGACAGGGACTGCGCAACCCCGAAGACATAGGTCAGCGATTGTGTGGCCATCTGCTGGCCTTACCCGAACGCTACGCTGCGCAACAGGTGCCGGGATTGACAATCGACAGGCGCCTTGCATGCTCGATGGCCATGTCACCTGCGCTGCCTCCTCACACCTTGCTGGTTGCCTGGCACAGCCGCACCGGCGCGAGCGAGCAGATGGCGCAGGCCGCCGCTGCAGGCGACAACGCGCTGTTGCTGCGGTGCGAGGATGTCACTGCCGAAATCCTGATCGCGGCGGCGGGCTACCTGTTCGTATGTCCGGAGAATCTGGCGACCATGAGCGGGGCGATGAAGGAGATGTTCGACCGCACGTACTATCCCGTGCTGGGCAGGATCGAGGGGCGGCCGTACGCTTCGATCATCGCTGCCGGATCCGACGGTGAGGGAGCCCAGCGGCAGCTCGATCGGATTGCCACCGGATGGCGGCTAAAGCGGGTGGCCGACCCGATGATCGTCAATTTCGCGGCGCAGACTCCCGAGGCCATACTGGCGCCCAAGCGGGTTCCCGATAACACCCTGAAAGCATGCCGGGAAATGGGCCTGGCGTTAGCCGAGGGGTTAACGCTGGGGGTATTCTAGCCCTTACTGAAAGTTCAAGGGGCAAACCGTCAAAAATCGGGACTCGACGCTGGCTGCGAATCAGGTCAAGGTCTCGCTTCGAGGGTCCGGACAGGGAACCGCGGGGCTAAGAGGGGTCTTTGACCATCGATCAATCGCAGCATGCCGATGCGAAGGGGATGCTCCTGCTGTTCGCGGCGGGCAAGCGACCGACCCGCGCGGCAATCAGGCAGTTCACCGAAGCACAGCGATCCGCGTCGATTTCGCATGATCCTTCGCAATCGTCTCCGCTCCATCTGGTTGCGGCGGACGGCGAGGTGCAACATCCGATCGAGACCGGACCCGAAGCGAACGGCACGGTCTGGCTCGAGTTGCTGCACGAGGGGCTGACCTTCGATCTCCACGGTCTTGCCCCGGGCGAGCCCTGCGATTTTCCCGAGTTCGAACATCGCTTCGACCTCGATCGCACGCCCGGAGCATTCCGGTTGGAAACCCTGCGGCTTCAACCCGGGCAGCATCTCGCCGGCGGCGAGGCGAGCATGCCGGTGATGAAGGGGCTGATCGCGCTAGCCCGCGACCTGACGCACCATTTCGAGGATCTCGCGGCCATCGTCTGGCCTCCGGCGAGGAGCGTGATCGGACGACGGTTCTTCGAATCGGTCGCCACCGCCTGGCTTGAAGGCGGCGCGTTTCCTGCGCTTGGCCTTACCGCCTTCCGCGAGACGATCGACGGGGCGTTGCAAAGCGTCGGGCTGGAATACTGGATCGGGCAGGAATTGCGCATCGAACCGCCGCTTTCCACCGACAAGGTCGCCGCGACCCGCCTGGGCGTTCGCATCGTCAATCAGCTGGTGATCGTGGGTGGGCTCGCCGAGGCCGAACGGATCATCGCTCCCGACGGGACGCAGCTGGTCATGCGTCCTTCGCGCAACCGCAAATTCATAAGGGTGTGGCGCGAATAGCGGATGGTTCGGGGGCGCAGCATCGAAAGCACTTGCATCGGATCGGCGATGGCGGCCGCGCATCGACGCGCAGCAATCCCGTTTCGCCATGTCAACCGGGCTGGAGCACCCGATCACGATCCGTCGTTTCAGCGTCACCATCTGCTGCCGAGGCAATTGCTGGGCCAGCGCTGTTTCGGCCCCATGTTTGCGGAGCTGGGTCGCGAGCAGGTGGGGTTCGACGATTTTCGCGCCAACGGGTTGCTGCTGCCCGCCACCGAAGCCGCGACGATCCGCACCGGGATGCCGCTGCACCGCGGGCCGCACCGCCGTTACAACGAGATCGTGATCGAGTGGGTCGGCCGGGTCGAGGAGCGATGGCAGCAATCGCGCCGTCGCGATGCCGAGGCTGCGGGGGAAGAGGCGCTGATGCGGCTATTCCTGCTCCAGACCGCGCTGCGTCGCCGCCTGCTCCATCAGCGACGCCGGATCATCCTCAACCGCAAGGACCCGCTCGGCGCGGGTTTCGACTTTGCAGAACTCGACGCGATGGCCGAAGCCTTGTGGGTCGCGACCTGAAAAGCTACTCCGCAGCCTCGGCCAGCGCGGTCCACGGCGTGTAGTTCGCGTTTGCCAGCACCCGCATTTTTGCCTCGTGGTATTCGCGTTCCATCCGCGCGACCAGATCCTCCACACTGCCGACCGACTTGACCGCGCCGACCCCCTGGCCCGAACCCCAGATGTCCTTCCAGGCCTTGGCCTTGGTGTTGCCGCCGCTGCCGAAGTTCATCTTCGACGGGTCGCTTACGGGCAGATCGTCGGGATCGAGCCCGGCCTTTTCGATCGAGCTGCGCAGGTAATTGCCGTGCACCCCGGTGAACAGGTTGGTGTAGACGATCCCGCTCGCATCGCCTTCGACAATGCCCTGCTTGTAGGCCTGGTCCGCGTTGGCTTCCTCGGTCGCGATGAAGGCGCTGCCCGAATAGGCGAAATCGGCGCGCATCGCCTGCGCAGCGAGGATCGAGGCGCCGTGCGCGATCGAGCCGGAGAGCGCCACGAGCCCGTCGAACCACTCGCGGATTTCCTGCATCAGAGCGAAGGGCGACAACGCGCCCGCATGTCCACCGGCACCGGCTGCGACCGGGATCAGACCGTCCGCACCCTTTTCGATCGCCTTGTTGGCGAAGCGGTTGTTGATCACGTCGTGCATCGTGATCCCGCCCCAATTGCGCACCGCATCGAAAACCTCGGTCCGCGCGCCGAGCGAGGTGATGATCATCGGCACCTGCCATTTCTCGCAGGTCGCCATGTCGGCTTCTACCCGGTCGTTGGTCTTGTGGATGATCTGGTTGACCGCGAACGGCGCAGCCGGGCGATCGGGGTGCTCGCGGTTGTGCTTGGCGAGTTCCTCGGTGATCTGGTGCAGCCATTCGTCGAGCAGCGGCTGCGGGCGGGCGTTGAGCGCCGGGAAACTGCCGATAATTCCCGCCTTGCACTGCGCGATCACCAGCTCTGGACCGGACACAATGAACAGCGGCGATCCGATCAGCGGCAGGCGCAAACGGTCGAACGGGGCGGGAAGCGGCATTGAGGTCTCCTGAGATCAAATCGCGCGGTAAGTTGCAGTTTGCAACTACGCAAGCACCTCTTCAATGCGATAGAACCGTGCCGCGTTCCCGGCATAGAGCGCCGCCTTCTCGTCCGAACTCGCCCCGTGGGTCAGATGCTTGAACGCATTCCACAGAACCTGATAGTCCGCGCCCCAGTAGTCGACCGGGTAGTTGCTCTCGAACATCGCCCGCTTCGGGCCGAACGCGTCGATGCAGGTTTCGATATAGGGGCGCCACAGCCCAGCCAGGTGTTCGGATGTCGTTCCGGCGGCCGGGCCTTCCTCCGGAAGGGCGCAAAATGCCATAGCGAGCCCGCCGAGCTTGACCTGCACATTCTCGCACTGCGCGAGTTCACGGATATTGCGCCGCCAGGTGTCGAAGCGTTCGTGCAGCTTGCCCCTGTAGCTCGCGACGCCGAGCGGGGTGCCGCAGTGATCGAGGCAGATCGGCTGATCGGGAAAAGCGCGCGCGAGGTCGATGACATCGGGCAATTGCGGTTCGAGCACCCACGCGTCGAACGAGAGGCCACGCTTGCCGAGTTCGGCAAAGCCTTCGCGAAAGGTCGCCTCGCGATACAAGCCTTCCGGCGCGTGGAAGGGAGGGCCGAGCACTTCGGGATCGACATCCCATGCCCCTTGGTGGCGGATGCCGCGGAACCGGGGGGAAGCAGCCTGCAGGGCGTCAAGGACCTCTGCCACATCGCCGCCCAGCATCAGGTCCGCGTGGCCGACTATGCCGGCACAGGCGCGAAGATCGCCGTAGATCCCGCTGGCCGATTGCGCCGCAACGCCATTCACATATTCGACTTCGCCGACGACCTTCTTCGTTTCGCCGTAGGCGGCGTTGTAGAACGCGCCGCATTCCATGAAGACCGTGGCGACGATGTTGTGCCCGCCGGAAAGATGCGCGTGCAGCTGGTCGAAGCCGTAATGAGCGTTATCGACCAGCCCCGCGATGAAGTGGTGCCGGGGCTCGGGAAACATCGGCAGCATCGGGCGCAGGTCCCACAAGTGATGGTGCGGATCGATGATGGGCAGGTCGGGTTCGAGAATGGTCTCGCTCATGGGCTCGCTTTCATGGCTGGAACGCGCTCAGTGCACGGCTCGGCGATACAGGTGCCACGTTGCATGGCCTAGAACGGGCAGAGCGACAAGCAAACCGAGGAAGGCCGGGAGCATCGCGATGAAGAGAAGGACGGCAATGATGAAGGCCCACACCACCATCACGAACAGGTTGTCGCGCACGACGGCGAAGCTGGCGATGATCGCGGTAAGGAAGCTCGCCTGTCGATCGACCAGCAGTGGCAGGCTGATGACGGTCATGGCGTAGAACCCGAAGGCCATGACCGATCCGATCGCGCTGCCGACGCCGAGCATGGTTAGGCCGGTCTCGGTGGTAAGGAAGGCGAGCGATTCCGATCCGGCACCCGCTTCGTTCATGAAGATGGCCACCACCGCATGCGCGACGATCGTCCAGAAGCCGAAGGCAACGAACACGATCACTCCCATGCTCAGGATCTGATCGTCGTCGTGTCCCCTCAGCGCTCCGAGCACCTTGCCCCATGTGCGTGGCTCGCCCGTTTCGCGCAGGCGGCTGGCCTCGTAGAGACCGACCGCGACGAACGGGGCGACCAGCGGGAAGCCCGCAATGGCGGGGATGAGCCATGACAATTCGCCGCCGACCACGGCGAAATAGCCGAATGTGAGCCCGGCCAGCACATAGACTCCGCCGAAGAACGCGCCGTATTGCGGCATGGCGAGAAAGTCGCGCCATCCGGCTGCGAGCGCCGGTCGCAGATCGGCGAGCGAAAGATCGGTGGCGGTTAGCGGCGTGACGGGTGCAGCCTGATCCAGAGTAGACATCGACGCTCCTCCTCTCCCGGGGATGGCGCAGCATACCACGCGGGTCGGTGCCCGTCTTTGCGGTGGGTCAAGTCACCCTGAGACCATCAGGCTCCCGATCCGTTCCAGAGTTCCGAGCCCGAAGACCAATCGCCCGGCGGCAACCAGTGCCAGAACGATGAGGATCGCGGTCCACGCTGACAGCAGGCCGGTGGTGACGCGCCAGCTCTTGGGCGGCAGCCCTTCGACCAGAAACATCACGATCCCTGCTACGTTGAGACACACGAAATTGATCGTGAACAGGAACAGCGCATTGGCAGCCAGCACCCATTCGCCAATGCCCAGAAAGATGCCCGTCGCGGCGAGCGGCGGGACTAGCGCGACCGCGATCATCACCCCGACCAACGATAGCGAGGCCGCCTTGCTCATCGCCAGCACACCCGCCGCGCCGCAGGCGAGCGCAAGCGCGATATCGGCGGGCTGGACCAGCGAACGGTTGCGCAGTTCCGATACAGTCAGGTCGATATCGACCAATGCGCCTACCAATGCCCCGGCCAGGATCGCGACCGTGCTTCCCACGCATAGCGCGGTCGCCGCCTTGGCACCGCGCCGCGGATCGCCGATCGTGGCAGCGATGGCGATCCCCATTGTCGGCCCCAGCAGCGGCGCGATGACCATCGCCCCGATCACCACCGCCGTCTGTCCGCTGCGCATTCCCAGCGCGGCGATTACCGAGGACAGGAAAACGGTAAGCAGGAATGTGGGTGTGATGTGGAGGCTTTCTTCGATATCCTCGTAAAGCTCGGTGGTGCTGATGCGATCGCGACTGAAGAACCGTTCGATGGCGGTCGGCGGGCGCAGTTCGTCGGGGGCGGGGAGTTCGGTATCAGCAGTCTCGAGCACGGGCGGGATCACCGCTTCCAGTCTGGAAATCCGCGCGGTGAAATCTGGGTTGTCGCCGTAAGCGGCTTGCAGATCGCCGAGCAACCGCTCGGTGTATCTCTGCTGGACGATACAGGTGTATTTCTCGGCGCGTCCGGGAACGGTTTCACGCCAGAACCTGCGCGAATGCCGCGCCAGGATGGACTCGAGCCGTTCGACCTCGCTTTCGGGCAGGAAAATCTCGATCAGGCGCGCCGTCATCGGCGCCGATCATAGGCCGACAGCGCTGGCGTGAGAAGTCTCAGACCGCCAACGCGCTGTTTGCCGCGCTCAGCACCGCGCGAACGCTGGCCGTCGCCACGTCCTCGTCGATGCCGCAGCCCCAGATCGTGTGTCCGCCGCTTTCACATTCCAGATACGCCGCCGCGCGGGCGTCGCGGCCCGATCCGAGTGCGTGCTCGGTATAGTCGAGCACTTTCAGGTCTAGGCCGAATGTATCCTCGAGCGTCGCCACGACGCTGGAGATCAGGCCGTTGCCGCGCCCCGACACGCTCTGTTCCTGCCCATCGACCGCGATCTTGCCCACGAACACGCGGGTGCCGTCCGAAGCGCGGCTTTCCTCGTAATCGACCAGCTGGAAATGCTTGTCGGGCGTCTGGACGTGGTAGTTGCGCTGGAATGCGGCCCAGATGTCCGCTGCATTGAGTTCGCGCCCCAATTCGTCGGCAAGACGCTGCACCGCTTTCGAGAAATCGGCCTGCATCCGCTTGGGCAGCTTGAGGCCCTGATCCTGTTCGAGCACCCAAGCGAAGCCGCCTTTGCCGGACTGCGAGTTGACGCGGATCACCGCCTCGTAATTGCGACCCAGGTCCGCTGGATCGATCGGGAGATAGGGCACGCGCCAGCCTTCGTCGTTTTGCGTGTCGCGTGCTTCGAAGCCCTTCTTGATCGCGTCCTGATGGCTGCCGGAGAACGCCGTGAAAACAAGCTCCCCGCCATAGGGGTGGCGTTGGTGCACCGGCAGGTCGTTGCAATACTCGACGGTCTCGATCACACGGTCGATATCCGAGAAATCGAGGCCCGGATCGATGCCCTGCGTGTACATGTTGAGCGCCATCGTCACGAGGCAGCAATTGCCGGTGCGCTCACCATTGCCGAACAGGCACCCTTCCACCCGGTCGGCGCCCGCCATGAGCCCGAGTTCCGCCGCCGCTACGCCGGTGCCGCGATCGTTGTGGGTGTGGAGCGAGATGACCGCCGCCTCGCGACCCGGCAGGTTGCGGCAGAAATATTCGATCTGGTCGGCGTAGATATTGGGCGTGGCCGCCTCGACCGTCGCGGGAAGGTTGAGGATGATCGGCTTTTCAGGGGTCGGGGCGAGCACTTCCATTACCGCGGCGCAAACCTCGATGCTGAAATCGAGCTCGGCGGTGGAGAAGGTCTCGGGCGAATACTGGAAATGCCATTCGGTGTCGGGGCGCTTCGCTGCTTCGTCGCGCATCACTTTCGCTCCCGCAATGGCGATTTCGCGCACCTCGTCCTTCGACATGCGGAACACGATATCGCGCCATGCGGGGGAGACGGCGTTGTAGAGGTGGACGATCGCCGCGCGCGCTCCGGCGAGGCTTTTGAACGAGGTGCGGATCAGGTCCTCGCGGCTCTGCGTCAGCACCTGCACTGTGACATCGTCCGGGATCGCGCCCGATGTTACCAGCCCCGAAATGAAATCGAACTCGGTCGCGCCCGCGCTGGGGAAGCCGATCTCGATCTCCTTCACCCCGATTTCGACCAGCAAATCGAAGAACCGGCGCTTCTTCACTCCGTCCATCGGATCGATGATCGACTGGTTGCCGTCGCGCAGATCGGTCGACAGCCAGCGGGGCGGGGCGGTGATGGTGCGCGTCGGCCATTGCCGATCGGGCAGCGGCACCTGCGGAAAGGCGCTGTATTTTCGGGAAGGCTGTGTGAGCATGGGCATGAAAGAAGGCTCGTCGGAAAGTTTCGGGGTGTCTGGTGGCGGCTGAACCCTTGGGCGTCAGGCCGCGTCCAATCGCACGCCGCCGCTCACGCCCAAGGGCGAATAAGTCGTAGCAGCAATCCGAAGCGTTCCGTCATGCCCGTTGCATTGCGCAATTCGCGCGGCTTGGCAAGCCGGGGCGAAAGCGGAAATCGGCGAGTTGAACCGCGTCGCGAAAAAATTGTGTAACCTTGTGTCCGCCATTCGCGAACCCTGAGGCGTTGCCCCGCAACGATCTTGTTCCAGGAGGAAATCATGAAGAAGTCGCTGTTTGCCATTGCCTTGCTTGCCACTGCCGCCGCGTGCAGTGCCCCCGCCGAAACCGCCGACCAGGCCGACCAGACGGCCGCCGTGGAAGCCGGTGCGGAAACCACGCTTTACGCCGATCTCGGCGGCGATCCGGCCGGCCCGATCTATACCCAGTCCAAGGGCGATACGCTGGCCGTGCGCGGTTTCGACGTGGTCAGCTACTTCACCGGGGACGGCGTTCCGGTCGAAGGCGTCGCCGATTATACCGTCCGCTACGAAGGCTTCGACTACCGCTTCGCCAACGAAGACAACGCGAAGACGTTTGTCGCCGATCCGGCCAAGTACGCTCCGGCCTACGGCGGCTATTGCGCCTGGGCGATCGGCGCAAACGATGCGCTCGCGCCAGGCGATCCCAACGTCTACGAAATCGTCGACGGCACGCTCTACCTGAATTTCAGCGAAGACGTTCAGGGCCGCTGGGAAAAGGACATTCCCGGCTTCATCGCCAAGGGCGATGTCAACTATCCGACCCATTCGCCCGACGAACATTTCCAGGACTAGGTCCAGGCAATCCTCAGGCTGACCAGGGCCCCCGTCGCGAAGCTCCGCCACAGAGCCAGCGGCGGGGGTTCTTGTCTATATGCAGCGCGCGTCGCGGATGATGCACTCAGCATCTGGCATCGTGACAATCATCGCCGTCGCAGACGATCCTCGGTCAGCTGATCGATCCGCGTCACGCCCGCCAACCGCATCCCGCGCTCGATCTCGTCCTTGAGTATGCCGAGCGCTCGCTCGACGCCTTCCTCACCTGCCGCTGCGAGCGCGTAGAGATACAGCCGCCCACCCGACGCCGCGGTCGCTCCCGAACACAGCGCCTTGAGCACATGCGTACCGCGCCGCACGCCGCCATCGCAGATGATCTCGATCTCGCCACCGACCGCATCGACGATTTCGGGAAGCTGGTCGAACGGGCTGCGCGAGCCATCGAGTTGCCGCCCGCCATGGTTCGACAGCATGATTGCATCCGCGCCTAGCTCGACCGCGCGGCGCGCATCGCCTGCGCTCATGACGCCCTTCAGCACGAATGTGCCGCCCCATTGCTCGCGGATCGCGGCGGCGGTCGACCAGTCCATCGACGTGTCGAGCATGGTGTTGAAATATTCCGCGATGCTCACCGCTTTGCGCGATCCCTCCCTCACATGCGTGTCCAGATTGGGCAGCCGGAACGCTTCGCGAAACAGGTAATCGAGCGTCCAGCGCGGGCGGGTGGCGTAGCTCCACATGCTCGCCGGGGTGAAGCGGGGCGGGGTAGTGAAGCCCGATCGCAGGCATCGCTCGCGCTTTCCCGATACGATCGTGTCGACCGTCAGCGCGAGCGCGTCGAATCCCGCCGCCTGACATCGTTCGATCATGTGGGTGTTCAGCCCCCTGTCCTTGTGGACGTAGAGCTGGAACAGCTTGGGGCCATCGGTCAGCGCCGCGATATCCTCGATGCTGCGGGTCGCGAGGCTGGAAATGCCGAACCACAGGCCGAACTTCTCCGCAGCCTTCGCTACCGCCGTTTCGCCCTGCCAGTGGAACGCGCGCTGCACTGCCGTGGGCGAGAGCATCAGCGGCAGCGCGCTCTTGCGGCCAAGGATAGTGCAGGACGTGTCGATGGTCTCCACCCCGGCGAGCACGTCGGGCACCAGATCGACGCTGTCGTAGGCGGCGGTGTTGCGCGCCTTCGTCAATTCGTCATCTGCCGCGCCGTCGATATAGTCGAACACGGGGAACGGCAGCCGCGCCCGCGCGAGCCGGCGGAAATCGTCGATACTGTGACAGTCGTGGAGTTTCATCGCTGCGACGCGTGTGACCGATTGCGCGAAACCTGTCGAGAGCGGGCCTTTCTCGCATCTCCGGAACGTCTCGAAAATTTTTTGCAGGATCTGTCACCAAACCGGCGGGCGCTGCGAACTCCAGAATGTGCGCGGCCATCTGGCAGCTCTCGGGATGATCTGCCGGTAATCCCCCACCGGCAAGTCCCCCTTGTGACCCCACCCCGATGACCAGCCGGGTGGTCGCTGCACGATCGTCTCGCGGCTGGCTCTGGAGGAACAGCATCATGGCCCGAACAGGCCCACAGCCCGGCCAGTCGTACGTAGGTTCACGGCTCGCGCGCCGAAAGCCTGACGGCGCGTTCTAGAGGTGTGGCCGGGGGGATTTGTCCTCCTAATTCCCTCGGTCACATCTCTTCTTGTCGGCGTGTTGGCGCTGCCGCAGGCACCAAACGGTGGCGCGAGGGAATCTGAAAAACCGATCAGCAATCGGCAGCGACGCTGTCGTTCCGGGCGACGAGCTGCGTCAGAGAGAATTCGCGATTGATCCGGTCGCCTGGGCATGGGCGATAATCGGGGTCCTGTTCCAGGCATCCTTCGCCGCAGACTTCGACCGCGCGTTCGCCGCGCCAGTCGATCCACCACAGCCGCCCACCGGGGGTCGAGACATAGCCGTCCATCCCGCTGCCGATATCGCTCTGAATATCGGTCAGCGAGGGCACTTCGTTGTCGTATTCCTCGCCAAACGAGCCATGCGTGTGAAAGCTGGCGACGGGAGCCATGCCGGGTTCGTCGAAATAGGCGATGTCGCAGCTCGCCTCGGCCCCGACCCGCACCGGGGTGCTGCCGAGTTTGCCTTCGCTGTCCTCGAAGATGATCGCGCACAGTTCGACATCCTCGGCGAACGACCGCTTTTGCAACGCGCCGAGCTGGTCGCGGGCGAAAGCCTGCACTTCGGGCTGCGACACGGTAACGACGAAGTCTTCGGGCCCTTTCACGTTGGTGTAGGCCCGTGCCACGATCACCACCCAGGCGATTGCGCACGCGCCGAAGATCAGGGCAGTATTGCGGGACGTCTCCATGCCGCCTGGTCGCATAGCCTAGTTCTCCGACATGTCGACCTGCTTGTTGGCGCGGGCCCCAAGGGTCAGGGTTCGCGGAGAATCTTCTCCATTGCCTTGCCCTTGGCAAGCTCATCGACGAGTTTGTCGAGATAGCGAATTTCGCGCATTACCGGCTCTTCCACGTCTTCGACCCTGACGCCGCAGACGACGCCCGTGATGAGTTCACGATTGGGATTGGGTGCAGGCGCTTTGTCGAAGAAGGTTTCGCAATCGGTCTTGCGTTCGATCTCGGCCTTCATCGCTGCTTCGTCGTAGCCTGTAAGCCAGCCGATCACCCGGTCGACTTCCGAACGACCCCGGCCCTTTTTCTCGGCCTTCTCGACATACATCGGATAGATCGAGGCAAAGGGCTGGGTGTAGATCCAGGGCTTGCTCATGTGCATCCTCCTCACGCGTCGATCGCGCGGGGGAAGACTACTAATTCTTCGACTTGTCGACCAGCTTGTTGGCTCCGATCCACGGCATCATCGCGCGCAGCTCCGAACCGGTCTTTTCGATCGGATGCGCTTCAGCCGCCTTGCGCGCGGCCTTGAGTTCGGGCTGCCCGGCGCGGTTGTCGAGCACGAAATCCTTGACGAACCGTCCGCTGGTGATGTCGGCGAGAACGCGCTTCATCTCCGCCTTGGTCTCGTCGGTGATGATCCGCGGGCCGGTGGTGATATCGCCATATTCCGCGGTGTTCGAAATCGAATAGCGCATGTTGGCGATCCCGCCTTCATACAGCAGGTCGACGATCAGCTTGGTTTCGTGGAGGCATTCGAAATAGGCCATTTCGGGCGCGTATCCGGCTTCGACCAGCGTTTCGAACCCGGCCTGGATCAGGTGGGTGATGCCGCCGCACAGCACAGCCTGTTCGCCGAACAGGTCGGTTTCGCACTCTTCCTTGAAATTGGTTTCGATGATGCCGCTGCGGCCGCCGCCGACGCCGCTGGCATAGGCAAGGGCGACGTCGTGCGCGCTTCCGCTTGCATCCTGGTGGACCGCGATCAGGCAGGGGACGCCGCCGCCGCGCTGGTATTCGCTGCGCACGGTGTGGCCGGGGCCCTTGGGCGCGATCATGATGACGTCGATGTCGGCGGGCGGTTCGATCAGGCCGAAATGGATGTTGAGGCCGTGCGCGAAGGCGAGCGCGCTGCCCGGCTTCATGTTGCCCGCAATGTCATTCTCCCAGATTGCCGCCTGATGCTCGTCGGGAGCGAGGATCATGAGGATATCGGCCCATTTCGCCGCTTCTGTGTTTGACAGCACCTTGAACCCGGCATCCTCGGCCTTCTTGCGGGTCGAGGAGCCTTCGCGCAGCGCAATCGCAACCTCGGCGACGCCGCTGTCGCGCAGGTTCTGCGCATGGGCATGGCCCTGCGATCCGTAGCCAAGCACGGCGATCTTCTTGGACTTGATCAGGCCGAGATCAGCGTCGGCATCGTAATAGACTTTCATCAGTGTTCCCTATTTCCCTTTGATTTTGTTCAGGCGCCCTCGGCCCCGCGCATCATCCCGACCACACCCGAGCGGCCGACCTCGACCAGCCCAAGCTCGCGCATCAGGGCGATGAAACTGTCGATCTTGTCCGGCGCGCCGGTCAATTCGAATACGAAGCTGCTGGTGGTGGTGTCCACGACATTGGCGCGGAACAGTTCTGCGATCCGCAGCGCCTCGACCCGCGGCTCACCCTTGCCTGCGACCTTGATCAGCGCCAGTTCGCGCTCGACATGGGCCCCGGCGGTGGTGAGATCGGTCACACGGTGGACCGGCACGAGCCGTTCGAGCTGCGCTTCGATCTGGTCGATTACCTCGGGCGGCCCGCTGGTGACGATCGTGATACGGCTGACGGCGTGGTCTTCCGAAATATCAGCCACGGTGAGGCTGTCGATATTGTAGCCGCGCGCGGTGAACAGCCCGGTGATCTTGGCGAGGATCCCCGGCTCGTTGTCGACCGTAACGGTCAGGACGTGGCGCTCCGCCTCGGCGCTCTTGATTTTCATGTTCGGTGATCCCTCCGGCGAACGCGCTTAGACCAGCGCCTTCGCTTCGTCATCCATGGTGCCATCGACATGGTCACCGTAGAGCAGCATCTCTGTGTGCGCGGCACCGCTCGGAATCATCGGCAGGCAATTGGCGTCCTGCGCAACGAGGCAATCGACCATCACCGGCCCGTCATGATCGAGCATGGCCGCGATCCCTGCCTCCAGCTCGCTTTCGTCATGGATGCGGATGCCTTTCCAGCCGTAAGCCTCGGCGAGTTTCACGAAATCGGGCAGGCTGTCGGAATAGCTGTTCGAATAGCGGCTTTCGTAGGTGAGTTCCTGCCACTGGCGGACCATGCCCATGTATTCGTTGTTGAGGATGAACACCTTGACCGGCAGGCGATACTGGCTCGCCGTGCCGAGCTCCTGGATGTTCATCTGGATCGAAGCCTCGCCCGCGATGTCGATCACCAGCGCGTCCGGATCGCCCAGCTGCGCGCCGATCGCGGCGGGGAGGCCATAGCCCATGGTGCCGAGCCCGCCCGAGGTCAGCCACTTGTTGGGATTCTCGAACCCGAAATACTGCGCAGCCCACATCTGGTGCTGGCCGACTTCGGTGGAGATGATCGGCTCGCGCTTGCGGGTGAGTTCGTACAGTTGCTCGACCGCCTTCTGCGGCATGATCATGCCGGGGTTCTTGCGCGATTTTTCCGGGTAGGCGAGGCATTCGCGCGCGCGCCACCCAGCGATCCGTGCCTTCCATTCGCCGAGATCCTGCGGCTTGCGGTCGCCCCACGCCTCGATCAACTGGCCGAGCACCGTCGCGCAATCGCCGACAATGCCGAGATCGACCCGCACGTTCTTGTTAATCGAGGAGCGATCGATATCGATGTGGATCTTCGTGCTGTCGGGCGAGAACGCGTCGAGCCGCCCGGTTACCCGGTCATCGAACCGCGCACCGATGCAGATCATCACGTCGGCGCGGTTCATCGCCATGTTGGCTTCGTAGGTGCCGTGCATGCCCAGCATGCCGAGCCAGTCGGGATGCGTACTCGGAAACGCACCGAGGCCCATCAGCGTCGAAGTCAGCGGCGCGCCGGTCAGGTCCTGGAATTTCCGCAGCAGCTCGCTCGCTTGCGGACCCGAATTGATGATTCCGCCGCCGGTGTAGAGGATCGGCGATCTGGCCTGCGCGATCAGCTCCACTGCCTCGATGACCTGCTCTGCCGAAGCCGCCATCTGCGGGGCATACCGGTGCGAGGCGACGAGCTTGGAGGCGCGGCTTTGCGAAGGCACCGCGATCTGCACGTCCTTGGGAATATCGACGAGGACCGGGCCCGGGCGCCCGGTGGTGGCGATACGAAACGCTTCCTCGATGGTCGCGGCCAGATCGGTCGGGTCCTTCACCAGGTAATTGTGCTTGGTGCAGTGGCGGGTAATGCCGATCGTGTCGGCTTCCTGAAATGCATCGGTGCCGATCAGCGCAGTCGGGACCTGCCCGGTGATGACCACCATGGGGATCGAATCCATGAACGCATCGGCGATACCGGTGACGGCGTTGGTCGCGCCGGGGCCGGAAGTCACCAGCACCACGCCCGGCTTTCCGGTCGCGCGGGCATAGCCTTCCGCGGCATGCGCCGCGCCGGCTTCCGCGCGGACGAGGATGTGGCGGATGCGCTCGTCGCCGAACAGCTCGTCGTAGATCGGCAGCACTGCGCCGCCGGGATAGCCGAACACGAATTCCACGCCCTGATCGACCAGGCATTGCGTCAGGATCGCGGCGCCCGAGCGCTTGTCCGAGGCTGAAGGGTCGGCTGGGGAGCTTTCCGACACGTTGTTATCCTTGTCTGCTCGCCCGGAGAGGATGCGGCCCGGGTCGTTCGTGGTCTTAACAATAAATGAGGCCCGGCGCAGGGGCTGTGCGTCGGGCCATGAATGATGCGCTATCGGACATTTTCTAACGTGTCAAGCATTATTGGCGCAATAATGATCCAAAAACATCATCGAGATCGATACTTTTGGATTCAGCCCCTTCGGTCAGGCGTGCCCAGCTCTCCGGGGGCTGGCGCCGGAACCAGGTGTATTGCCGCTTGGCATAATTGCGTGTGGCCTGCGCTCCGGCCTGAAACAGCTCTTTCCGGTCGAATTCGCCAGCAAGATGGGCGGCGATTTCGGGCACGCCGATCGCCCGCATGATCGGCAGAGCGGGGTCGAGCCCGCGCTTGACCAATTCCTCGACCTCGGAAATCGCCCCGGCATTGAGCATTGCCTCGAACCGGGTGTCGCACCGTTCGTAGAGCCAGTCTCGGTCGGGCAGCAGAACTACGGCGGTGAGGTCGACATCCTCCTCGATCCCGCCTGTCTTGGCGAGCTGCCAGTCGGCGAGTGTCGTCCCGGTCGAGCGCTTGACTTCGAGTGCGCGCGCGATCCGCTGGCTGTCTCCCCGATCCAGCTGGGTCGCGCGCTCCGGGTCCTCGATCATCAGCGCGGCATAGGCGTCCTCGGTATCGAGGCCGCGCACCACCGCGCGAATCTCCGGATCGATTTCCGGGATCGGGGCTATCCCTTCGAGCAGCACCTTCATGTACATGCCGGTGCCCCCGACCAGCACCGGCAGCGCGCCCGCCTCGTGCGCCTCGGCGATCATACCCTTAGCGCGCCCAGCCCAGTCGGCGGCGGAGCAGGTCTGTTGTGCCTCCCACTCGCCATAGATCCGGTGCGGCGTCTGCTTGCGCTCCTTCTCGCTCGGTGCGGCGGACAGGATCGGAATGTCGCGATAGACCTGCATGCTGTCGGCGTTGACGATCCAGGTGTCGAGTTTCGTCTTGGCGCGCGCCTGTGCGAGCTGCAACGCAAGTCCGCTCTTGCCGCTGGCGGTCGGCCCTGCAATGAGCGCCACCCGGTTCTCGATTGGAGTTTTCCCCTTGCTCATAGCGCGGCTGATAGCAGACCCTGCGACCTTGGAAACACGCCTTGATGCGGCGAGTGCGACATTGGCGGAGCAGGGCATCCGCATCGCCGCCTCGGTGATGCTCGATTCCTGCGCGGACGTGCTGCAGTTGAGCTTTGCCGATGCGCCAGCAGAAACTGTGCTGGCGGCGATCGACGCACATTTCGCGCCCGCCGATATGCTGGTGAGCGACAGCGAGTTTGCGATCCCGCGCGTGTTCGTGTCCGACATGGATTCGACCATGATCGGGCAGGAATGCATCGACGAGCTTGCCGACTACGCCGGGATCAAGCCGCAGATTGCCGCGATCACCGAGCGGGCGATGCAGGGCGAGCTGGATTTCGAGTCGGCGCTGCGCGAGCGGGTGGCGCTGCTCGATGGGTTGGGAGAAAGCGCGATCGCCCGCTGCCTCGACGAACGGATCAGAGCGACGCCGGGTGCGAAGACGCTGGTATCGACGCTTTCGGCGCGGGGCTGCAGGACCGTGCTCGTTACCGGCGGATTCCATCACTTCGCCGATGTGGTCGGCGATCAGCTGGGCTTCGATCGGGTGGTGGGTAACCGGCTGACTGTCGAAGACGGCATGCTCGCCGGGACGCTCGATGGCCCGATCGTCGACAGCGCGGTCAAAGAAGCGGTGCTGCTGGAGGAGATCGCCGCGCTCGGACAATCGACGCCGAGCCTCGCCACGGGCGATGGCGCCAACGACATCCCGCTGATCGAGGCGGCAACTTATGGCGTAGCCTACCGCGCCAAGCCCCGGGCGAGGGCGGCTGCAAACGGACGGATCGATCGCGGCGATTTGACCGCGGTGCTCTCGCTGCTCGGTATTCCGACGAAGGACTGGGTTTACGGCTGAGCGAGGGGCGTCGCCGGATACCGGGAAAAATGGTTGTGATTCGGAACCGAAGTATGCTATTTACATTAATGTAAGTAAGCGCTGCTATTCCCCGCGCAGCACACCCGATCAACGAGGCCCGCTCACGATGTCCAACCCCGATTACACCCAGCTTTTCGCCGAAGACGGCACCGTCCTGCGTCATCCCGATCGCCCCACGCCGCGTTACTCGCTTCCGCGCGCGGTGAAGAATTTCCGCTTGCTGATGAAGGACAAGGAAGACACCAGTCTCGTCTTCAAGATCTTCGAATCGCTGCCGTCGAAGAGTTTCATGTCGCGGGTCGAATCGCTGATGCTGTCGGAGCGCGGCGAATACCTGCGCCGGACCGAGCCGAACCTGCCCGAAATCCTCGATGACCATGCGGCGCTCCGCAAGACGCCCAAGGGCAGCCTTGCGCATGTCTATTGCGACTTCATGGAGAGCGAGGGCCTGTCGGCCGCCGGGCTGGTGGCCGAATCCGACAAGCTGGGCCGTCCGAAGTATCCCGACCTGGTGCAGTGGTTCGCCGAGCGGTCGCGCGACACGCACGACCTGTTTCATATCCTCACCGGCTATGGCCGCGATGCGCTGGGCGAGCAGTGCGTGCTGCTGTTCACTCACGGCCAGTCGCCGAGTCACGGTCATCTGCTGATCGGCTATGCCGGCGCTGCCAACATCAAGACAATGGCGTGGGGCAGCAAGGCCCCCATCTTCGGTGCGGTCAACCAGGCGCGGCGGACCGGGAAGGGCGCGAAACGCCTGATCGAACAGCCGATCCGCGAGCTGCTGAAGCTGCCATTCGACGATGTGCGCGCGGCACTCAACATCCCCGAACCGACGAAATATCGCGAATGCCATCGCATCTGGCGCGAAGAAGGGATCGACCCCTACGATATGCTTGCGACCGAAGACACCGGCGGCGAAGGCATGGCGGCCGCCTGATTGTCCGTTGTCCCGGGCTTGACTCGGGACAGCTTCCGGCTTTGCATCGCACATCGATCGATCCCGGCTCACGTCCGGGACCCTGTTTGGCCTACAGCCAGCTTGAAATCTGACCCAGCGGCTTCTTTTTCAGGGCATGGACAGGCACGGTCGCGTCCTCGCTCGGCCGCCCCACCACGACGATCATCAGCGGCTTTTCCGATTCGGGCCGCTGGCAGGCTTCGCGCAGGAATCCCATCGGCGAGGGAGTATGGGTCAGCGTCGCCAATCCCGCCTCGTGCAGCGTCGCGATCAGCATTCCGCACGCGATCCCGACACTTTCGGTCACATAGTAGTTCTGCGTCTGCCCGTCTTCCTCGATGCCGCCCTTGCGCTGGGCGAACACGACGATGAGATAGGGCGCCGTTTCGAGAAATGGCTTGTCGGCATCGGTGCCGAGCTCCCTGAGTGCGCCGAGCCACTCATCGCTTGCTTTCGGGTTGTCCCCGTCCTCCCCGTAGAACCGGCGTTCTTCGGCTTCGGCGGCTTCGCGGATCGCGCGCTTGGTTGCGGACGATTCGACAACGGCGAAATGCCATGGCTGGTGATTGGCGCCGTTGGGGGCGGTGCCCGCGGCCTCGATCGCCGCCTCGATTACCTCGCGCGGAACCGGAGCGTCAGAGAAATAACGGCAGGTCCGGCGTTGCCTGAGCCGGTCGCGCATGGCTCGCGCGCGCGCAATGGCTTCGTCGTCGGGAAGCGCATCGAGCGAATAGGGCACGGTTTCGTGATCTCGCATAACGATTGCTATTGTCGCCTCGCGCGCCAAAGGGAAGAGCGACGTAGCGGAAATCCCGCTGGACAGCGTACTTACACCAATGTAGGTTGCATATGGTGAACTCAAATGAGTCGTTCTGGAGAATGACATGGCGCTGATCGACCGCCCGCTTGTTGCCGACAACCGAAGTGTTTCCGGCTTTCGTCCGTTCAAGGTGCTGCACCACTTCGGCAAGCTCGTCGAAGACAAGGAAGACACCGAGCAGGTGTTCCACATCATCGAGGCGACCAAGGGCCGCAGGAGCCATCGGCAGGCGTGGGATTTCATCAGGTCGCCCGATGGCCAGCGTTTCCTGCGCGAGGAACCCGACATTCCCGGCATGCTCGACGATCACGATCGCTGGGCCGACCTGCCCGAGAACAGCGTCGGCAAGCATTACATGGCATTCATGAAGCGCGAGGGGCTGACGGCGGCGGGCCTGGTCGAGGAAAGTCACAAATGGCTTCCCGCCGATCAGCGGCCGCACGACCTAACCGAATGGTATTTCGAGCGGCTGCGCGACACGCATGACTTGTTTCACGTGCTGACGACCTATGGCCGGGATGCGCTGGGCGAGGCGAGCCTGCTGGGCTTCAGCTATTCGCAGAACCACAACACGGGCATTCTCTTCATCGCCTATGCCGGAGCGCGCCAGATCAAGAAGGTCACGGGGACAAAGGCTCCGCTGTATTCCGCGATCCGCGAGGGGCGGCGACTGGGCAAGGCCGCAGCGCGGCTTGCGCACATGGATGTCGAGGCGGTGATGCGCGAAGATATCGACGAAGCCCGCGCGCGCCTCAACATCGGAGAGCCGGTGATCTATCGTGAATGCCTGCGCATTCTCGAGCAGGAAGGCTACCAGCGCGAGGATCTGGGCCTGTCAGAGCCGCAGATGGCCTGACGCCTACCGGTCTGCCTTGGGGATCACGAACTTGAGGCCGGACCAGACCTCGTCCACCGCGCACTTCTTGGTATCGACGAACCCTGCGGCGATCCCAACCCGCTGCACCGCCGCCTGATCGAGCGCGGTTTCGTGGCCCGAACCCTTCTTGGGCCAGCTGACCCAGATCTGACCGTCCGTGGCGACATGCTTGCGCAGCTGCGCCAGCTTTGCTGCCAGATCGCTTTCCTCGGTGACAAAGATGTGCGCCGCGTCGAACCCCGATTCCGGGTCGGCGACGAAGCGCAATTCGAGTGCGAATTCATCGATCTCGTCCATGATGCTTTCGGGCATCGCGTCGAACCAGCACACTTGCCCGTCGCGCAGACTCAGTTTTCTCGCGAGCGGCTTTCCGGAATATCCTGCGGTCATGTCACAGACCCTGCATCACGCAGTCGCCATAGTCGACCGCCAGGTGCCACAGCGCGCCCAGTCCCAGCGCCCGCACCCACCAGCGCGGGACGGCGAGCATGATGCAATAGCCCACCGCCGCCTCCCATCCGTGGAGCAGGTGAAAGCCGATGCTGCACCGGTCGGGATCGAAGATCGGGTCGGCCAGCACGTGATCGAAATCGATCAGGTTGGCAGCGGCGATAATCAGTCCCGCCTGCCACCAGCGTTTGCGCCAGAAGAGCCAGCCGAGCGCGAACGGCACGAGCCAATGCCCGCCATAGTGGAGAATCGGCTGGAGGAATTCCAACTAGGTGATCGCCTGTGAAAGCAGGAGTCCAGCTATCAACGAGAATGAGTTCCTGCTTTCGCAGGAACTCACGGTATTCAACCACCCATCCAGTCGCGGAAGAAGCTCTCATGCGCCTCGCGCAATGCACCGAGCGATTGCCCGAGTAGGCTGTCCCCGCCAACGGTGCCGATACGATGGAAGCCGACCATTTCGGCTTCATCGATGTCAGGCCCTTCGGCAACAATGCGGTTAAAGGCGTCGGCGTTCTCCGGCGAGACTGTAAGCACGTAGCGCGCCTGATCCTCGCCAAACCACCACTGTGCGACGGTGTAGCCTTCATAGCCATCGACCAGTTCCGCGCCGATCCCGCCCGAGAGCGCCATTTCGGCCAGCGCGACGGCAAGGCCGCCATCGGAAAGATCGTGCACCGCGGAAAGCAGCCCTTCGCCGATCAGCTTGCGCACGATCTGGCCCGCGCCGAATTCGGCAGCAAGGTTTACCGGTGGAGCGCGGCCTTCATCGCGGCCCTTGACCACGTCGAGCCACAGCGATTTCCCCAGATGCGAGCGGGTCGGATCGGGCTTCGCCCAGAATTCGGGCGCAAGCAGGTAGATCGCATCGCCTTCAGCCTTGAACGCGGACGTGACCATTTTCGACGCATCGTCGATTACGCCGACTCCGCCGATGGCTGGGGTGGGCAGGATCGCGCTGCCGCCGCCGGTCGCTTTGCTCTCGTTGTAGAGCGACACGTTGCCCGACACGATCGGGAAGTCGAGCGCGCGGCAGGCCTCGCCCATGCCTTCGAGCGCGTGGACGAATTGCGCCATGATCTCGGACCGCTGCGGATTGGCGAAGTTGAGGCAGTTGGTGACCGCCAGCGGTATCGCGCCGACCGCGCACAGATTGCGATAGGCCTCGGCAATTGCCTGCTTCCCGCCTTCGTAGGGATCGGCATAGACATAGCGCGGGGTGCAATCGGTGCTGATCGCGAGGGCGCGATTGGTGCCGTGGATGCGCACCACCGCGGCATCGCCGCCGGTTTGCAGCGTGTCGCCCATCACCTGGCTATCGTACTGTTCGGCAATCCAGCGGCGCGAAGCGAGGTTGGGGCTGGCGAGCATTGTGACGAGGTCTGCGCCCGGATCGTCGCTGTCGGGCACATCCTTCATCGGGGTGATGCCCGCCCATTCCGCATATTCGTCTCTGGAGAGGTAAGGCCGATCATATCCTGGCGCATCGGCGGCGAGCGGACCCAGCGGAATGTCGCACACGACCTCGCCCTGCCATTCGAGCACCATGTGCTGCGTGTCGGTCACTTCGCCGATGATCGCAAAGTCGAGCTCCCACTTCCTGAAGATCGCCTCGGCCATGGCTTCCTTGCCGGGCTTGAGGACCATGAGCATCCGCTCCTGGCTCTCGCTCAGCATCATTTCGTACGGAGTCATGCCCTCTTCGCGGCACGGCACCTTGTCCATGTCGAGCCGGATACCCGCCTTGCCATTGGTCGCCATCTCGACGCTGGAGGAGGTGAGACCCGCCGCGCCCATGTCCTGAATCGCGACGATCGCGTCGGTCGCCATCAGCTCAAGGCAGGCCTCGATCAGCAGCTTCTCTGTGAACGGATCGCCGACCTGCACCGTGGGGCGCTTGGCCTCGGCGTCTTCCTCGAAATCGGCGCTCGCCATCGTTGCGCCGTGGATACCGTCGCGCCCGGTCTTGGAGCCGACATACACGATCGGATTGCCGACGCCGGTCGCGGCAGAGTAGAAAATCTTGTCCTGATCCGCGACGCCCACGGTCATCGCGTTGACGAGGATATTGCCGTCATAGGCCGGGTGGAAGTTGGTTTCGCCGCCCACCGTGGGCACGCCTACGCAATTGCCATAACCGCCAATGCCCGCGACCACGCCTTGAACCAGGTGCTTCATCTTGGGGTGATCGGGGCGGCCGAAGCGCAGCGCGTTCATGTTCGCCACCGGCCGCGCGCCCATGGTGAAGACATCGCGCAGGATGCCGCCTACGCCCGTCGCCGCGCCCTGATAGGGTTCGATGTAGGAGGGGTGGTTGTGACTCTCCATCTTGAAGATCGCGGCGAGCTTCTGCCCGTCCAGCCCTTCGCCGATGTCGATCACGCCCGCATTCTCGCCCGGGCCGCAGATCACCCACGGTGCCTCAGTCGGAAGCTTCTTCAGATGCAGGCGCGAGCTCTTGTAGCTGCAGTGCTCGGACCACATGACCGAAAAGATGCCCAGCTCGACCAGATTGGGCTCTCGACCCAACCCGGCGAGCACGCGCTCGTATTCTTCAGGGGAAAGGCCGTGCTGTTCGACGATTTCAGGGGTGATTTCGCTCATGGCGATGCCCTTAGTTTAGACCGTCGAACTCGCCAACCCGCCGCGCTGCACGAAGTAGCGGTTCTCCCCGACCCACACTGCGAAACCGGTTGCCATCGCAAAGGCCAGCAGCGCCTGAATGTAGATCGCGAGACCGGCCTGCGCGGGCGCCGGTCCAAACCAGTTGATCGCCTGGAAGGCCAGCAGCACCCCGATCAGGATCAGCGGTGGCCCGATCGGGCCGCGCGTCCGGCGCATGTAGAACACAAAGGCACCCAGCGTGATGCCGAGCTCAAGCGGCATCGCGATATAGGGCAGATTCCACAGGCCCAGACCGTAGCGTTCCGGTCCGCCCGCCAGCGTCAGGTCGGGCCGGTGTGTCAGCCAGTCGAGCGCCCAGTGCGACAGCACCACCAGCCCCGCGAGCAACCCGGCGAGCGCGTTGCGATGCCAGATCAGAACGATCAGCGCGAGGCCGAGCGCCCAGATACCCGTGCCCAGCAGGCTGTGCGTGAAGGGCATGTGATAGAGATCGAACGGCACCATCACAGTCGCGCCCGGGTCGATCCGCATGCGTTCGATCCCCATGATGGCAAACGTGAAAAAGCCCCAGTCGACCAGCTGCGCGGCAATGAAATACCCGCCGAGCTTGGGCCCGCTGGGGCTGACGGCTGCGGCGACGAAAGCCGGTGCGAAGTGACCTATGAACATCGATGTATCGCCCCCCGTCCGGCGTCAGCTGCTGAAACGCAAGGCGATCCAGGTGGCGATCGCGCTGGTAGTGCCGGTCGCGAACGCACCCCACATGATATCCATGACGCTGACCTTGGTCGCCCACACCTTGAATACCGCCTGGCTGGTGAGATCGAACGTGGCGTAGCACAGCGCCCCAGCAGTATGCCGTTGATGAGGGCCGTCGCCACGCTGGAGTTTTCCAGCCCCGGCTTGATCGCGAACCACACCATCCCGGCGAGGTAGATGAAATAGAACACCGCCGCTGCCGCGACGTTGAAGTTCTCCGCCATGATTTCGCCGATGGCTGGGCGGTACAGGTTGGGCCCGGCCCAGCGCAGCCACATGGCGTCGAGAGCGCCGAACACGACGGCGGCCGAAATGTAGGCGATGATCCACTGCATCTGTATTCTTCCCGTTTGCGCCCCTTGTTTGTCGGGCAGCCTTGACCGGGCCGCGCGGCACGGTCAATGCTCCGACGCATGGACGAGGGTAACGGTTCCGCCGAAAAGGCGGGCGAGATCGAGAAGATGAGCTTCGAACAGGCGCTGGGCGCGCTCGAGGAGATCGTGCAACAGCTCGAACGCGGCGAAGTGCCGCTCGACGACGCGATCACGCTCTACGAACGCGGCGAAAAGCTGCGCGCGGCTTGCCAGAAACGGCTCGACGCGGCGCAGGCGCGGATCGAGAAGATCGTGACAGGTGCGGACGGAAAACCGAGCGGCACGGCCCCGTTCGACGAGCCGAACTGAGATGAATGTGGTCGGGATCGAAGATGATCTGCTCGGCGATGGGCTCAGGCAGGTCCAGCGCGAGATCGATTCGGTGTTCGATGCGTTCCTGCCTGTGCCCGACGACACCCGCGCGCGGCTGGTCGAGGCGATGCGCTACGCGGCAATCGGCGGCGGAAAGCGGGTTCGGCCCCTGCTGCTGGTCAGCACCGCCGAACTGTTCGGCGTCGCCCGCGATGCGGCATTGCGTGCCGGTGCCGCGGTCGAAGCGATCCACGTCTATTCGCTGATCCACGACGATTTGCCGTGCATGGACGATGACGATCTTCGCCACGGCAAGCCGACGCTTCACAAGACCTTCGACGAGGCGACTGCGGTGCTTGCCGGGGATGCACTGCATGCGCTGGCGTTCGAAATCCTGGCCGATACCGGCACCAGCCCCGATCCCTTCACCCGCAGCGAACTGATCGCGACGCTGGGTAAGGCGAGCGGGATGGGCGGAATGGCGGGCGGCCAGATGATGGACATGGTCGCCGACGAAGAGGGGGTCGATTACGACCTACACACCATCACCAGGCTCCAGCAGTTGAAGACCGGCGCGTTGCTGGCCGCAAGTGTCGAAATGGGCGCGATCCTCGGCAGGATCCCGCCCGAAGGCCGTACGCACTTACGTGGTTATGCGCGCGACATCGGCCTCGCGTTCCAGATCGCCGACGATCTGCTCGACGTGACAGGCGACGAGAGCAGGGCCGGCAAGGCGCTGCGCAAGGACGAGGGGCAAGGCAAACAGACCTTCGTAACCCTGATGGGAGTCGCCAAGGCGCGCGAACAGGCGCGAATGCTGATCGACCAGGCGATCGGTCATCTCGGCTCGCATGGAAGCGAGGCCGACATGCTGCGGGCGTTGGCGCGATTCATCATCGAGCGCGACCGGTGAGGCACTATCGTCTGGTCATTCCGGCGTGCTCGCTGGCAGCCGTTTCGTGCGGGCAGCCCGACGCACCGCCATTGGTCGAAATCCTGGTCGACCGCTTCGATGCTCCTGCATGCGCCGACGCCTCACCTGTCGCCAGCATGGGGAAGACCGGACCGGAGGGCAGCGAAGTGATCCGCGCCTATACCGCCGATGCAGAATGCCTCGACAGTCTCGTGGACGGGATGACCACCATCGGGTTCAAGAAAAATGACGCGGGTGTTTTCGCTTTCCAGAACAGTCGCGGCGGGTCTGAGACCGTTACGATCAAGCGCACGCCAGACCGCAAAAGCGGCGGCATCGAATGGGAGGATATCAATCCATGACACGCCGCGTGGGACTTTACCCGGGCACGTTCGACCCGATTACGCTGGGCCATGCCGATATCATTCGGCGCGGAGCGAAGCTGGTCGATCGGCTGATCATCGGAGTAACGACCAATCCTTCGAAAAACCCGATGTTCTCGACCGAAGAGCGATTTGCCATGGTCGAACGCGAAGTCGCGGGCCTTGGCCTCGACAATGTCGACGTCGTCGGATTCAATGCGCTGCTGGTGAAATTCGCGCAGCAGCAGGGGGCGAGCGTCATAATCCGGGGGCTGCGGGCGGTCGCCGACTTCGAGTACGAATACCAGATGGCGGGCATGAACCAGCAGCTCGACGACGACATCGAGACGGTGTTCCTCATGGCCGACGTCTCCCTGCAGCCGATCGCATCGAAACTGGTCAAGGAAATCGCGCTGTATGGCGGCGACATCACGCCGTTCGTCAGCCAGCCGGTATGCGAGGATGTGGTCGCCCGGGTCGACAAGATCGGCCGCAAGGGCGATTTCTGAACCATGCCGTTCGATCGCCCGTCGATGGCGGGGGATCATTCATTGAAGTGTCAGGCGCGGGTGGCTAAAGCCCGCGCAGATTTGGACAACACCGTGAAAGCCAACATGATAAAGACTCTGCTTGGCGGCGCGACCGCCCTCGCGCTGTTCGCCGTGCCCGCTGGGGCATTCGCGCAAACGCTGGAGAACCAGGACGACCAGGAGGTCGTCAACGATACCAGCCAGCGCACCTATCCCGGGATCAATTACAGCGTCGCCGAGGATCGCGAGAACATCTGGGTGCTGGACCTGTCGAACGGAGAGCGGGTGCAGATCCGCCTGATGCCGCAATGGGCACCGGACCATGTCGATCGTATCAAGACGCTGACCCGGCAGGGGTTTTACGATGGCGTGGTGTTCCACCGCGTGATCGATGGTTTCATGGCGCAGGGCGGCGATCCGACCGGGACCGGGCAGGGCGGTTCGCAGCTTCCCGACCTCGAAGCCGAGTTCAACCCGATGCCGCACGTGCGCGGAACGGTTTCGATGGCGCGTGCGACCGAAGAGAACAGCGCCAACAGCCAGTTCTTCATCGTGTTCTACCCGCGGTTCAGCCTCGACAAGCGCTACACCAATTTCGGTCGGGTGATCGCCAACATGGCGGCGGTCGATGCAATCAATCGCGGCGAACCCCCGCAAAACCCGACGCGCATCCTGCAGGCCTCGCTCGCCAGCGACAACCGCCCGCAGCCTGCGCCGCAGGCACCGCGCGTCGAGCAGGACATCACCGCCGATCTGCTGAACGCGCCGTTGCAGCAGCAATAGGGCTGGCCGCGACCCCCCCCCGCGCACGCGGGGCATCATGTCAAAGCCGACCACATTCGAAAGAGGTTCCCGCCTATGCGGGAACTCTCTATGGCGCGCGCCATGAAAGTCGACCTCTTCGATTTCGAGCTTCCGCCCGAGCGGATTGCGTTGCGACCCGTTCGCCCGCGCGATGCGGCGCGTATGCTGGTCGTGCGCGCGCAAGGCCCGTTCGAAGATCGCGGCGTTAGCGACCTGCCCGACCTGCTCGAACCGGGCGACGTGCTGGTCTTCAACGATACCCGCGTGATCCCGGCGCAGCTTGAAGGGCGCCGGGCGGGCGGTGAGGCAAAGATCGGTGCGACCCTGCACAAGCGTATCGATCTGCGCCGCTGGCAGGCATTCGTGCGCAATGCCCGACGCGTGAAGCTGGGCGACCAGCTGGTATTCGGGGGCGGCGTCACCGCGATTGCCGAAGCACGGCAGGCCGACGGTTCGCTGACGTTGATGTTCGAAGGCGAGGAACCGGTCGAGGTCCTGCTCGATCGCGCGGGCACGATGCCGCTGCCGCCCTACATCGCGGGCAAGCGCGCGGTCGACGAACAGGACCTCGCCGATTACCAGACGATGTTCGCGAAGGAAGACGGGGCCGTCGCTGCGCCCACCGCTTCGCTGCATTTCACCGACGCCTTGGTCGATGCAATCGACGCACGCGGGATCGGGCGCGAAACGCTCACGCTGCATGTCGGCGCAGGCACGTTCCTGCCGGTCAAGGCAGACGACACCGACGATCATGCGATGCATTCCGAGTTCGGGCGGATTTCGGCCGCCACCGCCGCCCGGCTGAATGCGGCGAGGAACGGGGGAGGTCGCATCATCGCGGTCGGCACCACCGCGCTGCGCCTGCTCGAAAGCGCGGCGCAACCCGATGGCACGATTGCGCCGTTCGAAGGCGACACCGATATCTTCATCACCCCCGGCTACCGCTTCAGGGGAATCGACGGGCTGATGACCAATTTTCACCTGCCCAAATCGACCCTGGTGATGCTGGTGAGCGCGCTGATGGGCCGCGAGCGCATGATGGCGGCTTACGATCACGCGATCGCCAGCGAGTATCGTTTCTATTCGTATGGAGATTCTTCGCTGCTCCTGCCGTGACGGACGCTTGCATTCGCCCGGCACTGTGCCACATGGCGCACCGTGACCGATGCGATCCTCTCAGTATCCAGCCTCTCGAAGGTCTATTCGGGCGGCGTCAAGGCGCTCGACAATGTCGATCTCGACATTCGCAAGGGCGAGATTTTCGCGCTGCTCGGCCCCAACGGCGCGGGCAAGACGACGCTGATCGGCGCGGTATGCGGGCTGGTGCGGCCCACTTCGGGCACGATCTCAGCATTCGGATACGATCTTGCGAAAGACTGGCGCGCGGCCCGTGCCCGGATCGGACTGGTCCCGCAGGAGCTCAGCACCGACATGTTCGAAACGGTGCAGCGCGCGGTCAGCTATTCGCGCGGTCTGTTCGGACATGCATCCGACAAGGCGAGGATCGAGGAAGTCCTGCGATCGCTCAGCCTGTGGGACAAGCGCGACAACCAGATACGCGAGCTTTCGGGGGGGATGAAGCGCCGGGTGCTGATTGCAAAGGCGCTGGCGCACGAGCCGGACCTGCTGTTTCTCGATGAGCCGACCGCCGGCGTCGATGTCGAGCTGCGCAAGGACATGTGGGCGCAAATCAGCGCGCTGCGCGAGCGCGGGACCACGATCATCCTCACCACTCACTATATCGAGGAGGCCGAGGAGATGGCCGACCGGGTGGGGATCATCCGCAAGGGGCAGATCCTGATGGTCGACGAGAAAAGCGCGATGATGGAGCGGCTGGGGCGGACCGAGGCGCTGATCGCTCTGACGCAGCCGCTTGCCGAGCTGCCTTCGAGCATCGCCGCTTACCCGGTCGAGCTGCGCGAGGGCGGCCTGCAGCTGTGTTATCGCGGCGGCGACGGATCGGGCAAGGGCCGGGAGGAAGTCGCCGCGCTGACCAAGGCGCTGGTCGAAGCGGGCATCGATTATCGCGGGATCGACATTCACGACAGCTCGCTGGAGGATATCTTCGTGGGCCTCGTTTCCGAGCGGGAGGCGGCAGAATGACCTTCAATGCCCGCGGGGCCTGGGCGATCTACCAGCGCGAGCTGATGCGGGCATTCCGCACCGCTTTCCAGTCGATCCTCGCGCCGGTGCTTACCACTTCGCTCTATTTCATCGTGTTCGGTTCGGCGATCGGCGGCCGCATGCCGGCGATCGGCGGGGTCGAATACGCAGCGTTCATCATTCCCGGCCTGCTGATGCTGACGCTGCTCGGTGAAACCACCAGCAATTCGAGTTTCGGCATCTACATGCCGCGCTTCACCGGGACGATCTACGAACTGCTGTCCGCGCCTGTCGGGGTGGCCGAAACGCTGATCGGCTTCGTCGGAGCCGCCGCGACGAAGAGCCTGATCCTGGCCGCGATCATCCTCGGCACCGCGACATTGTTCGTCGAATACGAGATCAAGTATCCGCTGCTCGCGGTCGGCTACATCATGCTGGTTGCGGCAAGCTTTTCGCTGTTCGGCTTCATTCTCGGCATCTGGGCCGACAGTTTCGAGAAGCTCGGGATCATTCCGGTGCTGATCCTGACCCCGCTGACCTTCCTCGGCGGGACATTCTACTCGCTCGATATGCTGCCCGAGCCGTGGGACACCATCGCGCTCGCCAATCCGATCGCGTTTCTCGTCAGCGGGTTGCGCTGGACTTTTTACGGCACGTCCGACGTGTCGATCGGCGTGTCGCTGGGCTTGACCCTCGGGTTCCTCGCGGCGTGCACCGCGATCATCGCCTACATATTCAGGACGGGCTGGCGCCTGCGCGAGTGACCCGGTGACGTCGCGCTTTTCCTTCGACCTTCAGGCAACCGATGGGCGTGCCCGCACCGGCACGATCCGGATGCGACGCGGCGATATTGCCACGCCGGCGTTCATGCCGGTCGGCACCGCCGCGACGGTGAAGGCGATGAAGCCTGAGAGCGTGCGCGCGACCGGGGCCGACATCATCCTCGGCAACACCTACCACCTGATGCTGCGGCCCGGTGCGGAGCGCGTCGCGCGGCTCGGCGGATTGCACGATTTCATGAACTGGCAGCGCCCGATCCTGACCGACAGCGGCGGCTACCAGGTGATGAGCCTGTCCGACCTGCGCAAGCTGAACGAGGAAGGCGTGGAATTTCGCAGCCATATCGACGGGTCGAAGCATATGCTCACCCCAGAACGCTCGATGGAAATCCAGCGGCTGCTCGGCTCCGATATCGTCATGGCGTTCGATGAATGTCCGCGCGCCGACCGCCCGCGCGACGAAATCGCGGCCAGCATGGAACTGTCGATGCGCTGGGCGAAGCGCAGCCGCGACGGGTTCGACAGCGGCGAAGAACACGCCGCGGTCTCGGCGCTGTTCGGCATCCAGCAGGGCGCGCTCGACGAGGACTTGCGCAAGATCAGCGCGGACAAGCTGATCGATATCGGTTTCGATGGATACGCGGTTGGCGGGCTAGCGGTGGGCGAGGGGCAGGAGGCGATGTTCGGCGTGCTCGACTACGCGCCCGAGATGTTGCCGAAAGATCGTCCGCGCTATCTGATGGGTGTAGGCAAACCCGATGATCTTGTCGGTGCGGTCGAGCGCGGGATCGACATGTTCGATTGCGTTCTCCCGACCCGTTCGGGCCGCAACGGGCAGGCCTTTACCTGGAACGGCCCGATCAACCTCAGAAATGCGCGCTTTGCCGAGGACACCACTCCGCTCGAGAAACGCTGCGAATGTCCCACCTGCGCGCAATATTCGCGCGCCTATCTGCACCATCTGCACAAGGCTGGCGAAATCCTCGGCGCGATGCTGCTGACCGAACACAATCTTGCATTCTACCAGGCCTTGATGCGGGCGATGCGCGCTGCCATTGCGGAGGCTCGATTTGCCGATTTTGCCGCCGATTTCCGGCGCGACTACCTTGGAAGTTCGTAACCGATGCCGAAGCTGCCCGAAGACTGTCAGGACATGATCGAGGTGCGCGAGGGTGTCGATGCGACCGACCGCGAACTGGTCGCGCTGCTGGACAGGCGGTTCGGCTACATGCGCGCGGCAGCGCGGATCAAGCAAAGCCGCGATACGGTGCGCGACGAGATGCGCAAGGCCAGCGTGATCGAAGCGGCGGTTGCGGACGCCAGGACGCGAGGGCTGCCCGAGGATGTGATCGCGCAAATCTGGGAACAGCTGGTCGAAGGTTCGATCGCCTATGAATTCACCGAATGGGATCGATTTCGCGATCCGGGCATTTCATAAGCCTCTGAAAGAGGCACAAAACAAAAGGGCGGCCCCGCAAGGCCGCCCTTTTTCGTCTGGCTGAAATGTCGGATCAGCGCGAATAGAACTCGACCACCAGGTTCGGTTCCATCGTCACCGGATAGGGCACTTCGTCGAGCTTGGGCACGCGGGTGAACTGCACCTTGTCGTTGCCGTCGGGCGCGACGTAATCGGGAATGTCACGCTCGGGCAGGCTCTGCGCCTCGATCACCAGTGCCATTTCCTTCGCCTTGCTGCCGAGGCTGATGACGTCGCCGACGTCGCAGCGGCGGCTTGCGATGTTGCACTTCACCCCGTTCACGTGGATGTGACCATGGCTGACGATCTGGCGCGCGGCGAAGATCGTCGGGGCGAACTTGGCGCGGTAGACGATCATGTCGAGACGACGCTCGAGCAGGCCGATCAGGTTCTGGCCGGTGTCGCCCTTCATCCGGGTCGCGTCCTTGTAGGTGCGGCGGAACTGCTTTTCGGTGACGTCCCCGTAATAGCCCTTGAGCTTCTGCTTGGCGCGCAGCTGCAGGCCGAAGTCGCTCATCTTGCTCTTGCGACGCTGGCCGTGCTGGCCGGGGCCGTAGGACCGCTTGTTGACCGGAGAATTCGGGCGACCCCAGATGTTTTCGCCCATCCGGCGGTCGAGTTTGTACTTGGCGCTCTTGCGCTTCGACATGAGTCTTTCCTTCAAATTTGCAGAGCGAGCCCCATCGACCCGCCATTCAACCCGGCATCGCACCGCATGGCCTGCTGCCATACGCGACCACCGCTTCACCGGGATGCGGGGTCCATTTGCGAAGGCGCGCGTCTAACAGGAATCAGCCACGCGTCAAGTTTCGAATGAAGCGACCGACACCGGTCAGCGGCGCTGGTTGAACTCGCGCCATTCGTCGGCGGTCTTGCACACCTTTGTCCCACGGCGGCTGCTCGCGTCGACCCGAACACGGCGACAGATGCGCTTTTCCTCGGCCTTGGCGTCCTTGGCCGCGTCCACTTCCGCAGTCTCGGCGGTTTCCGGCTTGGCGGTTTCATCGTTCTCGGGTTCGGACGCAAACGCCGTCGCCGCGAACAACGGGGCAGCCATCAGGATCGCAGCGCAAAGGATGCCGGTTTTCATCGTTAATCTCTTGGAATTGCTGGAGGGGACGGATCGATTAGCCGGGCAATCCGGCATTGTCTACGGTTGAAACGCGGCGTTTGCGGAAGGCGGTGTCGCTGCCAGCGCTGTGCCGCTTACTCTTCGGGGCGCGGATCGCGCTCGAGCGTGCTCAGGATGCCGCGCAGGGTCCGCACTTCAAGGTGATTCCAGCCTGGCCTGGTCAGCACGCTGCGCAACGTCCGGCGCGTCGCTTCGGCGCGGCCTTCGGGCAGGAAATAGCCACGCGGGGCCAGCATCGCGTCGAAATGCGCGATCAGACCGTCAAGCTCGTCCTGCGGGGCCGGTGGAAGCGGCTCTTCCTCGGCGGTCGGCTGCACGAGCCCGGCCTGCCTCGACCATTCGTATGCGCACAGGATCACGGCCTGCGCCAGATTGAGCGATCCGAATTCGGGGTTGATCGGCACGGTGAGGATGTGCCGCGCTAGTGCGACATCCTCGGTCTCGAGCCCCGATGCCTCGCGCCCGAACAGGATCGCATGACGACCTGGCTCGCTGTGCATCAATCGGCCGGCTTCGTCGGGTCCGACCACGGGCTTCGTCACCCCGCGCCTGCGCACCGTGGTGGCGTAGATGTGCTCGCAATCGGCGATGGCATCGGCGGTGCGTTCGAACACCTTCGCCTGCTCGAGCACGATATCGGCACCGGCGGCCGCAGGCCCGGCCGCGGGATTGGGCCAACCGTCGCGCGGATTGACGAGCCGCATCTCGGTCAAACCGAAATTGAGCATCGCACGCGCGGCCTTGCCGATATTCTCGCCGAGTTGCGGGCGAACCAGAACGATGACGGGTTTGCTGGCTGGGGCTGGCACCGTCGGTCAGTCCTTCGCGGCTTCCTGCACCGAGCTGGCGAATTCCTCGAAGTCGCGTGCTTCGGAAAAATCGCGGTAGACGCTGGCGAAGCGGATATAGGCGACGCTGTCGATCTGCTTGAGCCCGTCCATCACCATCGCGCCGATCCTGGCCGATGGCACCTCCGCCTCGCCCGACGTTTCGACTTGGCGCTGGATGCCCGACACCAGACGGTCGATCCGTTCCTGGGTCACGCCGCGCTTGCGGCAGGCAAGGGTGACGGAATGTTCGAGCTTCGAACGATCGAAGGCCTCGCGCCGGTCGCCCGACTTGACGATCACCACCTCGCGCAGCTGTACCCGCTCGAAGGTGGTGAAGCGTGCACCGCAAGAGGAGCACTGCCGCCGCCTGCGGATTGAGGTGGCGTCTTCGGTGGGCCGGCTGTCTTTGACCTGGCTATCGTCATTGGCGCAAAAGGGGCAACGCATTGCGTGTCTTACTTCTTTATCCGCAAATAGAGCGCCACGGCTGCACCGGCAATCAGGCCGAGAAACCACGCGCCATCGAGCACTATCATCCCCACCGCAAAGCCGATCGCCGCTCCGATCAGGATCGGCTTGGTCGAGGGGTGGCCGGTGCCATCCTTCGCCATCGCAGAAATCTCGGTTTTCGCGTCTTCCAGCAAATCCTGACCGTCCTCCGGAGGCGTGCCCGTCGGCCGTTCGTCGTCCGGCTTGATATCGTTCATGGCTGGCGACCCACGGCCTGCACTACATGCCCGGATAAACCGGGAAATCGGCGCACAGTCCGGCGACCCGCGAGCGCACGCTTTCCTCGACCTGCGCATCGCCCTCGGGGCCGTTCTTCGACAGGCCGTCGACCACTTCGGCGATCAGCTTGCCAACCGTGCGGAATTCGACCGGGCCGAAACCGCGCGTGGTGCCCGCAGGTGTGCCGAGGCGGATACCGCTGGTGACGAAGGGGGAGCGCGTATCGAACGGGATGCCGTTTTTGTTGCAGGTAAGCCAGGCGCGATCGAGGCCCTTTTCCGCGTCCTTCCCGGTCACGTCCTTCGCGGTGAGATCGACCAGCATCGAGTGGTTGTCGGTCCCGCCCGACACGATCCGCAGACCGTTCTCTTCAAGGCTCGCGGCGAGCGCGCGGGCGTTTTCGACGATACGATGGGCGTAGGTCTTGAACTCCGGGCGCAGCGCCTCGCGGAAAGCCACCGCCTTCGCGGCGATTACATGCATCAGCGGGCCGCCCTGAAGGCCGGGGAACACCGCCATGTTGAGCGGCTTGGTCAGCGCCTCGTCGTTCCACAGGATGATGCCCGAACGCGGTCCGCGCAGGCTCTTGTGCGTGGTCGAGGTGACGATGTCGCAATGCGGGAAGGGGGAAGGGTGCGCGCCGCCGGCGACGAGGCCGGAAATGTGGCTCATGTCGCACAGCAGATATGCCCCCACTTCGTCGGCGATTTCGCGGAATGCCGCGAAGTCCCACAACCTCGAATAAGCGGTGCCGCCGCAGATGATCAGCTTGGGCTTGTGTTCGCGCGCGGTGGCGGCGACTGCGTCCATGTCGATCAGCTCGTCGCCTTCGCGCACGCCGTAGCTGACCGGGTTGAACCACTTGCCCGACATGTTGACCGGCGATCCGTGGGTGAGGTGTCCGCCCGAATTGAGATCGAGTCCCATGAAGGTATCGCCCGGCTCCAGCAGCGCGAGGAATACGGCCTGATTCATTTGCGAACCGGAATTCGGCTGAACATTGGCAAAATTGCAGCCGAACAGCTGCTTGGCGCGCTCTATTGCCAGCGTTTCGACCACGTCGGCATAATCGCAGCCGCCATAGTAGCGTTTGCCCGGATATCCTTCGGCATACTTGTTGGTGAACACGCTTCCGGTCGCTTCAAGCACGGCTTTCGAAGCGATGTTCTCGCTTGCGATCAGTTCGATCTTGTCCTGCTGGCGCTTCAACTCGTTGCCGATTGCGGCTGCGATGTCCGGGTCGGAGGTCGCCAGGTCATCGTGCCAGAATCCGTGCATCGGATCGGTGCTGTGGGAGGGTTGCGTGCTCATTGATGGGTCTCGATGTGATCGGGCAGGGCGGGCGGGTTGCCGAGTTTGGCGACGCGGCGTTGGTGACGCCCACTGGGGTCGTCGGCATCGGCAAATTCGGTGTTGAGGAAGGTCGCGACGCAGGTCTTGGCCATTTCGATGCCGATCAGCCTTGCGCCGAGCGCGATGCAATTCGCATCGTTGTGCTCTCTCGACAGCGCAGCGGAAAGCGGCTCGGATACGAGCGCGCAGCGGGCCGCCGGGTGCCGGTTGACGCTGATCGAAATGCCGATTCCCGATCCGCACAGCGCAATGCCGAATTCGGCTGTCCCGTCGGCGATGACTTCGGCGAGCTTGTAACCGTAGTCGGGGTAATCGACGCTCTCGCCCTTGTCGGGGCCGAGATCGGCGACTTCGTGGCCCTCGTCGATCAACCATTCGGCCAGCTGGGCCTTCAGGTCGGTCGCGGCGTGATCGGAAGCAATGGCAATACGCATGCGGGCCTACATAGGGCGGCGGGCGGCGAAACTCCACCGGGCAATGCGGCTTTTCATCACCCGAAATGCGGCAAATCAACCTGCGATGAGCTTTCGCCTAGCATCGCTCAGGAACAGCGAGTTGGGCTGAGATAGGTCGCCCGGAATAAGCTTGCCGTCCACAAGCCCGAAATGTCCCAGTCCCGCATCGGCCAGAAGGGCAATCAGTCCCTCGGTAGGGTCCTCGATAATCAGCACGGGCTGGCTGCGAGCGATCGTATCGAGACCGCCTTTGATGACCGCCTCTTCATGGCCCTGGACGTCGATTTTGACGATATCGGGCGCGAGGTCATAGCTGTCGAGCGTGCGCACTTCGATCCGATGTCGCTGAATCTCAAGCAAGTGCGCATTGAACGCTGCCATCCGCTCCGGGTTCAGCCATTTCGCGGCGCTGTCGTAGTCGAGGCTGGCGAGGCCATCATATTCATATCCTCGATAGGACGGCAGGTAGAGGTCGAACTCGCCTGGCGTATCCCCCAGCGCGCAGGATTCGACCTCCACCGAGGCGTCGCCAGCAAACGTGCTCTTCAGGCGCGCCGCAAGTTGCGGGTTCGGTTCGAAGCTGACGATTTTTCCGGGCTTTGCATGGCGCTGAAGCGCGTAGATGCTCTGGCCCCAGTTCCCGCCGATATCCACCGCCAGGTCGCACGGGGCGAGCGCATCCAGCAGCCTGAATTCCGGCTCGACCCGCCAGCCAAGGTTTCGCGTCGCCCAGTTGTAGGCGGAGAACTTCGCGGTGCGGATACCCGGAAAAAAGGTCTGCACCGAACGCAGCTGGCGTTTGATCTGGTGGCTCAACATGTGGTGACCGCCCGCATCGGCGATTTTGTTGGATATCGCAACCGGATTGCACCAGCTTAGCCACAGCGGACTAACCAAGCTTTTTCGTCAGCCACTTCCACAGCTTCTCGATTTCTTTTGCGGCCTTGCCGTCAGGATCGATCTCGGCGGCGGTCTCGCCCTTTGCGCTCGAGCGGTGGAACGCGGCGCGATCGCCGAGCTCGACCGCGCAGATATCGAGCCCCATATTCTTGGCCGCCCTGCGCGCATCCTTGGTCAGGACGGTCGCGCCGGCCGGAACGCCGTTGAGCACGACGAAGGCGGGCTTATTGGCGAATTCAACCAGGTCGGCGATCGGTTCGAGCGCGTGCAGATCGAAAGCGCGCGGTTTGGTCGGGATCAGGACGATATCCGCCTGCTTGATGGCTTCGCGCGCCGCAGCATCGGCGTGGGGCGGGGTGTCGATAACGATGAAATCGACCCCGTTCTTCCTGGCGCTCTCGATCGTGCGGCCAAGCCGGGCAGGAGGGCTGGTGACGACGACGGGCAGGAAATCCCCGCGCCAGTCCCCCCACGCCGCAGCCGTCGCCTGAGGATCGGTGTCGATCACGCAACTCTCATGCCCCGCCTGAGCTGCGCGCGTGCCGAGGTGGACCGCGAGGGTGGTCTTTCCGGAGCCGCCCTTCTGGCTGACGATGGCTATGATTGGCATGGATCAATCCCGCTTTGCTGCAATGCACAATGCGTAGGTCAATTCATGCAGCTTTGCGAGAGGCGAGGTTTCCGCAATCCTCAGGCGTGCGCGGCACCCGAATATTTGGGGCAGTCGCTGCGGCACACCCCGTCATGCGACCATTCGGGCGGGCGCCAGAGATAGGCGAGCTTGTCCTGCCAGCGCTCGGCCGCGTCCGTCCGGTGCTTGAGTTGCATCAGCCCCACGAACTGCGCGGTCAGCGGATTGTAGTCGTAGGTCGGCTTGACCAGCCCCGGATTGGGTTCCTCGCCGAGATACGCCGTGCTGCCGAACAGGCGATCGAACAGCAACGTGACCTGACTGTAATTGCGATCGATATATTGCGGTTGGTTGGCGTGATGGATCTTGTGCATCTTGGGCGTCATCAGCACCCGGTCGACCCAACCGAGGCGCGGAACCCAGCTGGCGTGGTTCCAGATGCCAAAGGCGTTGGTGCATACGCTGACGGCGATGTAGATCACCGGGTCGATGCCGATGAAGGCTGCGGGGATCGCGAAGAACGCCTTGAGCTGGCCATCGAGGAAGAACCCCCGCGCCGCCGTCGAATGATTGAAGTCATTGGAAGAATGATGGATCGCGTGGAACGCCCATAGCAGCCCGATCCGGTGCGCGAGCCGGTGATCCCAGTAATAGGGGAATTCGTGCAGCACGAAGGCCAGCGGGATCGCGAGCAGCAGCGGGATGCTCTCGAACAGGCGCAGATTGTCGAACACGAGGACGTAGAGCGCCAGCGGGATCAGCAGCCCGATGACGAGGTTGATGACGCTCGACATCAGGTTGAGCCCGATCGAGCACAGCGCATCCTTGTTGTTATAATCCGGATTGCCCCGGATCGCCCACAGCCGCTCGAGGATCACGCTGCCGAAATAGACTGAGGCGAGAATCCAGAGAGCGGCGGGCCCGCCGATGAAGTCGATTGCGCTTTGCAAATTCTCCATGCGAGCGACAATGCCCAAGACAGTTCGCGTGCGCTAGCTGTCTTTTTCCAACGCCGTGTACCAGGCGGCACTATCGGTTGTCTGGTGCACGCCGGTAATCCGGCCTCCGTAGACCGGCCAGAAATGCGCAAAGCGTGCCGCAATGGGCTTTCCAGTGCTTTTGGCGGTTCCGCGATACGTGCCGTAAGCCATGATCGCATCGTCTGTCGCAGCCAGGTGTTCGACTTCGGAGTGCATGTCAAAGTGCTGCCCGATGACCCCCCAGCAATCGTGCATCATCGCATCGCGTCCTTCATAGACACCGCCGAGATCGAACGGCAGACCCGGAGTCGTGTCGCCGCGGAAATCCGGGTGGAGAAGTTCCATCAGCGTCTCACCGTCACTTGATCCGAGGGCCGCATAGAGCCGCTCGCCGAGTTTTAGGATCTCGGACATGAGCCTCCAAGCCGACCGTTACTGATCCAGGAAAGACCGCATCTTCCGCGAGCGGCTCGGGTGCTTGAGCTTGCGCAGCGCCTTCGCCTCGATCTGACGGATACGCTCGCGGGTCACGCTGAACTGCTGGCCGACCTCTTCCAGAGTGTGGTCGGTGTTCATCCCGATGCCGAAGCGCATGCGCAGCACGCGTTCTTCGCGCGGAGTGAGCGAGGCGAGCACGCGAGTGACGGTTTCCTTGAGGTTCGCCTGGATCGCGGCATCGACCGGGATCACGGCATTCTTGTCCTCGATGAAATCGCCCAGATGCGAATCTTCCTCGTCGCCGATCGGCGTTTCGAGGGAGATTGGTTCCTTGGCGATCTTCATCACCTTGCGGACCTTTTCGAGCGGCATCGAGAGACGTGCGGCCATTTCTTCCGGAGTCGGCTCGCGGCCTTCTTCGTGCAGGAACTGGCGGCTCGTGCGGACCAGCTTGTTGATCGTCTCGATCATGTGAACCGGGATACGGATCGTGCGCGCCTGGTCGGCGATCGAGCGGGTGATCGCCTGCCGGATCCACCACGTCGCGTAGGTCGAAAACTTGTAACCGCGGCGGTATTCGAACTTGTCGACTGCCTTCATCAAGCCGATGTTGCCTTCCTGAATAAGATCAAGGAATTGCAGCCCGCGATTGGTGTATTTCTTGGCGATGGAAATCACCAGGCGCAGATTCGCCTCGACCATTTCCTTCTTCGCGATGCGTGCCTCGCGCTCGCCCTTCTGCACCATGTTGACGATGCGGCGGAACTCGGGGAGCGCCATGCCGGTCTGCGCGGCGATATCGGCGATTTCGGCGCGGATGCGGTCGATCGCGTCGGCTTCCTTGTCGGCGAAGGCCGCCCACTTCTTGTCCTTCTTGGCGTTGGCCTTGATCCACGCATCGTCGAGTTCGTTGCCGACGTAGGAATTGAGGAAATCGATCCGCTTGATCTTGTGCCGTTCGGCCAGGCGCAGCATCTGCCCGCCGAGCGCGGTCAGGCGCCGGTTGAAGGCGTAGAGATTGTCGACCAGGAATTCGATCTTGGTCGCGTGGAACTGCATGCTTTCGACTTCGCCGGTCAGCTCCTCGCCGAGCTTTTCGTACTTCTTTTCCTTCGCGGCAGGGAAATCGTCTCCAGCGGCGAGCGTTTCGACGCGTTCGGCCTGCAATTTCTCGAAAGTCTTGAACAGCTTGGTGATGCGCGCGAAGCGTTCGATTGCCTCGGGCTTCAGCGCGGCTTCCATCTGGGCGAGCGAGAGGGTGTTGTCTTCCTCCTCTTCGTCGTCCTTCTTGGAGCTGCCTTCTTCGCCGTCTTCGCCCTCGGCGGTTTCCTCATCGGAGTCGTCGTCGTCATCGTCGTCGCGAATGGTCGGGCCGGCGGTCTCTTCCGAGATTTCGCCGTCGTCGTCGGCGTTCTCTTCCTCCATCTTGTCGGGCGGAGGCTCCTTGGAAAGCATCGCATCGAGATCGAGGATCTCGCGCAGCTGCATGTCTTCGTTGTTGAGCGCTTCGGACCACTGGATGATCGCGTGGAAGGTGATCGGGCTTTCGCAAAGCCCCATGATCATCATGTCGCGGCCGGCCTCGATGCGCTTGGCGATCGCGATTTCGCCTTCACGGCTGAGCAGCTCAACCGCGCCCATCTCGCGCAGATACATCCGCACCGGATCGTCGGTGCGCTCGCCCGTGCCGGTCTTCTTGACGGCGACCTTGGTATCTTTCTTGACGTCTTTCTTCTTGCCGTCTTCGCCGACCGACATTTCCTCGACCTCGGCCTCCTGTTCGGCCTCGGCTTCGGCTTCCTCGTCGCTTTCGACGATCTGCACGCCCATTTCGGAAAGCGCGGTCTGGATGTCCTCGATCTGGTCCGGGCTCATCTCGCCTGAAGGCAGCGCGGCGTTCAGCTCGTCATACGTGACGTAGCCTTTCTTCTTCGCCTTGGTGAGAAGCTTTTTCACCGACGCCTCGTTGAGGTCGATCAGCGGTGCGTCTTCGTCTAGCTTTTTCTTCTTTTTAGCGGTCGAGGCCATGTATCGCTATCAATCCGTTGTCGGGTCGTCCGCGGGATGACCCGGGGACGCCGCTGTTTATTCCGTTCCCGCCGCCGGAGCGGCCTTCCTGCGCCCGAATGCCTTCAGGCGCTCGTCAACTGTCGTAAGCTGTTGCCGCAGTCTGATCTGCTCGGCGATTGATCCTTCCGGGTCCTCGTCAAACCGGGCGATCGTGGCTGCCATAGCATCCTCGAGCGCCGGCTTCTCAACCAGCAGCGACACAGCTTCGGCCAGTTCCTCGCGCGCTTCACCGGGTGGAATGCCATCTCTGAGGAAGGCGTAGCGAATATCGACCGGTGGGGCAGGATAGCCTTGCGGGTGAGATATGGCGGTTTCGCCGCGCGAATCAAGTGTCTCGGACAGCTCTATCAGCGATTCGATTGCAGGTGCGGCTTTCGGGTCGAGCCGGGCGAGGCTGGAGAGCGCCTCGGCATGGCGTTCGATTTCGCCGGGATGGCGGAGAAAACCGGCCAGCACGGCATCGAGCAGATCGGACCGCTGGCCGCCGACGGTGATCGCTTGCAGGGCCGAACGCGCCTCGGGCGAGAGGCCGCGCGACTGCGACGGCCCCGTGCGCCACGATGCGGAGCCCGGCCGAGCGCGCGGCGGTCGAGGCGGATATGCAAAGGCCGAAAACCGGTCGAGCAGTTCGCGGCGATAAAGCGCCTGGATATCGCGATCCTGGATCGTATCGACATGCGCCATCAGCCGCGCCTTCAACCCGGCTTTCGCCTCGGGGCTCTCCAGCGGCAACGCATCGCGTTCATACTGCCACAGGAAATCGAGCAGCGAGGTCGGCTCGGCCAGCAGCCGTTCCATCGCGCCGACCCCGTCGCGGTTGATGAGGTCGTCCGGATCGAGACCGGCTGGCAGGCGGACGATGCTGAGCGATCGCATCGGGGCGAGCAGGGGCAGGGCCCGGCCGATCGCGCGCATCGCCGCCTTCTGCCCGGCGGCGTCGCCATCGAAACACAGCACCGGCACTTCGACCATGCGCCACAGCATTTCGAGCTGCATCTCTGTCAGCGCGGTGCCCAGCGGGGCGACGGCATCGCCGAACCCCGCCTGCGCCAGCGCGACGACGTCCATGTAGCCTTCGACCACGACGACCCGGCCGGACTGGCGCGATGCGGGCGCGGCACGGTGCAGGTTGTAAAGCGTGCGCCCCTTGTCGAACAACGGGGTGTCGGGCGAGTTGAGATATTTCGCGACGCCGTCGCGGTCCTGCAGGATGCGTCCGCCGAACGCGATGACCCGGCCGCGGGCATCCTGGATCGGGAGCATCACCCTGCCGCGAAAACGATCGTACTTGGTGCCGTCCTCGGTTGCGATCCGCATCCCGCTTTCGACCAGCATCGCCTCGTCGAAGCCGGGCAGCGCGGTTGGCAGGGCCTGCTTGCTTTCGGGGGCGTAGCCGAAACCGAACTCCCGCAGCGTTTCCGGTTTCAGCTCGCGCCGCTTCAGATATTCGAGCGCCTCGCGCCCCTCCGGCCCGCGCAGGTTGTCGACGAACCATTGCTGCGCCGCTTCGGTGACGTCGACCAGGCTGGCGCGCTTCTCGGCCCGTTGCGCGGCGACCGGATCGGGGGCGGGGACCTCCATCCCGGCTTCGGCGGCAAGCTCCTTGATCGCGTCGATAAACGACAGCCCGCGCTGCTCGATCATCCAGCCGATGACGTCGCCATGCGCGCCGCAGCCGAAGCAGTGGTAGAAGCCCTTCTGGTCGTTGACGGTGAAACTCGGCGATTTCTCGTCGTGAAACGGGCAGCACGCCTTCCATTCGCGCCCCGCCTTGGTGAGCTTGGTCGTGCGCATGATGACGCTCGACAGCGTGATCCGCGCGCGCAGCTCGTCCTTCCATTGCGGGGTGATTGTCATGGGTGAAGAGTGCGTCCGAATGCGCGCGCGTTCAAGCGCACTCTGTGGAATAGGCTGTGATTAGCTGAGCGCCGCTTTCACCAGCCCGCTCGCCAGCTTACCATCGAGCACCGCGCCGTGCTTCGCCTTGAGCGCACCCATGACCTGGCCCATGTCCTTCATCGATGACGCGCCGGTTTCGGCCTTGATCGCCTCGATCGCGGCCTTCGTCTCTTCCTCGCTCATCATCTGCGGCAGGAACTCATCAATCACCGCGAGTTCGGCCTTTTCGTTGTCGGCCAGCTCCTGGCGGCCGCCCTGTTCGTACATTTCGATCGATTCGCGGCGCTGCTTGGCCATCTTCTGCAGCACCGAGGTCACCAGCTCGTCGTCGGGGATATCCTTGCCGCTGGTCCGCTCTTCGATATCGCGGTCCTTGATCTTGGCCGCGATCTGGCGGAGCGTCGCGGTGCGGCCTTTTTCGCCGGCTTTCATGGCGGTGATGGTGGCAGCCTTGATATCGTCGCGGATCATTGCTCTGGAACTTTCTGTGGATGGAAGGGTGCTGGAGCGCGCTCTAACGCAACCGAGCGCGTTCGCCTAGGTTGACGCGCACCGCGCACGGCCCTAGCGGATGAGACTTAGCGACATCGCTGGAAACCCTGACCCGGAGAGCCCGAATGGCTTCTGCTGCCTCCCGTCCTGCGCAACCCAAGGGGGCGACAGGAGTCCTCGTTCTGGCCGATGGCAGCGTGATCTGGGGCCGGGGGTTCGGCGCGAGCGGCAGTGCGGTGGGCGAGGTGTGCTTCAACACCGCGATGACGGGATATCAGGAGGTGATGACCGATCCCTCTTACGCGGCGCAGATCGTCACCTTCACCTTTCCGCATATCGGCAATGTCGGTGCGAATGCCGAAGATGTCGAAAGCGCGGTCGAAAGCGCAGTCGGCTGCGTGGTGCGCGAGGATGTGACCGAGCCTTCGAACTTCCGCTCGCTGGAGCGCTTTACCGAATGGATGGAAAGGCACGGCAAGATCGGCCTGTCGGGCGTCGACACCCGCGCACTGACCCGGCGCATCCGGCAGAGCGGCGCGCCCAACGCGGTGATCGCGCATGATCCGGAAGGCCAGTTCGATCTCGATGCGTTGCTGGCGCAGGCGCAGCAATGGTCGGGGCTCGAAGGGCTCGATCTCGCGATCAAGGTCACGCGCGCACAGCGCGAGGACTGGGCCGGGGGGTATTGGCGGCTCGGGCATGGATACGGCCGGGCCGACTGGTCGAACAAGCCGCACGTGGTCGCGATCGATTACGGCGCGAAGGACAACATCTTCCGCAATCTCGTCAAAGCGGGTGCGAAGGTGACGGTGGTTCCGGCGAAGACCTCGTTCGACGAGATCATGGCGCTGGAGCCCGACGGCGTGTTCCTCTCCAACGGCCCGGGCGATCCGGCTGCGACCGGTGAGTATGCGGTGCCGGTGATCAAGGCGCTGCTGGATGCCGATGTGCCTTTGTTCGGCATTTGCCTCGGCCACCAGATGCTTGCGCTGGCGGCGGGCGCGAAAACGACAAAGATGCACCAGGGCCACCGCGGCGCGAACCATCCGGTCCAGCGGGTCGGGGAGGGCTGGGGCGAAACCGCCGGGCTGGTCGAGATCACCAGCATGAACCACGGCTTCGCGGTCGACGCCGACACGCTGCCGCCGGAGGTGGAGCAGACGCATGTGAGCCTGTTCGACGGCTCCAATTGCGGGATTGCCGTGAAGGGCAAGCAGGCGTTCGGGGTGCAGTACCACCCGGAGGCGTCACCGGGGCCGCAGGATAGCTTCTACCTGTTCGAGAAATTCGTTGGGGGTTGGGGTGAGGATCTTCGGTCCGATTCATGATCTCTCCCTTCCCCTTGGGGAAGGGTTGGGGATGGGGGTTCAGCGGTGATGGGGCAGGGCGACAACTCGGGCGTCGCACACCCACCCCAACCCCCTCCCTCAAGGGAGGGGGCTTAGCAGTTGCGCGCTATTTCGATTTCGCGCTTGATCGCTTCGAGTACACCATCAGTGTTCTCAAGCACCTCGTGATTCCAGAAGCGGATCACGCGGTAGCCGTGCGCTTCGATGATCTGCGTTCGGGCAGCGTCAGCCTCTGCGGTGTGCTGTCCTCCGTCGAGTTCAATCGCAATTCTCAGGCTGCGGCACGCGAAGTCCGCGATGAAATCGCCAATCGGAGACTGACGGACGAATTTCGCGCCCATCCGGCTTGCGCGCAGGTGCGACCACAGCCGCTTTTCCGCTTCGGTTGGATCGTTGCGCAGTTTGCGCGCCACGCCGGTGAGGCGCTTCTCAGTCATCGCACTACACCCATCCCCAACCCCTTTTCTCAAGGGAAGGGGCTTCGGAGCACATAATGCCACGTCGCACAGATATACAATCCATCCTCGTCATCGGCGCAGGCCCAATCATCATCGGGCAGGCCTGCGAGTTCGATTACTCGGGCACGCAGGCGATCAAGGCGTTGAAGGAGGAGGGCTACCGGGTCATCCTCGTCAACTCCAACCCGGCGACGATCATGACCGATCCGGAGTTTGCCGACGCGACCTATATCGAGCCGATCACGCCCGAAATCGTCGCCAAGATCATCGCCAAGGAAAAGCCCGACGCGCTGCTGCCGACGATGGGCGGGCAGACCGCGCTCAACTGCGCGCTGAAGCTCGACGAGATGGGTGTGCTGGCCGAGCACGGGGTCGAGATGATCGGGGCCAAGGCCGACGCGATCGACAAGGCCGAAAACCGCCAGCGGTTCCGCGAGGCGATGGATTCCATCGGGCTCGAAAGCGCGCGCAGCGGCGTTGCCAACACTCTCGAACAAGCCCGCGCGCTGATCGACCATACCGGTCTGCCCGCGATCATCCGCCCCAGCTTCACGCTCGGCGGGACGGGCGGGGGAATCGCCTACAACAAGGCCGAGTTCGACAAGATTGTATCCGACGGGCTCGACGCTTCGCCCACCACCGAGGTGCTGATCGAGGAATCGCTGCTCGGCTGGAAGGAATACGAAATGGAGGTCGTCCGCGACAAGGCGGACAATTGCATCATCATCTGCTCGATCGAGAATGTCGATCCGATGGGCGTCCACACCGGGGATTCGATCACGGTCGCCCCGGCACTGACGCTGACCGACAAGGAATACCAGATCATGCGCACCGCCAGCATCGAGGTGCTGCGCGAGATCGGGGTCGAGACCGGCGGATCGAACGTGCAGTTTGCGGTCAATCCCAAGGACGGCCGCCTGATCGTGATCGAGATGAACCCGCGCGTCTCGCGCTCGTCGGCGCTGGCATCCAAGGCCACCGGCTTCCCGATCGCGCGCGTCGCGGCGAAACTGGCGGTGGGCTACACGCTCGACGAGATCACCAACGAGATCACCGGCGCGACCCCGGCGAGCTTCGAGCCGACCATCGACTACGTCGTGACCAAGATCCCGCGCTTCGCGTTCGAGAAGTTCAAGGGCACCGAAGCGACGCTGTCGACCGCGATGAAATCGGTCGGCGAGGTGATGGCGATCGGGCGCAATTTCGCGGAATCGATGCAGAAGGCGCTGCGCGGTCTCGAAACCGGGCTCGACGGGTTCAACCGCGTGCCCGAGCTCGAAGGGGTGGCGACCGATGTCATCACCGCAGCGCTTTCGCGGAGGACCCCGGACCGGCTGCTCAAGGTGGCGCAGGCATTCCGCGAGGGGCTGAGCGTCGAGGACATCCACCCGATCACCGGTTATGATCCGTGGTTCCTGCGCCAGATCGAGGCGATCATCGCTGCGGAGCGCGAAGTGCAGGCCGATGGGCTGCCGACCGATGCGGCCGGACTGCGGCGGCTCAAGAGCATGGGCTTTTCCGACAAGCGTCTCGCGACGCTGGCGGTGCGCTCGGTCGGGGTCGCGGGCGGCATGGCGGAAACGCAGGCCAAGCGCTCCGGGCTGCTGCACGACGCGCTGCAAGCCATGGCAGGTGCGACCAGCGAGGAAGAGGTGCGCCAATTGCGCCGCAAACTCGGCGTGCTGCCGGTGTTCAAGCGGATCGACAGCTGCGCCGCCGAATTCGAAGCGATCACGCCCTACATGTATTCGACCTACGAGGCCCCCAGCTTCGGCGAGCCCGAATGCGAAGCCGATCCGAGCGACCGCAAGAAGGTCGTCATCCTCGGCGGCGGGCCGAACCGGATCGGGCAGGGGATCGAGTTCGATTATTGCTGCGTCCATGCCTGTTTCGCGCTGGCGGAGCAGGGCTTCGAAACGATCATGATCAACTGCAACCCGGAGACGGTTTCGACTGATTACGACACCTCGGACCGGTTGTATTTCGAGCCGCTGACGGCCGAGGACGTGCTCGAGATTCTGCGGGTCGAAATGTCCACCGGCGAAATGGCCGGGGTGATCGTGCAATTCGGCGGGCAGACGCCGTTGAAGCTCGCGCAGGCGCTGGAGGATGAGGGAATCCCGATCCTCGGCACCAGCCCCGATGCGATCGACCTCGCCGAGGACCGCGAGCGGTTTGCCAAGCTGGTCAACAAATTGAAACTCAAGCAGCCCGAAAACGGTATCGCCTACAGCCGCGACGAGGCGGCGGCGGTTGCCGCGCGGATCGGCTATCCGGTGCTGCTGCGCCCCTCCTACGTGCTCGGCGGGCGGGCGATGGAAATCGTCGATTCCGAAGCGCAGCTTGATGATTACATCAAGACCGCCGTGAATGTGTCGGGCGACAGCCCGGTGCTGGTCGACCAGTACCTGCGCGACGCGACCGAATGCGATGTCGATGCGCTGTGCGATGGCGAGGAAGTGCGCATCGCCGGAGTGATGCAGCATATCGAGGAAGCCGGGGTGCACTCGGGCGACAGCGCCTGCACCCTGCCGCCCTATTCGCTGCCCGCAGAGATCGTCGAGGAAATGGAGCGTCAGGCCGATGCGCTCGCCAGGGCGCTAAACGTCATAGGGCTGATGAACGTGCAGTTCGCGGTCAAGGACGGCGAAGTGTACCTGATCGAGGTCAACCCGCGCGCCAGCCGCACCGTGCCGTTCGTCGCGAAAGCCATCGGCCAGCCGGTCGCCAAGATCGCCAGCCGCGTGATGACAGGCGAGATGCTGAGCACCTTCGAGCCGTTCAAGCGCGATCTGCCGTACATGGCCATCAAGGAAGCGGTGTTCCCGTTCAACCGGTTCCCCGGCGCCGATCCGGTGCTCACCCCCGAAATGAAATCGACCGGCGAGGTGATGGGGATCGACACCAGCTTCGAGGCCGCGTTTCTCAAATCGCAGATGGGCACGGGCATGACGCTCCCGCGCGAGGGGACCGTGTTCGTTTCGGTCAAGAACACCGACAAGCCGGTGATTGTTCCGGCGGTCAAGAGTCTGATCGGACAGGGGTTCAAGGTGATCGCAACCGGCGGGACACAAAGCTATCTCGCAGAACAGGGCCTCGCGGTGGAACGGATCAACAAGGTCGCCGAAGGGCAGCCGCATATCGTCGACAAGATCATCGACGGCGAGATCGCGCTGATTTTCAACACCACCGAGGGTTGGCAATCGCTGATGGATTCAAAATCGATCCGTGCGACCGCGCTGGAGAAGAAGGTGCCGTATTACACCACGGCGGCTGCTTCGGATGCCGCGGCCCGGGCGATTGCAGCGATTGCACCAGAGGAGCTTGAAGTCCGCTCGTTGCAGGACTATTATAGCTGACGCAACCACGCCGTCTCTCCCGACATTTTCGCCTTTCGGACCGCCAATTGAGCAGCGGTCGCACTCGAAATCATGCGATTTGCGCCGGGATGGGACCAGAAGGAAAGAAACGGATGGCCACGATGGAAAAGGTTCCGATGCTCGCGGAGGGGTATGAGCGTCTGACCAGCGATCTCAAGGCGTTGCGCGCCGAAAGGCCGCGCATCGTCGATGCGATCGAGGAAGCGCGTGCGCATGGCGACCTGTCGGAAAATGCCGAATACCACGCCGCGAAAGAGCGCCAGGGCCAGGTCGAAGCGCAGATCGCCGATCTCGAAGACAAGGTCAGCCGCGCGCAGATCATCGACCCTGCGAGCCTTTCGGGCGACAAGATCATCTTCGGCGCGACCGTGACGTTGCTCGATGAAGACGACAAGCCGGTGAAGTATCAGATCGTCGGCCAGACCGAAGCGGATGCCGCCAAGGGCCGCATTTCCTATTCTTCGCCCCTGGCGCGAGCGCTGATCGGCAAACAGGTCGACGACGAGATCGAAGTGACGGTGCCTGCGGGCGACAAGTTCTACCTCGTCAACAAGATCGAATTCATCTGAACGATCGTGTTGTCCTGCGAAAGCAGGATTGCATGGCGCCGGGCTCCTGCTTTCGCAGGAGCTCACGCCAAACACTTTTCCATCGCGTAGTTGTGGATCGGCACGCTGCGGGTGCCGTCCTGCCGGTCGTGCGAGATTGCGAAGTCGCGGCGATTCAGCGCCGTGTACCCGGCGCGCTCGAACGCCGGGCGGGCCAGTTCACTCGCTTCGGTGTAGAGTCGCTCGATCCCGGCAGCGCGTGCCGCCTGTTCGGCCTGCACCAGCAGTTGATCGGCCAACCCGCGCCGGGTGTGCTCGGGGTGGCAATACAGCATGTCGAGGTGCCCGTTCGGCTCGAGCAGCGTGTAGGCGACCGCATGGTCGTCGGCGTCAGCTGCGACGATGATCGTGGCGCCGTTCCGGAACCTCTCGAGGAACCGGTCTGGTCCGGGATGCCGTGCCGCCCAGGCTTCCACCTGCTCGGGCGTGTATTTAGCAGAACCGACCGCCCGGATTGCATCCAGCGTCAGGTCCGCCAGCGCCGGCGCGTCGTCAGCGCGGAACGGGCGGATAGCATAGGCCACCGCCCGGCCTACTTGTCCGGGGTCAGCAGCTTGTGAATGTGGACCACCACATATTTCATTTCGGCATCGTCGACCGTGCGCTGCGCCTGCGCGCGCCAGGCTTCGACCGCATCGTCATAGGAACTGAACACACCGACGACGTGCAGGCTTTCCGGGTCCTGGAACTCGTGTCCGCGCGGGTCCTTGACGCGGCCACCCATCACGAGGTGGAGCCGCTGGTTCGGGGTGGTTTCTTCCATAGCCTGATCCTTGGGGAGATGGTGTTATGGGCGCGCCATAGCGCACCGCGCGAGCGGGGCAAGTCTGTCCCGATGGCGGCTAACGCCTAGTTCGCGACACGATCCTTGATACCGCGTACCGCGCGTTCTGCCCGGCGACGGGTGCGGCGGGCGATGGTGCGCGACTTGTCAGCTGCGGTTCCGGCCATGTATCCGGCCTCGCGCTTCATTTCGCGCGACTTTGCAGCGGCGCTGTCGCCCAGATCCTCGATCCTGTCCTGGCCGCTTCGCGCAGTGTCGAGCACGTCGTCGATCAGTCTCATGCCGTAGGCGACGATTGCATCGGTAAACAGGGTGCCGATCGCTGCGCCGCGCGCTCTGGCCGCACCGCCGACGCTCTTCGCGGCGCCCGATGCGGCGCCTCCGACTGCGCTTACGGTTCCGGTCGCTGCGCGTGTCACCGCTCGCCGCCCCGGCTTGGTCATCAGACCGATGACGACTCCGACCGCGATAGCTCCACCGAGCACGGTAAACGGGTGCTGCCGCGTGTATTCGGTGGCGGCGCTCGCGGCCTCGCGCGCCTGGTCGGCGAGCGTACGCTGGGCGATGCGGCGTTCGCTCGCCTCGATCTTGGCGCGCAGCTCGTCGCGTTTTTCGGAGGCGGTGGCGGGCAGATTATCGGTCATAGTCGTCTCCGTAGGATTCGGGGGCGGGGGCGGCGCAGGGTCCGCGCCCTCCTGCTCAGTTTCGTCGCCGGACATGTCGTCGTCACCGTCCGGTTTGGCAATGCCGAGTATTTCGAAAATCGGCTCGCGCGCGAAGAACAGGACGATCGCCCCGATCAGGGCCGCGAGGATTCCGCGGTTGTCTTCCGCGTGAGTTCTGGCGACTTCGAACACGTCTTTCGCTCCGTCGCCCACGCGGCTGCCGACACGATTGGCGATCGACTTGCCCGAAAGGCTTGCCTTCGCATGCGCGAGATCGGCCATCAACACCTGGCGTGCCGCATCGCGCAGCGCCCGGTCTTCGAGGAATTGTTCGGGCAGTCCGGTCACGTGTCGCCGTCCGTCGGTTCGAGCTTGGGCGGACTTTCGAACAGGGCTCCTATCCGTGTGCCCTGCCGCATTGCGGCGCGCGCGAGCAAGGCCACCAGCAACAGCAGCGCGCCGACGACGATCGCAATCGCACCCCAGATGCTGACCAGCGGGGCGAGCGCGATCACCAGTCCGACCGCCAGCGCGAGAAAGGCGATGTGCAGCGCGATGATGGCGAGAACGGCGAACACCGCCGCCATTCCGACGCTGCGCCCGGCAAGCGACGCGCGGGTCTTCTGAAACGCGATCTCGGCTTCGGCGTAGGTCCGCCCGTCGTCGACCAGTGCGGCCAGTTCCTCGAACAGCCCCTCATCGCCGGAGACATCGTCTTCGGACGCGACGGAAGGGTCCGGCTTCAGACCCGGTGAAGCAGGGGACAGCGGCGCATCGGGATCGCCTTGCGGACCTGCCGGTCCCTTGTCGTCGAGCATGAACGGCCCCCCGCTCGCCTGCGGTCAGCCGCGCGGGCCGCGGAACATGCGTGCGAGGAGAAATCCCGCCACCGCAGCGATGCCTACCGCCACGCCGGGGCTCTTGCGCACGAACTCGCGCGCGTCCTCGCCGATTTCCTCGACGCTCTTGGCTTCGAGCTTGGCCGAGGTTTCGGCCAGGCTGCGCGACGCTTTGCGGGCGTAATCGCCGTATTGCTCGCCGAAACGGTTGTCGATCTGATCGGCGGTGTCGCCCACGACCTTGCCGATCGAAGCGATCGCATCGCTTGCAGCGGATTTACCGTCGGTGGCGAGTTCGCCTGCGCGGGTCTTTGCTTTTTCGCCATACTGGCGCGCCTCGCTCATAAGGTCGTCTCCTTTGCTGCGAGCCTGTTCGCGGTATGCATCGGCACGGGTTCCCGCTTCGCTGCGTAGCGCGGCGGCTCCGGCCCTCGCTTCCTCGAGAGCGGCATTGAAGCGGCTCTTCGCTTCTGCTGTGCCGGTCGACGCATCGGAAGCCTTGGCGGTGGCCGCCGTCTTTTTCGGCGAAGCCTTCTTGGGCGATGTCGATTTGCTGGTCGAACCCTTGGCCGAGGTCTTGGCCGGTGTTTTCGTGGTGCTTGTGTCTGCCATGGTCTTTGTCTTGCCCTCCAATCGATTGCTTTTCCAGTAGGAAAGCTCGGGGTTGATACGTGTCAGGTCAACGCCGCTTGCGCCTGCATGTTCCGGGGAATAGGGGTGCGGGCAGCAAGCGCGGCGGTCGTCCAGAATCGTCGCCGATTCAAGTGTCTTATCTCCATACAACACATTCTCGGCGGAGCCAACAATGACTGCGATAATCGATCTGCATGGACGCGAAATTCTCGACAGCCGCGGAAATCCGACGGTCGAAGTCGACGTTCTGCTAGACGATGGCAGTTTCGGCCGGGCGGCGGTGCCTTCGGGCGCATCGACCGGCGCGCACGAGGCGGTCGAGCTGCGCGACGGCGACAAGGGTCGCTACAAGGGCAAGGGCGTGCTGAAGGCGGTCGAGGCGGTCAATACGGAGATCCGCGACTTCCTGATCGGAGCGTTCGATGCCGAGGACCAGCGCGACATCGATCTGGGCCTGATCGCGCTCGACGATACGCCAAACAAGGGGCGGCTCGGCGCGAACGCGATCCTCGGCACCAGTCTGGCGGTGGCGAAGGCGGCGGCGAATGCGCGCGGTCTGCCGCTTTATGCCTATCTCGGCGGGGTGTCCGCGCACGTCCTGCCGGTGCCGATGATGAACATCATCAACGGCGGCGAACACGCCGACAACCCGATCGACATCCAGGAGTTCATGGTCATGCCGGTCGGCGCGGACAGCATTGCCGAGGCGGTGCGCTGGGGTTCGGAAGTGTTCCACACGCTCAAGAAGGGCCTGTCGGACAAGGGCCTGTCGACCGCAGTCGGCGACGAGGGCGGGTTCGCGCCCGATCTCGCCAGCACGCGCGCGGCGCTCGATTTCATCATGGCCTCGATCGAGCAGGCCGGCTTCAGGCCGGGCGAGGATATCGTGCTGGCGCTGGACTGCGCCGCGACCGAGTTCTTCAAGGACGGCAAGTACGAAATTTCGGGCGAGGGGCTGAGCCTCGATGGCGCTGGCATGGCCGACTACCTCGCGAAGCTGTGCGACGATTATCCGATCCGCTCGATCGAGGACGGGATGAGCGAAGACGATTTCGCCGGATGGAAGGCTGTCACCGACGCGATCGGAGACACGGTCCAGCTGGTGGGTGACGATCTGTTCGTGACCAATCCCGTGCGCCTGTCCGACGGGATCGAGCGCGGCCTTGCCAATTCGCTGCTGGTCAAGGTCAACCAGATCGGCACGTTGACCGAGACGCTGGCCGCGGTCGATATGGCGCACCGCGCCGGCTACACCAGCGTGATGAGCCACCGGTCGGGCGAGACCGAAGACGCGACCATCGCCGATCTCGCGGTTGCGACCAATTGCGGTCAGATCAAGACCGGATCGCTCGCGCGTTCGGACAGGCTGGCCAAGTACAACCAGCTGATCCGGATCGAGGAAGAGCTCGGCGACAGCGCGGTCTATGCCGGGCGAGGCTGCTTCGGCGCGCTCGCGCGCTGATCGAGGCAGGGTGCGCCTGAACACGCTCTCCGTTGATTGGGGCGAGAGAGAGGTGCTCAGGCGCTGTCAGCGGGCGGATCAGTAGGGACCGCCGGCGCTGGCAAAGTATTGTTCCATGGCGGCGATCCCGCGCTCCGTCAGTCGCACGAGCACCCGGCGCTGATCGTCGGCATCCTGTTCGCGCAGCACCAGCCCCTGATCGGCCAGCACCCCCAGCCAGCGCAGGCCGGTGGTCGGCGGCGCTGCCGAGCCGATACAGGCGCTCGACACGGACACCGTCTTGCCTTCGGCCTGGGCGATGAACAGATCGAGCAGGATATCCCAGGCCGGTTCGCCGAACAGTTCGGAACTTCCGAAGATCGCGGCGCGCTGGCGACGGACCGCGTAGGTGCGCCTGGCGATAGCCAGATAATCGTCGTGCGGGGCGGGCTTGTCTTGGCTGCGCGCTTGATACCCTCCCGCGTCGGGCGCGGACGTGGCGGGTTTCGGCTCAAGGTCGCCATCGCGCAACTGCTGGGCAATCGCCATCAGCTGGTCGGCGAATGGGCGCAGGTCCTGTAACGCTCCGGTTGACAGCGCGGCTTGGCGTGCGCGTTCGCTGCGGGCCTCGTCCCCCGAGCTATCAGGGTTGACGGATTCTCCCATATTCACGCGGGCAGGCCTGCAGCGGTGGTGCCGCCCCTCCATCGAGCGAATGATTGACCCATTGCAACGTCTGCCACCCTGTGAACCTGAATCGGAGCCTCCAGCTCAACAAGACGAGGTCCTCAGCGGTAGAATGGCGCCGCCATGGTTCCTCGCCCCCGCATTTTCTTAGCGGCCGGGGCGGACCTTGGCTTTACGTGCAAATACGGATGTGCAGGGTTTGCAATTGCTGCCGCCAGCGGAAGAGGCTGTCGCGCGACAATTCTGCGGCATATTCTGGCCTCTCAAGTATCCCTTGCGACCGCTCGCTTCATCTGTTCCAGCCGCAATTGCTGGATGGCTGCATCGAGGTGTGCAGCCGCCAGCAGGGACCCGATCCTGTCGAGTTCCAACAATTGCTGTTCGAGCGTTGCCAGCACCAGACCGATCCTTTCAACAGCGGGTCTTGCCGTGTTGCCTTCCGCCAATTCTCGGTTCCCCGTGTCTGCATTATTTTTTCGCGCTGAGGCAATTACCGCAGCCAATCCCCCCGGAACAGCGGAATTGCCTCGGATATCAACCTAACACCTTATGGAAAGCTATACCGGGAAACTACGTAGTCACGGTCGCACAGGAGCGGGATGGAACGGGTATTTCCAAGAGTTTTCAACCGAAGCGTTCGGCCAGCTGCAACATCGCGAGCGCGGCCCTAGCAGCTTCGCCGCCCTTGTCCTTTTGCGCGGGATCGGCGCGAACCAGTGCCTGCTCCTCGTTTTCGGTGGTCAGGATGCCGTTCCCGATCGCGATTCCATCCATCGTCAGTGCCATGATCGCGCGCGCGCTTTCGCCGGCGACGATTTCGAAATGATAGGTTTCGCCGCGGATGACGACGCCGATCGCCACGAACCCGTCATATGCGCCGCTTTCAGCGGCGAGCGCGATCGCTCCGGGCACTTCGAGCGCACCCGGAACGGTGATCACGTCGGCTTCGTGACCGGCGGATTCGATCGCAGCCTTCGCGCCGGCGATCAGCATATCGTTGAGGTGCGCGTAGAACCGCGCTTCGACAATCAGGATATGGGCCATGTGGGGATTACTCCGGAATGGGCTTGTGGCCGGTAATGGTGAGACCGAAGCCTTCGATGGCGACGAGGTCAGGCCGCGAATTGGACAGCAGGATCATGTCGTGCACGCCGAGATCGGCGAGGATCTGCGAACCGATACCGATGTTGCGGATTTCCTCGTCCTGAGTCCACTCCCCGCTCGAACCGACGCGCCCGGTCAGGATTACGATAATGCCCGAGCCGTGTTCGCCGATCGCGCTCATCGCACGCTGCAGCGTGCGTTTGCGCGGCCCCGGTTGCCCCAGCACGTCATCGAAGACCGAAATCGGGTGAACGCGGGCGAGGGTGGGCTGATCGGGATCGACGTGCCCCTTTTGGAGGACGTAGGCCTCGTTGTCGGAAACCCGGTTGCGGTAGGTGATGAGCCGCCACTGCCCGCCGTAATCGCTGTCAAAAGCGCGTTCGCCGACGCGTTCGACCAGGTGTTCGTTGCGCATGCGATAGGCGATCAGGTCGCGGATGGTGCCGATCTTGAGATCGTGCTTGCGCGCGAAGGCCACGAGGTCGTCGAGCCGGGCCATGGTCCCGTCCTCGTTCATGATCTCGCAGATCACGCCGCTGGGATTGAGCCCGGCGAGCCGCGAAATGTCGACCGCTGCTTCGGTGTGGCCGGCGCGGACCAGCGTGCCGCCGTTGCGCGCGGTAAGGGGGAAGACATGTCCTGGGGTGACGATATCGTCCGGGCCCTTGGTGCTGTCGATCGCCACCGACACCGTGCGCGCGCGATCAGCTGCCGATATGCCGGTGGTGACGCCTTCCCTTGCCTCGATCGAGATGGTGAAGGCAGTCTGCATGGATTCCTTGTTGTTGCGGCTCATCGGCTCGAGCCCGAGCTTGTCAACCCGCGCCTTGTCGAGCGCGAGGCAGATCAGGCCGCGTCCGTGGGTCGCCATGAAGTTGATCGCCGCCGGAGTCGCCATCTGCGCGGGGATGATCAGGTCGCCTTCGTTCTCGCGGTCCTCATCGTCGACGAGGATGTACATCCGCCCGTTGCGCGCTTCGTCGATGATTTCCTCGATCCCGACCAGCACGGGGCGATCGTCATTGGCATCGAGAAACGCTTCGAGCTTGGCGAGCGTTTCGGCGGTCGGGTTCCATTCGGGCTCGGCGGCGTCACGCAGGGTATTGGCGTGGAGACCGGCGGCACGGGCGAGCCCGGCCTTGGTCATTTCGCCCGATGTGACAAGCTCGCGCACGCGTGTGATTGTCGATGTGTCCATTGCTCAAATATATCACATCGTAATGTGATTGCAAGCGGCACAAGTGGAGTCGGCCTGGTCGCATTCGGCATATGCACCGGGCCGATCAACGCATTATTGATAGACCGGCCTGCGCTAACACCGTATCTTTCTCCCGCGATTTGATCGACTTGCATGCGTGGCGTCGAGGTCGCGGGAGCAGGACACTGCCATGCCGATCCGCCATCCCGAGAATGCCATCGTCGTGTCCGACGGGCTGTTATCCGAGGCCGAACACGAGGCGCTGTGGCAGTTCTTCCTCGCGCAATCGTTCAGCCGGGTTCACGAACAGGGCCTGTCGCGCGTCTATCGCCTTACCGATGGCGAAAGCTGGACTTCGGAGAGTCACTTCCTGCAAGTCCACGACGATCCGAGCGCGGCGGTCCCCTCTGTCGGGACGGGGGCAGCCAACCCGATCATGCGGCTCTTTCAGGCGATGTTCGCGACCAAGGGGTTCGCGGCCTTTGCGGCCGGGTTCGAACCCTGGACTCACATCGCCTTCAATTGTTCGCTCTACCCGCCGGGATGCGGGCTGGGCTGGCATGCGGACCAGGGGCATTCGGGGGCCTTTATCTATTATGTCCACCCCGAATGGCACGACAGCTGGGGCGGGGAACTGCTGATCGAAGACCCGCGCTCCCCCGACAGCGGCACTGAGGGGGTGGCACCGTCGAGGCACCGCGAATTCTACGGCTCGATCAGCCAGGCGTTGGATGGCGGCCCCGGAGACGGACGATTTCTCGCGCCGGTGCCCAATCGACTCGTCGCATTCCGATCCGGAATCCGTCACATGGTGAAGAAGGTGGACAGCGCCGCGGGCGAAGCCTTTCGCGCAGCGATCTCGGGCTTCTTCACGACCAAATCGGAAGCCGACTGACGATCATCCCGGCATCTCCATCTCGCCGAGGGCGCGGGTCACGTCGGGATTCAGCAGATCGGTGAAGGGGGCGATCAGTTCGCTCGGGCGCGCCCGAATGAAGCCGCGCCGCGCCGTGGCCAGCATTTCAAGCGCTCCGGGGGTCGGCTGCGAAGTGCGGGCATTGGCGAGCGTCCAGAAATGCACCAGACCGTACCAGACGAAACTCGCATGGATGAAGGTGTTGATGTCGAGCAATTTACCCGTCCATGGCGAAACGATCGCGGCATCGGTCTGCACCACGGTGAGGATCGGCGCGACGAATTCGCAATGGTCGATCGCGCAGTGGATCGATTCATGAACCAGCCCGTCGGTGATCAATTCCGGCTTGTCCCGCGCGAACAGCGGATTGGTCATTACCATTCGCCCTGCAGTCACCCGCGCGCCGCCAGAATGGAACCCTTCGTCCGCGCGTGAATTGCGCGCGACCATGACGCGGGCGAAGTCTTCGAGGAAGCGCCGGGCGAGGGGCGATCCGCTCTCGACCAGCGCATAGGCGGTGAACAACAGCGCCAGGATGTCGCTCTCGGTGGCTTCGTCGATCGGCTCGGCGCCACTATCGACGCCGGGAATGATGCCCTGCGTCGCCGGGCACCGCGTGTCGATCGGAAGGTAGCCGTCGAGCACCGGCGCGCTGTAGGCAAGTTCCCAATCTCCGTCGCCAGCGGGATCGATGCGGTAAGAGCGATCGCCCTTGGCCGACCAGATCGCTGCAGCGCGCGACTTCGGCTTTTTGCCGGTCTCGATCGCCGCGACGGCGAAAGCGCCTTCGAAATATTCGATCGCGGTATCGGGTTCGCACATCCGGCTGCTGGCGAAGATGCCCTGCGGTGAAGAGATGCAGGCAATCCGGTCGCTTTCGTCCAGCAGCGCGGCGGCCGCCTCGAGCCGCACGCGCTCTTCGGGCAACAGCCGCTCGTCGTCGTTGAGAAATCTGTCGTAACGTCGCGCGGCATTGCGTTCGAGATTGCGCGCCAGCGCGCCCGCCTCGCTCATCGGATTTTCCCACTGCAGCGTTTTCCTGAGTTCGCAGTACATCGAGCAGTCCTCCTGATTGGCTCGGCAGGTCACGCCTGCTGGCGCTTGGTGAAATCCCTGGCTTCGGGGGCGAACGGCACGATCGCGCCGTCGCGCTCGAGCACGAGGCGGCCTTCCTCCATCCGATAGACGACGTCGGCACGCTCGAGCATCAGGCTGCGGTGAGACACGCACAGCTTCGCCGCCGGATGCATTTCGAGCTCGGCCACGACGCGTTCCTCCAGTTCCGGATCGAGTGCCGACGTCGCTTCGTCGAGCAGCATGAACTGCGGTTCGCGATAATAGGCGCGGGCCAGCAACATCCGCTGGATCTGGCCACCGGAAAAGTTGCAGATGCCTTCGTTGATCGGGCTGAAATAGCCCATCGGCAGCCGCTCGATATCCTCGTGAATGCAGGCCATCCGGGCGCAATGTTCGACCCGTTCCATGTCCCGATCGCAGCCGAACCACGTCAGGTTTTCGAGGATCGTCCCGGAAAACAGCTGTTCCCCCTGCAGCACCACGCCGGAGCGATCGCGCAACGCGCGGAAACCGGCTTCGTCGAGCTCGGTGCCGTCGATGGTCACGCGACCGGACTCGGGCGAGATCAGACCGAGCAGCAATTTGAGCAAGGTCGACTTGCCTTCACCCGAAGGGCCGCGAATGGCGACCATCGATCCCGGGGCCAGCGTCAGGCTGGTCCGGTCGACGACCAGCGGTGCCTCGTCGGCGTAGCGGAAACAGACATCCTCGGCGCGCAGCACCGGTGCTGCGGTCGCGAACGCGTCCGGCTCGGGCTGCGTCCAGGACAGCCCGGCTCTCGCACCGGTCACGTCGGCGAGGCGATAGGCATACATCTTGATCAGGGCGAGCTGTGCCAGCCGGTCGAACAGCGTCATCATCCGGTCGTAGAGCTGCTGACGGATCATCAGCACCGCGATCAGCACGCCGAGCGACAGCTGGCCAGTGGCGACAAGCCAGATGCCGGCGATCACGATCCCGAGCTGGTCGATCGCCGAGATCGAGAAGCGGGCGGACCCGACCACCGTTTCTAGCCGGCGCATCCTGAGGGTCGCGAGGCCGCCGCGGTGCAGCGCCGACTGCCAGATCGAAAGCCGCTGCGGCTCGATATTGGCGGCCTTCAACGTCAGGATACCGCGCAGGTTCTCGATCAGGTGGCCCATCTCGGTCGAATCGGCCTTGACCTGTTCCTGGTTCAGCCGCGCATTGAGCGCCAGCAGCTTTACCCGCAGCAGGAAATAGATGCCCAGCATTACCAGGCTGATCGCGCCGAAGAACGGGCTGAACCGAAAGAGGACGAACAGCGCGAGGATGCCGAACAGCAGGTCGATCGCGGCCGGAATGCCCTGTTCGACGACAAGGTCGCGGATATCGCGAATATGGCCGACCCGCGCGACGAGATCGTTGATCCGGCGCGCACCGAAAAACCCGTAGCTCAGGCGGAACAGGTGATCGACCAGCTTGTTGCTCGAGCTCAGGCTGGCCATGACGCCGACCCGCAGCAGCATTTCGCGCTGCGCCAGTTCGGCGATCGCGGCGGCGGCGATCATGCCCAGCACCAGGGCCGCGGCATGCGGGATCGCGGCGATCGCGCCCTCCGCTCCGATATTGTCGACAAGGCTCGCCATCCAGACCGGTGCCAATATCACCAGTGCCTGCGACAGCAGCGCGATCATGAAGGCCATCGCGGTCAACGCACCGAGCCCCCGCAGGTTCGGAAGAAACGGCCTGACCGGAGCGCTGCCAACGCCCGGCGGGCGTGCGGACAGTTCGACCGAAGGTTCGAATTCGACGGCCACCCCGGTAAACCCGCGCGACAGCTCCTGAAGCCCGATTCTCTGGCGACCGTGGCTCGGATCGAGGATTGTCGCATGCCGTGCGCCGACCTTCTCGAGCACGACGAAATGATTGAAATTCCAGTGCAGGATGGCCGGCAGTTCGAGCTGGTCGAGCTGGTCGAGTTCGGCCCGCACCGCGCGGCCATCGAGCCCGAAGCGTTTGGCGGTCTTGATGATATTGCCGACGGTTACGCCGCTGGAAGTGTATCGCGTCGCGGCGCGCACTTCCGGCATGGTGGCGGGAATGCCGAATGCGCCGAGCACCATCTTGAGGCTGGCGATCCCGCAATCGGTGGTGGACGGGTGCAGCACTACTTCCACCCTGGTCTTGCGCGCGCGCCGCGCCCGCCCGATCACCGCATCTCTCCGTGCCGATCGATCAGCAGGTCTTCCACCGGATGGACGCGGCGAATCTCGCAGCTCTGGCGCGTCTGCGTTTGCTCAGCCGTTTGAATACATCCATCCGAACGCAGTTCGATCGGCACGGTGAGCGCTCCGTAGAGAGCCCCCCGAGAATAAGCAGCAGCAGGATCGCCGCCGCCATGGTCCAGCGCGGCAGGGTAAGGCGCGGCTCGCCGATCTCGCCGTAGGCTTGCGCTTCGAGCGCATCGGAGCGGAAGATGCTGCGGCGGTCCATGCTACGCCGCCTCCGGCAGCAGCGTTTGCGCCTGCAATCCGCCAAGGAATGCCGTGCCGGCCTCGGTCAGGCGTCCGCTGGCGAGCACGTTCATGCCCAGCACCTCGGTGTAACCGGCCATCAGAACCATGCGTTCGCCGGCCTGCACACCATAGCGACCCGAAAGCGCCCGGCGCATGAAATCCCAGATATTGAAGCAGGCGTGATGCGCAAAGGCGCAGCGAACCAGCGGTCGCTCGCAACCTTTGATCGGCGAAAAGACGAACTCGGTCGCCTCCGGATCGACCAGCGGCACGACGCTGTTGAGCAGCAGGTAGTGCTGGTGACTGGCTTCGTGGATCAGCGTCTCGGCGACCATCACCGGGTCGAGTGGAAACGAGATATGTACCACCCCCGGGCGGCTCTTGTAGGAGCCGCTGCTGAGGTCGCTGTCTTCCGGCATTTCGGTGATCGCGAAACCGCAGACGAGCCGGTCGATCCAGGCGAGATGCCGCGGCGAAACCTCACCGATCCACCGTACCGCCTCGATCATTGCGTGTTGCGCTTCGTTGAGCACATGCTCCGGCACGCCATGATCGAGCGGTGCGGGCCACATCACTTCGACGTCGGCATTGTCGAGAATCACTTCGCGGGTCGGAAGTACAAATTTGTCTCGGATGCCGGGTAACCGATACCAGCGGCAGTCGCCGCCGAGCGGAGCCGGGCGACCGCTGCTGTCGATCGAGACGAACCGGCCATCGCTCCACAAGCGATCGATCGGCCCGGTCGGCTCCGGCTCCTTCGCTGGCAAACCCGCGTCGCGCAGCATCGCGGCGAGCTGCACGAGCGCCGCTTCCGCCTCGCCACGTTCGATGAGGCGGGTCGTTTCCGCGATTGCCGGGGTCCACAGCGCGAAACAGATTTCGCCATCTTGCTCCGGACCAATCCGCGCGAGTGCGGCGGCGATGTGTTTCGCGTGCTCACGTGCCACTTCGTCCGCTGCAGCCGCAGCAGCCCGCCGGTGCAGCACCTTTACCAACGCGAGCAGCGTCTGGGCAATTGCCGGAGCGGCGGCAGGAGCTGCCTGCGCGCATTCATCGAGCAGGCGTGCAACGGGCGAGTCATCGGAACATGCGGCACTCATGCAACTTCCTTTCGGGCGGGAAACAGGGGGTCCGCGGCAAAGCGCGGAGAGGGCAGCAAGCGCCCGGTGGCCGAAACCTCGCGTTCGACATGCCGGTGGAACGCGAACAGCGCGGAGCAATAGAGCGAGGGATTGTCGAACCCCCTGTCGGACGAGTAGCGGGAGATCAGCGGGCCACCCTGGCAGATCTCGCCGTAGCGACACGATGTGCACGGTCCGGCCGGTTGCTCGGCAGCGCGAGCGATGCTCTGCCAATGGGGATGCGCGAAGACATCGGCGAGGGTTGCGCTCGCGACATTGAGCGTTTCGTCGAAGCGATCGGCAAACGCGCTGCGGATCGTATCCTCGACATAGATCGTGCCGTCCGATGCAATCGTCATCGCGTGCGACAGATCTTCGCGGCAGTGGTGGGTGGACTCGGCCGGAATGGCCACGATCATCGGCAACAGGGCATCATTGACGAACCGGATATGCAGGCCCGGATCGGCCCGCCGTCGCCACTCCTCGAAGATCGCGATCATCGTCTCGCCGATCCGCGCGACATCCTCCGGCTGCGTTTCCGGATTGTCGAAGAACATATCGGGCAACAGGAAATTGAGGCTGTGCGCGCCAAGTTCGTCGATGAAGAAGGAAAGCGTCTCCGCATCGGTCGTGGGAGCGATGACGGAGAGGATACCGGGCTCGGAGATGCGGCCATCTGCGGCGGCCTTCTTGAGCAAGCCCCAGCCGGCAATCGTCGCGTCGAAGCTGCTGCGCCCCTTCTTGTCGAGCCGGGCAATATCGTTGACCGCGCGCGGACCATCAAGGCTGACCCCGATGCCGATGGAGTGCTGTTCGAACAGCGCAATCCACGTTTCGTCGACCAACACACCATTGGTCTGGAGCAGGATGTCGACCTCGCAACTGTCGGGCACGGCAGCGCGGATGGTTTCGACCAGCGCGCCCATGCGATCGGGCTTGAGCAACAGTGGCTCCCCGCCATGGAGCGCGATCTCGATCCGTTCGAGACGGTGCTTGATCGCGGCCTCGCCCAGGAACCGGGCAACATCCGATACCCTGTCAGACGAAATCAACGCGGGATGCTTGAGATAGCTGTCGTCCCCGCCGAAGAAGAAATAGCAATAGGTACAGGCCAGATTGCAGCGTTCGGCCACCTTAAGCACGACCGACACATGGCGCCGCCCAGGACGGGCAAGACGTGCCTCGACATCGAACATCGGCATGCTCCTCGACGTACTGGGAAAGCAATTGCCCCGCAGACGAAACTGCGGGGCAATTACGATTAGACCGGGCGGACGCGGTTGAAGACCGTGCGCGACCAGCCGCCGACGACGATGCTGTCGAGCTGAGCATCGATCAGCGATTCGAGGCTCTTCGACTGGGCTTTTGCTTCAGTCTTGGGCGTCTTGTTCTTCGCCATTTCACAGTTCCTTTTCGAATGTCGCTTCAGATTTGGTAACCGCACCAACCCCTGCGACAGACAAAGAATAGGTGAAGTATACGATTTGCCCGCCAACCAATCCGCCGAACCGCCGCGAATCTACGCCGATCGACCGGGGAGTCGCATAAACATCTGAAGCATAGAGGAAAATTAAGAACATCTTTTGGCATATGAATGACTTTAAAGGCGCACTTGATGAAAAACTTTGCCAAATCATGCGAAAGTAGAAATTGCGATGTTTCACAATAGCGCGGGAAAACTACAAATGTAGCGGGGCATGCGGAGGTAACGAGATGCGCGATTCGCTTTCACCCCGGGAACGAGAAGTCTTCGACGCGGTTTTCAAGAACCCGGATGCTACGGTTTCGGAAGTGATTGCGGATATCGACGGAGCGCCCAGCGCGTCGGCCGTGCGAACGATGCTTAAGCGCCTGGTCGGCAAGCAATTGATCAGCGAAACCCGCCGCGATGAATATATCAGCTACCGCGTACGTCTGAATTGCGCGGAGATCGTCGACGACTGCCTCCACCGTCTGACCGACGTTCTGTTTGCCGGATCTCGCACGGCGGCGGTCAACGCGCTTCTCGAGATGGACGGCCCGCTGACGGATGGCGAATGGCGCGAGATCGAGAGCCTGATCGAGAACCTTCGCCAGTCCGGGAACGCATCGTGACGCGCAGCTGCGTGATGGCAGCGGTGCTGGCTTCTACCGCACTGGCACCGTTTGCGGCTTCGGCGCAGGAGGCCGCGCCAGGTGCACCGCCCGCCGCTGGTGATGAGGTCAAGGCGACCGGGACGGGCACCTTCCCGGCGGCGTTCTTTGCGCCATTCGCGCCGCGCAACGCGCTCGACATGGTCTTGCGCGTGCCGGGCTTCACGCTGAGGCTGGGCAATGCCGACAGTCGCGGATTTGCGCAGGCGGCGGGAAATGTCGTGATCAACGGCAAACGACCGAGTTCCAAGTCGGATCCGCTCGTCGATGTCCTCGAACGGATACCGGCGAACCGCGTGGTGCGGATCGAGATCGGGCCGGGTCAACGATACGGAGCCGACTATGCCGGTGAGGTTCAAGTCGCCAACGTGGTGCTGTCAGCTGAAGATGGCGTTTCGGGAAATGTCGTTGCTGCGTTGGAACGGAACTTTGCCGGGCGGCTCACGGCTTCAGCCGATGGATCGGCCAGCTGGATATCCCGGCGGCACACGCTCGCGCTGGCCGGGAGCTATACCAATGGTCCGTCCGACGAAGTCGGGATCGACCGTCTGTTTCTGCCCGGGGTCGCCGATCCGATATCGGTCAGGCCCAAGACGATTGTCATCGATGAACCGGTGCGGTCGGTTTCGTTCAACTATGCCTTCGACGGAGAAACGCTGGATAGCGCGCATCTCAACCTGCGCTATGCGCGCACCGGTTTCGACTATCTCGAGGACCTGAAAACCGTCGCAGGCCCCACCTCGGCGCGCGACGTGTTCCGGTCCGACTATGTCACCGACGAATTCGAAATCGGCGCGGACGCGACGCTCAAGGCGCTGGGCGGTGCGACCGAATTCGTGGTGCTGCATTCGCGCCGCGACCGTCTGTTCGAAGACCTGTTCGCATTCGACGTGGAATCGGGAGTGGTGGACGGCTTTTCGCAGATCCTCGACGATCGGCTGACAGAAACGATCGGGCGGATCACCCATTCGCGCGCGGTGCTGGGCGGTGCATCCTTGCAGGTCGGGATAGAAGGCGCGCGCAACGTGCTGGACAGCCAGGTGCAGCTCAGCGATCTCGCGAGCGGTGCGGCAATCGACCTGCCTGTCGACGATGTGACGGTAAGCGAAGACCGCGCCGAAGCCTTCGCCACGCTCGGTTTCGGCGTGACCGACAAGCTGCGGATCGAAACCGGGCTGCGGTTCGAACATTCGCGCCTGTCGGTCACCGGCGATGCCGAGGCCGAGCGAACCCTGTCGTTCGTCAAGCCCAACATCTCGCTGTTGTGGGAAGCGCCCGATCAGGTTTCGGTACAGCTGTCGATCGAACGGACGGTTTCGCAACTCGATTTCGACGACTTCGTCAGCTTTGCGGAATTGCGCGACGACCGTATCAACGGCGGCAACGCCGAATTGCGACCGCAGCGCGCCTGGGAGGTCAAGCTCACTGCAGAGCGCCCGATCCTTCGCGACGGAGTGGCGCGGATCACGCTCGAATACGACCGCATTTCCCAGTTGCAGGACCGGGTGCCGGTCGAGGGCGGGTTCGATGCGCCGGGCAATCTCGGTTCGGCCGATCTGTGGGCGGTCGACGCCACGCTCGAACTGCCGCTCGACCGGATCGGTATCGCGGGTGGAAGAATTACGGCGCAGTCATCACTGGTCCTCACCACCGTGCGCGATCCCTACACGCTCGAGCCTCGCCGGTTTTCCGGCGTGCCGATCGCGAGCGTCAGCGTCGGGTTCCGGCGCGACGGGAAACGCACGGCATGGGGGTTCGATCTTAGCGGTAGCAGCGAAAGCACGAGTTTCCGGCGCGACGAGTTCGATATCTCGCTTTCGCGGTTTCCTGATGCGTCGGTGTTCTACCAGATCCGGCCCGACGACAAATCCACGCTGACCTTCAGCCTGTCGAACCTGTTCGATGTTCCAACCGAGCGTCGCCGCGTGTTCTTTTCGCCCGACCGGTCACAGGACAATCCGGTGCTGATCGAAACCAGACGCAACGATTCGCATCTCGTCCCGCGTATCTCCTACAAGCGGAGCTTCTAGGTCATTCCGCGGCGTCACGGCGATTGTAGGCCCGGTTTTCGAGCCGTACCGAAGACACGTCGACCTTCTCCAGCAGGATCGGCAGCGGCACTTCGAGCGAGATCGCGAGGCGCGCGATGTTGCGCAGGTTGGGGACCACAAGCCCCTGTTCGAGACGCCAGACGTAATTGGGGCTCATTCCCGATCGTGCAGCCAGCGTCTTGGTTTCGATGCCGCTGCGTCGGCGCAGCGTCGCCACCCGCTGGCCGAAGGACCAGGCAAGTTCGTCTTGGGGGGAATATCCGGATTGCGACGCCGAGGCATTTGTTACAGCTAGCAAAAGAAATTCGGCAAATTCAAGTTGTTTCTCGAGAAATTGTCGTCGTCTTACGATGAAATGGGCCGCAATTGCGGTCAACATCGCGCGAGTTCGGAAATACTATTGCACTATTCGCAAGATTGAGGGAGGCATACGCAATACAGTCGATGCTCGCCGAATACGATGAGGTGCGATGGCCGGGGTATGATCCGGGCTCCCTTCGGCTCTGTTCGCGGCAAGTCAGCCTACGCAGAGCAAGACGCAGACTATGAGCGGCGCGATGGCCGCGTTCATCGGTGCGATGATGTAGTGCGGTTGTAATCGCGGGCAATTATGGTAATCTTGTGCTCTCTCGCATAGAATCAATACTCGGAGAATTCACTACTTTACCCAAAAACGGAGGTGGGCAATGGAAGAGTCAAGCAGAATCGATGCACGCAAGCAGGCGCTTGCCAAGGCAATTGTCGATCCGGCCTTCCGCAAGAAGCTGCTCGCCGATCCCAAAAGCGTTTTCGGTGAAGTCACGCGGGCCGATGTCGAAGCGATCGCCCGGCTGAAGAAGACACTGCCCGCGCTCGACGATCTGGTCGGTTCGCTGGCGGGCGAGATCCTGTGCGGCGGAGGAGGTGGTTGTCCGGGGCTCGCGTAGGAGCGGGCGATGACGATTACCGCAGCCCCTGACCGCCCGGCGCCGGCGGAGCGGACCGCGACGCTCAAACCGGTCGCTTTCCACCATTTCGGTTCACGCGGCAGGCACTACCTGTTCGATATCGACCGCGTCATTGCGCACGACAGCAATCCGGAAGAGGGTGCGTTGCTCGCGCTCGCCCGCGATGGCGGCCCGCTCTCCCGCGATGGTTTGCTCGAACGTTTTTGCCAGACTGACGCTGCGATCGCGGCGGACCACGCGGCGGAGATGATCGACAGCCTGATCGAGCGGGGCCTGCTGGTCGGGCCAGCCGAGCCGATCGAGCGTGCCCCGATCGCCGACGCATCCGACTACGCGACCTTCATGGTCAACGTGTCGCAGCGTTGCAATCTGACATGTCCCTATTGCTACGTGAACAAGGGGCATTTCGATTACAGCGAGGTGCCGATCCCGAAGATGCCGATGGCGCGGGCCGAAACTATCGTCGACCACATCCACGCGAATTTTCCGGAACTGAGGATTTACGGCTACCACTTCTACGGCGGCGAGCCGTTGCTCAATTTCAAGGCGATCCGCCGGATCGTCGAGCAGGCCGAAGCGAAAGCGCGCGCTACCGGCACCGAGACCGACTATCACATCACCACCAACGGGACGCTGCTGACGGCCGAAATCGCCGATTTCATGGCCGAGCATCGCTTCACAGTCTATTATTCGATCGACAGCGACGAGCAAACGCACGATGAATTGCGCAAGTATATCAACGGCAACGGCAGTTACGCCGATGTCGAGCGCAATCTCAGACTGCTTGTCGAGCGGCCCGGCGTCCACCTGATCGGATCGTCGGTTGTGCGCGAGGCCAACAGTCTCGGCGAGGCGATCGAAAAGCTCGCGGAAACGGGGGCGAGCCAGTGCAAGGCCGAACGCGTGCGGCTGACCGATGACGATCCGCTGGCGCTGGTCGACGATGCCTTCGGCGACTATCTCGACGACATTCGCGATCTGGCCGATCATTACATCGACTATATCGACCGCAGCGAGAAACCGCTCGATTACCGGTTGACCTCGAAGATCCTCCAGCTGCTGACGCACAAGCGGCGCGATTTCTTCTGCCCCGCGGGAGATCGCATGTTCGGTGTCTCGTCGGATGGCGAGCTTTATCCCTGCGCATTGCATGTCGGGCGTCCGCAATCGGTGCTCGGCGATGTCGAGAACGGACCGGATCCTGACAAGGTCGCTGCCTTCCGCGAAAAGTTCAGCGCCGCAGGGCAGGAAGTGTGCCGTGCGTGCTGGAACCGGACGCTGTGCGGCGGAGGCTGTTCGGCAATGGTCGACCGGTTCGGCCACGAGAAATGCGATTCGCTGCGCGCCGAAAGCGAGGCCGCAATCATCGTCTACCGCCATTTCGCCCGGACCAACCCGGTGCAGCTGATCGCGCTGGTTTCGCCCAAGATCGCCCAGTGGGCGGGTGGCGAGCTCGATGACGCTGACTCGCTGACGCCGCGCGAACCGGCGGCGGAATTGCGCAGCTATGTCTGAGGTGGAAACGCTCGATGCGTTGCGGCTCCGCGATACCAGGCTGATTTCGCGCGAGCCGGACGGTCCGCTGCTGTACGATCTGGAGCGCACCTATCTGTTCGAGGTTCCGGACGAGATGTCGGATCGGTTAGGACAGTGGCCGCCAGCCCGCAGCGATCCCGCGCTCGAGAGATGGCTGGCCGACAACGACCTGCTTACCCGGCTGCCGGTGCCTGCCAAGCGCGAGGCGAAGGATGCCCCGCCGCCGCAGGTGACCGATGTTTCGATCGATCTGCCCGGCGCGTGCAACATGGGCTGCACATACTGTTTCGAAAAGCCGAGCAATTCGCGCATCGGGCCGATGTCGGATGCGACGCTGGCGCAGACGGTCGATTTCGCCTTCGCCGCCGCAAAGGGAGCGCCCAAGGTCGTGTTTCACTTCGGTTCGGGCGAGCCGGTGATCCAGTTCGAGCAGCTCAAGGCCCTGACCGCGATGGCGCTCGACCGGGCGGCGCAAGGCGGGCAGGAGGTCGAATTCGAGCTGACCACCAACGCCACGCTGGTGACCGCCGAGATCGCGCGGTTCTTCGCCGCGCATCCGTACAATATCCGGGTCAGTTGCGATGGGCCGGCGGCCATTCACGACCGTTTTCGCCCGATGGCCAACGGGCGCGGGTCGTACCCTCTGGTCGAGCGTGGCCTGAAGCTGCTGCTCGAGGAATTGCCCGAGCGGGTTACCGTGAACAGCGTGTTCTGTTCCGGAACGCGGTTATCGGAGCTGTGGGATTGGGCGCAATCGCTCGGGATCAGGCACTATCACGCGATCAAGGTCGGCGCGGACGAAGAGAGCGACGAACACCTGCGATCCCGCGACCTGGCCGATTTCATCGAAGACTCAGCAGCAATCGCCGACGAGATCTTCACCACGCTCAAGAACGGCGGTCGGCCGATCGACTATCATCCACTGGCCAAGACCGTGCGCCGGATGATGCTGCCGCAGCCGATCACGCGGTTCTGCGGAGTGGCGGGCAGCTATGTCGGGGTAAGGGCCGACGGCGCGATCTATCCGTGCTTCCGGCATCTCGGGCTGGAGGAGTACCGCCTGGGCCATGTGAGTGAGGGCCTCGACGATGAACGGCGTCAGGCGTTCCGCCACGCCGAGGCAGCCGAAGTCGACAATCGCCCGCACTGCAGGGATTGCTGGGCGCGCTACATCTGCGGCGGCGGCTGCTACGCGGATTCGGTGGTGTACGAACAGGATCGCCTCGCCCCGCAGACTGCCCACTGCCCGTACTGGCGCGCCGAGATCGAAGAAGGTATCCGGCTGTACCACCGGCTGCGGAGCGAAGATCCGCTGCTGTGCCTCGCGATGTTCGAAGACGACGTAGATCGCGTTCTCGACGAGGCCGATGCGCGGATCATGCGGCAAGTGCGCACGTTCTGAGGGCTGGCAGTTGCGATCGGCTTCGATGGTGGACGCACTAGGGTTCGAACCTAGGACCCGCTGATTAAGAGTCAGCTGCTCTACCAACTGAGCTATGCGTCCATTCCGATCGAAACATCGGTTTGCCTGTGTTCGGGCGTCGGCATCGACAGCGTCCGAATCAGGCAAGGCGCTGCATATAGCGCGCGGATTGGGGATTGGAAGGGCCTATGCGGCATCGCAATGCGCTTTGCTGTCCAGCACGCCGCGCGGGCTGCGCAGAAGCGTCACCTGCGAATCCAGCGCATCGTGTTCGTGCGGGATGACCGCGACCGTGCCGCGCTCTTCGAGTTGCGCGACCGCCTGAAATGCCTGCGACTGCGAAAGCGGGGTAATCGTGTGCAGTTGGCGCAGAACCGTGGGCTGCCCCTGCGCCTCGCGCACGGCGATCGCATTGGCGACCAGCGCCGCGTTGTCAGGTTCGGCCTGTTGTGCGCCGTCCGCGGTCAGCATTCCGCGCAGCCACTGAGCGATCGCCGCGCGACGAACCATGGTTTCTGCCTTTCGAAGACCGTTGCCTGACGACAGACAGACGCGGGGTGCGGCCGTTGCCGTCAGGACTTTTCGCGCCCAACCAAGTCCGACGGTCGTGACCTGCCGGAATGCGACCCGAACGCGAGTGCTCTTGCGAGCGACCTCCGACATATGGACGGACGTTACGTAAAGGGAAAGTCGCCCACCTGGGTGACCTGTGGTAGTATTCGGACTCGCATGCAGCAGTATTTCGGCAAGATCGAGGCGTTTACGGACATCGGGGATGTCCTGCGATACGCGGCCGATATCTGTCTCGAACAGCAGGTCGTGCGGTACAGTTATCATTTCACTCCGCTGTTCGAGGCTCCCAACTCTCCCGGGACCGCAGTCGTCGCCGAAGGGTTCAGCCGCGAATGGCTTGATCTGTACGAACAGGCCGATTTTCGCGCCAAGGACCCAATTCCGGTGCGGACGCTGCAGCACGGATCGATGCTCTCGTGGCAGGATGCGATCAGCTATGCGCCCAACACCCGGGAAAACGAAGAATATTTCGCGGCGATGGCCGAATTCGGACTGGTGCACGGTTTCGGCCTGCCGCTGTTCGGCCCGCGCGGTCGCGATGCCTATGCATCGTTCGATTTCGGCATGCCGATCACGCAGATCGACGGACACAGGCTCGGCATCGTGCGCAGTGTGCCGCAGGCGGCGCATCAGCGCGTGAGCGTCCTGCTCGATTCGATGGACGACCGCCCCGAACTGTCCGAACGCGAGCGCGAGGTGATGAGCTGGGTCGCGCGCGGGAAGTCGATTTCGGCGATCGCGACCATACTCGACATCGCGCCCGACACGGTGAAGACTTACACCAAGCGGATCTATGCCAAGCTCGACGTGTCCGACCGGGTCGGGGCGACGGTGAAGGCGCTCAAGCTGGGGCTGGTGCAGGTCTGAGAAGTCAACCCGAAAGGCCGCCGCGCGGCGCGTTGCGGTTCCAGCGATTGACCATCAGCAGCGCGCCGATGCAGATCATGTTGGTCAGCATCGACGATCCGCCGTGGCTCATGAACGGCAACGGGATACCGACCACCGGGGCCATGCCCATCACCATCAGCAGGTTGACCGCGACGTAGAAGAATATCGTCGCGACCATGCCTGCGGCCAGCAGGCTGGCGAAGCGATCGCGCGAATCCCGCGCAACCCTCAGCCCCCAGCGCAGGATGATGCTGAACACCGCGATCACGAACAGGCCGCCGATCAGGCCCCATTCCTCGGCCATGGTGGCGAACACGAAATCGGTGTGCGGTTCGGGCAGGTATTGCAGATGGCTTTGAGAGCCTTCGTTGAAGCCCTTGCCGAAGAGGCCGCCCGATCCGATCGCGATCTTCGACTGGGTGATGTGATAGCCTGCGCCAAGCGCGTCGGCTTCGGGATCGAACATCGTCAGCACCCGGCGCTGCTGGTACTCCTTGAGGCCGAAGAAGAACATCAAGGGCGCCGCGACCACACCCGCTGCCCCTCCGGCGATGAACCAGCGCAGCGGCAGGCCTGCGAGCAGCATCACCACGCCTCCGCCGAACCCGATGGCAAGCGCCGTGCCAAGGTCGGGCTGCATCAGCACCAGTCCCATCGGCACCGCGACCAGTGCGCCGGGCAACAGCAGTGCGCGCCAGCCGCCGATCATCCCGACCGGCAGGGTCGAATAGAATTGCGCCAGCGTGACGACGATAACCGGCTTCATCAGCTCGGACGGCTGCAGCACCATGAACCCGAGATCGAGCCAGCGCTGGCTTCCGCCGCGCAGTGCACCCATCGCCTCGACCGCGATCAGCATCACCACCACCGCCATATAGGCCGGATAGGTCAGCGTTCGCACCAGGTCGCGCGGAATCGCTGCGATGACGGTCGCCATGACAAGGAACACGCCGAACCGGAACAGGTGCGAGGCGGCAAACGGCTGCATCGCACCGCCGGCGGCGGAATACAGCACCGCTGCCCCGAATGCGACCAGCATGAACAACGGGATCAGCATGCCCCAAGGCTGACGCGCGATCGGTTCGGGAACGATGGAGTTCATTCGCCTGCCGATTGCGAAACGGGTAAGGGGATCGCCTGCGGTGGCGGTGAGCCCGAGGCGGTTGGATCGGGGCGCGGGGCAATGGCATCTTCGGCAATCGCTTCGGATTGCTGGGCGGCAAGCCGGGCTTCGGCTTCGACCTGGTCGAAGATTTCCTCGTCGCGTCGCGGCGTCGCGATGACGGTTTCGCCGCGCTCGGCGGCATAGGCGGCATAGCGCATTTCGAGCCGCTGCTGCGCGGTGCCGCCCCACTGGGTTTCGAGCGCCTTGAGCGCTTCCAGTCCCTTGGCCGGGTCGAACATGAAGGTCATGACGTCGCGCGCGATCGGATAGGCCGCGCCCGACCCGCCGCCGTGCTCGATGACGACTGCACCGGCATAGCGCGGCTTGTCGGTCGGGGCGAAAAACACGAACAGGCCGTGGTCGCGGTATTTCCACGGGCCCGAACGTCCGTCGGACACGCTCAGCGAGACGACCTGCGCGGTCCCGGTCTTGCCCGCCATCTGGATGTCGGGGAAGGGCAGCCGGCCGCGGCCGGCGGTACCGGGCCCGTTGACCACGTCGCTCATCGCTTGCCGTACGAACTGCACCTGATCGTCGGGAAACTCGACCTGATCGAAACCCTTGGGCGGCGTATTCATCACCAGCCGCGGCATCACGTGCCGTCCAGTCGCGAGACGGGTGCTCATCACCGCCAGTTGCAACGGACTGGTAAGGTAGTAGCCCTGTCCGATCGAGGAGTTCACGGTGTCGAACGGCTGCCAGTCGCGACCGAATTTCTCGACCTTCCAGTCAGGGGTCGGCACGGTGCCGTAGAACTGGCTGGTGACGGGCAGAGGAAATTCCTGACCGAGCCCCATCTCCTTCGCCATCGCTGCGACCTTGTCGAACCCGACCTGCTGCGCGAAGTGATAGAAATAGCTGTCGCAGCTCTGGTAGATCGCCTTCGCCATATCGACGACGCCGTGGTTGCTCCAGCAATTGAAAAAGCGGTTCCCGATCCGGCGCCCGCCGCCGCACACGATGGTTTCTTCGGGCCGCACCCCTGCCTTGAGGAACGCCATGCAATGCATCGGCTTGACGGTCGAGCCGGGGGGGTAGAGCCCCTTCAGCACCTTGTTGCGCAGCGGCACGCGCTGGTCATCGCGCAGCATCGCGTATTCGACGCTGCCGATGCCGTCCGAAAAGCTGTTGGGATCGAAGCTCGGCATGGAGGCCATGCACAGCAGGTCCCCGGTCTTGCAGTCCATCACCACCACCGATCCGCTTTCCAGCCCGATCCGGCGTGCGGCATAATCCTGCAGCGGACCATCGATCGTCAGGCGAACGGGATCGCCCTGGATATCCTCGCGGGTTTCGAGATCGCGCACGATCCGGCCCGATGCGGTGACTTCGACCCGGCGCGCTCCGGGCACGCCGCGCAGGTCCTGTTCGAACTGCTTTTCCAGCCCGTCCTTGCCGATCTTGTAGCCCGGCGTCACCAGCAGCGGATTGCGCTCCTCCTCGTCGTATTCCTCGGCATTGGCCGGACCGACATAGCCGATCAGATGACCGACGCTGCAGCCGGTGGGATAAAAGCGCGAAAAGCCGCGTTGCGGGACTACCCCCTGCATGTCGGGCAGGCGCACGCTGAGCGCGGCGAACTCCTCGTAATCGAGCCCGCTGGCGACCTCGACCGGCTGATATCCGCTGCTTGCCGCGATCTCGGCCTTGAGATCGGCGATGCGACCGGGATTGAGATCGAGCAGCGAGCCGATCTGGTCGATCGTCGCATCCGGATCGGCGAGCCGGCCCGGTATGACATCGACGCGGAAGTCCGCCCGGTTCGAAGCAAGCGGAGCGTCGTTGCGATCGAGGATCCACCCGCGACGCGGCGGAATCAGCGACAGATTGACCCGGTTGCTTTCGGATTCGAGCCGATACTTCTCGTTCTCGGCAATCGCGATGTAGCCCATCCGGATCGCCAGCAGCACGCCGATCCCGCCCTGGATCGAACCGATCACCATGCTGCGGCGATCGAACGTGTTCTTCAGCGTCGACGCGCTGATGACCGGACCGCTTCGCCTCGCGTCGCGTTTGCGACCGAACAGTTTCTTCACCCGATCCTCCGCGAGCGCGCGAGGCGGAACTGGTCGAGCCGCGCGACGACCCGCGCGAGCACGGGATAGATCAGCACCGAAAGTGCGATCTGGGGCATCGCCGCAACCAGCTGGAAGGGGGTTATGGGGGCACCGGAAATGACCATTGCTGCAATGATGTATAGCACGATCGCTAGACCGGCGGTGAACCAGTCCTGCCAGAAACCGCGCCACGGAAACCGGGCCTCGATCGCTTCGAGAGCGATCATGGTGAGCGACCACAGCAGCACCGCGCTGCCAAACGGCTGACCGCTGAACAGGTCGTCGAACGCGCCGAGCGGGACCCCGACCCACAGCGGCAGCAGGCCGGGCCGCATGATCCGCCATCCGAGCAGGAACAGGAATGCGACCGGCGGCACCATCGGCATGACGTCGGCGAGAAACAGCACCGGGAGCAGCGAACCCAGCATGATCGTGACATAGGGCACGGTGAGCGCCCGCCACGGCGACTGGGCGCGGTTGATCCGGCTGCCGTAGCGGTCGGCACGCGCGGAAGGATTGATCCGCTCCATCAATCGCCGACCTCGGTTTCGATCGGGGTCTGCGCCGCTTGCACCGCCGTCGGCTCGTAGATCGGTTCGACCGACACGAAATCGGTCGCCGATGGATCCGCGATCAGTCGCCCGACCGCGCCGTCGCTGGTGATTTCGCTGACGATCGCGACTGCCATTCCGGGACGATAATAGCCTCCCGCGCCGCTGGTTACGAACAGATCGCCTTCCTTGAGCGGGTTCATGCCGAGATTGATCAGTCGGATACGCAGCAACCCGTCGCCGCGCCCTTCGGCGAAGGCGACGACTTCGTCCTTGGCGCGGCGGACCGGGAGCACGCTCTCGCTGTCGGTCAGCAACAGAACGCGCGACGATCCGCGCGCGACTTCCAGGATCCGGCCGACCACGCCGCGCGGCGAATGGACCGGCATGCCGACCCGGACGCCGTCTTCGAACCCGACCCCGATATAGGCGAACCGGCGACTGCTCGAAGCGCTCGATCCCACCAGCCGCGCGACCGCGACGGGTTTTGCCTCGCCCTCGGCAAGGTTGAGCAGCGCCTTCAGCCGTTCGTTCTCCTGCTTGACCGATTCCGCCTCGGCAAGCCGGATGCGCGCGATCTCGACCTCTTCCCGCAGCGCCGCATTCTGGCTGCCCGCGCGCCAGTATCCCGCCAGCGTATCGAGCAGCCCCTTTGTTTCGGTGCGGACGGCGGCGGCGCCTTCGCCGGCCGGCGTCACCGCATCGCGTGCGCCACCACGAAGCGGGGCGAACGAGGAAGGCTGCCAGAGCGACAGCGCCAGCAACCCGGCCCCGAGCAGCGCTCCGAGCGTCGCCAGCAGGTACCCGGTGAAGACCGAATACTGGGCCTTCTTGGAATAGCTCGATCGACGCGATGAGGGCGGCGCCATGGCCGATTACTTCCTTCCGTCTAGCTCCGCCAAAAGCGCATCAGGCGGTCATCAGCACGCCGCGATAGATCGGATCCTCCATCGCGCGGCCGGTGCCGATAGCGACGCAGGTGAGCGGATCTTCGGCGATCGAGACCGGCAGGCCGGTTTCTTCGCGCAGATGCTCGTCGAGCCGCCGGATCAGGGCGCCGCCGCCGGTCAGCACGATCCCCTGGTCGACGATATCGGCGGCCAGTTCGGGCGCCGTATTCTCGAGCGCGATGCGCACCCCTTCGACGATCGCGCCGATCGGTTCGGACAGGGCCTCGGCGACATGCGCCTGGTTGATCGTGATTTCCTTGGGCACGCCATTGACGAGGTCGCGACCTTTCAGCGTGATGACTTCGCCGACGCCATCTTCCGGTACCATCGCGGTTCCGTAATCCTTCTTGATCCGTTCGGCGGTGGATTCGCCGATCAGCAGGTTGTGATGGCGCCGGACGTAGGAGACGATCGCCTCGTCCATCTTGTCGCCGCCGGTGCGCACCGACGTGGTGTAGGCGAGACCGCGCAGCGACAGCACCGCAACCTCGGTCGTGCCGCCGCCGATATCGACCACCATCGAACCGACCGGCTCGGTCACCGGCATGTCGGCGCCGATCGCGGCCGCCATCGGTTCGAGGATCAGGTGCACTTCGGACGCGCCCGCGTTCGACGCGGCGTCGCGGATCGCGCGCTTTTCAACCGAGGTCGATCCCGAAGGAACGCAGATCACGATCTCGGGATAGCGGAACAGGTTGCGCTTGCCATGCACCTTGCGGATGAAGTGCTTGATCATTTCTTCCGCGATTTCGATGTCGGCGATCACGCCGTCGCGCAGGGGACGGATGGCCTCGATCGTGTCGGGCGTCTTGCCCATCATCATTTTGGCGTCGTCGCCCACCGCCTTGACGCGCTTGATCCCGTTGATGGTCTCGATTGCAACCACGGATGGTTCGTTGAGGATGATTCCCTGGTCCTGCACGTAGACCAGCGTGTTGGCGGTCCCGAGATCGATCGCCATGTTCTGCGAACCGAACTTGAAGAGATTGGAAAGAAAACTCATTTCTCGATTTTTCCGTGGATGCCGGGCCGTGGCTCGCAGACCCCCTGCGAGTTGCATGACCCGAAAATTACGTGACCTGATGCGCCTAGCGAATTGGTGGCTAAAAGGCCAAAATAATTGTTGACTGGGATGGTGATTATGCGCGGTTACCCTCGAATTTGCGGTGCCTGAAGGCTAGCGTGCGACAAATGCCCGAAAACCTGCCCCGCATCCGCCGACTTCCGACCGATCTGGTCAACCGCATTGCTGCGGGCGAAGTGGTCGAACGGCCTGCTTCCGCGCTCAAGGAGCTGGTCGAGAACGCGATCGATGCTGGTGCGCGGCGAATCGCTGTCGCGCTGACCGACGGCGGGCTGACCCGGCTCGAAGTGACCGACGATGGCTGCGGCATGTCTTCCGAGGATATGGCGCTGGCGCTGGAACGCCACGCCACCTCGAAGCTGCCGAACGACGCTATCGAACTGGTCGAAACTCTCGGCTTTCGCGGCGAAGCCCTGCCGTCGATTGCCAGTGTTGCCAAGGTAAGTATCGAGAGCCGCATTCGCAAGGCCGACAGCGGATGGCGGCGCGTGATCGATCATGGGGAAATGATCGAGGAGGGACCCGCTGCGCTGCCGCCGGGCACGCGCGTGCGGGTCGAGCAACTGTTCGCAAGGGTGCCGGCGCGCCGCAAGTTCCTGCGTACGCCGTGCAGCGAGTACATCGCCTGCCTCGATATCGTGCGCCGCCTCGCGATGGCGCGGCCCGAGATCGCTTTCACCCTGACCAATGGCGCGGAGGGCAAGTCGCGTACCGCGCTGTCGACGCAAGCGGACGAGGGACTGGCGACGCGCGTCTCGCAGATCGTGGCGCGCGAACTCAAGGACAACGCCGTTGCGATTGAGCTGGAGCGCGATACCCCGCACGGTGCGATGCGGCTCACCGGGCTGGCCGGCCTGCCGACCTACAATCGCGGCGTGGCGGACCACCAGTACCTGTTCGTCAACGGTCGCCCGGTGAAGGACCGGCTGCTGACCGGAGCTGTGCGCGGGGCCTATTCGGATATGCTTGCGCGCGACCGGCACGCGGTGCTGGCGCTGTTTCTCGACCTGCCGCCGCTGGATGTCGACGTTAACGTCCACCCGGCCAAGACCGAGGTGCGGTTCCGCGATGCTACGGGCGTGCGTGGGTTCATCGTCTCCGGCCTGCGTCAGGCGCTGGCGACAGGGGATCGGCGAAGCGCACAGGGGCCGGATCGCAAGGCGATGGAAAGGTGGCAGGCGGAACCGGTCCGGGAGGAAGCACCGGCGCTGAGATCGATATTCGAGGGCCGCGACTGGACTGGACCGCAGGCGCGGGTGAGCGAACCGCGCCCCGAATGGAATCCGCCGTCGCAGGATGCGCTGCCAACTGGCCGCGCCGAGGAAGCCGGTCCAATGCCCGAGGAGGCGCAGGACTACCCGCTCGGCATCGCGCGCGGTCAGGTCGCCAACACCTACATCGTTGCCGAAGCGGCGGACGGGCTGGTGCTGGTCGATCAGCACGCGGCGCACGAGCGGCTCGTGCTCGAACGGCTCAAATCGGCAGGGGCTGGGGAAGCGACCCAGCGCTCGCAGGCGCTGCTGGTTCCCGACGTGGTCGAACTGGACGAAGCCGATTGCGACCGGCTCGAAGACGCCGCCGAGGGTCTCGCTCGGTTCGGGCTCGCCATCGAGCGTTTCGGCCCTTCTGCGATGCTGGTGCGCGCGGTCCCCGCCGCCATCGCCAAGGCCGATACGACCAGGCTGCTGCAGGACCTCGCCGACGATATCGCCAAGCACGGCAAGAACGAGGATTCGGGCGCGCTGTTGCTCTCGGAAAAGCTCGAATACGTCCTCGCCACCATGGCCTGCCACGGATCGGTCAGGGCAGGGCGGGTGCTCCGCGTCGACGAGATGAATGCGCTCCTGCGCGAAATGGAAGCCACCCCCCGCTCAGGCCAGTGCAACCACGGCCGCCCGACCTGGGTCAAGCTGAGCATGGACGACGTCGAAAAGCTGTTCGGACGGCATTGAGGCATGGTGAGATCGTCATTCCGGCTTGCCGCTTGTTCAGCCTTGATCGCCGCGTTTCTCTCGGCTTGTGCGGGTACGGATTTCGCTCCCGATGCGGGATGGGATGACGATCCCGAAGAGAATGCCTGGTACCGCGATTTCTATGAGGATTGGTTCGGCAAACAACTCGCCGCCGCAAACGAGAAACCTCTGGTGGACCAAGCCGACCTGTATTCCTTCAATTCCCGGTTTCGCTTGCTGGTTCTCCCGAGTTTCAGCCCCGCCATTGTCCTGCGTTCGGATCAAGGCAAAGACGGCTCCGCGACGATAACCTACACCCGTCTCAACGGAGCAGGAGGATATGATCCTGGCGGAATAGCGGTAACTTGGGCGCGGGAACTGAAGGCGCCGGAGCTCGAGAGCCTTAATTCAAGAATATCTGCGGCAAATATCTATGATGCAGCGCAGTATCACAACCCAGTCGCCGATGATGGTGTGATCACGATATGTGCTGATGGCACCCGATATGTATTCGAGTATCTAAGCGCGTCAGGACGAGCCTTTGCTACCCGCCATGAATGTGACATCGACGAATATCCCGAGTTGAATGATCTTCTGAACGAAGTGCTGAATTTGGCGGCTACGGAGAATATCCAGGATTAAACGGTCATCAGACCGTAGGTCATCCACACCGCCATCCCCATCATCGCGAGGTTTTCGCTCAGCGAGATGAAGCCCAGCGGCACGTTGCCGCTCCCGCCGACGCAGGCGCATTTGATGTCGCGCTTTTGCACATAGACCGCGTAGAACACGCTCACCGCGCCGATCGTGCCGATGGTGAAGGCGACCGGGATCGAGAGCCACGGCAACAGCCGCCCCGCCATCAGAACCGCCGCCAGCGCCTCGAGATACGGATAGGCGTAGGCATAGGGCACCCAGCGCTGGCCCAGCAGGTCGTAGCCGACGAACATGGTCGAGAATTGCTCGACATCCTGCAGTTTGAGCATCGCCAGCATGCCCATCGAGAAAGCGACGAACCATTCGAGGGAGCGGCCGCCCAGGCCTCCCAGCACGCCGAAAGACAGCGAAACCGAGAGCGCAAGGGCGACCGCAAACACTGCAAGAACCGGGCGGTAGCTTGTGCCACCTTTGTCATTGGCGATCCCGAAGTGCTCGCGCAGCGCATCGTAGCCGCCGATCCGCTCACCATCGATGAACACCTGCGGTGTGGTTTCCACGGCGTGTTTCGCCTTGAAAGCATCGGTTTCCGGGCGCGAGGTGAGGTGATGATCCTCGACCGTATAGCCGCGGCTTTCCAGCAGGTGCTTCGCCTTGGTGCCATAGGGACAGACATGCTTGTCCATCACCATCCGGTGGAGTTCGGCGGTCTTCGACATGCCCCGCATATATACCCCCCCAGGGTATAATCAAGGGGCGTGCCGTTGGCTCTCAGACGTTGAACTTGAACAGCATCACGTCGCCGTCCTGCACGAGGTATTCCTTGCCCTCCTGCCGCAGCTTGCCCGCCTCGCGCGCCGCCGCTTCGCCGCCCAGCGCAACGTAGTCGTCGTAGGCGATCGTCTCGGCGCGGATGAAGCCCTTCTCGAAATCGGTGTGGATCTCGCCGGCCGCCTGCGGGGCCTTGGCGCCTGCCGGGAAGGTCCAGGCGCGCGCTTCCTTGGGCCCGGCGGTGAAGAAGGTGTTGAGGCCCAGCAGCTTGTATCCGGCGCGGATCACGCGGGCGAGGCCGCTTTCCTCCAGCCCGAGCTCGGTGAGATACTCCGCGCGATCTTCGGGTGGCATCGCGACCAGCTCGGCTTCGATTGCGGCGGAGACCACCACCGCCTGCGCGCCTTCCGACTCTGCCTTGGCGAACACCTTGGCCGACAGCGCGTTACCCTCTGCCGCGTCTTCCTCGGCGACGTTGCAGACATACAGCACCGGCTTGGCGGTCAGCAGCTGGGCCTGTTTCAGGACCCGCGCTTCCTCGTCGTCCTTGGGCTCGGTCAGCCGCGCAGGCTTGCCGTCGCGCAGCAGTTCGAGCGCTTGCCCCAGCACGCTGGCGGTTATCTTCGCTTCCTTGTCGCCCGCCGTCGCGCGCTTTTCCGCGTTCGAGACGCGCTTTTCGAGGCTTTCGAGATCGGCCAGCATCAGCTCGGTTTCGACCACTTCGGCATCGGCGATCGGATCGACCGTGTTCGAGACGTGCTGGATGTCGTCATCCTCGAAGCAACGCAGCACGTGGACGATCGCATCGACCTCGCGAATGTTGCCGAGGAACTGGTTGCCGAGCCCTTCGCCCTGGCTCGCCCCTTTCACGAGGCCGGCAATGTCCACGAAGGCGAGCTGCGTCGCGACGACCTTTGCGCTCTTGGCAATCGCGGCAATCTTGTCGAGCCGCTCGTCCGGCACCGCGACCTGCCCGACATTCGGCTCGATCGTGCAGAACGGATAGTTCGCAGCCTGCGCGGCCTGCGTTTCGGTGAGTGCATTAAAGAGGGTGGACTTGCCGACATTGGGCAGGCCGACAATCCCGCAACGAAAACCCATCGGAAACTCCGAAATTGTGTCAGGCCGCGGCCCTTAGCGGGCGGTTGTGCGTAAGGCCAGCCCGGCGCGCATGTCAGGCGTTGTGCACCGCCTTTACCCACGGGCCGAAGGCAGAGTTTCCGAGCCAATCGACCTGGACCTTGGCAGTCAGCTCGTTGATCGGGATCTGCGGCTTGGGACCGGGGTGGACCGGACGGCGGAGCGGGCGCGTGCCCGGCGTCATGGCGATCACCTGCGCGATGGCGCGCGGCACATCCATCGGATCGGTCGTGCCGCCACCGGTCCGCGTGCCGAGCCGTTCGACCAGTTCCGGGTAGCCCGAAAGGTGCTTCTGATCGGCGCGTGCCACCAGTTCGAGACTGTTTGCGTTGGCGTTCTTCCAGATCATCGTCGGATAGCCGCCGGGTTCGATCACCGTCACGTCGATCTCGTGCGGGACCAGTTCGTAGGCGAGACCTTCGCTCATGGCTTCGAGCGCGAACTTGGTCGGCGAATACTGGCCATAGGACGGGGCGATGACGCGGCCGAGCTGCGAGGAGATGTTGACGATCAGCCCCGATTTCGCTGCGCGCATCGCGGGCAGGACCGCGCGCGCCATGCGGTGCGGGCCGAAGACGTTGGTGTCGAAGGTGAGCCGGGTCGCCTCCATATCCTGGATTTCGATCGGTCCGCCGAACGAGATCCCGGCATTGTTGACCAGCACGTCGATCGCGCCGCCGGCGATCCGCTCCGCCTGCGCCACCGCCTCGTCGACTTCGTCCTGCCGGGTGACGTCGAGCCGGAGCACGTGCAGGTCCAACCCGTCGCGTTCGGCGATCTGCACCAGCTCGGCGGCTTCGGGGCGCGGTGTGCCGCGCATGGTCGCAAACACCGTTGCGCCCATCCTGGCGAAGTGTTCCGCCATCAGCCTGCCGAACCCGCTCGAACAGCCGGTGATGAGGATGCTCCTGCCCGAAAGATCGGGCGTGGCGGTCAGCGTGTCGGGCTGCGCGAGGCTGGCGGTCGCGGCGAGCGCGCCGGTGGCGGCGGCTCCGGCCAGCAGGGCGCGGCGGTTGAGGTCGGGCATCGAGCGGGGCTCCTTGTAACGTGCCGCCAGCCTATTCGCTCGCGGCAACCTCGTCCATCCGCTCGGCATTTTCGGTGAAATAGCCGATCCGGTGCAGTTCGCGCTGGACATACCACAGCGCGAAAACATCGTAGACCGCGTGGCCGATCATCACCGCGAGCAGGCTGCCGGTCTGCCAGTACAGCACGCCGAAAACGCAACCGATCACGAAGATCAGGACGCTGATCAGCGGCCTGGCAAGGTGGACCAGCGCAAACAGCACCGAGCTGGCGGCGATGGCGAGCGGCATGGCCATGTAATCGCCCGCGAGGGTCTGCAGGCCGCCGCGAAACAGAGCTTCTTCGCCGACCCCCGCGCCGATCGAGATCAGCACGATCGCGCCCAGCGACAGGCGGTTTTCGAGGAACTTCAGATTTTCGCCCTGCGCCCGCACGAGCTGTTCCGCGATGCGCGGGAAGCCGTAGAAGAAGCCGCCGATGACGACGATCAGCGCTGCCCCGATCGCAAGTCCGATCGTCACCTGGTAGACATCGATCCCGACGAAATCGCCAAGTTCCCGCCCCGAAAACCACCACAGCGCCCATCCGAACGCGCCCAACAGCGCGGTCTGAAGCGCCATGAGCGTGAGCACCTGCACAACGCTCAGCGTCTCTTCGTGATCGTCATCGCTCATTGCTGGCGCAGCGCCACGTCGCTCATGAAGCGGGGATCGTCGCCCTGTGCCAGCCAGTCCGCTTCGGCACCGATCGCGCCGAGCATTGTCGCCAGATCATCCTGTTCGGCCTTGGCGTAATTGCCGAGCACGTGCCCGGTTACCCGGTCCTTGTGGCCGGGATGGCCGATGCCGATCCGCACCCGGCGGAAATCGGGGCCGAGATACTGGTCGATCGAGCGCAGTCCGTTGTGTCCGGCGGTGCCGCCGCCCTGCTTCACCTTGACCTTGAACGGCGCGAGGTCGAGCTCGTCGTGGAACACAGTCAATGGACCGGTATCGAGCTTGTAGAACCGCAATGCCTCACCGACGCTGCGGCCGCTTTCGTTCATGAAGGTCGCCGGCTTCAGCAGCAAGATCTTCTCGCGCCCAATCCGGCCTTCCTGGACCCAGCCGGCGAACTTCTTCTGCACCGGTCCGAAACCGTGCATGTCCGCAATCACGTCGAGCGCCATGAACCCGACATTGTGCCGGTGCAGCGCATAACGCGGTCCAGGATTTCCGAGGCCGACCCAAATCTGCATGAGGCGCCTCTAGTCGCACTGCGCACAAAACAAAACACCGGACCCATCGGGCCCGGTGTTCTGGTGATCTTGCAATCGGGAAGCGGCGCCAACTATTCGCCGTCGCCGCCTTCATCTTCGCCGTCTGCGTCGTCGGTCTGCTCGGTGGCTTCGACTTCGTCGGCTGCGACCTCTTCCTCGTCGGCCGCTTCATCTTCGCTCTTCTTCAGGGCGGACGGAGCAACCAGCGTGGCGATGGTGTAGTCGCGATCGGTGATCGCGCTCGCCGAACCTTCTGGCAGCTGGATCTCGCTGATGTGGATCGAATCGCCGACTTCCTTGCCGGTGACATCGATCTCGATTTCGCCGGGGATCTTGTCGTTCTCGCAGATCAGTTCGATCTCGTGGCGCACCACGTTGAGAACGCCGCCCTTTTTCAGGCCGGGAGATTCTTCCTCGTTGCAGAATACGACCGGCACGCTGACTTCGATCTTCCCGCCCTTGGCGAGGCGGAAGAAGTCGGCATGGAGCGGGCGATCGGTCACAGGGTGCAGCGCCACGTCCTTGGGCAGCGTGCGCACGCTCTTTCCGTCGATCTCGATTTCGACGATCGAGTTCATGAAGTGGCCGGTCATCAGCTGACGGACCAGTTCCTTTTCCTCGACGTGGATCGGGGTGGGTTCTTCCTTGCCGCCATAAATGACAGCGGGGATCCGACCTTCGCGGCGAAGTGATCGGGCGGCTCCCTTGCCGGCCCGTTCGCGCGCTTCGGCCGGCAGGGTCAGAGCGTCGCTCATAATGCTACCTTTCGAATGCGTGTGATTGAAACGTCTTTGGCGGCGCGCCGCCTCCAGGGATGACCAGAGCGCCGAAGCGCGGGCCGTTACAGCGGGCGGGCCGTAATGGCAAGGCCTATCGGCCGACTCGCGTAACCGTGTAGCCGCGCTGTTCGAGCATCGCGGCCACGCTGTCGGGGCCGACGAGATGCGCCGCGCCGACCGCGATCAGCGGGCGTTCGCGGGCGCGCAGCAACGCCGCAAGCTGGGCGGCCCAGTCGCGGTTGCGCTCCACCAGCAAGGCCTCGCGCAGCTCCCGATCGGCCATGATCCCGGTCGTGGTCGCCTCTTCGAGGATGGCGACGTCGCCGGCAAGCCACGCATCGCGCAGCCGCCCCGGATTGTCGCGCTGATCCGAGGATTCCTCGACCACACCTGCCAGCAGGTCGCGCTGGTCGTTTTCGGGCAGGGTGTCGAAGATCGTCAATTGCCGCGCCGCGCCTTCGAGTTCACGCACTTCGCGGTCGGTGAATGCGCGGATCAGCTGCCGATCGACCCCGTTTTCCGGTTTGCCCTGCGCATCCACCTGCGCCAGCAGCAATGCCACTGCCCAGGTCTCGGTGGTGCCGAGATGCTCGCGGGTGAAACCGGCGCGCGAAATCAGGTCGGCGAGGTCGGCGCGCTGGCTCGGCGGGAGGCGTTGGACGATATCGGGCAATCCGGTCGAGCGCGACAGCTCGGCAAAGATCGCGGAGATCGCCTCGCGGTCTTCGAGATTGGCGACCTCGACTGCGAGCAGATCGGCATCGCCGATCACGCGCTCGATCGCCGGAGTGCGCCACTCGACGTCGTCGGGCAGCGCATGGATTGTGCCGAGCATCCATCCTTCGACAGCGCCGTCTTCCGACGTGATCTGCAACAGCAGCGGGCTGGGTGGCGGCCCTTCGGGCGCGGGATCATCGTCGCAGGCAGCGAGCAACAGTGGCGCCGCCAGCGTCCACCAGCGCGCCGCCGGCAACGTCCTGCAGCCCATCAGGAGCCGCTCGAGGATGCTGGCGGGCGCCGGGGTCACGATTGGGTCTGCCGCCTACTGGACTCGGATCGTTTCGATCCCGCGTTCGGCGAGGTAATCCTGCACGCTCTTTTCGCCTGCCAGGTGACCCGCGCCGACCGCCATGAAGATGGTGCCGGGCGAATCGAGCCGCGTATCGATCCATTCGGCCCAGTTGCGGTTGCGCTCGAACAGCAGCTTTTCCGCGACCATCGGATCGTCCATGTTCTCGTTCATGAATTCGGCAAGGGTATCAGCATCGCCCTTGACCCACACTTCGACCATCCTGTCGAGCATCGGCTTGACCTCGTCGATCCCTTCGGCGGCTTCGATCATGAATGCGATCTGCGCGTCCTGCGCCATCTCGTCGAAGATCGCGATCTGGAATTCGGCGGTTTCGAGCGCGTCCTGCGACTTGTCTCCCGCTTTCTGGATCAGCACCTTGTCGACACCGCTATCTGGGGAATAGCCCTGCTGCATCAGCGGCAGCATCGTCAGCGACAGCGCCGCCATCCACGGTTCGAGCCGGTCGAAGGCTTCCGTAGGCAGCCCCAGCTTGGTCATCGCCGCTTCGTAAGTGGCGGTCTGATCGTCATCGAGCAGCGAGCGCAGGGTGGTGTCCGGCGGCAGCAGGCCCTTGGCGATCGCCAGCTGCTGCATCGCGGCCTCGCTTTGCTTGTCGAGCTTGATCTCCGTCACGATCGTGTCGGACGCCGTCAGCGCCTCGGCGATTTCGGCATCGTACCACTCGATTTCCTTGGGCAAGGCATGGATCGTCCCGAACAGGTAGATGGTGGTGTCCTCGTCTGCGACCTTCCACAGTGCCGGGCCTTTGGCGACCGCAGCCGCGGCCTCGTGCGCGGCGTGGTCGTCGGCGAGCACCGGATTGGCGGCCAACAGCGCGAGGCTGAGGGCCGATGTCAGCGTGAGAACTTTCGAGAATTTCATGAAGCGATCCTTTCGGGGGGCTGATTAGGGGCGGAAGCTTTTCGGAAGGTTGAACGGGAGTGGGTTATCTGTTTTCGCCGTCATCGAACACCTCTTCAATCGCCATGTCGAACAGGCGGGCGATGCGAAAGGCCAGAGGGAGCGAGGGGTCGTGCTTTCCGGTCTCGATCGCGTTCACGGCCTGACGCGACACGTCGAGCCGCGCGGCCAGTTCGGCCTGGCTCCAGTCGCGTTCGGCGCGCAGGACCTTGAGGCGGTTTTTCACGTCCCTATCCGCCCCACCAGTCTTTGCTCCAGGCAAAGGCATATCCGGCGTAGAATGTGATCATCAATCCCTTGCCCAGCACGTTGGCGTCCAAGAGATGTCGCAGCGGGGATACCCCGGATCCTCCCTCAATGCCGCCCGCCATGACAGCACCGGCTGAAAACGAAATATCGGAGATGTTGAGCAGGAAAATCGCGAACAGATACAGCCCCAGGATCAGCATCACCCAGCGCATCCCGGTACCGATCATGGCCTGAAAGTATTCGTCGGCCCGGTTGGCCATGAAAGCGACGATAAGTCCGCCGACGCTCGCTCCGAACAGGATCGCCATCAGGAAGTTTTCCCATCCGATGAAAGTGTTCGCGAATGTCGGAATGGACGCAGCCGCGCTGATCCAGATGGTCTGATAGACCTTGCTGCGCTCATATGTGTCCGGCTCATTGGGAACGTAGGGCATCAATATGCTCCTTTGAAGCGCTTGTATTGGAAGCCGAGAAAGAACGCGGCCAGAATCACCGGAGTGGCGAATTGCTCGATAACACTGGCCCTAGTGGCCGGCTCGTCCAGGATGCCTTCGAAGCTCGTGTTCTCGCGCGCCGAAGCGCTCTCGAATACGTCGAAATCCAGATACACGTAGACGCCTGTCTCGACCCATGGCCCAAGGATAAGCCAGAGCATGGCTGCGAAGAACGCGAAGGTCGTTCCGCTATGCCACATTGCCAGGGTGTACTCGTCCGTCTTGCGGCGGAAGAACACGTGAAAGACCGAATATGCCTCGCAAATCAGATAGACCACGATCGCGAGAAAGAGGAGCAAGACCAGGAGAACGGAATCGCCCTCTTTCCAATCTGCAAGAATGCTTACCATCGCAAAGTAAATGACGGGAGAAGCGATTGCGGCCGCCGTTCCGATATTCCCGGCCCTGAGATAGCGATCGACTGCTTTCTGGCGAGACGAGACGGGTGTAGCATCGGTCATGTCAGTATCCTCTCAGCCGCTTGAGATTAAAGGCGACGAGAAATGCGCCCATCGCCACAAAGGAGGCGAGGTCAGTGGGCAAATCCTGTCGGCGTTCGTTGGCCAGCAGACCATCGTAGGCGCCTTCGGCAAACGGCAGGATCAGCAGCCACGCCATGGCGGCAAAAAATCCCGCATTCGCGCCTGCCGACCATAGGGAAGCGATCCATTCGTCGCTGTTGCGTGTGGTGAACATCACGACCAGGGAGAGGACGCCGAACGTGATGCCAATCACGCCAAATGAAGTCGGGATAACTTCGAACCTGCTCAAGACCATGACGAGGAACGAGACCGCTGCGACATGGCTCAGCACAAGGTGCATCCTGCCGTAGCTGCGCGGTCCGTGGGGGTCTTCAGGGTAGCTCATCGGTCTCTTTCTCGTTCGATCCAGTTGGGGTGCCTTTCTCGGCGGAAGGCCGGATTTGGGGTGTCTTCCGCCGAGAGACGGCTGTGTCGTCAGCCCTGAGGTGCAACTGGAGTGCCCTGGGCAAGACGGACCTTGTTGGCCTTGGCTTCGGCGACGGCGAAGCGAACCTGCCTCTCGACCGAGGCGAGGGCGCTTTGGCGGCATTCGCGCTCGAGCCGGATCGACTGAAGGTCGCGGCCGCCATTGGCGCATTGCTGGCGGATTGTCGTCTTCAGTCGCTCATCGAGCAGCGCAACACCGTCGCGGCTGGTGAGGTCGACATCCTTGTGCTGGACCTCCGCGGTGAACTCGGTGGCGTTCATCCCGCTGGCGGCGGCCGGTGCGGCGATGAGAGCGAGGGAAGTGGCGAAAGTGGCAGCAATGAAACGCATGATTAATTCTCCTGGGGAGTGAGAAGTTTGTCGCATCAACCTTCCGAAATGTCAGGTCGCCCTTACTTTATGTCGCGATTCGCTGACCATGTCAACATGACCTGACATTTCGTAAGGATGGGGTGACAAAAACCGAGGATTTGTGCGGGTTTCGGCTGTGAAAATCGGGTGTATGCTGCACTGCATCATTGACGCTGAGAGGGGCATCAGCCATTGCGCGCGGCATGGTATCCGAGGTCAGAAACGCCGCGAACGAATCGCTTGCAACGAGAGGTGATTCGGGTCGCGACCCGACGCGCTCGTTCCAGGACATGATCCTGACGCTGCACGACTTCTGGAGCGCCCAGGGCTGCGTGATCCTGCAACCGTATGACATGCGCATGGGGGCGGGGACGTTCCATACCGCGACGACCCTGCGCGCGCTCGGCCCGGAGCCGTGGAACGCCGCCTTCGTTCAGCCGTGCCGCCGCCCGACCGACGGGCGCTATGGCGAAAACCCCAACCGGTTGCAGCATTACTACCAGTACCAGGTGATCCTGAAGCCATCGCCGGGCGACATCCAGGAGCTCTATCTCGACAGCCTGAAGGCGATCGGGATCGACCCGCTCAAGCATGACATTCGCTTCGTCGAGGACGACTGGGAATCGCCCACTCTCGGCGCATGGGGGCTGGGCTGGGAGGTCTGGTGCGACGGGATGGAAGTCACCCAGTTCACCTATTTCCAGCAGATGGGCGGCTTCGACTGCAAGCCGGTCGCGGGCGAACTCACCTACGGGCTCGAGCGGCTGGCGATGTATATCCAGGGCGTCGACAACGTGTTCGACCTCGACTTCAACGGTCGCGGCGTGAGCTACGGCGAGGTGTTTCTCGAGAACGAGAAGCAGATGTCGAAATGGAACTTCGAAGTCGCCGACACCGATGCGCTGTTCGACCTGTTCAACAAGGCCGAAGCCGAGTGCCAGAATGCGCTCGCCAATGCGGTGCCGATCGCGGCCTATGAACAGGCCGTCGAAGCCAGCCACATCTTCAACCTGCTGCAGGCACGCGGCGTGATCAGCGTGCAGGAACGCGCGAGCTATATGGGCCGGGTGCGCGATCTGGCGCGGTCTTCGTGCGAGACCTACGCCGAACAGATGGCGCCGAAATGGGCCGAGAAGTTCCCGGGCTGGAGCTTGGTGTGATGGCCGACTTCCTGCTCGAACTGCGCTCTGAAGAGATACCCGCCCGCATGCAGGCGGGAGCGCGTGCGGAGCTAGAAAAGCTCTTCCGCCGCGAGATGGAGGCAGCTGGCGTCGAAACCGGCGAGGTGACCGTTTGGTCCACTCCGCGCAGGCTGGCGCTGATCGCGAAGGGCCTGCCGACCGAGACCGGGGCAGTCCATGAGGAAGCGAAAGGCCCGCCGGTGGGCGCGCCCGACCAGGCGGTCGACGGGTTCTGCCGCAAGAATGGCGTGACGCGCGACCAGCTGGAAGAGCGCGACGTCAAGGGCCGCGCGACCTGGTTTGCCGTGATCGAAAAGCCGGGGCAGGCCGTCAGCGACCTGCTCGCCGCCGCCATTCCCGCGATCATCCGCGATTTCTCTTGGCCCAAGTCGATGCGCTGGGGCGAAGCCTCGATCTCGACCGAAAGCCTGAAGTGGGTGCGTCCGCTCTCAGGCATCGTCGCGCTGCTCGACGGCGAGGTCGTGCCGTGCGTGATGGACGGGCTTGCCAGCGGGCGCGAAACTGTGGGTCACCGCTTCCATTCCACCGGGCCGATCGCGATCGACGGCGCGGGCGACTACGCCGACAGATTGCGCGCGGCGCACGTGATCGTCGACCACGAGGAGCGGCAGGACATCATCCGCGTGAAGGTGGCCGCGGAATTCGACGCGATGGGCCTCGACATGATCGAGGACGAAGGCCTTGTGGTCGAGAATGCCGGCCTGACCGAATGGCCGGTCCCACTCGTGGGCGGGTTCGACGAGGAATTCCTCGACGTCCCGCCCGAGGTGATCCAGCTCACGGCCCGCCTCAATCAGAAGTATTTCATGGCGAACCGCGCCGGCAGCCTCGCGCCGGTATTTGCCTGCGTAGCCAATATCGAAGCGAACGATGGCGGCGATGCGGTTGCGGCAGGCAATGAGAAGGTCCTTGCCGCGCGGCTTTCCGATGCGCGGTTCTTCTGGGAGCTGGACCAGAAAACGCCGCTCGCCGAACACGCGCAGAAGCTCGAGCGGATTACATTCCACGAAAAGCTGGGCACGGTCGCCGACAAGGTCGAGCGCGTGGCGAAGCTGGCGCGGTGGTTGTGTGAAGAGGGCATCGTCAAAGGCGACCCTGGCCTCGCCGAACAGGCCGCGCGGCTGTGCAAGGCCGATCTCGTGACCGAGATGGTCGGCGAGTTCCCTGAATTGCAGGGCCTGATGGGCGGATATTACGCCGAGAAGGAAGGTCTGCCGCAGGAAGTCTCCGACGCGATCCGCGATCACTACAAACCGGTGGGGCAAGGCGACGACGTGCCGACTGCGCCGGTGACGGTGGCGGTGTCGCTGGCGGATAAGTTGGATACTTTGGCCCAATTCTTCAGAATTGATGAGCGTCCTACTGGCTCAAAAGACCCGTTTGCACTGCGTCGCGCTGTGATCGGGATGATCTCCATTAGCGTTGAGAACTCGCTGCGGTTCGATTTCATAGATGCATTTGATCGCGCTATAGGTGGCGATAGTTTGCTCGAAACGGTGATCGCAGGTGGTCATTTCGGTTCATTTGTTCTTGATCGTCTGAAGGTGCAGCAGCGCGAAGCAGGTGTCCGGCATGATGTCATCGACGCTGTAGCTTCGCTGGGAGGCGATGAGGATTTGGGTGATGAGCATGATCTCGTTCGCCTCTTAGCCCGCGTGAAGGCGCTGCAAGGCTTTATCGAGACAGACAACGGCGTGAACCTGCTCGCAGGCTACAAGCGCGCTGCGAATATCCTGAAGAAGGAGGACTATCCAACTCCCCTCCCCACGGGGGAGGGGCCGGGGGTGGGGGGTGCCACGTCCGATGCGTCGAACACCCATCCCCAACCCCTTCCCTCAAGGGAAGGGGCTCAAGGCGACAATCCCCTTTCCTACTCGCCCGAACCGGCCGAGAAGGCGCTGATCGATGCGCTCGATGCCGCGGCGCCCACGGCTGCACAGGCAATCGAGGCCGAAGACTTCGAAGGCGCGATGGCCGCGCTCGCCACCCTGCGCGTTCCCATCGACGCCTTCTTCGACGAGGTAACCGTCAATGACGACGATCCGGCCAAACGCGAAGCTCGCCTCGCCCTGCTGGCGCGGTTCCGCGATGCGGTGCACCGGGTGGCCGATTTCAGCCGGATCGAGGGGTGAACCGGGTTGGGAAGGTGTCAGCTTCGCTTTTCGACCGGAAAGCTTCGCATTTTGATAGGCTTACGCGCCAAATCTTTGGGTGACACTATGTCACTTGTGTCAACTTCGTAGGAAACTTTATGTCCGAGCAAACGGTCTATCCTTTCGGCGGAAACACCCCGCACGACGACCCGCGCCAGAAGGACAAGGTGGTCACCGGTGGGAAGGGCGCGAACCTGGCCGAAATGGCGAGCATCGGGCTGCCGGTCCCGCCCGGCTTCACCATCACGACCGAGGAATGCGTGCGCTACCTTGCCGATGGCTCGTTCGGGGATGCGCTGAAGGCCGATGTCGAATCCGCGCTCGCCCACATCGAAAACGCGGTCGGCAAACGCTTCGGCGATGCGGCGGACCCGCTGCTGGTATCGGTGCGCTCGGGCGCGCGCGTCTCGATGCCCGGCATGATGGACACAGTGCTCAACCTCGGCCTCAACGACGCCACCGTCGAAGGGCTGGCGAGCACCAGCGGTGACGAGCGGTTCGCGTGGGACAGCTACCGTCGCTTCATCCAGATGTATGCCGACGTGGTGCTCGGGATCGATCACGGCCTGTTCGAAGAAGCACTGGAGATCGTCAAGGAAGACAATGGCTTCTACGCCGATACCGAGCTGTCGGCGGACGACTGGAAAGCGATTGTCGCCGAATACAAGGGTATCGCCGAAGCCGAACTGGGCCAGCCGTTCCCGCAGGACGTGCACGAGCAGCTGTGGGGCGCAATCCGCGCGGTGTTCGACAGCTGGGACAGCGACCGCGCCAAGGTCTATCGCCGCCTCAACGACATCCCGGCCGACTGGGGCACTGCCGTCAACGTGCAGGCAATGGTGTTCGGCAACATGGGCGATACCAGCGCCACCGGCGTCGCTTTCACCCGCGACCCGGCGACCGGCGAGCGCGCCTATTACGGCGAATACCTGATCAACGCGCAGGGCGAGGACGTTGTCGCGGGCATCCGTACGCCGCAATACCTGACGAAAGCCGCGCGCGAGGCGGCGGGGGCCAAGCCGCTGTCGATGGAAGAGGCTATGTCCGAGGCCTATGGCGAGCTGGCGCGCGTGTTCGACCTGCTCGAGGGTCATTACAAGGACATGCAGGACATCGAGTTTACCGTCGAACGCGGGAAACTGTGGATGCTGCAAACCCGCTCGGGCAAGCGCACCGCAAAGGCCGCGCTCAAGATGGCGGTCGAGATGGTGGTCGAGGGGTTGATCGACGAGCGCGAGGCGGTGCGGCGCATCGACCCGATGGCTCTGGACCAGCTGCTCCACCCGACGCTCGATCCCGATGCGCCGCGTCATGTGCTGACGACAGGGCTTCCAGCCTCGCCTGGCGCGGCTGCAGGCAAGATCGTGCTCGATGCCGATACGGCGGAGCAATGGTCGCAGCGCGGCGACAAGGTGATCCTCGTCCGGGTCGAGACCAGTCCGGAGGACATCCACGGCATGCACGCGGCGCAGGGCATCCTGACCGCGCGCGGCGGCATGACGTCACACGCTGCGGTGGTCGCGCGCGGCATGGGGCGGCCCTGCGTTTCCGGTGCGAGCGCGGTCTCGATCGATCGCGACGCACGCACGCTGCGGATCGGTTCGCATGAGCTGAAGGAGGGCGACGAGATCACGCTCGACGGGGCGAAGGGCGAAGTGATGCTCGGGATCGTGCCGACCGTCGAGCCGGAGCTGGTCGGTGATTTTGCCACGCTGATGGTTTGGGCCGATGGCCTGCGCCGGATGAAGGTGCGCACCAATGCCGAGACCCCGGCGGACTGCAAGATGGCGCGGCAGTTCGGGGCGGAGGGCATCGGGCTGTGCCGCACCGAGCACATGTTCTTCGAAGCCGGCCGGATCAGCGCGGTGCGCCAGATGATCCTTGCCGAAGACGAACGCGGGCGGCGCGCGGCGCTCGACCAGCTGCTGCCCGAACAGCGCGCGGACTTCACCGCGATTTTCGAGGTCATGGCGGGTCTGCCCTGCACGATCCGTCTGCTCGATCCGCCGTTGCACGAGTTCCTGCCGCACAGCGACGCGGAGTTCGCCGACCTGTCCGATGCGACCGGGCTGGGGGTCGACTACCTCAAGCGGCGCGCGGGCGAATTGCACGAATTCAACCCGATGCTGGGCCATCGCGGGTGCCGGTTGGGGATCACCTTTCCCGAGATCTACGAGATGCAGGCGCGCGCCATCTTCGAGGCGGTGTGCGATGTGCAAGCCTCTTCCGGCGAAGCGCCGCTGCCCGAGATCATGATCCCGCTGGTGGCGACGAAGCGCGAATTGCAGATTCTGCGCGCTTTGGTCGACAAAGTCGCGGAGGAAGTGTTCGCCGAGAAGGGCGCGCGGGTCGACTATCTCGTCGGCACCATGATCGAACTGCCGCGCGCGGCGCTGATGGCCGGTGAGATCGCCGAAGAGGGCGCGTTCTTCAGCTTCGGCACCAACGACCTGACGCAGACGACTTTGGGCGTCTCCCGCGACGATTCCGCGCGGTTCCTCGCCCCGTATGTCGACAAGGGCATCTTCCCGCGCGATCCGTTCGTCAGCCTCGATATCGACGGGGTCGGCCAGCTGGTCGAGATGGCGGCGGAGAGCGGGCGGCGCACGCGGCCCGACATCAAGCTCGGCATTTGCGGCGAGCACGGCGGCGATCCGGCGAGCATCGCGTTCTGCGAGGAAGTCGGCCTCGATTACGTCAGCGCCTCTCCCTACCGCGTGCCGATCGCGCGGCTGGCGGCAGCGCAGGCGGCGCTGAATTAAGGAATAGGGGACTAGTCGCGCCAGCCGGTCAGCACGAGGATTTCGAAAGTCTCGACAACCTTGCCGTCGTCTTCTCGCAAAGCATCGAAGCTCGTCTCGGCGCGCTCGACCCAGCGGCGGGTTATCGGCGGGACCGGGCTGCACAGCGAGCGCGTCAGCCCGTGATCGCGTAGGTCGCCGATCATGCGCTGCAAAGACGGGTAGCGCACCCGGACCGGGTAGGTATCGACCACCTGCCGCCCGAACCCGGCGCGTTCGAGCAGGCCGGTCGCGGCGCGATTATCGACCAGCGGGTGCATCCGGGCGGAGGGCTGGTCGCCATCCGCCTCCAGCGCGATCCGGCGCAGCATCGGCATGCTGCCCGCCCCGGGAAAGGCGGCGATGAGGAGCCCGCCCGGGGCCAGCGCGTTGCGAGCGTGGATCAGCGCACCGGGCAGATCGTTGACCATGCCCAGCCCGAGCAGGTGGACGATGAGGTCGAACGCGGCGTGCGGGCCAGGTTGCTCCTCGTCGAACTGCCCCAGCAGGGCCACCTTGCCCTGCGTATTCCCGGACGCGAGCGAAGCCTGCAACGCGCCGGTCGCTTCGCCGACGATCAGCGCGTGTTCCGGTTGCAACCGCATGAAGTCGAGCCGCTCGGCAATGTCGCTCGCCATCGTATCGACGAGATAGCTCGCCCCGCCTCGTCGCTGCCGGGAGCGCGCACGGTCCCATTTGGCGGCGGCCTGCCGACGATCGAAGATGCGGGGAACGTGCTGCCGGTTCATCGCGCCCGCACTGCCTCGCTTGCCACCACGAAGCAAGACGTGCGAGATGCGCGGCGTGAGTGTCGCATCCCATCTGGCCGAAGGATTGAGGCCGGTCGTCGATCTGGTCTACCCCCGCGCTGTCCGTTGTGCGGGGATGCGATTGCCGACCAGGGCGGGCTGTGCGTCGAGTGCTGGAGCCAGATCGAAACGCCCGGCGAGCCGTCTTGCCCGCGTTGCCTGCGCCCGACGGGCAGCACGGGTCGCCAGCCCGAAGAATGTGCCCTGTGTCGGATCGACCCGCCGCGCCATGCGGGCATCTATGCCGCGACGCTCTACAACGATGCGTCGCGCAAGCTCATCCTCGGTCTCAAGCACGGCGGAAAGATCGCCCTGGCGCGCCTGCTGGGGCGGCTGATGGCCTCGCGCCTACCCGATGGCGGAGCCGAGCCGCCGGTGCTGGTTCCGGTGCCGCTGCATCGCTGGCGGCTGCTGGGCAGGGGCTTCAACCAATCCGTGCTGCTGGCGGGCGAGCTGGAACGGCACGGGAAAGGCAAGGTGCTGGTGGACGCGCTGGTGCGCAAGAAACGCACACCGAGCCTGGGAGGATTGGGACGCGCCCAGCGCGAGAGTGTGCTCCGTGGAGCCATCGACGTGAAAACCGGCAGGCGCGAGCGGGTCGCCGGCAAGGACGTGATCCTCGTCGACGATGTGCTCACGAGTGGGGCGACCAGCGATGCCTGCGTCGCGGCACTGCTCGATGCGGGTGCGGCATCGGTTAGGATCGCCTGCTTCGCGCGGGTGGTATCGGGCGTGGAAAGCGTCGCCCCAAACACAACGCCCGAGGCCATTACGACCCCGGGCGCCACGTGACGAAATGATGCGGAACCGCTCTTGCAGAGCTCAGATGGCCACCCCCTAACTTGGCCATCAGGATCCTATCCCTCATCGTTCAATCGGACCTGCCAACACCCCGCGTTGGCTTGATCCGACCACCCCCTGAACCTGGCACTATGCTGCGCCGATGTTCGGTGGACGAACTCGCTAAAGTTCGCAGGGCGTCTTCTTCCAAACCCGCCTGTTAACCGCTAGGTCAATCCACTCTGAGTGCCGATTTTCGGGAGCGTCTGTGGTTATCCTGCAACAAACGAACGCAGCTCCCGTCCCATTCGTCGCTATCGCAAGATTTCCTTAACCATAATCGAAGGTGGCAAGTGATCGACGACAATCTTTCGACCGAGCAGCGCGAAACCGGAAACACCTTTGCACCCAGGTTCGATTCGCTCGGTCTGCTGACCGCGGTGGTGGTCGACGCGGCCACGCGCGAAGTGCTGGTGGTGGCGTTCATGAATGCAGACGCGCTGGCCCGGACCCGCAGCACCGGTATGGTCCATTTCTGGTCGCGATCGCGCGGCACACTGTGGAAAAAAGGCGAAAGTTCGGGCAACGTTTTGACGGTCGAAGAAATCCTCGTCGATTGCGATCAGGACGCGCTGGTGATCCATGCCTCGCCAGCCGGGCCGACATGCCACACCGGCGAGCGCAGCTGCTTCTATCGCCGGCTCGAACCGGGGGCGGAGGATGGTGTGGCTCTCGTTAAGGTCAAGACTTGACGCTCACGTAAAGGTAAGGTAGCACAAACGTCATGGCTACCGCACCCGCACGCAATAGCGATTCGAAATCGAGCGAAACCGAACACCGGCGCAACGGCGCGCATCTCGAGCGCCCGGACAAGCTCAGCCGCGAACAGTTTTCGATCTCGGATCTCACCACCGAATTCGGCTGCACCGCTCGCGCGCTGCGCTTCTACGAAGACGAAGGGTTGATCAGCCCGGCGCGCGTCGGGCTTACCCGCGTCTATTCGAAGCGCGATCGCGCCCGGCTCGCGTGGATCATGCGCGCCAAGAATGTCGGCTTCAGCCTCACCGAAATCCGCGAGATGATCGACCTCTACGATCTCGATGACGGCCGCGTCGAGCAGCGCCGGGTCACGGTGGAAAAATGCCGGGCGCACATCGCCAAGCTCAAGGCGCAGCGCGCCGATATCGATTCGTCGATCAAGGAACTTACCGACTTCGTCGAAGAGATCGAGAACCTCGATCTCGGCTGACGGCTTCAGCAGCAACACCCGTTTCCATCCGGAAAAAACGCACACCAAGGGGATCAAGTGATGCCGACCTATACCGCACCCACCCGCGACACGCGCTTCGTGATCAACGAAATGCTCGACCTGGCAAGCTACGGCAATCTGCCGGGATTCGAGAACGCGACGCAGGACATGATCGATACGGTCGTGAACGAGGCGGGCAAATTCTGTTCTGAGGTTCTCGCACCGCTCAACCAGATCGGCGACGAGCAGGGGTGTACCCGTCACGAAGACGGTTCGGTCACCACGCCTGACGGATTCAAGGAAGCCTACCAGCAGCTGGTGGAGGCGGGCTGGACCACCCTGACCGGCCCCGAGGAATTCGGCGGGCAGGGCCTGCCGCATGTGCTTGGCTTTGCGTTCGAGGAATATATCGGCACCGCCAACCAGGCGTTCGCTATGTATCCGGGCCTGACCGGCGGCGCCGCAGCGGCGCTGCAGGCTGCCGGTTCGCAGGAACAGAAGGAAATGTACCTGCCGAAGATGATTTCGGGCGAATGGTCGGGCACGATGAACCTGACCGAGCCGCATTGCGGCACCGATCTCGGGATGATCCGCACCAAGGCCGTGCCGAACGGCGACGGATCGTATGCGATCACCGGGACCAAGATCTTCATTTCTGCCGGTGAGCACGACCTCACCAGCAACATCATCCACCTGGTGCTGGCCAAGACGCCGGGCGCGCCCGACAGCTCGAAAGGTATCTCGCTGTTCGTGGTGCCGAAGTTCATCCTCGATGAGAATGGCGAACCGGGCGAGCGCAACGGCGTGACCTGCGGCTCGATCGAAAAGAAGATGGGCATCCACGGGAACTCGACTTGCGTGCTCAACTACGACGGCGCGACAGGCTGGATGCTGGGTGAGGAGAACAAGGGCCTCGCCGCGATGTTCGTGATGATGAACGCTGCGCGTCTGGGCGTGGGGCTTCAGGGTCTTGCACAGGCCGAAGTCAGCTACCAGAACGCCGTCACCTACGCGCTCGACCGGCGTCAGGGCCGCGCGCTGACCGGGCCGGCGGAGCCCGAGGCGAAGGCCGATCCGATCTTCGTCCACCCGGACGTGCGCCGGATGCTGATGGATGCCAAGGTGTTCAACGAAGGCATGCGCGCGCTGTGCCTGTGGGGCGCGCTTCAGGTCGACCTGACGCACAAGGCCCAGACCGAAGAGGAGCGGCAGCTGGCCGATGACCTGATCGGTCTGATGACCCCGGTCATCAAGGGCTACGGCACCGACAAGGGCTACGACATCGCCAACAACATGCAGCAGGTCTACGGCGGGCACGGCTATGTGAAAGAGTGGGGCATGGAGCAGTTCGTGCGCGATAGCCGGATTGCCATGATCTACGAAGGCACCAACGGGGTGCAGGCGATGGACCTGTGCGGGCGCAAGCTGGCGCAGCATGGCGGCCGCGCGGTCCAGGCGTACTTTGCCGCGATCGACGAGGAAATCGCCTCGGCCAAGCAGATCGAAGGGCTCGCCGACATGGCCGGTCGCCTCGAGAAGGCGCTCGGCGAACAGAAGGCCGCGACCATGTGGTTCATGCAGAACGCGATGCAGAACCCCAACCACCTCGGCGCGGGCGCGCATCACTACATGCACATCATGGGCATCGTGACGCTCGGCTTCATGTGGCTCAAGATGGCCAAGGTCGCCGTCGATGCGCTCAAGGGTTCGCCCGAAGACGCCGCCTTCTACGAAGCCAAGCTGACCTCGGCTGCCTATTATACCGAACGCTTTCTGCCCGACGCCGGCGCGCTGCGCCGCAAGCTCGAGGCGGGTTCGGAAAACATGATGAAGCTGCCGGAAGAGGCGTTCGCCACCGCAGCCTGACGCAATACGAATTCGTCACCAAATGGGGCTCGGTCCGGGGGGATCGGGCCCCTTTTTTGGTGTGCCTACGCCTTTCCGCGCTCCGCCTTGGCATAGGCGGTTTCCCAGTCGGCGAGATTGTCCCTCGCTTCGCTGACGAACTTGCTGCGCCGGATGTAGTTCATCGTCGCATTGGCGAGCCATGATCCCGGCGCCTTCAGCGGACGCGCGATCTGGCACAGCAGCACGATCCGGGTCTCGTCGGTCCGGTTTTGCACCTCGTGTTCGTAAGTGTCGTCGAACACCAGCCACTTGCCTTCCTCCCACCGCAGCTTTCGCCCGTCGATCCGCATCCAGCAGCTTTCGGGCCGTGAAGGGACGACCAGGCCGAGATGCGCGGTGATGAACGCCTTGGTCACGCCGCGGTGCGGCACGATCACCGATCCCGGGGCGAGGATCGAGAAGAACGCCGAATTGAGGCCGGGAATATTCTCGATCAGCGCGGCAGTGCGCGGAGCGCGGGCGATGTTCTCGGCCTGGCGATGGCCGTAGCCCACCAGGAAAAAGCTGCGCCAGCTTTCGTCTTTCATGATCCGGCGGTGATCCGGGGAGATGTCGCGCAGGGGCGGAATCGCATGGCGATGCTCAAGTATGGCCAGCGCTTCGTCCCGGATCGCTTCCCACTCGCGTGCGAGCGGCGCGGTCCAGTCGAAGTCGGACGGTTGCAGCAGCGGCGCGTTGGAGATCAGCGAGCTTCGCGCGATCAGGTCGTTCATCTTGTGCCGCTGCTTCTTGGCGAAGCGATAGTGCAGCGGGCGACTCGTATCGTTGGACAACAGCCCGAACGCATTCGACCAACCCATGATGCGACGCTCCTTTCCAGCGACGCGACCCGTGAACGGGACGCTAGCGCCCCCACGAAAAGGATGCTTGTCGAAATGCGACCAATCAACAGCCGGGACGACGACCCGTTGACTGGCCTCGACGGGAGCTATTCGGTCGGAAGGAAATCGGGCACCGAAAGGTAGCGTTCGCCGGTGTCGTAATTGAACCCGAGCACGCGGGCTCCAGTGTCGAGATCGGGCAGCTTCTTGGCGATTGCGGCCAGCGTCGCGCCCGACGATATCCCGATCAGCATGCCTTCCTCGCGCGCCGCGCGGCGGGCCATTTCCTTCGCATCGTCGGCGTTTACCTGAACCGCCCCGTCGATTGCGTCGGTGTGGAGGTTTTCCGGAATGAAGCCCGCGCCGATGCCCTGGATCGGGTGCGGTCCGGGCTGACCGCCGTTGATCACCGGCGAAAGCTCGGGTTCGACCCCGTACGCCTTGAAACCCGACCAGACCTTCTTCAGTTCTTCCGCGCAGCCGGTCAGGTGGCCGCCGGTGCCCACGCCGGTGATCATCACGTCGATCGGATTGTCGGCGAAATCGCGCAGGATTTCCTGCGCGGTCGTGCGGGCGTGCACGGCCACGTTGGCGGGGTTTTCGAACTGGCTCGGCATCCACGCGCCGTCGGTGCTCTCGACGATTTCGGTGGCGCGTTCGATCGCGCCCTTCATGCCCTTTTCCTTGGGTGTGAGATCGAAGGTCGCACCATAGGCGAGCATCAGGCGGCGACGCTCGATCGACATCGATTCGGGCATCACGAGCACCAGCTTGTAGCCCTTGACCGCCGCAACCATCGCCAGGCCGATCCCGGTGTTACCGCTGGTCGGCTCGACGATCGTGCCACCCGACCTGAGCTTGCCCGAGGCTTCGGCGTCCTCGACCATGGCCAGGGCGATCCGGTCCTTGATCGAGCCGCCGGGATTGGCGCGCTCGGACTTGAGCCACACTTCGTGATCGGGGAACAGCCGCGACAGGCGGATGTGCGGGGTGTTGCCGATCGTCTCGAGGATGTTTGCAGCTTTCATGTCAGGCCTCCTGGGGGTGCTGGCTGTTTCCGGTTTTCCGGTCTTCTAGCAGGTTGTCGGGCGGATCGAAGGTCTTGGTTGTGCGAAGGACCGGAAACAGCCGGCTCCACACCGCGACGGTGACAAGCGCACCCGCGCCGCCGACGACGATCGCGGCGACCGGTCCCATCAGATAGGCGAGGCTGCCGGAGAACGCATCGCCGCCTTCGTTCGATGCGCTGATCGTCATCATGCTGACGGACGAGACGCGCCCGCGCTTGTCGTCCGGCGTGTGCAGCTGGATCAACGACTGGCGGACATAGACGCTGAACATGTCCGACGCGCCGATGATGAACAGCATCGCGAGGCTCAGCGGCAGGCTGGTCGACAGGCCGAAGACGATTGTGGCGAGGCCGAAGACAGCAACCGCTCCGAGCATCTTCGGGCCGACCTGCGTGCGCAGCGGACGGAAGGAGAAGACAATCGCGGTGACCAATGCTCCCGCCGGTGTGGCCGATGCGAGCATGGCAAGCCCGTTCTCGTCGGTCTGGATGATGTCGCGGGCGAACACGGGTATGAGCGCGTTGGCACCGGCCAGGAAAACCGCAAACAGATCGAGCGTGATGGCGCTCAGGACCATCCTGTTCTGGCCGACATATCTGAGCCCGTCGACGATCGCACCGATCGGTCGCTGGTCCTTGCGCATGGCCGGTTGCGGTACCTTGCCGATCGTCAGCAATGCCGCCGCCGAAATGGCGAAGAGCACTGCCGAGAGGGCGTAGGGCAGGGCAGGGTCGAAGGCGTAGGGAATGGCACCGATGGCGGGTCCTACCAGCGCGCCGACCTGCCAGGAAATCGAGGATAGGGCGATTGCAGTAGGCAGCAGGGCTTTGGGCACGAGGTTGGGCGCAAGCGATGACAGGGCAGGCCCGGCAAACCCGCGCGCGATACCGAGTGCGATTGCGATCACGAACAGCAGCTGCAGCGATATCGCGTCATTCCAGCTGAACCAGGCGAGCGTGGCAGCGCAGACCAGCTGCAGAATGACAGTCAGCAGGCCGAGCATGCGCCGGTCGAACCGGTCGGCGGCGAGCCCCGAGAACGGAGTAAGCAAGAACAGCGGCAGGAATTGCAGCAGACCGATGATTGCCAGCGTGCCCGATCCCTCGGCGATGTTCATCCCGCTGTCGCGCGCCAGATTGTAGGCCTGCCAGCCGATCACCAGCAGCATCGCATACTGCGCCAGCGTCATGGTCAACCGCGCCAGCCAATAGGCGCGGAAGTTGTGGATCTGGATCGGATGTGTGGGCGCGGGGTCAGTCACACCTTCGCCCATGACAGTCGCACAGCGCGCTGCCAAGCCAGCGAATGTATCGCTGCGGCTAGTCTAGCTTGGGATCAGCGCGGGCGGCGCAGGCGTGGATTGGGTTGCAGCGTGTCGATAATCGAGACGAAGTCGTCGATCCGGATGATGCGTTCAAACTGGAAGCCGGCGCGATTCTCGCGCGTCCAGATGACGTAGGCCTCGATCCGTCCGACAATCGGCAGGCGGATGATCACGCGATCGCCGCGATTGAGATTGGCGGCATCGTCGACCATGAAGCCGTGCGCCGACAGGTTCGAGACGTGAAGGTTCATGTCGCCATGCACGTGGTGCTCGGCGATGACCGGGAAATCGACCGGATGACGCGCCGCGCGGCGCATATCGGTTACACTCAGATTGGCTCCGGCAGACACAGTCTCCGACCCTCCTATTATTATCGAGCGGAGTCCCTAATGCGGGAGAAAGGCTGATATTTGGTAAAGCGCCCGGGACAGGCTGCCTGCCCCGCTGCGGTCGGAGGTTCGCAGCGCGCGACGGGCGTGCGCAACCGTGCCTGGGGCGCGGCGAAACGAGACAGCCGGCAGCTAGCGCGCCACCATGCCGTGCTTCTTCTTGCCGAGGCTGAGCTTGAGGCTTTCGCCTTCGCCGGGAGCGACCACGAATCCGGGATCGCTGACGGTCTCGCCATCCAGCTTGACCGCGCCCTCGGCAAGCTTGCGCTTGGCCTCGCCATTGGAAGCGGTGAAGCCGATTTCGGTCAGCACCGCTCCGATCCGCATCCCGTCGGGGCCGACGGCGAGAGTGGGAAGGTCTTCACCCGCACCGCCCAAGGCAAAGGTCTCGCGCGCGGTCGCTTCCGCGGCGATGGCCGCGTCGTCGCCGCGCACCAGTTTCGTCACCTCGTTGGCCAACACCACCTTGGCATCGTTGATCTGCGCGCCTTCGAGCGCTTCGAGTCGGGCGATCTCTTCCAGCGGCAGGTCGGTGAACAGGCGCAGGAACCGGCCGACGTCGCGATCATCGGTGTTGCGCCAATATTGCCAGAAATCGTAGGCGGGCAGCTGGTCTTCATTGAGCCACACGGCACCCGCTGCGGTCTTGCCCATCTTGGCACCGTCTGCGGTTGTCAACAGCGGCGTGGTCAGCCCGAACAGTTCATGCCCTTCCATGCGGCGACCCAGTTCCATGCCGTTGACGATATTGCCCCACTGATCCGAGCCCCCCATCTGCAAGCGGCAGTCATAGCGGCGCGCAAGCTCGAGGAAATCGTAGGCCTGCAGGATCATGTAGTTGAATTCGAGGAAGGTCAGCGGCTGTTCGCGATCGAGCCGCAGCCGCACGGAATCGAAGGTCAGCATGCGGTTGATCGTGAAATGCGGTCCGACATCGCGCAGCAAATCGATATAGCCGAGTTCTGACAGCCATTCGTCGTTGTTGACCATGATCGCGTCGGTCGGGCCGTCTCCGAAGGTCAGCAGCCGCTCGAACACGGCGCGGATCGTGGCGATGTTGGCGTCGATGATCTCGGGAGTGAGGAGCTTGCGGCTCTCGTCCTTGCCCGACGGGTCGCCGATCTTGGTCGTCCCGCCGCCCATCACGACAATCGGCTTGTGTCCGGTCTGCTGCAGGCGCCGCAGCATCATGATCTGCACGAGGCTGCCGACATGCAGGCTCGGTGCGGTTGCATCGAAGCCGATATAGCCGGGCACGATCTGCCTGGCGGCGAGCTGATCGAGCGCGCCGGGATCGGTAACCTGGTGGATGTAGCCGCGCTCGTCGAGCATGCGCAGCAGGTCGGATTGGTAGCTTTGTGACATGGTGCGCGGCGCTTAACAGCGCTGGGGAGGCGGGGGAAGTGGGTTGCTCACCGCATTCCCCTCGGCAATAGGGGCAACATGCAACCTTTGATGCTTCACCAGACCTGCGATCTCGGGCCGATCAAGGCTGTGACCGCTTCCATCACCGCCACGTCTTCGGGCTGCGATGCGGAGTTCCGCTTCGAAGGCAATGTCGGCGCGATCAAGCTGCCTGAACCCGGCCCTTCGATGCGGACCGACGATCTTTGGAAGACCAGCTGTTTCGAAATCTTCTGGCAGCCCATCGGTGGTACGTATTACCGCGAATTCAACCTTTCGCCCTCGGGCCGCTGGGCGGCCTACGATTTCGACTCGTTTCGCGAGGGAATGCGCGATGCGCCGGTCGATGCGATTGCGCTGTCGTGCTCGCACAACGATCAAGGACTGGTTCTGAAGGCCAGCATCGCTGCCGAGTTACCCGCGCCTGCGCAGGTAGCGCTCAACGGGATTGTCGAGCATGCCGATGGCGGCATGCAGTTCTGGGCGCTCGCCTTCCCGCCGGGCAAGCCGGAGTTTCACAGCGAAGCCTGCCGCCAGTTGATCGTCGAAAGATAGAAGCGCTCCAAACTGCCGTTTCGTCGCGCAGGTTCATTCCGATAAATCGCCGCGTGGTCCGCATTCCACTGACATTTCGGGATAGGCGAATTTGCAGTGCCGCTGAGACATTTTGGTGACGCGTGCATGTCCGCCGCCCAATGCCCCTTTGCTTTGGTAAACGTCGAACAACCCCCTGTAGACATGCTTCATGGTCCGGGGTTTCGAAGTTTCTTTCTTGATTCGTGCGATGATGGCCTTTCCGTTTGAATCCGTCCGCATGTGCAGGTGGCTCAAGCGTCTCTGCATTATACGATAACCCTTGGCGAACCCCTCCGTGGTGATTCCCGGTACGTTTTCGGCCTTCAGTTCCCGGTTGCCCCGCACCTTGTGGAATGCGAAGTCTACCAGACCATAGGCCATGCCTTTCATTGCATCCGCTTCGATAAGAGCATTTTTCGGATCGCCAAGCGCAGAAGAGATATCTCCTATCGAAGGGGTCGGTACCGTGACGCTTCCTTTGGCAAAGGATCGCAGTGCCTTGGCGAACTGAAACCCAACCTTGAGGGCGTTCATCCAGTTCGGCTTAGGCTCATGCCCTACAATGACCCATGTCGTCGCCTTGATCTCATCGACCGTCATCGGGACCAGTCCGGTGACGACGTCGTCACCGAATTCGTAGACCGGATCTTTGGAAGTCGGCGGAACCGTGATCCCGGAGGACCGGTTCATGATGAATTCCGTATGAGGCCCGACCCAGCCATCTACGGTCAGCCCTCCATGAGCAGGCCCAATCTTGCGTTGATAAGTGCGCACCGCCGCGTGATCAGTAGCTTTTGCCCACGGGCCCGCGCCCACAGGCGTCCCCGGCAGCTCTTTGGTCACAACCTTTCGTATCCAGTCACAATATTCAACGACGAGGATGTTTGCCTTGATCAGGTGGTCCTGGGTTCGCTTATCGACCTCACCATTGTCGGGTATGCCTTCGTATGCTTGAAACCCTTTGACGGCCAGGATGTACTCCTTGTTCTTGAGTCCATCCTGCGCCATCTCCGTCCCGGCCAATCGGTTCACAGAGCGCTTCACCCAATTGATGTAGTCTGATGGCGGAACGAGAACCATACACCTCTCCCAAGCAGGTTCTTACGGGCCCATAGCACCGCAATCTGCCGAAAACGTGGCGCTGCTCACGCCTCGTCCGGGCGATCTCTGAAGGGGGCGTTGAGTCGCATGATCTTCCAGTTGAGCAGGAACGCGAAGCTCACCCAGGCAAGATACGGAACGTTGAGCCATCCGGCGAGCGGCGAGTAGGCAGGCAGAACGACGCACAACGAGAGAACCGACAGCCACAGGAAAAAATTCTCGACTAGTGCCCAGTCGGGCCGCTTGGCCTTGAAGAACAACGGCGACCAGGCGAGGTGGAGGATAAAGTTCACGGCGAACAGTGCGCCCACGATTGTCTTGTCGCTCGGCGATGGCGCACCCCTCCACGCAAGGTACAGGCTCCAGCCCGACAGGGCGAGGATCACCGTCCATGCGGGGCCGAACAGCCAGTCGGGCGGTTGCCAGCTCGGTTTGCGCAAATCGTGGTACCAGTCGCCGATCTCGGTCAGAAAACCGCCTGCGCCACCGAGGATGATAGCCCAGCCGGCGGCGACAAGTGCGATGGTCCAGTCCATGTCAGCCGTTATAGGGAACGGCGGCGCAAATGCCATTGCCTTTGCCGCGCGGCTGCTCCAACCGGATGGCCATGAAGTTGGGAATCGATCGCCTGCTCGCTGACCAGGACCTGCTGAGTGAACTCGCCGGCAAACGGGTCGCGCTGGTGGCGCACCCCGCCAGCGTGACCGACGACCTGACGCACAGCCTCGATGCGCTGATCGCGACGGGAGTGAATGTCACCAGCGCTTTCGGTCCGCAGCACGGGTTGAAGGGCGACAAGCAGGACAACATGGTCGAGACCGTCGACGAGCTTGATCCGGTCTACAACATCCCGGTGTTCTCGCTCTACGGTGAGGTCCGCCGCCCGACCGGACAGATGATGTCGAGCGCAGACGTGTTCCTGTTCGACCTGCAGGATCTCGGCTGCCGCATCTACACCTTCGTCACGACGCTGCTGTACCTGCTGGAAGAAGCAGCAAAATACGGCAAGGAAGTGTGGGTGCTCGACAGACCCAATCCTGCCGGTCGCCCGGTAGAGGGAACCATGCTCGTGCCAGGGCAGGAAAGCTTCGTGGGGGCCGCACCGATGCCGATGCGGCACGGGCTGACCATGGGCGAAATGGGGCACTGGTTCATCGCGCATTTCGGGCTCGATCTCGAATACCGGGTTGTGGCGATGGAAGGCTGGGAGCCCGACGGAGACGGGTTTGGCTGGCCGACCTCGCGGATCTGGATCAACCCCTCTCCCAATGCGGCAAGCGTCAACATGGCGCGGTGCTACGCCGGAACGGTGATGCTCGAAGGCACAACTCTGTCCGAAGGGCGGGGGACGACGCGCCCGCTGGAGGTGCTGACCGGCGCGCCCGATATCGACGCGAAGGCCGTGCTGGCCGGAATGCACAGGCTCGCGCCGGACTGGATGAAGGGGCGGCGATCCGCGAATGCTGGTTCGAGCCAACTTTTCACAAGCACTCAGGAACACTCTGCAACGCGTTGATGATCCACGCAGAAGGTACGCACTACACGCACGGGGAATTCAGACCGTGGCGAATGCAGGCGCTGGCCTTCAAGGCTATCCGGCGGCTGTATCCATCGTATCAGCTGTGGCGTGATTTTGCCTATGAATATGAGCTTGAACGGCGCGCGATCGACGTCATCAACGGCGGGCCGTCGCTGCGCGAATGGGTTGACGATCCGCTCGCATCCCCGGACGATCTCGATGCGCTGGCATCGCATGACGAAGCGGCGTGGATCGCCGAGGTGCGCCAGCACCTGCTGTATTGAGATCAGTCGCCGCCTGATTGTTCGGACTGGTTTTCCGGGATCGATGCGAACTGCCCGAAATAGCTGCCGCCGAACACGGCGAGGGCGGCCAGCGCGCCGAGTAGGATCAGTGCCAGGATGATGTTGCCGACGGTTTGCTCGCCGGCCTCGGCATCGTCATCGTCATCGTATTCGGCGCCTTCGTCGAACCCGTATTCCTCGTCCGCTTCGTCGAGCCATTCGTCGCGTTCGTCAGGTTCCGCGACCGGGTCCGGAACCGGCGCGGGATCTGGCTCGGGCGGCGGTCGATACAGTGTGTTGAAATCCGCGTTGGGCACCACGATCGTCTTGTCCGCGTGCTCTGGCCAGCTGTCCGGTGGAGCGGCGCCCTGTCGTATGTCTTCCACCCGCATCATCACGTCTTCGGTCGATCGCAGGCGCTGGTCGGGGTGCAACGCCAGCATATCCGCCAGCAGCGGCCGCAGCGCAGGATCGGCAGCGGCGAGATCGATCGGTTCGTGCCGCTTGCGGATCGCCGCGCCGGGAGTGTGCCCCATGTCGATTTCCTCGCCCCCGGCCAGTCCGAGGACGACCAGCGCCAGGCTGTAGATGTCGGTCCACGGCCCGATCTCGTATTCGGGCTCGCCAAGCTGTTCGGGAGCGACGAAATTGAGCTTTCCGGCGAACCCCGTGCCGACGATGGTCTCGCGGTCGCGCGTGTCCTTGACGATGCCGAAATCGATGATCTTGGGACGGTCGATATCGCCGTCTTCGAGCAGGATGTTGTCAGGCGCCAGATCGCGATGGATCACCCCTTCCTTGTGGGCGGCACGCAGCCCGATACAGATTTCGGTCAGCAGGGTGAGCAAATCCTCGCAGGTGAACCGCTTCCCCTCCCTGATCAGCTGTTCGAGGCTTGGCCCGTCGATGAATTCGGTGACCACGAAGCCGACATCGAGATCGGGATCGTGCGCGAAGGTGCGATACGAGACGACGCGCGGGTTGGTGATCCGCACCATGGCCCGCACTTCCTTGCTGAACATCTCGCGCACCAACTCATCGTGCAATTGTTCGGCGCGAATCATCTTGATCGCCACCCGGTCCTCTTCGATGAAGGTGTTGGTGGCGAGGAAGACCTTGCCCATGCCGCCTTCGCCGATCGCCTCTTCGATCCGGTAATTGTTGTTGAGGATCGTACCGGGTTCGAGCCGGGCCGGCGCGGCGCGCGAAGTGCTTGGCTTTTCGGTCATATCTTGCCCACCCCGTGCGGCAATATGGCAGGCGATCGACGGGGGCGCCAGCCTTACTCGCCGGGCTTTCGGGCGGGGATCAGCTGCGAACCCTCCATCGGACGGGGTAATTGCCGGATATCGTCCGGGTCGCCCTTCATCATCATCACCGAACAGCCATCCTGCCGGCGATCGACCGCGTAGATCAGATACGGCCTGTCGGGCGCAGCAGGCTCGCGGTCGAGCAGCGGCAGACCTGCGGCTGCGCGGGCGCGATGGATGCGATCGCGGCAATCCTCCGCGCGGACCCGCTTCAGCAGATCGGCAAGCCTTGACGAAATGGCTGCGTCGGAACTCGGCGCCAATGTCGGCGGCGGATTGGAAGAGCGACTTTCGGCCGGGTCCACGTCGCCTTTGGCACCGATGAGTCCGATGGCCAGTACGGTTAGAATGACCGCTTTCATCGCCGCGCTCCTCTGGTCTGAAGTTCTCTAGTGTCCCTGCTTCCTGCTCAATTCACGCATCGCATCGTCGAGGCCGTCCAGCGTCAGCGGGTACATCCGGTCGCCGACCAGTTGCTTCAGCATCTTGGTAGACTGCGAATAGCCCCATTGCTTTTCGGGCACGGGATTGAGCCATACGGTCGCAGGATAGGTGTTGGCCACGCGCTGCATCCACACCGCGCCCGCTTCCTCGTTCATATGCTCGACACTGCCGCCCGGGTGGGTGATTTCGTAAGGGCTCATCGCGGCATCGCCGACGAAGATCACCTTGTAATCGTGGCCATATTTGTGGAGCACGTCCCAGGTCTTGGTGCGTTCCTGCCAGCGGCGGCGATTGTCCTTCCACACGCCTTCGTACAGGCAATTGTGGAAGTAGAAGAATTCGAGGTTCTTGAATTCGGCTGTGGCGGCGCTGAACAGCTCTTCGACCAGCTTGATGAACGGATCCATCGAGCCGCCGACATCGAGAAACAGCAGCAGCTTCACCGCATTGTGCCGCTCGGGCCGCATGTGGATGTCGAGCCAGCCCTGCTTGGCCGTGCCGTCGATCGTCGCATCCAGATCGAGCTCGTCCGCCGCGCCCTCGCGGGCGAACCGGCGCAGGCGGCGCAGCGCCATCTTGATGTTGCGGGTGCCGAGCTCCTTGGTGTTGTCGAGGTTCTTGAACTCGCGCTTTTCCCAGACCTTGATCGCGCGCTTGTGCTTGCTTTCGCCGCCGATCCGGACGCCTTCGGGGTTGTAGCCCGAATTGCCGAACGGCGAGGTGCCGCCGGTGCCGATCCACTTGTTGCCGCCCTGGTGGCGCTTTTCCTGTTCCTCGAGCCGCTTTTTCAGCGTCTCCATGATCTCGTCCCAGTCGCCGAGCTTCTCGATTGCGGCCATTTCCTCCTCGGTGAGGAATTTCTCGGCCACCGCCTTCAGCCAGTCTTCCGGGATATCGACCGGGTTTTGCCCGTAATCGGACATGATCCCCTTGAACACCTTGTGGAACACCTGGTCGAAGCGGTCGAGCAAACCTTCGTCCTTCACGAAGGTCGCGCGCGAGAGGTAGTAGAACGCTTCGGGCGTCTGCTCGATCACGTCCCGGTCGAGCGCCTCGAGCAGCGTCAGGTGTTCCTTGAAGCTCGCCGGAATCCCGGCTTCGCGCAGTTCGTCGACGAAGTTGAAAAACATGAAGGCGGATGTAGCCGCGACCGGGTCCGCTTTCCAGCCCTGTTGACGCGGCGCAGCACGCGCACGGTTTAAGGCTTCGCTAACCATCCCGGATTACTGCCGATCGCAACAACAGGGGCCGCAGAAATGAAACCGATCGCAATCGATACCGGCAGCGCAACCGCACTCGACAAGATCCCCGAAAGTTGCGGTGCAGTCACCGTCGGATGCACCGATGTTGCCGGGGTGGTCGAAGCGGTCATCAGATCCTCTGAACGGCTGCGGGCCGAGCACGAGGCCTTGCGCGGGACGGTGAGCGCGCTCGAAGCCGATCAGGTCAAGGTCTCCGAAGCGAGCGACGAAGCGCGGCTGCTGTCCGAACGCGCGATCGAGCGGTTGGGCGAGGGGACCTCGCTGATCCAGTCGTCGCTCGCACAGATCAATTCGGTGCTCGAACTGGTCGATGCGCTGGGCCAGCACGTCACCAGCTTTTCCGCCGCCATCGAGCAGGTGCGCCGCAGCGCGCTGGATATCGACAATATCGCCGAAACCACCAACATCCTCGCGCTCAACGCCACGATCGAGGCGATGCGTGCGGGCGATGCCGGGAGGACGTTTGCGGTGGTAGCCAGCGAAGTGAAGAGCCTCGCTAACGATACGCGCAAGGCGACCGAGGAAATCACCCTGACGGTCGAGGCGCTGGGCGAGGAGGCGAGCGTGGTCATTGGCCGGATCGAAGCCGGTGCAGGGGCCAGCGGCGAGGCGAAGACATCGGTCGCGCGGATCGAGAACACCATTGCGAGCGTTGGTGAGCTGGTCGAGGAAGTCGACAAGCAGAACGACGTGATCGCGCGCTCGACCGGAACGATCAGCGGGCACGTCGACGGGGTGCAGCGCGTGCTCACCAGCTACGATGCCGCCGCGCGCGAAAACGAGGATCAGCTGCAGGGCGCCCACAAACGCATGGGCGAGCTGGAAATGACCGCGAGCGAAATGTTCGACCGGATCGTGCAGGCAGGTCTCAGCCCTGAAGACAGCGCGATGGTCCAGCGGGCTCAGGCGATCGCGGACGAGATCGCTACGCTCACGGAAAGCCAGATCGCGGACGGGAAGCTCGACGAGCACGCGCTGTTCGATCAGGAATACAGGCAGGTCGAAGGAAGCAACCCGCCCTTGTTTCGCACACGCCTTTCGGACTGGTCGGATGCCAACTGGCGTCCGTTTCTCGACCGGACCCGAAGCGATGACAGCAGGGTAATCGCCGCCGCCTGTACCGACATGAAGGGCTTTCTGCCGACGCATCTCGAGGAATTCTCGCGCAGGCCCACGGGCGATCAGACTCATGACACCCAATACTGCCGCAACGGACGGATCATCCTCGAGGCGATCGACCGCAAGGCCAAGGAAAGCAGCGCACCCTACATGATGGCGGTGTATCGGCAGGAGGGGAACGGCAAGGACTATCGCGTCGTCCGCAACGTGTATGTGCCCTTGTTCGTGAATGGTCGCCGCTGGGGCGACTTCGAGCTGGCCTACAGCTTCGACAATTGATCGCCTTCGTCGTCGGGCAGCAGTTCCGCTTCGGCAAAGGCATTGAAACGTGCAAGCGCGACAAGCGCGCCAGCGATGGCGTCGTGGTCGGAACCGTCGGCCCGCGTAACGAATGCCGCTGCCAGTTCATCCTTCAAGTGCAGGAAGTTGCGGAACGAAACGCCCGCCGCGTGTGATGCCGACCTGACTTCGCCGCGCAGGCGCACCGCCCGCTCGATGGTTTCGCGCGATCGCTCGAGAGATTTCTGCCCGGCTTCGAGTTCGCGCAGCGGGACACATCGAAAACGCTCGCAGATGGCTGGACGACCGGTTGCGAACAGGCTGCAGGCCGTTCCATCGAGGCAGGCGCAGCGTTGCAGGAAGAACGCCCTGCCGTCGCTTTCGGCACAATCGAGGCCGCGGCGCTGCCATGTTTCGGCGGAGGCCCGTTCGATTTCTCCGCGCGCGAACAGGCTGCCATCGCAGCACAATCCGCACGACAGGCACAGTTGCGCAGAATCGCCGGGCTGGGTGGCCCGGCGTTCAGGCATCAGCTGGGATTGCGGCGCGCCATGAAGGCGAGCCGTTCGAACAGCATCACGTCCTGCTCGTTCTTGAGCAGCGCACCGTGCAGAGGCGGGATCGCGCTGTTGGGGTTGCTGTCCTGCAGCACTTCGAGCGGCATGTCCTCGTTAAGCAGCAGCTTGAGCCAGTCGAGCAGCTCGCTGGTCGAGGGTTTCTTCTTGAGGCCCGGCACTTCCCGCAATTCGTAGAAAATATCCATCGCCTTCTTCACCAGCGTTTTCTGGATGCCGGGATAGTGGACGTCGATGATCTCCTGCATCGTCTCGCGATCGGGAAACTTAATGTAGTGGAAGAAGCAACGGCGCAGAAATGCGTCGGGCAGTTCCTTCTCGTTGTTCGAGGTGATCACGACGATCGGGCGTTCCTTCGCCTCGATCCGCTCCCTCGTCTCGTAAACGTCGAAGCTCATTCGATCGAGTTCCTGCAGCAGGTCGTTGGGGAACTCGATATCGGCCTTGTCGATCTCGTCGATCAACAGCACGGGCAGCTGTTCGGACGTGAATGCCTCCCACAGCTTGCCCTTCTTGATGTAGTTGCGGATGTCGTGGACCCGCTCCTCGCCGAGCTGGCCGTCGCGCAGACGCGCGACTGCGTCGTATTCGTAGAGACCCTGCTGCGCTTTCGTGGTCGATTTTACGTTCCACTCGATCAGCGGCGCGCCGATCGCCTGCGCAATCTCATGCGCCAGCACCGTCTTCCCGGTACCGGGCTCGCCCTTGACCAGCAGCGGCCGGCGCAGCGTGACCGCAGCGTTGACCGCGACCTTGAGATCGTCGGTGGCGATATACGAACTGGTGCCTTCGAAACGCTGCTGCTGGTCGGTCATGCGGGTCCTGTGAGTTGATTGCGATTGGCAACTGAATTTGTCGAGCACGCGATAAGGCGCGCGATGCTGCCGCGCAAGGGGGAGGGTGCTGGCAGATTAGCGAGGAAGCGCAATCATTCGCTGAGCGATCGCCTCGAGCGCGGTCGGATCGACCTTCGCTTCGGGATTGTTCCAACCCACCGTCGCGATCCAGTAGGCCCCCTTGGCATCGCGCAGGAGCCAGGTGAGATTGAGCACGCCCGGCTCCGATCCGCCCTTGAACCCGGCATAGTCCCAGCTCTCGCGGAGGGTGTCGGTAAGGCGCGGCTTCACCGCCATGATGTCGCGGGCCGTCGCCCCGTCGGGCCCCGCCAGCCGCCGCAGCAGCCCCGCGAGATCGCGCGGGGAGGCGAACCATTCGATGTCGATCGCACCGGGCGTGTCGGTCGCGAAGGTCCTCTGCACCTTGTCCTGCGACACATCGGCTTCGGTAAGCCCGGCGATGATGCGGCGCTGTCCGGCATCGTCGGCCGCCCGGTAGCTTTCGATCAGTTCATCGCTGACCCCGCGCATCGCGAACAGTTCGCGGGTCTTGAGCAGTGGCACGGTGTTCGATGGCGAGGCGTTGCCGCTGGCGACCAGTTCCGCCTCGATCGCCTCGCGGCCCAGCGTGGCGATGAGCTGATCCGTCGCGGTGTTGTCGCTGATCGAGATCATCAGGGTGGCAAGCGTATGGAGCGTTACCGGAGAACCCTGCGGCCAGTCCTGCATCTGGCCGCTTGGAAACGACTTTTCGGACAGCGCGACAACTTCGTCCCACGCCCGGCTGCCGTCCGCGACCGATCGCGCCAGCGTCGAGAGTACGTAAAGCTTGAAGGTCGAGCCGAGCGCCAGTTGTGTCGTATCGTTGTGCGCGAGGACGGGATCGAATTCGCCGCCGCCGCCGAGCCTGGCGAACAACGCATTGGTGGTGCCGGGCAGGGCCGCGAGATCGGCGCGGATCCTCTCGGCGCTGTCGTCTGCGGCGATGATCGGCTCGACCGAGGTGAACACCAGTTCGCTGATGCGATCATCCTCGGCCGGAAGGATGGCAAGGCCGCCGCGTGCAATCCCGCGCTCGAACCGCACATCCAGCGCGGCCCGAGTGCCGTCTCCGGGATCGAGCCTTTCGACCGCGATTGCCGCACCGAACTGGCTCGTCAGGCTCTGGGCAAAGGCCTTGATCTGTGCGGGCGGGAGGGTCGCGAGAAACGAAGCGCTGAAGACCTGTTCGGGTTCGATATCGCCATTGATGACATCGACCACCTGCCGGCTGCGCAGTTCGATCGCGCTGGGAGCGGGGTCGGTCTCGCGATCCGTTTCCTGCGCAGACGAAGGTCCAGCGGTCCCCAGCGCCAGAAGTATCGCGATCAGCAGGGTGGCGACTATTCGCATCGAAATTCTCCTATTTGTCAGCACTGTAAGCCACAAGGGATGAGGCGGAAAGCCGGACCGGCGCAATTTTTCCGCATGCGCAGGCGAAAGGCCTGTTGCAAGGCCGGCCGAAGGTGCATGCTCCAACGGTTGCACATTCAGGCGGGAGATTGAATATGCCGATGGAGACACTCGCGATCGCGGCTGCCGGCGGTCACACGCTCGAAGGTTCGCTCGAAATGCCAACCGGGCTCGTGCGCGGCGCGGCGGTGTTTGCGCATTGTTTCACATGCACGAAGCAGAGCAAGGCCGCGATCAGCGTTTCGCGCGCACTGGCGAGGCAAGGCATCGCCTGTCTGCGGTTCGACTTTACCGGGCTTGGCAGGAGCGAAGGCGATTTCGGCCGCGCCGGCTTCGCCGCCGACATTGCGGATCTCGTTTCGGTTGCGGAGATCTTGACCGCTCGCTTTGACAGTCAGTTGCTGCTGATTGGCCACAGTCTCGGAGGGGCAGCCGTACTTGCGGCGGCGCACGAGCTCGGCAGCAAGACAGTCGCCGCCGTCGCGACGATCGGGGCGCCTTCGGACGTTCCGCATGTGCTGCACATCATCAAGGGCGATCACGAGGCGATCAAGCGCGACGGGGAAGGGCCCGTCACCATCGGCGGCCAGACGTTTTCGGTCAGCCGGGAGTTTCTGGAGCGGACCGAATCCGTCGATCTGCTGGAGCTGGTGAAGCAATTGCGCCTGCCATACCTCGCGCTGCATTCCCCGACCGACGAGATCGTGGGGGTGGAACACGCCAGCGCGCTGTTCGGCGCGGCCTATCACCCGAAAAGCTTCGTGAGTCTCGCCGGAGCCGATCACCTCCTGACCAATGCTGCGGACGCGGAGTTTGCAGCGAGCATGATCGCCAGTTGGGCGCACCGATACCTGCCGCTGCGCGCGGACTGGCCGATGCCGGAAGACGGCGTGGTGGTGCAGACCGGGCACGGCAAGTTCGGCACCGAAGTGCACACCGTCTCGCACCGCTTCGTCGCCGACGAGCCGCGCTCCTTTGGCGGCGACGACACCGGGCCGACACCCTACGATTTGCTGCTCGCCGCGCTCGGCACCTGCACCGCGATGACGATGAAGATGTATGCCGATCGCAAGCAATGGCCGATGGACGGCACACGCATCCATCTCACCCATGAGCGCAACCATGCCGAGGATTGCGGGCATGTTCTGGCCGCCGAAGAGGAAGCCATGCCAGCGCAGGCATTGTACCGTGCGATCGAACTGATCGGCGACGACCTGACCGACGATCAGCGCCAGCGGATCATCGAGATTGCCGACAAATGCCCGGTCCACCGCACGCTCGAAGGGCACCTGCATATCCATACCGAGACCGCCGGATAGACGCGTGTCGCCTCACATGATCGGATCGCAGGGCGCTCCGTCGAAATCCATGCTTGGGTCGATGACGAAGCCCGTCGCACCGGCTTCGTCGAAAATGGCGCTTCGATAGGCCGGTGCGGCCTCGTCGCGCAGGAAGGCGCGCAGGTCTTCGCGCACCTGGCAGCTCTTCAGGAAATCGTTGTGTCGCAGCAGGCCCTTGGCATCCGACGGGCCGGTGTCGACGATCGCCAGTCCGTCGCGCGGTGCGGTCAGATGGCAGGACCCGTCATCGCCCAGCGCGCGCCGTGCGAACACGACATCGTGCTTGCAGCTGGTCGATCCCAGGCGGGAATAGCCGTTGACGTTGCGCGAGGCGCGCAGCGCATTGTCCCTGGCCGACGCGTAGATCACCATCCTGCGATCGTGCTTGAGTACCTGGTCGACGATACCGCCGGGACGCAGGGCTTGATGCCGGTCGAGGTCGGGCGAAGCCAGCACGATCCTCCGGATCGCGACGGGCCGGGCGAGGGGATCGCTCTCGATCGCGATGGCAGCGTTGGTGAGCGCCTGCGCCCCGAGCGAGTGCGACACCAGCGTGATGTCGTTCGACATCCGTGTGAACCGCGCAATCTGGCGGGTAATCTCGTCTTGCGCCCATTCGATGCTGGCGCGATCGCTGAAATAGGCGCTGGCCGAACCGCGCGAGGGCCAGTGCAGCATGACCAGCGGAACATCGTCTCCGGCGAGGCGGCGAAGCTCGGCGGCATCCATATGCGCCTCGTCGAATTCCGTCGCGTAGCCATGGATGAAGACGATCAGCCGCCCCTGCGCCTCCGGCCGGTCGATCGCCTGCTGGAGCGCGGCGAGCCAGCGCGTTTCGGAATGCCGGGCAAGGACGGGATCGCCGGGTTCGTCGGCGAGATACTGGTACGTTCCGGTGCCGAAGGTCGGTTCGGTGTGACGAAACAGCTGCATGACGAATTGCGGCCCGCCACAATCGGGGATTGCGGTGGAATGGAAGAACGACAGCTGGTGCGCCTCGTCTTGCGGCAACGCCACTTCGGAATCGGTGCAGTTGCGGGTCAGGGGCAGCGGATCGGGCGGCTGTATCGCGCAGGCCGAAAGTGCCAGCGCAGCGAGTATCAAGGCGAGGAATCGATGGGCGGGCTGGTTCACAACCGCTCGCTTGCAGCCACGCCGATAAGCAGAAACTGAACGAGCAGGACCGCGATGGTCGCGATTTTCCATCCGGTCGAGGCCGAACGCATACCGCGCTCCCACGTCCATGCGCCGATCACTGCGGTGACGAGTGCGGACGTGCCGATGGTGAAAGCGCCGTGGCTGGTGCCGAACAGCGTGAAGACAACGCCCAGCGCCAGCAACTGCCCCAGCATCGCGGCGGTGAACCAGACGATGGGTATGGGACGATAGGCCGTATCGGGCATTTCCCAGTCCGGCAACGACACATCGGGCCGCGAAATGCGGCGGTCGCCGTAGATGATGTCTTCCTTGCGCGGATCGGGATAGTCGGGCCGGTCAGGCATCGATCATATCCCGGTCCACGTCGCTGGCGTGGTTCTGGATGAAGTTGAAGCGGTGTTCCGGATTGCGGCCCATCAGCTCGTCGACGAGCCGGGCGACTCCTGCGCGGTCCTCGAACTCCTGCGGCAGAGTAATCCGCACCAGCGAGCGCGTGTCGGGGTTCATGGTGGTTTCGCGCAATTGCTGCGGGTTCATCTCGCCGAGGCCCTTGAACCGTGAGACCTCCACCTTCTTGCCCTTGAACACCGTCTCTTCGAGCTTGGCGCGATCGGCTTCGTCGCGGGCGTAGCGGCTCTCCTTGCCCGCGGTAAGGCGGTAGAGCGGTGGCTGGGCCAAGAACAGGTGACCCTTCTTCACCACGTCGGGCATTTCCTGGAAGAAGAACGTCATCAGCAGCGTCGCGATATGCGCGCCGTCGACATCGGCGTCGGTCATGATGATGATGCGATCGTAGCGCAGGTTTTCCGCGTCGCAGTCCTTGCGCGTGCCGCAGCCGAGCGCGAGCGAGAGGTCGGCGATTTCGCTGTTGGCGCGGATCTTGTCGGCGGTGGCGGAGGCGACGTTGAGGATCTTGCCGCGGATCGGCAGGATCGCCTGCGTCTTGCGGTTGCGCGCCTGTTTGGCGCTGCCGCCCGCGCTGTCGCCTTCGACGATGAACAGCTCGGTATCTGCATCGCTGTCGCCCGAACAATCGGTGAGCTTGCCCGGCAGCCGCAGCTTCTTGGCGTTGGTCGCGGTCTTGCGCTTGATCTCGCGTTCCTGCTTGCGGCGCAGGCGCTCGTCCATGCGCTCCATCACCTCGCCCAGCAGCGCCTTGCCGCGCTCCATGTTGTCGGTGAGGAAGTGGTCGAAATGGTCGCGCACCGCGTTCTCGACGAGGCGCGCAGCTTCGGGCGAGGTCAGGCGGTCCTTGGTCTGCGACTGGAACTGCGGATCGCGGATGAAGACGCTCAGCATCACTTCCGCGCCGGTCATCACGTCGTCGGCGGTGATGTCCTTGGCCTTCTTTGCGCCGGTGAGGTCGCCGAACGCGCGCAGGCCCTTGGTCAGCGCCGCGCGCACGCCCTGTTCGTGGGTGCCGCCATCGGGGGTGGGCACGGTGTTGCAATACCAGCTGGTCGAACCGTCGGAATAGAGCGGCCAGGCGATCGCCCATTCGACCCGGCCCTGATCGTCGGCAAAGTCCTGGTTGCCGGTGAAGGGCTGCGCGGTCACGCATTCGCGCGTGCCGACCTGTTCGGCGAGATGATCGGCGAGACCGCCGGGAAACCTGAAGGTCGCTTCGGCAGGCACATCCTCGCCGGTGAGGCTCTCGGCGCATTTCCAGCGGATTTCGACCCCGGCGAACAGATACGCTTTCGACCGGGCGAGCTTGAACAGGCGCTGTGGCCTGAACTGCCGTTCGCCGAAAATCTCGGTGTCGGGCGTGAAGGTCACGCTGGTGCCGCGCCGGTTGGGTGCAGCGCCGAGCTGTTCGATCTTGCCGAGCGTCTGCCCTTTGGAGAATTCCTGTACGTAAAGCTGCTTGTCGCGCGCCACCTCGACCCGCGTGTGCGATGACAGCGCGTTGACCACGCTGACACCCACCCCGTGCAGACCGCCGGACGTCGCATAGGCCTTGCCCGAGAACTTACCGCCCGAATGCAGTGTCGAAAGGATCACCTCGAGCGTCGACTTTCCCGGAAACTTGGGGTGTTCGTCGACCGGGATGCCGCGTCCGTTGTCCGTAACGGTCAGCCGGTTGCCTTCGTCGAGCCGCACCTCGATCCGGCTGGCGTGGCCGGCCACCGCCTCGTCCATCGAATTGTCTAACACTTCGGCGGCGAGGTGGTGCAGCGCGCGATCGTCGGTCCCGCCGATATACATGCCCGGGCGGCGGCGCACCGGCTCCAACCCCTCGAGCACCTCGATCGAGGAAGAGTCGTAATCGCCGCTCGAAGTCGGCGTGTTTTCAAACAGGTCTTCGGACATGGGGTCGATATAGGGCGCGCGCTCGCACCCTCACAAGCAGCCGCGCAGGCTTTTGCGCAAGTTCAGCGGCTGAACGCGGTCGGGGCGGCATCGACCGCGACGATCTCGTTCCCGCGGATTTCGCGGACTTCGAGCGCGCGCTCGGCCACGCCGTTGCGCATGAAGCGGAACGGCCCGTCGACACCCAGGAAGCCACCGGCATCGTAGAGCTCGTTCTTCGGAAAGCGGCTGCCGACACGCCAGTCGCGCGCCACGCGCAGGGTCAGCAGCACCGAATCGTAGCCGAGCGTTGCGATGCGATACGGCTTGCTGCCGAAGCGTGCCTCGTAGCTGTCGGAAAAGCGCCTGAACCGTCCATCGGAGACCGCCGAGAAGATCGCGCCGTTGACGGCGCTGGAACGGGTGAGGGCGGATTCGCCGCTCCACAATTCCGTGCCGACCAGTTGCAGGCCTCCACCGCCGCTCTTCAGTTCATCGGCGGCGCGCACCGCCAGGCGGGCGCCATCGGCGATCAGCACGGTATCGAACCCGCCCCGCGTCTTGAGCCGCTGCGCAGCGCCGACGATCGAGGTGTTGCCGCGCGCGTAGCGCTCGAACGCGGCGAGCGTGCCGCCATATTCGCGCAGCGAGTTTGTCAGGGCCGAATAGGACCTCTGGCCGTAATCGCCTTCGGGCAGGAGGGCTGCGAAATTTCTTGCCCCCTGCTGGCGCGCATAGCGCACGCTGCGCGCGATCGATTGTTCGGGAATGTGGCCCATCACGAACACATCGGCGCTTGCCACCGACGTGTCGTTCGAGAACGCGATCGCAGGCACCCCGGCGGGCCGCGCCTGAGCCTGCACCGCCGGGACGTTGCCGGCTAGCAGCGGCCCGAGGATCAGGGCATTGCCATCGGCAATCGCACGCCGTGCAGCGGCCGAGGCCCCCTGCGAAGTATCGTAGGTGGTGATCCGCAGATTGTTGGCGTTGGTATCGATCAGCGCCATCGTGGTCGCATTGGCGAGCGATTGCCCGACCGCTCCGGCCTCGCCCGACATCGGGACCAGCAAGGCGACCCGATGACGCGTGGAATCGCTCGGCAGCGCGGTCGCGCTCGGTTCGGGAGTGGGGGTGGCTTCCGGAACGGAGGTGGTCGGTTCGACGGTTTCCGGAATCAGCTTGCAGCCCGCCAACAGCATCGCGGTTCCGGCGATCACCAGAGTGCGCCGGTTCACCACCATCTTCGTCTTCTCGACCAGCGACTTGCCCCAAACGGCTGCGCCCATACCCTTCATTCTTGCCGACCCCCGATGGCTGCTTCAAAGAAGAACGCGTGAACACGCCCGCACCTGAATCAGCTTTGACTGAACACCTTGATCCCGGTCTCTACATCGTGGCGACGCCGATTGGCAATCTAGGCGACATAACGCTCCGCGCAGTCGACGTATTGCAGCGGTCGAGCCTGATCGCCTGCGAAGACACGCGCGTAACCGGACGTCTGCTCAAGCATCTCGGCGTGTCCACGCGGATGCGGCGGTACGACGATCACGCATCCGAAGACCAGCGTGCGCGCCTGATCGATTTGGCCCGCGGCGAACCTGTGGCGCTGGTCAGCGATGCGGGAACGCCCTTGGTGTCCGACCCCGGATATCGTCTGGTGCGCGAGGCGCGTGAAGCCGACATCGCCGTGTTCACCGTACCCGGTGCCTGCGCCGCGATTGCGGGACTGACGCTGGCGGGCCTGCCCAACGACCGGTTCCTGTTCGCCGGTTTCCTTCCGCACAAGGACAAGGCGCGCGGAGACGTGCTCGACGGGCTGGCAGACACGGACGCGACGCTGATCTTCTACGAAACAGGACCGCGACTGGTGCGCAGTCTCGAAGCGATCGCCCGGCGCTGGCCGGAGCGCGACGTCGCGGTGGCCCGCGAACTCACCAAGCTTCACGAGGAATGCCGCACCGGATCGGCGCGCGATCTCGCCAGCCATTATTCGGCGAACCCGCCCAAGGGCGAGATCGTGTTGCTTATCGGCCCGCCCCGAGTGCTGGAGAACCATGCCGATCCCGACGAGATGCTGCGCGCGGCGCTGTCCGAAGCCAGCCCCAGCAAGGCCGCCGCGAAGGTGGCCAAGGCCACCGGGCTCGACCGCCAGGCGCTGTATGCGCGCGCGGTGGAACTCAAGGCGCAATGAGCGCGAAACGCGAGATTGCCGAACGTCGCGGACGCGAAGGCGAAGCGCAGGCGGCACAGTGGCTTGCCGCGCAAGGCTGGATCATCCTCGGCGAACGGGTGAAGACCAGTCTGGGGGAGATCGACCTGATCGCGGCGAGGCAGGGGATAGTCGCCTTCGTCGAGGTGAAGTGGCGCAGGCATCCCGGCAATCTTGCCGAAGCGATCGACGAGCGGCGGCTCGCGCGGGTGGCGGCCGCGGTCGAAATCGTCGCGCATGAGTATGCCACGGGGGGCGAGGATATCCGGATCGACGTGATCCTGCTTGCACCCGGTACCAAGCCGCGCCACATCGAGAACGCGTGGATGCCGTGAGCCGCCTCCGGGCCCGTTCGTCCTGAGCTTGTCGAAGGGCCGCATTTCCCTTTATCCGAGCGTTCGAAGAAGAGCGGTGCTTCGACAAGCTCAACACGAACGGAATTGGATCATGTCGCTACGCGTTGCCGTCCAGATGGACCCGATCGAGAACATCAACATCGCCGGGGATTCGTCCTTCGCGCTGATGCTGAAGGCGCAGGAGCGCGGCTATTCGGTGTTCGAGTATCACGTCGAAAGCCTCACGCTCGATGCCGACGACCGCCTGTTTGCCGAGTGCTATCCGGTAACGGTCCAGCGGGTCGAGGGCGACCATTTCAGCAAGGGCGAGGCGCAGCGGCTCGATCTCGGCAAGAATATCGACGTGGTGCTGATGCGGCAGGATCCGCCGTTTCACATGGGCTACATCACTGCGACGCACCTGCTCGAGCGCATCCGGGGCGAGACGCTGGTGGTCAACGACCCGGTGAATGTCCGCAACGCGCCCGAAAAGGTGATGGTGCTCGATTATCGCCGTTTCATGCCACCCACATTGGTCACGCGGTCGGTGGACGAAGTGAAGCGCTTCATTGCCGAACACGGCGCGGTGGTGGTGAAGCCGATCCACGGCAACGGCGGCAAGGCGATTTTCCGCATTCCCGAGAATGGCGAGAACCTTTCCGCGCTGTTCGAAGTGTTCAACATGACCTGGCCCGAGCCGCACATGGTCCAGCCCTTCCTCCCCGAGGTGGCCGAGGGCGACAAGCGCATCGTCCTGATCGACGGCGAGGTTGCCGGAGCGATCAATCGGAAGCCGGGCGAGGGCGAGTTTCGCTCGAACCTCGCCATGGGCGGCAGCGCCGAAGCGACCCAGCTGACCGAGCGCGAACGCGAAATCTGCGAGGCGATGGGGCCGGAACTGAAGCGCCTCGGCCTGACCTTTGTTGGCATCGACGTGATCGGCGGCAAATGGCTGACCGAGATCAACGTCACCTCGCCGACGGGGATCGTTGCGATCGACCGGTTTAACGGGACCGATACGGCGGGGATGATCTGGGACGCGATTGAGGCGCGGTTGGCTGAGCGCAAGAAATAGACTTGTCATTGCGAGGAGCCGAAGGCGCCGCGGCAATCCAGCTTCAAAGGTTTCCCCAGGCGGCGCCGTCTGGAGCTGGATTGCTTCGCTTCGCTCGCAATGACGAACCTTGGGGTTACCGCTTCTTCGCCCGTGGATGCGCGTCGCGGTAATTCTCCAGCAGGGTCGCCGCATCGACCTTGGTGTAGATTTGCGTCGATCCCAGCGAAGCGTGGCCCAGCAGTTCCTGCAGGCTCCGCAGGTCCGCTCCAGCCCCCAGCAGATGCGTTGCGAACGAGTGCCTCAACGCATGCGGTGTCGCGGTGTCGGGCAAGCCCAGCGCGCGCCGCGCTTTCGACATCGCCTTCTGCACCATGCCTTGCGACAGCGGTCCGCCCTTGGCACCGCGAAACAGCGGGGTGTCGGCGCCGATCGGCCAGGGGCAGTGCTTCGCATACTCCGCCACCGCATCGCGCGTGATCGGCAGCACCGGGACCACGCGCTGTTTGCCGCCCTTGCCGGTAACCTGCAGCACTTCGCCGAGCGGCGCGTCGCGGCCCTGCAACGACAGCGCTTCGGCTATCCGCAGCCCCGATCCGTACATCAGCAGCAGCACCGCCCGGTCGCGCGCGCCGATCCAGCTTTCCTCGGCGGTGCCATCGACGAGATCGGCAAGGTTGATCGCTTCATCCGGGGTCACGGGGCGGGGCAGGCCCTTCTTGATGCGCGGGCCGCGCAGCCGCGGGGCAGCAGGATCGGGGTCGCCCGTTTCAGCGCGGGCGAAGGCGATGAAGGCCTTGAGCGCGGACAGTTCCCGCGCGGCGCTGGCGTTGCCCAGTCCCTCGGCGCGCCGCGCGGCGAGATGGCGGCGCAGGTCGGACGCTTCGAGCGCGGCGACATCTTCAAGCGTTTCGAGCTCTTTGTTCCCGACCAGACGTTGCGCCGCCGAGCAATAGGCGCGCACCGTATGCGGGGAGCGGCGGCGGCTCTCGGCGAGGTGCGCGCGCCAGCACTCGAGGATTTCGGGCACGCTCATGCCGCGACCAGTCGGTCGCACACAAGCTCGCCCAGCAGCGCATCGAGCAGCGGCTGCCCTGCGCGGGTAAGCACGATCCGCGATCCGTCTGTGCGGACAAGACCAAGCTCGGCATGCCGTGCGAGCGCCGCCGGATCGATCAGGTCGTCCTGCGCGAGAGCAAAACGCGTGGCGAGCGCTGCAAGATCGACCCCTTCGGCCAGGCGCAACCCCATCAGCAGCGCTTCGGCTGCCTGTTCGTTTGCCGGAAGCATGCGCTGTTCGGCGATACCGTGTCTGCGCTCTGCGATCGCGGCGAGAAAGTTCTCCGGCTTGCGGTGGCGCTGGGTCGCGAAACCTCCCCGCCGTCCGTGCGCGCCGGGGCCGATCCCGGCATAATCCTGATAGCGCCAGTAGGTGAGGTTATGGCGGCTCTCCTCGCCCGGTTCGGCGTGGTTGCTCGTCTCGTACGCGGGCAGACCGGCCGCCTCGGTCAGGTCCTGCGTGATTGCATACAGGTCTGCCGCGGCGTCATCGTCCAGCGGCTCGAACACCCCGCGCCGGACATCGGTCGCAAACCGTGTGCCGGGCTCGATCGTCAGCTGGTACAGCGACAGGTGCGAGGTGCCGAAACCGAGCGCGCGCTCAAGCTGCCGACGCCAGTCTTCGGGTGACTGGCGGGGCAGGGCATAGATCAGGTCGAAACTGACCCGCTCGAAGTGCTTCTGCGCCGTTTCGAGCGCCTTCAGCGCCTCCTCGCTGCCGTGAAGCCGCCCCAGCCAGCGCAGGGTCTCCTCGTCGAGCGATTGCACCCCGAGCGAAACGCGATTGATGCCCGCGCGCGCCAATGCGGCGAAATTCGCAGCCTCGACCGACGAGGGATTTGCCTCGAGTGTCACTTCGATACCGGGCGCAAACCCCCACAATTGTTCAGCTTCGCGCAGCAGGCGCGCGACGAGGGCAGGCGGCATCAGCGAAGGCGTACCACCGCCGAAGAATATCGAGGTGAGTGCTTCTCCCCCGGCGACAGCGGCTTCGGCCCGCATGTCGGCGAGCAAGGCACCCTCCCACGCCGAATGGTCGACGCGATCGCGCACATGCGAGTTGAAATCGCAATAGGGGCACTTCTTCGCGCAGAAGGGCCAGTGGATGTAGAGGGCGCGGGCCACGATCCTGCCTTTCAGCCTTTCTTAAGCGCCGCGAGTCAAGGCTGGGTGATGGGTTTCCGTGCCGATTCTCTCGCGTTGGCGGCAGGCATCGCGGCTCTTGCTGCGAGCGTCGCCGCCGCGCAATCGCCCACTCCGAAGCCCGAAACGATCTGGCTCGATGCGCACAACGCCGAACGCGCGGAGTTTGGCAGCGAGCCGCTGCGCTGGAACGACGCGCTCGCCGATGAGGCCCGCCGATGGGCGGTTCGACTGGCGCGCGAGGGCCGGATGCGCCATGCTCCGATCGCTGCGCGCAACGGGTCGGGCGAGAACCTGTGGATGGGCACGCGCGGCTATTTCCGTCCCGAACAGATGATCGCGAGCTTCGCCTCGGAGAAACGCCATTTCCGCGCGGGAACCTTTCCCCAGGTCTCGACTACCGGCAATTGGGCCGATGTGGGGCACTACACCCAGATCGTGTGGCGCGACACGCGCGACGTCGGTTGCGCGATGGCGCAGGGCAGGGATTTCGATGTGCTGGTGTGTCGGTACTGGCCTGCCGGAAACGCGACGGGTGCGCAGGTGGCACCCCGACCGAGAGTGGCCAATCGCTAGCGTTCGAACTGGTCCGCGACCAGCCTGGCGAACGCGTCGGCACGATGGCTGATGGCGTGCTTTTCCGCCGGATCGATTTCGGCAAAGGTCTGTTCGCGCCCTGACGGGACGAATACCGGATCGTACCCGAAGCCGAGCGTGCCGCGCGGCGGCCATGTCAGCGAGCCGGGGCATTTCCCCTCGTAGACGGCGTGCTCGCCGTCCGGCCACGCGATCGCCAGCACGCAGTGAAACGCCGCACTGCGATCGGTATCGGGCCCGAGCTGATGCAACATCCCCTCGACCTTGCCCATCGCCATGTACCAGTCACGGCCCGGTTCGCCTTCGAACCACTGCCTCTCGGCCCAATCGGCGGTGTAGACTCCGGGGCGCCCGTCCAGCGCATCGACGCTCAGACCGCTGTCGTCGGCGAGCGCCGCAAGCCCGGATGCTTCGGCGGCGGAGCGGGCCTTGATCAGCGCGTTCTCGGCAAAGGTCTTGCCTGTCTCGGGCGGCTCGGGCAGCCCGAGCGACCCTGCCGACAGGCACTTTATCCCGTATGGTTGGAGCAGCGCCGAAATCTCCTTCAGCTTGCCCGCATTGTGCGTCGCTATGACCAGCGAGCCACCGCCGAGCCTGCGGGTCACTTCACCGCGTCCATCTGCGCGGCAAAGATCCCGTCGCAGCCGATCCGCGCGAGCCGTAGCAGCCGCAGCAAGCCTTCCTCGTCATAGGTCGCACCTTCTGCGGTCGCTTGCACCTCAGCGATCTGGCCGCCGGTGAGCAGCACGAAATTCGCATCGGCATCTGCGCTCGAATCCTCGTCGTAATCGAGATCGAGCACTGGCGTGCCCTGGAAGATGCCGCAGGAGATCGCCCCGACCTGCGACATGATCGGGTCTTCCTTGACATCGCCGGCGGCGATCAGTCCGTTGACGGCCAGCCGCAGTGCCACCCATGCGCCGGAGATTGCAGCGGTGCGGGTGCCGCCATCGGCCTGGATCACGTCGCAATCGAGCGTGATCTGCCGTTCGCCGAGCTTCTCGAGATCGACGACTGCGCGCAAGGAACGGCCGATAAGCCGCTGGATTTCCTGCGTCCGCCCGCTCTGTTTGCCGCGCGCCGCCTCACGACTGCCACGGGTGTGCGTGGCACGCGGGAGCATCGAGTATTCGCCGGTGACCCAGCCCGTGCCCTTGCCGCGCATCCACGGGGGGACGCCGCGCTCGACGCTTGCGGTGCACAACACGCGCGTATCGCCGAAGCTGATCAGGCACGATCCCTCGGCATGCTTGGTGAAACCCGTTTCGATGGTGATGGCGCGCATTTCGTCGGGCGCGCGTCCGGATGGCCGCATGGTCTGTTCCTGTCTGGGTGATTCGGTGCGTGCGCGCGGTGTGGCTGGGAACATCCTTGCCCGCAAGGCTTGGCGCGGACAATCTGGACGCTAAGTTGCAGGTATGGCTGCCCCTCCGATCGCAGAACTGACCGAACGCGCCCGCGAAATCTTTCGCCGGGTGGTCGAAGGATACATCGATAGCGGGCAACCGGTGGGGTCGAAGACGCTGGCGACGGACGGGACCCTGAACCTTTCGCCCGCATCGATCCGATCGGTGCTGGCCGATCTCGAAGGGCTCGGATTGCTCGCCGCCCCGCACACCAGTGCCGGCCGCATGCCGACCGATGCGGGGCTGCGAATGTTTGTCGACGGAATGATGCGCGTGGCCGAGCCGACCGAGGAGGAACGCGCGCAGATCGAGGCACGGCTCGAAGGGGCGGGGCCGGTCGAACAGGCGCTACGGCAGGCGAGCTCGCTGTTGTCCGATCTTTCGGGTGCGGCGGGCATGGTGATGGTGCCGACACGCGAACAACGGCTTGCGCAGTTCAACCTCGTCGACCTTGGCCAGGGCAGGGCACTGGCGGTGCTGGTCGGCGAGGATGGTGGGGTCGAAAACCGGGTGCTGGAGATCGGCGGGCGGATCAGTCCGGGCGCGCTCGACCAGGCGAGCAATTTCATCACCGCGCGGCTTTCCGGACGCACGCTTGCCGAAGCGGCGCAGGCGATGCGCGCCGAAATCGGCGCGGGCAAATCGCAGCTCGACGACGCCAGCCGGGACCTTGTCGAGCGCGGTCTGGCCGTCTGGAGCGAGGACGCCGATGCGCGCCCGGTGCTGATCGTGCGCGGCGCTGCCAACCTGCTCGACGAATCGGCTCTGGGCGATATCGAGCGGGTGCGCTCGCTGCTCGACGATCTCGAAAACAAGCAATCGGTCGCCGCCCTGCTCGAAAGTGCCCGAGAGGCGGATGCCACCCGCATCTTCATCGGCAGCGAAAACCGGCTGTTCGGGCTGTCGGGCTCTTCGGTCATCGCCTCGCCCTACCGCGACCGCGAAGGCCGGGTCGTGGGCGTGCTGGGCGTGATCGGACCGACGCGGTTGAATTACGCGCGGGTCGTCCCCATGGTTGACCTGACCGCCCGATCCTTGGGCAAACTGATCGCTTGATTGACCACACAAGCTGGAACCAGATACATGATCGACAACGACAAACCGCAAGACGAAGCGGTGGCTGAAGAATTGAAGGGCGTGCCGGAGGAGTTCCTCGAAGACGGTGACGAATCGGAAGACGAGGGCAGCGTGGCAGACGCGCTCGACAACCTGCGTCAGGACCTCGAATCGGCAAAGCAGGACGTACTCTACGCGCAGGCTGAAACGCAAAATGTTCGCCGGCGCCTTGAAAAGGACATCGCCGATGCGCGCAACTACGCCGCGACCGGCTTCGCCCGCGATGTTCTGAGTGTGTGGGACAACCTCTCGCGCGCGGTCGAGGCGATCCCAGACAGCCTGCGCGAAGACGAGAAGATGAAGGGTCTCGTCACCGGGATCGAAGCGACCCAGCGCGAGCTCGAAAAGGTGTTTAAGCAGCACGGTATCGAACGCATCGCGTCGACCGGTATGCCGCTCGATCCCAACCAGCATCAGGCCATGATCGAGATTTCGAGCGCCGAGCAGGAGCCGGGCACGATCGTGCAGGAGATGCAGTCGGGCTGGATGATCAAGGACCGCCTGCTGCGCCCCGCAATGGTGGGCGTGGCGAAGAAGCCGGAGTGATCTTCAAGAACTAGAACAACAGAGGCGGGGACGCGATCATGCACCCCGGCCTTTTTGTTCGTCACGAGATCGCTTGGTCGCGGTTCTCGTCGCGGTGCTTTTTCAGGTACCGCATGAAGGGCGTGCCGCCGGTGCCGACATCGGGGTCGTTGCCCGCGATCGAGCCGGCCTGCTTGTTGATGTAGCTCGCCGCGTATTCGAGGTGCCGCGTGCGGAACCGCGTGGTCTGTTCAAGGCAGGCATTGAACGCATCGCGCAGGTCGCGATTGTCGCTTTCGGCCACGTAGCTGCGCAGCCGTGACTGGGTCGCAAGATCCTCGATAAACCGGCGTTGCATCACCGGCCGGTACGCGTGCAGCTCGTCGAGGAAAGCCTTGAGCGGATCGTCCGAGTGGTGGACCTGGAACAGCGCGTCCATCGCCGGGACGATGCTGGATTGCGAACCGGTCTGGCCACGGAATGCCTGCGGTTTTCCGGCGTATTTCTCGACGCCTTCGTAGATCAAACCGCCATCGAGCGCCGGATTGTTCGCCCAACCGTGGATGTAGGGCCGCACCCGGTGAAAGTAGATGTAGGGGTCGCAGCGTTCGGGCATCCGATCGAAATGGGCATAGATCCGCTCCCACGCGGCGTGCATCTCCAGCAGCAAGTGTTCCGCGTCCGACGGATCGCCGCCTTCGTTTGAAATGGTGACCAGTTTCGCCGCATTGTCCAGCAACACGCCCGCTTCCGCCTCGATCGCGACATGGACGAGCACGAACCAGTTCTCGTCGTCTCCGCCCGAGAAATTCTGGACCATGTAGATGTTGTCGAGCGACACCGGCTGCGACTTGTCGATCCGCGCCCAATTGTCGAGCACGTATCCCGAATACGGGAGCAGCGGTGCCTGATCGAGCCGCTCGCCCAGCGCCACGATCGGGCGAGCGAGGTTTCTCGGCAGGTGGGGCGGGGCCGTGCTTTCGCCCCAGACATAGGCCTGAACCAGAAAGCTGTAATGCACCATCGCGGTGCGAACCTGTTCTTCGGAGGCTTGTCTGGCCCAGTCCTCGATCTGCGGATCGGGCAACTGGTTCAGCCAGTGTCGTACGCGGCCCGAGGACAGCAGCCCCGAAAGATTGCCTGCGGCGTGGCAGACCTCGTCGAACTGTGCCGGAAGGGTGATCTCGTCGATTTCGTGATGCGAAAGATAGCCGCGCTCACGCGACAGTCCGTAATCCTTGATCTCCATTATGAGTGCTCGTCGCCAGGCGCGGGTTTGGCCGTCTGGACGTCGAGACAGTATCGTTTGCAACCATTCTGCTCAAGCGTCACCCGAAATCGGGCAATGGACTGGCTTCGATATCGGCGATCAAATGCTTGTTCATGGCCGACTTGTTCGCGTGGAACGCCCCCATGTTGAGGCCCTTCATGTGCGTGAGCGTGGCCGCGACCGCGTCCTCCAGTGCATCGGGCGCGACCACTTCGTCGAAATAGCCCACATCGCGCGCCTCGTGCGGGGAAAACATCTGCGAGGTTGCGACCGCCTTGCGACCGAACGGGCTCAGCCGCGCTGCGCCGAGGATCATCGGGTAGATCGGCAGCGCCATGCCGATCGCGCTTTCGTTCATGCCGGTGACGAACTCGCCTTCGGTACCGATCGCCTTGTCGGCGGCGAGCATCAGGAACGCCCCCATCGGGTAGGCGTGGCCTTCGCACACGGTCACGACCGGGGCCGGGTGGCGCAGGATAGCGAGGATCGCGTCCTTGCCGGCCTGCAACTGCGCGGTCGCGACGTCGGGTCCGGCAGCGAACCCCTTGAGATCGAATCCTGCGGAAAAGATGCCCTTGCGCCCCCGGATCGCGACCGGCGCTTTCTCCGCGGCACACTCGGCGAGCGCGTTTACCAAACCGTCGAGCTTGTCCTTGTTGAGCGCGTTCACCTTGCCATCGTCCAACGTGATGATGTGCGCCCCGTCGCGCTGTTCGATCGTGATCATGATAACCTCCCGGCGAGAAATGGATTGCGCGGAGCGTTATCGGGCCGCGCGGTGGGCGCAATGGCAATTTTGTGGATGCCGCTACGACGCGTTGCGGCAGGTCGTGCAGAAAGTTTGCAGGAGCTAGAGTTCGAGCGTCATCTGCAGGTTGCAGCGATCGTACGGCGTGTCCCAGAATTCGTCATCGCCCAGCGATACGAAGCCCTTGCGCTCGTACAGCGCTGTGGCCGCTTCGAGCTTGCGATTAGTCTCGAGCCAGATCCGGTCTGCACCGCGCGCCTTTGCTTCGTCGACCAGCCGATCGAGTACCGCAGCACCGATTCCCTGCCCCTGGGCCGAGGGTTCGGTGGCCATCTTGACAATCTCCATCCAGCGATGCCCGTCGTCGGGAGCGTGGGCGGCCGGCAGAAAGGCACCGGTCCCCACGACCCAGCCGTGGGCATCGGCCACCGCGATATAGCCGCCCGGATCGAGGATCGCGATCTGGGGATGCTCGAGCTGGCGGCGGTCCTTTTCCTCCATCCCGAACATCTCGTCGATCCAGCGGCGGTTGAGCGCGGCGAAGGCCGGCGCGTCGGACGCTCTGAATTCGCGCAATTGCCAGTCGATCTTAGCCAATCGTCGCTCCCGGAAACCTCACCAGCATATCATACACGGATTTGTCGCCCACGCCCGTCAGTTTCGCGCCGTGGCGCAACCAGAAGGCGTGTTTCACGATCTCGGCCTGCTGCTCGATGCCGTAGGCGGTGAACGGCTGCCCCGGCTTGAGGCTGTAGCCATAGCGGCAGAACGGGTGGCGGTGGAGCACCAGGTACCAGTCCCCGCGCGTCTGCGTTTGCCACACATGGGTCAGTTCGTGGATCAGCAGGCCCTGCCGCACCAGGTTGGTGGTCGAGAAATCGTCGCAATAGGCCGTGCCGCGCGGATGGAAATGGAGATGCCCGCGCGGCGCCATGGTGGTTTTTCGCGGTTGAAACGGAAACCACTTTCGCCGTCTGAGTTTCACTGCACCATAATCGATCGCATCGCCGAAGACGGTGCGGGCCAGTTCGGTCTCTCCCGGCGTCAGCGACCGTTCGCCCCCTACCGGGCAAGCCGGAACGGGTGACGTCGTCGCTGCTGCCGGAGTCGACTGGTTCAGCGCTCGTCCCCGGCTGCGAGAATATCGGCCTGAAACTTGTGGCGGGCACCGCCGGAGATCTTGAGCGTCACCTCGGCCTTGCCGCCCGGCTGCAGATCGGCCGACGGTTCGAACGCCATGATGTGCAGCGCGCCGGGTTCGAAATTCAGTTCCGATCCATTGGTGATCGCGATCGGTCCGGCTTCGGCCATGGTCATCTCGAAATTGTATTCCATCATGTCGTGCACCGTGGCGTTCGCCGCGCCAGCCACTTCGGCGCCGCTGATCGAGATGCCGCGTTCCCCCTCGTAAGTAGCGTCGAAATAGACCGCTGCGGGATTGCCTTCGACCGGGGCCAGCATCATCCGGGCGTTGCTGATGGTCAGCCCCGGAACGACGCCTTCGACCTTTTCGACCGGCGGGGGTTCATCGCTGCATGCCCCGAGTGCGATCGCTCCCGCCAGCGCCCCCGCCAGCGCCAGCATGCGCGTTTTCGATCCCGTCTTTTTTGTCACAAGCACGTTTCTGTCCCCTCCTGAGATGGGGCGAAAACTAGGGGCTGCGATCTCTTGTGCCAAGCAAAACCGCACCTATATCCCGCTCATATTCGAGCCGCCCAGGCGTTTTGCCGGTCCCGGGAAACGCACGACGGCGGTGTCCAATGACTTCCAATGGATGGGGAACACATGGGTAAAGTAATCGGTATCGACCTCGGCACCACCAACAGCTGCGTTGCTGTGATGGATGGCGGCAAGCCCAAGGTTATCGAGAATTCGGAAGGCGCGCGCACGACGCCGTCGATCGTCGCTTTCACCAAGGATGGCGAGCGGCTGATCGGTCAGCCGGCCAAGCGCCAGGCGGTGACCAATCCCGACAACACCTTGTTCGCAATCAAGCGTCTGATCGGTCGCCGGTTCGATGATCCGCTGACCAAGAAGGACATGGAACTTGTCCCGTACGATATCGTCAAGGGCAAGAACGGCGATGCGTGGGTCGAAGCGGGCGGTGAGGAATACAGCCCCTCCCAGATTTCCGCCTTCATTCTGCAGAAGATGAAGGAAACCGCCGAAAGCTATCTCGGCGAAACCGTGACGCAGGCGGTCATCACCGTCCCGGCCTATTTCAACGATGCCCAGCGCCAGGCGACCAAGGATGCCGGCCAGATCGCCGGCCTCGAAGTGCTGCGCATCATCAACGAGCCGACTGCGGCAGCGCTGGCCTATGGTCTCGACAAGGAAGACGGCAAGACCATCGCCGTCTACGACCTTGGCGGCGGTACCTTCGATATCTCGATCCTCGAAATCGGGGACGGCGTGTTCGAAGTGAAATCGACCAATGGCGACACCTTCCTGGGCGGTGAAGACTTCGACAACACGATCGTCGATTGGCTCGCCGAGCAGTTCCAGAAGAAGGAAAACATGGACCTGAAGGCGGACAAACTCGCGCTTCAGCGTCTCAAGGAAGCCGCCGAGAAGGCCAAGATCGAGCTTTCGAGCTCGCAGACCACCGAAGTCAACCTGCCGTTCATCACCGCGCGGATGGAAGGCGGCAGCTCGACCCCGCTGCACCTGGTCGAAACGATCAGCCGCTCCGATCTCGAAAAGCTGGTCGGCAAGCTGATCGATCGCACTCTCGATCCGTGCAAGAAGGCGCTGGCCGATGCCGGCGTGTCCAAGGACGATATCGACGAGGTGATCCTGGTCGGCGGCATGACCCGCATGCCGCGGGTTCGCGAAGTCGTGGAGAAATTCTTCGAGGCGAAACCGCACACTGGCGTGAACCCCGATGAAGTCGTCGCCATGGGCGCTGCGATCCAGGCCGGCGTGCTTCAGGGCGACGTCAAGGACGTCCTGCTGCTCGACGTGACCCCGCTGTCGCTGGGTATCGAAACGCTGGGCGGCGTCTTCACCCGCATGATCGATCGCAACACGACGATCCCGACCAAGAAGACCCAGACCTATTCGACCGCCGAGGACAACCAGAACGCGGTGACGATCAAGGTCTTCCAGGGCGAGCGCGAGATGGCGGCGGACAACAAGCTGCTCGGCAATTTCGACCTCGTCGGCATCCCGCCCGCTCCGCGCGGCGTGCCGCAGATCGAGGTGACCTTCGATATCGACGCCAACGGCATCGTCTCGGTCGCGGCCAAGGACAAGGGCACCGGCAAGGAACAGACGATCAAGATCCAGGCTTCGGGCGGTTTGTCCGATGCCGATATCGATCAGATGGTCCAGGATGCCGAAAAGTTCGCCGAAGAAGACAAGAAGCGCCGCGCCGCTGCCGAGGCCCGCAACCAGGCCGACAGCCTGGTCCACGCGACCGAGAAGCAGCTTGAGGAACATGGCGACAAGATCGATGCCGAGACCAAGTCGGCGGTCGAGGATGCCGTTGCCGCGACCAAGACCGCGCTCGAAGGCGATGACGCCGACGAAATCACCGCGAAGGCTCAGGCTCTGACCGAAGCGGCGATGAAGATGGGTCAACAGATCTACGAACAGGAGCAGGCCAAGGGCACCGAAGGCGGCGACGCGAGTGGCGACAGCGCATCGGAAGAGACTCCTCCGGACGAGGAAGTGGTCGATGCCGAATTCTCCGAGGTCGACGAAGACAACAAGGGCTGATGTCCCGATGACCAACCGAACCGCCGCTGGTGCCACAAGCGCTGGCGGCGGCCCGGTTTGAGGACAGGTTCCCATGGCTGCTGCACAACTCGATTATTATCAGAGGCTCGACGTGTCGCGCGATGCCGACGGCACGGCGATCAAGAGCGCGTATCGCAAGCTGGCGATGAAGTATCATCCGGATCGCAATCCGGGCGATGCCGATGCCGAGGCCAGATTCAAGGCCTGCAACGAGGCATACGAATGCCTCAAGGACCCGCAGAAGCGTGCCGCGTACGACCGTTACGGCCACGAGGCCTTTACCCAGGGCATGAACGGCGGCAGCGGGCAGGGGCATCGCGGGGACTTCGCGGATATCGGCGATATCTTTGAAACGATCTTCGGCAGCGCGTTCGGCGGCGGCGGAGCGGCGCGGCAGCAGAACCGGCGGGGCGCAGACCTGCGTTATGACATGCAGGTGAGCCTCGACGAAGCGTTTCACGGCAAATCCACCGAGATCGAGATCGAAGTGTCGCAGAGCTGCGAGACCTGTGACGGATCGGGCGCGACCCCCGGCACCGGCGAGCGGCAATGCAACCTGTGCCACGGGCGCGGCACGGTGCGCGCCAAGCAGGGCCTGTTCGTGGTCGAACGCTCCTGCCCGACCTGCAGCGGGCGCGGCATGGTGATCGAAGACCCATGCGACGAATGTCGCGGCGAAGGCCGGGTAGACCGCCCGCAGGTGCTCGAAGTCGAAATTCCGCCCGGCGTCGATACCGGCACCCGTATCCGCCTTTCGGGCAAGGGCGAAGCCGGCGCGCGCGGTGCGCCTTCGGGCGATCTCTACATCTTCATCCACGTCAAGCCGCATCCCCTGTTCGAGCGCGAGGGCACCACGCTGGCGACCCGTGTTCCGATCAGCTTCACCACCGCGGCACTGGGGGCAGCGTGGATATTCCCGATCTCGACGGGTCGACCAACACGGTCGACATCCCGGTCGGCATCCAGTCGGGCAAGCAGTTGCGCGTCCGCGGGGCGGGCATGCCCGTGCTTCAAGGGCGCGGGCGGGGTGACCTGGTGGTCGAGATCAAGGTCGAGACCCCGACCAGGCTGAGTCGTAAGCAAAAGGAAATCCTCGAGCAGTTTCGCGAGACCGAAACCGGCGAGGAATGCCCCGAGAGTCGCAGCTTTTTCAGCAAGCTGAAGGACGCTTTCAGCAGCTAGGCCGGTCGACAGCCTCCTCTCGTCGCGCTACCCCAGCGCTGAAGAGGAGACCCCCATGAACCGTCTTGCCGCCCTTTCGCTCGCACTCACCGCGCCGCTGCTGGCATCGCCCGCGTTCGCCCAGCGTGATTTCAGCGAAGTCGAAATCCGAACCGAGGAAATCGCGCCTGGCGTGGCGGTGCTGTTCGGCGCAGGAGGCAATATCGCGGTCGGGCACGGCGAAGACGCGACAGTCCTGATCGACGATCAATTCGCCCCGCTCAGCGACAAGATTTCCATCGCCATTGCCGCGCTTGGTGCGACGCCGGTCAAGTATGTCGTCAACACCCACTGGCACGGCGATCACACCGGCGGGAACGAGAATTTCGGCAAGACCGGCGCGACGATCTTCGCACACGATAACGTCCGGGTGCGGATGTCGACCGAACAGGTGCGGGGCGATCGCGTCACGCCACCTTCGCCCAAGGAAGCGCTTCCCATCGTCACTTACGGCCAGGGCCTGCGATTCCATCTCAACGGCGATACGATCAACCTGATGTTTCTGGGCGGCGGACATACCGACGGCGACAGCGTCGTGTTCTGGGACGAAAAGAACATCGTTCACATGGGCGATCTCTATTTCAAGATCCCCGGCTACCCGTTCATCGATGTCAGTTCGGGCGGGAATGTCTATGCAGCCATGCAGTCGCTCGATCTCGTCATCGCCATGATCGACGACGAGACGAAGGTCATTCCGGGGCACGGGCCGATGTCGAACAAGGCCGAACTGGTCGCCTATCGGGCAATGATCGGGGAGGCGGTCAGACGCGTCGAAGCGCTTCATGCACAGGGTTTGACACTGGACCAGGCGGTAGCGGCGCAACCGCTCGAGGGGATCGATCGCGGCGAGGGCGGTTTCATCGGCCCGGATGCTTTCGTGACAGCAATCTGGAACAGCATAGACGATTGATCATCGCCCGGTGAGGTTCCTCTAGAAGCGCTGTTCGATTTCGAGGCGGACCTGCTCCAGCAGTCCGCGCTCGCAGCGCCCGAGGGCGATCTCTTCCTCGATGATGGCGAGAAATGCCGCGCGCTTGGCCTCGCGGATATCTCCTTCGCGAACGCCGTCCTCGACCGTCGAAGTGACGAGATCGACCATCCGCTCGGCACCGTGCAGCCGCCCCCACAGGTAATCGTTCTCGCGATAATGGCGGCTGAAGAACGCGCCGAAATTGTAGAATTCGATCCCGCGCAGTGTCGCGCGCGTGCCACCGTCACGGATCGACAGCGCGTCCTCGGGCGAGATGCGATCGACCTTCACAGGATTGTATTCGCTGAGCCCGTCGCGCTGGAGCAGCGGCAGGGTCGCGACGTCGTAGAACGGGAAGCCGAGATAGGTAAGCAGCATGCGGCGCTTCAGGTTCTTGGGCATTTCCTCGAGCGCTGCGGCGAACATTTCCTCGGCTTCGAGATCCGTTTCCCGCAGCAAGCGCTTGAATTCGAGATAATCCAGCACCGGACCGGGCTCGTTCAGCGAGGTCCGGGCGAGCGTTTTGAAATCATCGCCCAGCATCGCCGCATCGTCGGCTTCGAAATAGAGCGCCAGGATGGCGTAGATCTTCTCGCGCGCCAGATCGAGCGCATCGTCGGGAATCTCCGGATCGACCTCCCAGTCGCGTGACAGCCGCCGTGCGAGCAATTGCAGGCGCCGGATGCGGAAGCCGATGTCGTGCGCCCGAAAAAAGGCGATTGCCTCCGCACTAGCACCGCCGTTCTCGTCGGCGAGCGATTCAAGACCGCGAGCCGAAAGCTCCTGACGGAAGCGCGACACGATCGGGCCGCTATCTGCCAGCGCCAGTTCAGGCGCCGCGGCATGCGTAACCGCGGCCAGCCGCTCGATGATGCCGCTGTATTTGGTCTGGGCGTAGGCCTGAAACGCATAGCCCGCCCGCTCCGCCGCCGCCTGCTGGGCTTTTGCACGCCAACTCGCGAGCCGTTTGGGCGTGGGGCGATCGAGGAAGAACGTCCGGCCGAACAGCTTTTCGACCGCACGATCGATTTCGGGGCGCAATCCCATCACGATCTGGCGCAACCGCGCGGCGTCGCGCGATTGCTGTTCGATCCGTTCGAGGTTGTCGCGGATCGGCTGCTCGCGGGGGATCGTCGACAGCGAACCGAATATCGCTCCGAAGAATCCGATCGGGCGGTCGGCGCTTTCCTCGAACGCGCCAATCCTGTCCGGCCGAGGGTCGATATAGACGAACCGGCGATCGACCTCGCGCTGTGAAGGACGGCGAGACAGCGCGTTCAGCGCGGCCCCGAACGGGGCATTGACCAGCACGGCGCCGTCGATCAGCGACACACTGTCGAGCGTCCCGTCGCGGACATGGTCGGGCATCAGCCGCGACAGGAACGCCCCGCGCGATTCCCAGTGATGCCCGCGATACGCCGCCAGCCGGTCGATCTCGTTGATCTGGAGCGGTGGGAACGCTCCGGGGAAGCTGGCCGTCGCCCGCGCCGCCAGCACCAGCTCCAACGGGTCTCCCAGCCGGCCGTTGCCATGCGGCCCGATGAGATCGCAGAAACTGATCGGCAGCCGGTGCTCGGTCTCCTGCACCACCGGAGGGGAATTGAGCCGCAGCAGCTCGATGTGGCCGCGAAAATCGGTCGCGGTGACGAACAGGTCGATCGGATGGCCGTTGGGCAACAACGGATGGCCACCGGCCTGGGCTTCCATGCTTTCGAGCGCTTCGAACAACATCGTCGAAAACCGTTCGCCGGAAAACGGAGGACTGAACCACCGGCCCCGGATCAGCCGCGACACCTTGTGCCTCACCTCCTTGCGGGTTTCGGGGGACACCGTTTCGCTCACGGCGTTACCCGGGCGGCTGAGGAACCATTCGGCGATCGGCTGCGCCCAGAACTTGGCAAAGCGCCACATCGGTTCGGCCTTGGGATCGGTCAGCTTGCTGACATCGGCGTTGGTCAGCCACAGATCGGTCAGCGGTTCGAGCGAGTGGCCGGAATGGATCGCCTGCGCGAGGAACACCGCGTTGATCCCGCCCGCGCTGGCGCCGGTGAGGATATCGGGCAAAACCCTCAGCCGCAGCTTGTTGTCGCGTTCGATACCCGCGATCAGCTCGTGGTACACGCAGGCGACGCCGGAAAGATTTTCGGTATCCTTCGCATGATAGGCACGGCTTGCGCGGGCGAGGTGCCAGACCTCTTTCGTGACACCATGCATGTAGACGGCGAGGCTGACGCCGCCATAGCACACGAGGGCAAGACGCAATTCCTTCTGGCGCATGGTGAAACTGATGCCGGGGAAAGAGCGCCATGGCAATTGCGTTCCGCAAATGTTCCGGGTATTGGCCGGTCCATGGCGAAGGCGAAGCGGCGATATGTATGCCAGGCGTGCGGCGGGGTTTCGACCCGTTGGCAGGGGCAGTGCCCTGACTGCGCCGAGTGGAATTCGATCGTCGAGGACGCGCCGGCGACGGTTTTTTCGCAGAAACACAACTTGTCGAGTGGCGGACGGGCGCTCGAATTCGTGCCGCTCAATCGCCCGACCGAACTGCCGGTGCGCAAATCGACCGGCCTCGCCGAATTCGATCGCGCGCTGGGCGGGGGTCTCGTGCCCGGCTCGGCGGTGCTGATGGGCGGCGATCCGGGAATCGGGAAATCGACCCTGCTGCTCCAGACCGCAGCGACGATCGCGCGCGGTGGCAACGATGTCGTCTATGTCAGTGGAGAGGAGGCTGCGGGCCAGGTAAGGCTGCGCGCTTCCCGGCTCGGGATTGCCGACGCCCCGATCCGGCTCGCGTCCGAAACCTCGGTGCGAGACATCTTGACCACGCTGGGGCGAGAGGACCCTCCCGCGCTGATGGTGATCGATTCGATCCAGACGATGCATTCGGACACGATCGAAGGGGCGCCGGGCACGGTCAGCCAGGTGCGCGGTTGCGCACTCGAACTGATTCGCTTCGCCAAGGAAAAGGGCACGGTGCTGGTGCTGGTGGGTCACGTGACCAAGGATGGCAGCATCGCCGGCCCGCGGGTGCTCGAGCACATGGTCGACGTGGTGATGAGCTTCGAGGGTGAGCGCAGCCATCAGTACCGCATCCTGCGCGCGCTCAAAAACCGCTTCGGCGCGGTCGACGAAATCGGCGTTTTCTCGATGGAGACCGAGGGGCTCGAAGAGGTATCTAACCCGTCCTCGCTGTTCCTGTCCGGGCGCGATCAGGCGCTGGCGGGCAGCGCGGTGTTTCCCGCGCTCGAAGGAACGCGCCCGGTGCTGGTGGAAATCCAGGCGCTGATCGTGCGGCTGCAATCGGGGGCGACCCCGCGCAGGGCGGTGGTCGGGTGGGACAGCGGGCGGCTCGCGATGTTGCTTGCGGTCCTCGAATCGCGCTGCGGGCTCAATTTCAGTTCGGCAGAGGTCTACCTCAATATCGCCGGGGGGTACCGGCTGAGCGATCCGGCTGCGGACCTTGCAGTCGCCGGGGCGCTCGTGTCCGCGCTTGCCGATCGCCCGTTGCCGGACAAGTCGGTGCTGTTTGGTGAGGTGTCGCTGGCGGGCGAGATTCGCCCGGTGGCACATTCAGACCTGCGCCTGCGCGAGGCGGCCAAGCTCGGATTTGCCCGTGGATTCGGTCCGTCCGATGCCAAGACCGGCTCGTCGAAGCTCGATTATCGCGGCTTAGGACAACTCGCCAACCTCGTTGACCATGTGATGGGCAGCGCATAACCCCCGCGTCCATGACTTTGTTCGACATCCTCGTCCTCGTCATCGTTGGTGTGGCGGCGGTTGGCGGGTTCATGCGCGGCCTCGTGCAAGAGGTGCTGTCGCTCGCCGCCTGGGTTCTTGCCGCGTTCGCAATCTTCTATCTTCACACCCCGCTGACCGATGCCCTGCGGGGGCTTTACGACGCCGATCCGGCCACCTCCATCCTCGCCTTCGCACTGCTGCTGCTGATTCCCTATGCTGCGATGAAGGTCATTGCCAACAATGTCGGCCAGGCATCGCGCAATTCGATCCTCGGTCCGATCGACCGGGTGCTGGGTTTCGGCTTCGGCGCGGTCAAGGGCGCGCTGATCGTGGTCTTTGCATTTTCGGTGCTGGTGCTCGGTTTCGACACGGTGTGGGGATACAAGGGCCGGCCGGTCTGGATCACCACCGCGCGGACCTATCCCGCCGCCGATGCGTTCTCGCGCGAGCTGGTTTCGATGATTGCGCAACGTCGCGCGCAATTGCGCGGCGAAGCGGAAGCTGCGGCAGCCGCGGCCGCCGAAGAGAACGAATGAACGCGTCTGCCGCGCCGCCGGCCGGCAAGCTCTATACGCCCCGTCTCCTGGCCCTGTCGGCGGAACTGGCACACCATCCCTACGAAGATGAATTCGCCCATCATGCAGAGGCGCGCTCGCGTACGTGTGGCAGTTCGATCAGGCTCGGGCTCGATTGCGACGCAAACGGTGCCGTGACGCGGGTCGGCATGCAGGTTGCGGCCTGTGCGGTGGGGCAGAGTTCTGCCGCGATCATGGCGCGCGGAATTATCGGGGCCGATGCTGACACGATGCGGAGCATTCATGCCGATATCGCGGATTGGCTCGCGGGTGCGGGGGCCGTCCCCGACTGGCCGGATTTCGACGCGCTGCTCGATGCGCGCGACCACAGCGCACGCCACGGTGCCCTGCTGCTGCCGTGGAAGGCCGCCGAGCTGGCGCTTTCATCGCGTTCGCCCACAGGCTAGAGGCAGGACTTCGCCTGAGAGAGACTGCGCATTCCGCAGCAAGGGGTTGGGATAGATGGCTGCAAACGGGGTGGGAACGACCGCTGATGCATCGGCGCTCGCCGCGCGCGAACCGAGTGAAAAGGAAATCAAGCTCGTCATCGGTGCCAGCAGCGCCGGGACGATCTTCGAATGGTACGATTTCTTCATCTACGGCACGCTCGCGTATATCCTCAAAGACGCGTTCTACGACGTCGATAACGACACGCTGGGGCTGCTGCTGGTCTGGTCGACCTTTGCCGTGGGCTTTGCCTTCCGCCCGATCGGGGCGATCCTGTTCGGGTTCCTCGGCGACCAGCTGGGGCGCAAATACACCTTCCTCGTAACCGTGACGCTGATGGGGATTGCCACCGCCGGGGTCGGCTTCATCCCCACGGTCGACACGATCGGAATTGCGGCACCGATCATCGTGATCCTGCTGCGCGTGATCCAGGGACTTGCGCTGGGCGGCGAATATGGCGGCGCGGCGATCTATGTCGCCGAACATGCGCCGCCGGAAAAGCGCGGCTTTTACACCAGCTTCATCCAGGCCAGCGTAGCCGGCGGTTTCGTGCTGTCGATCATCGTCGTGCTGGCATGCCGGTTCCTGATCCCGAGGACGATTTCGTCGCCTGGGGCTGGCGCATCCCGTTCCTGCTGTCGATCCTGCTGCTGGTCATATCGCTGTGGATGCGGCTGAAGCTGTCCGAAAGCCCGGTATTTCAGGCGATGAAGGACGCGGGCGAAACCGCCAAGAACCCCTTCGTCGAAAGCTTCACCTACCCGGGCAACAGGAAGCGCATCTTCGTCGCGCTGTTCGGTGTGACCGGCATCTTGACGACGATCTGGTACACCGCGTTCTTCTCGGGCATGAGCTTCCTTCGCGGGCCGATGCATGTCGACGATCAGACGGTCGAGATGATCCTGTTGATCGCCGGTCTCATCGCCATGAGTTTCTATCTCGTGGTCGGCAAATGGTCGGACCGGGTGGGACGCAAGAAACCGATCATCATCGGCGCGGTCGCGACGCTGCTGCTGCTGTTCCCGGCGTTCTGGGGCCTTGGCAGCCTCGCCAACCCAGGGCTGGCCGACGCCGCCGAACGTACGCCGATCACGGTCAGCGGGCCGCAATGCACCACCGATCCGTTTGCGGACCTGTTCGATCGCGAGCAGACCGATTGCGGCAAGGTCCTGGAGACGTTGACCGCATCGGGCGTCAGCTACACCCTCGTTCCCGGAGACACCCTGACGCTGCGGGCCGGCGACGCGGACATCGCCATCGATCCCAGCTGGTTCGACAGCGGGTCCGCGCGCACCGAAGGTATCCGGGGCGCGCTGAGCGAATTCGGTTTCGATTTTTCCAAGCAGCAGCCCGCAGTCGCGAATGTCGTCGGCATCATCGCGATCCTGCTCGGCCTCGGTTTCCTCTCGGCGCTGACCTACGGGTCGGTTGCGGCGCTGCTGTCGGAAATGTTCCCGCCCAAGATCCGCTATTCGTCGATGTCGATCCCGTACCATATCGGCGCGGGATATCTGGGTGGCTTCCTGCCTCTGATAGCCGGAGTGATCGTCGCGAGCACGGGCAATATCTATTCCGGGCTGTGGTACACCTGGGTCGTGGTTGCCTTTGGCGTGATTGTCGCGTGGTGGGGCATTCCGGACGGACCGCCGCGAGACTTCGCCGATGACGTCCCAACCTGAGCCGCCGCCATCCACGCTGCGGTTGCAGGTCGATACCGAAGCACTCGCGCATAACTGGCGCGCGCTCGATCGGCTGTCCGGGTCGGCCAGTGCCGGGGCCGCGGTCAAGGCGGATGCCTATGGGCTGGGCGTGGATGTCTGCGTGCCGGTGCTACGCGATGCCGGATGCGAGCAATTCTTCGTAGCGCACTGGAGCGAGGTTCCGGCCGTTGCCAGGCATGTGCCCGGCAATCGGATTGCTGTCCTCCACGGGCCGCTGAGCGACGCCGATACGGCCTACGCGCGCGCCAGCGGCGCGGTGCCGGTGATAAATTCGCTGGCGCAGGCCGAAATCTGGCGGGCCGGGGGCGGGGGGCGCTGCCACCTGATGGTCGATACCGGGATCAACCGGCTCGGGATCGCGCCATCCGAGCTGTCCGATGCGCGTATCCACGCCCTCGACGTGGATGTGCTGCTGTCGCACCTCGCCTGCGCCGACGAGGACAGCACGATGAACCCGCGCCAGCTTGCCGCGTTTCGCGCTGCGGCAGACGTGGTCAATCACCGCTCACTCAGTCTCGCCAACAGTGCGGGCATCGCGCTGGGAAGCGACTACGCATTCGATCTCACGCGGCCCGGTCTGTCGCTCTATGGCGGCGTGCCACGTCTCGAACTCGCCGACCAGATCCGGCCGGTCGCAGCCATCGAAGCCGCGATCATCCAGCGGCGTGAGATCCAGGCGGGCGATGCGGTCGGTTACAACGCAACCTTCGTCGCACCGGTGCCGATGCAGGTTGCGACCGTCTCGCTCGGCTATGCCGACGGTTTTCTGCGCAGCTGGGCCGGCAAGGCGGTGCTGCGACATGGCGACGCCGCTCTGCCGGTGCTTGGCCGGATATCGATGGACATGATCGTGGTCGATCTGGCGAATGCGCCCGATCTGCAGGCGGGCGACTGGTTGAATGTGCCCTACGATCTGCCTGTTGCTGCGCAGCAAACCGCTCTTTCCCAATACGAATTGCTTACCGTTCTGGGACAGCGGCTGCGTCTCTGAGTGATGCCATATTGCACTGCACATTGTGCAGGTGCTAAGCCCGTTGCCTAACCGGGGCAGAGAAAACATGGCACGCAAGGCAAATGCGACGCAGGGCGACAGCGCTGGCGACGCGATCATCATCAAGAAATACGCCAACCGGCGGCTCTACAATACGAGTTCGTCGAGCTACATCACGCTGGACGATCTGGCCGGCATGGTCCGCGACAATGTCGAATTTCAGGTGATCGATGCCAAGTCGGGCGAGGATATCACGCATTCGATCCTGACCCAGATCATCATGGACGAGGAAGCGCATAGCGGGCAGCAGATGCTCCCGGTCAGCTTCCTGCGCCAATTGATCAGCATGTATGGAAATTCCATGCAGGCGATGATGCCGTCCTATCTTGAAGCCAGCATGGCCAATTTTCGCGCCAACCAGAGCAAGATCCGCGAAGCGTTCGAAAAGGGCCTGAGCGGCGGGCCGCTCGCGGCGCTCCATGAAACCAACATGGCGATGATGCGCGCCGCCGCCGACGTGTTCATCCCCGGTGCCGCTTCGCGCACTGCAACGCCGCGCAGCACGAAACCGGCAGACGAGAAACCGGGCGACGAGATCGCGGCCCTGCGCGAGCAGATGGCGGCGATGCAGAAGAAGCTCGACGAACTCAGCAAGTAGGTCCGCCATCCACGGTTCGGCAGCCTATTGATCTGCGCTGCCCGGCACGGCACAGACCTTGCCATGATCAAACACATTGCCCTGATCGCCGCACTCTGTGCTGCGCCGCTCGCCGCCCAGAATGAACCTGCCGAAGAGGTGTCCGAAGCGCGGCTGCGCGCCGACATGGATACGATCGTCGGCTTCGGTACGCGGCATACCCTGTCGTCGCAGGACGATCCCGAACGCGGGATCGGCGCAGCCGTCAACTGGGCGCTGGACGAATTCCGGCGGATCGGATCGCGCTGCGGAGATTGCCTCGAGGTTGTTTCGCCGAGCGAAATCGTCACCGCCGCCCGCATTCCCGAGCCGACGCTGGTGCGCAATGCCGTCGCCATCCAGCGCGGAAACGTGCGCCCCGACGAGGTGATCATCGTGCAGGGGCATTACGACAGCCGCGTCACCGATCCGCTCAATTCTACCGACGATGCGCCGGGAGCGAATGACGACGGTTCGGGAAGTGTCATGATCCTCGAGGCGGCGCGTATCCTCTCCCGGCGGCAATATCCTTCGACTATCATCTACGCCTTGCTGACCGGCGAGGAGCAGGGTCTCCACGGCGCGCGCATCCTGGCCGACTGGGTCGAGGATCAGGGCATGACGGTGAAAGCGGTGCTCAACAACGACATGATCGGCAATTCGTGCGGATCGGACGGCGTGTGCGATGCCGCCCATGTGCGGGTGTTTTCGGAAGGTTTGCGGGCGGATTCGACCGAGGAGCTGCGTGCTCGCCAGCGTCGGTTCGGTGGCGAGAACGACAGCCCGGGCCGCAACCTGTCGCGCTGGCTCGCCGATCTTGCCGCAGAGAATCCCGCAGGCATGCAGGTGCGGCAGATCTGGCGCACCGACCGGATGGGGCGGGGCGGAGACCAAATCCCGTTTCTCGACAAGGGCTATCCGGCAGTGCGCATCACCGTCGCGGTCGAGGATTACGAGCATCAGCACCAGGATCTGCGCACCGAGGATGGGGTCAAGTATGGCGACACCGTCGACGAAATCGATTTCGATTACCTGACCCGCGCTGCACGGCTGAACGTGAGCGCGCTCGACGCGCTGGCAAGAACGCCGATGCCACCCGCTCCGACGGCCGACGCCGCCGTGCGGGTCGACACCGAGGTTTCGTGGAACGCGGTTGCCGGTGCCTACGACTACCGGATATTCGCGCGCCGGACCGACGAGCCATATTGGCGCGACGAGCCGCTCGATATCGAAATCCTCGAAGAGTCAGCCGGGGTCGGCATCGTTTCGGCCATCGTTCCCCTGCGCGGCGACGATTGGCTGTTCGGCGTGAGCGCCTGTGACGGGGAGTTCTGCTCGCCAGTCGCCAGCGCCGTTCCGGGTGGCGCGTTCGCACCGGTGGCCACTCCCGAAGGTGACAGCGACTGATCCAGCGTCCATAGGCCGCGTGTAATGGCCAAACGACCTATGAACCGCCCCCAGGGCATGCCCTCGCGCGAACAGATCATCGAATTCATCCAGTCGAGCGAAACCCCCGCAGGCAAGCGCGAGATCGCGAAAGCTTTCGGCCTCAAGGGGCAGGAAAAGATCGCGCTCAAGCGCTTGCTCAAGGACATGGCCGAGGAAGGCCTGATCGATGGCAAGAAGACCGCCTATCACCGGATGGGCGGGGTGCCGAAGGTCACCGTGCTCCGCGTCGTCGATATCGAGGATGGCGAGGCGATCGCCGTGCCCGATGCCTGGGCCCCCGATGCTCCCGAAAAGCCCCCGCGCCTTGTGCTGAAGGAATTGAAGGGGCGGGGTGCAAAGCGGGCTCCGGCCCTGAAACGCGGTGACCGGGTGCTGGCGCGCACGGAAGAACGCGATTTGGGGTGGATCGCGCATCCGATGAAGAAACTGCCCGCGCGGACCGAGGGCCTGATGGGCGTGGTCGAGATCGACGGCAGCGGACAGGCCTGGCTCGCGCCGGTGGACAAGCGCATTCGCCACTCGGCCAGGATCAGTGATCTCGGCGAGGCGGAAGAAGGCCAGCTGGTGCTCGCCGAACGCACCGGCCGCTCGCAGCGTTCGGGCGTCAAGGTCACCGAAGTGTTTGGCGATCCGCTTGCGCCCAAGAGCTTCAGCCTGATCGCCATCGCCCGGCACGGCATACCGCATGTCTTCCCCGAAGAGGTCATCGAGGAAGCGCATCGCGCCGCCGAGCTTACGCTCGACGAGGACCAGCGCGAGGACCTGCGGCACCTGCCGATCGTGGCGATCGATCCTGCCGATGCGCGCGATCACGACGATGCGATCTGGGCCGAACCCGATGGGCAGGGCGGCTTCAACGCGCTGGTCGCGATCGCGGACGTTTCGTTTTACGTCCGCCCCGGTTCGGCGCTCGATCGCGAAGCGCGCAAGCGGGGCAACTCGATCTATTTCCCAGACCGGGTCGTACCGATGCTGCCCGAAGTGCTCAGCGCCGACATCTGTTCGCTCAAGCAGGGCGAGGACCGGGCGGCGATGGCCTGCCATCTCAGGATCGATGCTCAGGGCAATGTGACGCAATGGCGGTTCTCGCGCGCCATCCTGCGCATTCATCACAACATCGCCTACGAGGACGCACAGGCCGCAATCGACGGCGGGGATGCGCCCGAGTACCTGGGGCATCTGTGGGCTGCGTGGCGCGCTCTCGAAGGGGCACGGCACCGCCGCGACCCGCTCGAGCTGGAGCTCCCCGAGCGTCGTGTGGTGCTCGACGAGCAGGGGAGGATTGCCGAGATCGCGATCCGCGAACGGCTTGATGCGCACCGCGTGGTCGAGGATTTCATGATCGCCGCTAACGTCGCGGCGGCCAAGGCGCTCGAAGCCAAGACCGCGCCGGTGGTCTATCGCATCCATGAGCCGCCGAGCCGCGAGAAGCTGATTGCGCTGCGCGAATATCTCCAGACGATGGATCGCAAGCTGGCGCTGGGGCAGGTCGTCACGCCCAGCCTGTTCAACCGCATGCTCAAGGACGTCTCGGACGAATCCGAGAAGGCGTTGATCATGGAAGCAGTGCTGCGCAGCCAAATGCAGGCCTATTACGGGCCCGCCAATGCCGGCCATTTCGGCCTCGCGCTCGGCTCCTACGCGCACTTCACCTCGCCGATCCGCCGCTATGCCGATCTCCTGGTGCACCGGGCGCTGGTCGAGGCCTACGGGCTCGAACAGCCGAAACCCGCAGGCGCGCTCCCTCCGACGACCGGACTTTCGGATGTCGACCGTGCCTCTTTGCAGCAGGTGTCCGACGCAATCAGCCAGACCGAGCGGCGCGCGATGGAGGCCGAGCGCGACACGATCGATCGCTACGTCGCCGCCTGGCTTTCGGGCCGGGTGGGCGAGACGTTCGATACCCGGATCACCGGCGTGCAGGGCTTCGGATTCTTCGCAACGATCGTCGGGCTGGGCGGAGACGGGCTGGTGCCGGTTTCGACGCTGGGTGCCGAACACTTCCGCTACGACGAAGCCGCGCAGGCCCTGATCGGCGAGGACACGGGCAAGCGCTACGCTTCCGGCGACCGCTTGAAATTGCAGCTGGGCGAAGCGAACCCGCTGACCGGTGCGCTCAAGTTCGTCCCGCTCGATGCCGACGGGCAGCCGATCGAACCGCGCGGCAACCGCCCTCCGCCCCGTCGGGGCAATCCCGGCAAGGCCGGCAAGCATGCGACCGGCAAGCGCGGGCGGCCCGGAAATATCCGCCACCAAGGGCGCAAGCGGCGCTGACATTCGACGTCGATCGGAACATCGCACCCTCCGAGCCATTGAATCGGCAAAGGAGAACGCGATGTTGAAACCCGATGAAAAAGTCCCCAAGCTGGAAGGGCCATTGACGATTGGCGCGCATTTCACGCTCGACAAGCAAAGCCCCGAGAACTTCAACCTGCTGGTATTCTACCGCGGCAAGCACTGCCCCATTTGCCGCGGCTATCTGAAGGAACTGTCGAACAGGCTCGACGCGTTCACCGAACGCGGGATCAACGTGTTTGCGATCTCGATGGACAACAAGGAACGCGCCACCGTCGTCCACGAGGAATGGGATACGGGCGACGTGCCGCTGGTATACAATCTCAGCGAGAGCAGCGCGCGCGAATGGGGTCTGTACCTATCGCAGAAACGCCCGGACAGTGAAGAGCCGGACGTCTTTTCCGAGCCGGGCCTGTTCCTGGTGCGGCCCGATGGAGCGCTGCATTTCGCCTGCGTTCAGAACGCGCCATTCACAAGACCACCGCTCGATCAGTTGCTCGAAGGGATCGATCACATTCTCGAAAACGATTACCCGGTGCGCGGAACGCTCACCTGATTTCGCGTCGATTTGCCCCTCACGCCATGTGGTCGCTGCGCTTCTCGTCGTAATCGGCCGGGATCACGTAGAGCGGGCAAGGCAGCGTCCCGGCAATGGCGGAAAAGTGCGTGACCAGCGGTCCGGGGCTGTTGCTCTTCGCCGCGCCGAGCACCAGCGCGGCGACCTCGGGATGACCGGTCAGGAATTCGGCCACGATCTTCTGGCTGTTGCCGATCTTGACCGAGATCGTCGGCATGATCCCGCTTTCGGCGAGGAGATTACCGGCGACACCGTGGGCGATCATTTCCGCCCGGTCGCGGGCTTCCTCTTCGATCGTCGCCTGGACCGCGCCGAACGCGCTGACATTCTGCTGGGGCACGAGCGCGAGGATATGGACCGCGCCTTCGACGGCCACCGCGCGGCGTGCAGAATAGCGCAGCGCAGCCCGCGCCTCTTCGCTTTCGTCCATCACCACAAGGAATGTGCGCATCGCGCGCTTCTCGTGGCTAAATGCCGTCAAGTCAATTTGCGATGCAGCAAGGCCTTGCCCGCACAGGCTGAATTCGCCACACCGCAAGCGAGCGACGGTGAAGGGAGTCTCTACGCGCCATGCCAATCGAACTTAAGATGCCTGCGCTTTCCCCCACGATGGAGGAAGGCACGCTGGCCAAGTGGCTGGTCAAGGTCGGCGACGAAATCCGCTCGGGCGATATCATGGCGGAGATCGAGACCGACAAGGCGACGATGGAGTTCGAAGCGGTCGACGAGGGAACCCTTGCGGCGATCATGGTCGATGAAGGCAGCGAGAATGTCTCGGTGGGCACCGTCATCGCGATGCTCGCAGAGGACGGCGAGGATATCGGCGATGTGAGCGCGCCGAGCGGCGAAAGTGCGCCAGCACCCTCTGAGCCGCCGGGCGAGGGCCCGGCTGCAACCCCGACCGCGAGGAAACTTGCCGAAGCCGAGGGGATCGACCTCGCGTCGCTCGAAGGCACGGGACCGAATGGCAAGATTACCAAGGGCGATGTCGAAGCGGCAATGAGCGATTCAGGCGGCAGCAGCGCCGCTCCGTCAGCAGCACCTGCGCCAACTCCTGCTCCTGCCGGTTCCGCCTCGGGCGATCGCATCGTGGCATCGCCGCTCGCCAAACGTATCGCCGAACAGCAGGGGATTGATCTTGCGCAAGTGAGCGGCAGCGGGCCCAACGGGCGGATCGTCAAGGCCGATGTCGAGGGCTACAAGCCAACCCCCGCAGCCTCCGCCGCGGCCGCCGTCCCGGCTTCGACCCCTGCGCCCGCGCCCTCGATGGCGGTCGAAGACGGCGGCGCGCCGTTCGAGGAGGTGAAACTCAACAACGTTCGCAAGGTCATCGCGCGACGTCTGACCGAAGCGAAACAGCAGATCCCGCATATCTACCTGACGGTGGACGTGCGGCTCGATCCGTTGCTCAAGCTGCGCCAAGAGCTGAACGCCTCGCTCGAAGCCGATGGCGTCAAGCTTTCGGTGAATGACTTGATTATCAAGGCACTGGCGCGTGCATTGCAGAGAGAACCTCAGTGTAATGTCAGTTTCCAGGGCGATGTGATGCACCAGTATTCGCGGCAGGATATCTCGGTCGCCGTGGCTGCGCCTTCGGGCCTTATCACTCCGGTGATCCGCGATGCCGGGCGCAAGGGGCTGGCCGAAATCTCGACCGAGATGAAAGAGCTTGCGGGCAAGGCCCGCGACGGAAAGCTCCAGCCGCACGAATACCAGGGCGGCACCGCCTCGCTGTCCAATCTCGGGATGTTCGGCACCAAGCAGTTCGACGCGGTCATCAACCCGCCGCAGGGGATGATCCTCGCGGTCGGAGCAGGGGAACAGCGCCCCTACGTCGTGGACGGCGCACTGCAGGTCGCGACGGTGATGAGCGCAACCGGCAGCTTCGATCACCGCGCGATCGACGGGGTGGACGGCGCCAAGCTGCTCGACCAGTTCCGCAGCCTGATCGAGAACCCGATGGGGCTGGTAGTATGATAGCTGTTGCGGTTCTGCCGCTGGCGCTCGCGAGCGCCGAGATCGAGACCGGTGAGCGGCTAGTAATGGTGGGTCGCAATGGATCTGAGCTGGACGCGTGCGGGGCAGTGGGCCAAGTCTATGGGCTCGATACTGAAGGCGATAGCCTTCTGGGAGTCCACATCGCCCCGGCAATCAGTTCGCGCGAAAAGGATCGGGTGGAGAACGGCAACCGACTGTTTCTCTGCGACGAATCGGGCGACTGGTATGGGGTCGTATACCAGAAGGCAGGCGACACGCTGCAGGATTGCGGCGCAGGCAGCCCTTCGGCTTTCGTCGGCGCCTACCGCGGGCCATGCCGCTATGGCTGGGTCCACAAATATTTCGTCGAGTTTCTGGCGGGGTAGGTCCGATGTCCTGCTGCGCGTCTTGTTGCACTCCTAATCCAGGCCGGCACGCGACCCTTTCACCTGCACCTCTTCCGACAATCCTCCCCAAGGAAAACCTTCATGGCTGACACTTCCTACGACGTCGTCGTTCTCGGTTCCGGACCCGGCGGCTACGTCGCCGCAATCCGCTGCGCGCAGCTTGGGCTCAAGACCGCGATCGTGGAACGCGAGAACCTCGGCGGCATCTGTCTCAACTGGGGCTGCATTCCGACCAAGGCGATGCTGCGCTCGGCGGAGATTTATCACTACATGCAGCACGCCGGGGAGTACGGCCTCGTCGCTAAGGGGATCGAGGCGGACCTTGACGCGATCGTGAAGCGCAGTCGCGGCGTGGCCAAACAGCTCAGTCAGGGCATCGCGCACCTGATGAAGAAGAACAAGATCACGGTTCACATGGGTGAGGGCACGCTGACCGGTGCGACCTCGCTGAGCGTCAAAGGGGACAAGGGCGAAGAGAAGCTCAGCGCCAAGCACGTGATCGTAGCGACCGGAGCGCGGGCGCGCGATCTGCCGTTTGCCCCGGCGGATGGCAAGCGCGTGTGGACCTATCGCCACGCAATGACACCGCCCGAAATGCCGGGCAAGCTGCTGGTGATCGGATCGGGTGCCATCGGGATCGAGTTCGCCAGCTTCTACAACGACATGGGCGTCGATGTGACCGTTGTCGAAATGCTCGACCGGATCGTTCCGGTCGAAGACCATGACATCTCGGCCTTCCTCGAAAAGTCGCTCAAGAAGCAGGGCATCGGCGTAATGACCGGCGCGGGCGTCGAGGATCTGAAGGTTGGGCCCAAGGGTGTGACTGCCAAGATCAAGGACAAGGCGGGCAAAGTCGAAACGACCGAGTTCAGCCACGTGATCGTCGCGATCGGGATCGTGCCCAATACCGAGAGCATCGGAATCGACAAGCTCACCGAGTTGGATCGCGGGTTCATCCAGATCGATCCCTATGGTCGCACCAAGACCAAGGGGCTGTGGGCGATCGGCGATTGCACGCCCGGTCCGTGGCTGGCGCACAAGGCGAGCCATGAAGGCGTGACCTGTGCCGAGGCTATCGCGCAAGAGCTGGGCAACAAGGATGTGCACCCGCACCCGCTCGATCGCAGCGCCATTCCCGGCTGCACCTATTGTCACCCGCAGGTGGCAAGCGTTGGCATGACCGAGGCGGCGGCGAAGGACGCGGGCAAGGATATCAGGGTTGGCAACTTCCCATTCATCGGCAACGGCAAGGCGATTGCGCTGGGCGAGGCCGAGGGATGATCAAGACCGTGTTCGACGCCAGAACCGGCGAGCTGCTCGGCGCGCACATGATCGGCGCGGAAGTGACCGAGCTGATCCAGGGGTATACCGTGGGCAAGGTGCTCGAGACGACCGAGGCGGAATTGATGCAGACCGTGTTCCCGCACCCGACGCTGTCGGAAATGATGCACGAGAGTGTCCTCGAAGCCTACGGACGCGCGCTGCACATCTAACCCGTAGCGGATTCGCCAGCGGCTGAGCCGATCGCACGGTGTGCGTCGTGCAGGCTCGTCGAGCCAATTCCCAAGATTTTAACCAAGTGCATGAACCTTATGCCAAAACGACCCCGCTATTGAGAACTCACGGGCCGGCGCAATTCCGCGTCGCGTCGCGGATCGGGTGAGCCGCATGATGAGGTCGTGCACAATCGAAAACGCAGTTCTCGCGGTTGCCAACTCATCGGCGGAACCGGTTTGTGTGCAGCATCGCCAGATTTCTGCGGAGATTTGCTCTGCGGAATTTCCCGAGAAGCCGCTCGGGTAAGCCGGATGTTAGTCGGCCGGACGCGCAAACGGTCTATCGGCGAGGCGGTTAGTGCCTTGCTGTTAACCAGTTCTTGCGAGTTTGGAGTGTTTGGTAGGTTTGTCAGTACTGGTGCAACCGGAGGCGACGCACAATGCGTTGTCGGCGGTAACTTCAGCGACCGGTTCTGATCCATGTCGCAGCCGTGCTGCGGGTCCTGACCGGCTCGTCGCTCGACCAAAGCAATGGGGGTAAGAAGGGACGTGTTGAAAGGGGCAAACAGGCAAGTGTGCTTGCTGGCGGCCGCGTTTTCGCTCGGCTTTGCAACCCCGGCCTTCGCCAGTGGCGCAGGTCCGGTCGATGCTTTCGATACAGCAATCGCCGAAGCGAAATCGCTGATGATGGCCGATTCGGCATCGGCTCTCGCGCTCGCACGCGATGCCAAGCGACAGGTCAAAGGCAATTCGGCAGACGCACGCAAGAACCGTCTGACTGCGCAATGGCTCGAAGGCGAGGCGCTGATGCGCCTGAACCGCGCTGACGAAGCCGGCACCATCATCGAAGCCGCGCTCAAGGAGACGGCCCGAAGCTTTCCCGACGACAAGCTGCATGCCGACCTGCTGCGATCGCAGGCATCGTTCAAGGCCGGCGCCGGCGAATACGGGCAGGCGCTCGACAGCTTCCTGTCCGCGCACAACCGTTACAAGGCGCTTGGCGAAGACCGAAGCCGCGCCATCGTGTTGCAGAATATCGGCTCGCTCTATTCCGACGCGCGCGACTACGAACGGGTGCTGCGCTACTATCGGCAGGCGAACGAAGCCTATCCCGAAGACAACGCGCTGGCGCTTTCGGCGCACAACAACACCGCGAACGCTCTCAAGGAACTTGACCGACTCGACGAGGCAGAAGCGGAATTCCGCAGCGCCTTCAATGTCGCTGCCGGGATGGAAAGCCCGTTGCTCGAAGCACGGATCCTGACCAACATCGCATCGACCCAATATCTGAAGGGTGACTACGCCGCCGCGGAGGACACGGTTCGGCGCGGTCTGCGGATCGCCTATCAAGGAGCGCCCGAATGGCGGCCGTTCCTGTACGGCGTTTTGGCCCAGATCGATCTTGCGCGCGGCAATCTGGCCCGGGCGCAGCAACACATATCGCAGACATTTGCGGGTGAAAATCTGACGCAAACGTCACCATTTTTCCGCGATTTCCACGACACCGCGTACAAGATCTATTCTGCGCGCGGCGAATACAAGCTCGCGGCCGAACACCTTGCGGCGTTTCACCGGATCGACGGCCAGGCGCGCGACCTTTCGGCGACAGCGAACAACGCCCTGCTGGGTGCGCGCTTCGATGCAGCCAATCGCGAGCTGCGTATTTCGAAGCTTTCCGCCGAGAAGGAAGCCAACGAGGCACGCCTGAGCAGCGCCCAGAACCAGGTGTTCTTGCTGACGGCGGTGATCGCGCTGGTGATCGCGGCATTTCTCGTTGCGCTACTCGTGTTGCGCACCGTCAGCCGCAGCCGCACCGCGATTAAGACCGCCAACGAAAAACTGACCTACGTGACCCAGCACGACGGGCTAACCGGTCTGTATTCGCGCGACCATTTCCGGACATTGCTGGAGAAGATGGCGGCGGATTCGATCCGGTCCAGCAATCCGGCGGTGCTGATGTTCATCGACCTCGATCGGTTCAAGCAAATCAACGATATCTACGGCCACGCAATCGGTGATCGGCTGCTCACCAAGGTGGCGCAGCGGTTCCGCAGTGCGGCGGGTCCGCAGGCGGAAATCGGACGGCTCGGCGGCGACGAGTTCGGTTTGCTGCTGCCACCGGGAATCGAGCTGGGCGAAGCGGTCGTGATCGCGAGCGACATTATCGACTGCGTGAGCGAATTTTACCAGATCGATGGGTACGAACTGTCGGTGGGCGCATCGATCGGCCTCACCCTCGTTTCCGGCGACACCTCGACCAGCGTGCACATGACCAATGCCGACCTCGCACTGTACGAAGCGAAGAACCGCGGGCGCGGCATGTGCGTCACCTACGAACAGTCGATGCGCCAGAAGCTGGAAGACCGCTCTAGCCTCGAAAGCGACCTTTCGAACGCACTCGAAAACGGACAATTGTCGATCTGCTACCAGCCGATCATCACCGGTTCGGATCGCTCGGTCATGGGCTATGAGGCGCTGATGCGTTGGAGTCATCCCGAACGCGGGGTCGTTCCGCCAAGCGTGTTCATCCCGATTGCCGAAGAAGCCTTGCTGATTGATCCCCTCGGGGCATGGATGCTGCGCACGGCCTGTACGGAAGCGGCGCGCTGGCCCGAGCACATCAAACTGACAGTGAATGTCTCTACTCTGCAGCTCACGAATGCCGCGTTCCTGAATACTGTTATGCAGGCGCTGGCTTCGAGCGGACTGACGCCGAACCGATTGATCCTGGAACTGACCGAGTCGCTGATCCTCGAAATGGACGACGAACTCGAGCAGCTTCTCAAGAGCCTCAAATCGCTGGGCGTTTCCTTCGCCCTCGACGATTTCGGCCGCGGATATTCCTCGCTGAACTACATCGAGAAGATGCACTTCTCGATGATCAAGATCGACCGCGAGTTCGTGCAGGCCGCTGCAGCTGGATCGCGCCGCAGCCAGGCAGTCGTGACCGCGATCGTCTCGCTCGCACAGTCGCTCGACATCGACGTAACCGCAGAAGGCATCGAGCAGGAGGGGCAGGCCGACGCCATGCTCAAGCTCGGATGCTCTTGCTTCCAGGGGTTTCATTTCGGCCACCCGTCGCCGGATGTCGAGCAGGACAGCAAGTCGGCCCTTCCGGACGTCGGCGACAACCAGGCCGCAGCCTGAGCAGCGCATCCCCAGGGTCCGCCGGCAAAGTCGGGTAGCGAGCCGGGCCATCGTGTTTCAGCCAGCTCGAGGGCGCAGAAGACCGCGAGAGCAAAGTGGCGGACAGGGTGGGATTCGAACCCACGAAGGGCTTGCACCCTTGCCGGTTTTCAAGACCGGTGCATTCAACCGCTCTGCCACCTGTCCGCGTCCGCAGCGCGCTAATCGCTTGATCTGATTTTGTCACGCACTGACCGTTGCGTAACCTGTCCGCGCCGGCAGACCGTTTTCGCTACGTCCGCTATTGTCAGCCGCCTTGATCGTCCTAGAAGGCGCGCATGGCGAAAGGAACACACGATTACGCGCCCGATCCGCGCAACGAGAGCATCCTCATCAGCGTCAACGGCACGCTGGTTCCTCGGTCAGAGGCGAGCGTATCGGTATTCGACAGCGGCTTCATGCTCGGTGATGGAGTGTGGGAGGGCCTGCGGTTGCACAAGGGCCGCTTCGCATTTCTCGATGCCCATCTCGATCGGCTGTTCGAGGGCGCGAAGGCGATCGCGATGGATATCGGCCTCACCCGCGCACAATTGATCGAGCGGCTCGAGGCCATGATCGATGGCAATTCCATGCGCGGAGAACACGGCGTTCACGTTCGCCTGATGGTGACGCGCGGTATTCGTTCGACGCCTTATCAGGATCCGCGCGTGATCATTTCTCCCGCCACGGTCGTCATTATTCCCGAATACAAGGCTCCGCTGCCCGCAACCGTCGAGCGCGGCATCCGGCTGTTCACCGTGCATGTCCGCCGCGGCGATCCGGCGGTGCAGGACCAGAAGCTTAACTCGCATTCGAAGCTTAATTGCATCACCGCCTGCATCCAGGCCGCGCAGGCAGGGGCCGACGAAGCGCTGATGCTCGATCCGCACGGCTTTGTCGCGACCTGCAATTCGACCCATTTCTTCATCGTTCGCAAGGGCGAGGTCTGGACATCGAGCGGCGATTACTGCCTCGGCGGGATCACCCGGTCGAACGTGATCCGCATCTGCCGCGAGCAGAATATTCCGGTGTTCGAGAAGAATTTCTCGCTGACCGACGTCTACGGTGCCGAAGAGGCGTTCGTCACCGGGACGTTTGCCGGCGTCGTGCCCGTGACCGAGATCGACGGGCGGGTGCTGAGCGAGGGCAGGGGGCCGATGGTCGAACGCCTGCAGGGCCATTACCGCGATCTGATCGATCGGGACGTGGCCGAATGAGCGGGACGCTCCGCATCGCGATGTGGTCGGGCCCGCGCAACATTTCGACCGCGATGATGCGCAGCTTTTCCTCGCGGTCCGATTGCGCGGTCAGCGATGAGCCGTTTTACGGCGCGTTCCTGAAAGCCAGCGGAGAGCAGCATCCGATGGCGGCGGAAACGATCGCTGCGATGGATTGCGACTGGCACAGCGTGCTCGCGGCGCAATCGGGCGAAGCACCCGGTGGCGCGCCGGTCTGGTACCAGAAGCACATGCCGCATCATATGGTGGGACCGGTCGACCTGCGCGACATGCCCGGCCATCGCCATGCCTTCCTGATCCGCGCTCCCGAACGCGTCGTCGCGAGCTACCGCGCCAAGAACGAATTGCGCCGCTCCGACATGCTCGGGTTCGCCAGGCTGCGCGAATATTTCACCATCGCGGCAGACCTGGCGGGCGAATACCCGCCGGTAGTGGACAGCGATGCCATCCTGGCCGACCCGCCGGGTGTGCTCGCGAAGCTGTGCGACCATCTGGGGATCGGGTGGGATGACGTCATGCTGTCGTGGCAAAAGGGGCCGCACCCGGAAGACGGCGTGTGGGGCGCGCACTGGTATGACAAGGTCAACGCGTCGACCGGATTCGGCAATCCTCCGGGGCCCCTCCCGCTGCTCGATGGCGAATACCGGCGGGTCGCCGATGAATGCCGCGAAGACTATGAATTCCTCGCCCGATACGCGATTCAAGCGGATTGAACCCGGTCCCGCGCTTTTCTGTCGAACATCAGCGGTTTGATAATTGGCAATTCACATTGGCTGTGAGAATGTTGCCCGCATGAGCCCTTCAAAGCCCTTGCTATCGCCGCCGCCCTTTCATCCTGCCTCGCGGTGGGGTCGATTTCACCCGAGCCGGTCCGTGCGCAGCAATACCAGGCGCGCGACGGGATCGAATTCGGCGCCTATCTCGAGCTGCTCAAGGCGCGCGCCCGCGCCGAGGGCGTGAGCGAGGCGACACTCCAGAGGATGACCGGCGGGCTTACGCCCAACGACCGCGTGATCAGCCTCGATCGCGGTCAGCCGGGTCGCCCGACGGTGCGCGGCTATCCGGCGCTGGCGCCGTATATCGCAACCCACGTGAATTCGACCCGCATCGCCGGCGGTCGCAGCGTCTACCGCGATTACGGCACGACCTTGCGCCGGATCGAGAACGATTACGGGGTGCCTGCAGAAATCGTGGTCGCGATCTTCGGTCACGAGACCAGCTACGGTCGGATTCGCGGCGATTTCGATCTCGCGCGCAGTCTCGCGACGCTGGCCTGGGAAGGTCGGCGGCGTGAGCTGTTTGCCAATGAATTCATTGCCTTGATGAAAGTTGCGGACAAGGGCTATTCGCGTCAGGAACTCGTCGGCAGCTATGCCGGCGCGTTCGGCAATCCGCAATTTCTTCCCTCGGTCTATTTGCGCCTGGCAACCGACGGCGATGGCGACGGGCGGGCCAATATCTTCACCAACCGGGCCGACACCTTTGCCTCGATCGCCAATTATTTCCGCGATGCCGGGTGGCGCCCGGGCCAGCCGTGGGGCGTGCGCGCTTACGTTCCCGACAATTTCGATATCGATGCCTACAAGACCGAGCTGGTCGCGCCGGTCTGTCCACGCGTTCACGAACGCCACAGCCAGTGGAAGACCGTCCGCGAGTGGCGCGCGCTCGGCGTACAACCGCAGCGACCGCTCGCGGAAGACACTCTGGTCTCGCTGTTCCAGCCCGACGGACCGGGCGCGCCGGCCTGGCTGCTGACCGGCAATTACCGTGCGATCCTCGAATACAATTGCTCGAACTACTACGCGATGAGCGTCGGATTGCTGGCCGACGAAATCGTGAACTAACGCGGCAGTGCGCCTCGCCATGGCGGGGGCGGGGGCTATAGCGCGCGGGTGATTGCGAAGAATTCCAGGGTGCTTGCGGCCGGCTGTCTCGTATGGGCAGCCGCGATTCTGAGCGTGCCCGTGGCGGCGCAGAAAAATCCAGCAGCAGTGCTGCCTCCCGAAGACCAAGCACCGATCGCGTTGCTGGTCGACATTTCGAGCGGCCAGATCCTGCACGAACGCAACGCCGATCGCCGGTTTGTACCGGCATCCATCACCAAGGCGATGACGATCTTCCTTGCCTTTGAGCTGATGGAGGAGGGAAGGCTGGATCCGCGGCAGACATTCTCCGTGCGCCCGGAGACGTGGCGCGAATGGAACGGCAAGGGTTCGACCATGTGGATCGCGCCGGAAAACCCCGTACGGGTTGCGGATTTGCTGACCGGGATAGCCACGGTTTCGGCGAACGACGCGTCCATCGTGCTTGCCGAAGGGGCCGCGGGCTCGGTGGCCGCGTGGACCGAGCTGATGAACGCCAAGGCGCGCGAGCTCGGGATGACGAACAGCCATTTCGCGACGCCTAATGGCTGGCCCGACGAGGGGCGAACGTTCACGACCGCGCGCGATCTCGTGCGGCTTGCCGAGGCGATGGTGGCGCGCCATCCGAAGAAGTTCGCGCAATACGTCGGCCGTCCCGAGTTCCTCTGGAACGGAATTTCACAGCCCAACCATGATCCGATGATCGGCAGGGTGAAGGGCGCCGATGGCATCAAGACCGGCTTTACCAATGAGGCGGGGCACGGATTTCTCGGGACCGCGCGGCGCGGAAACCAGCGGCTAGTGATGGTGTTGGCTGCAGCCGATGGCTACGGCTCGCGCGCGCGCAATTCCCGCTCCTACATCGAATGGGGCTTTTCCGCATTCGAACGCCGCCGTCTGTTTGCGCAGGGTCAGCAGGTCGGGTTTGCACGGGTGCAGGACGGGTCTGCGCGCAGCATCGCACTCGTCACCGATCGGCCCGTTTACGTGAACGTTCCGCAACGACGCAGCGCAGAGCTGGCTATGGCGATCCGCTACGACGGCCCGCTGCGCGCGCCGTTCGAGGCGGGCGATCGGGTCGCCATTCTCGAAGTCACGGTGCCGGGAATGGAGCCCGCGCGCATACCGCTGATGGCGCGGCATTCGATCGAACGCGCAGGGCCTTTCGCGCGCCTCTGGAACGGCATCGCCGAGTGGTTCTCGTGACCGGTCGGTTCATCGCGTTCGAAGGCGGGGAGGGGGCCGGCAAGTCAACCCAGGCGCGGATGCTGGCGGTCGAACTCCAGTCGCGCGGCATCGCGGTGGAGGAAACGCGTGAACCGGGTGGGACGCCCGGGGCCGAGGCGATCCGCAACCTGCTGTTGTCTCCACCGGGTGAAGGTTGGGAACCCGCTGCGGAAGCCCTGCTGTTCGCCGCCGCGCGTTCGGACCATGTCGCACGTCGTATTCGCCCGGCGCTGGCCGCCGGAACCTGGGTGGTGTGCGATCGCTTCGTGGATTCGAGCCGTGCCTATCAGGGAGGGGCAGGGGTCTTGGGGACGAGGCGATAACCACCCTTCACGGCTTCGGCAGCGGTGGGTTGCGACCCGATCTGACCGTGCTGATAGAAGTCGGCGAAGCGACCGTGCGCGATCGGCTTGCGCAACGCGACGGCGAGCAAAGCGACGCCATCGGCGGGCGCAGCGCGGACTATCATCGCAAGGTCGCGGCGGCGTTTCGCGCCCTTGCGCAAGCCGACCCGCAAGGCTTTGCGATCGTCGACGGCGGCGGCAGCGCCGATCAGGTCCACACGCGCGTCGTCGCCGCGATCGCCGACCGCTTCCCGGAATTTTCGTGATGGAATGGCCCAATCACGCAAGCCCGTGGCGCGAGTGGCGCGAGGCGATGACGGGCGCAAGGATGCACCATGGCTGGATTCTCGCGGGCAAGAGCGGTTTGGGAAAGCTCGAGTTCGCCTTTGCTGCTGCGCGCGAACTCGTCGCCGAGCATGGGGTGGGTGCCCCGGCAGAGCATCCGGACATCATCTCCGTCACCTATAGCGCCAAAGACGAGAAAGAGGAGAAGAAGCAGGCAGACGGAAAGGATTTCGAACTCTCCAGAGTAATACGTGAGCGCGATATCGGACGAATGCAGCGAAAGCTCCAGACCCGCCCCACGATGAGTTCCCGACGCGTTGTTATCGTGTTTCCGGCCGACGACATGAACACTCATGCTGCGAACAAGCTTCTGAAAAGTCTGGAAGAGCCACCCAAGGGCACCTTTTTCATCCTTGTCTCGCATCGCCCGGCGCGTTTGCTCCCGACCATCCGGTCGCGCTGCCGCGTTCTCCGGTTTCCGCTGCTGACCGACGATCAGCTGCGCCAAATGCTCGCCAAAAACGATGCGGTTCCGGATAACGCTTCGCGTGAGGCGGCGATGAAGGCCGCGAGCGGTTCCTACGGGGCGGCGCTGGGCTTCATCGAGCAGAATCTCGGACCCGTCGCCGCGCTGATCGCACGGCTGCTGCAAGAAGAAGATCTGGCATTTTCGGGGCGCGGAGATCTGGCGCGGGCGATCGGGCCGAGGGCGGATCGCGAGCGTTTGCAGGCGGTGATGGAGCTTGCGCAATCGATGGTAGCGGAGGCTGCGCGTCAGGCGCAGTCTTCCGAACATCGCGCACGCCTGATCGATGCGCATGCCGCCCTGGTGAGGCTGGCGGGGCAGGCACCGACCTACAATTTCGACACCGGACTTTTGACGCTGGAAATCGGCACCTTGCTTGTGGGCGCGAGCGCCGCTAGCGACCGGGCCGATGTCTGAAACCGACAAGACCCCGTTCTATATCACCACGGCGATCAACTATCCCAACGGTCGCCCGCATATCGGCCATGCCTATGAGGGGATTGCGACCGACGTCGTGGCGCGATTCCAGCGGCTGATGGGCCGCGATGTGCGGTTCATCACAGGCACCGACGAACATGGGCTGAAGATGGACCAGACGGCGCGCAAGGCGGGTCGGGCGACAATCGACCTCGCTGATGAAATGTCAGGCTATTTCCGCGAGATGTGCTCGAAACTGAATATCGAATATGACGAGTTCGTGCGCACCACCGAGCCGCGCCACCACGCGGCGAGCGTGGCACTGTGGAAGCGGATGGAGGCGGCGGGCGATCTCTATCTCGATCGCTATGAAGGCTGGTACTCGATTCGCGACGAGGCGTTTTATGACGAGAGCGAGCTGACCGATGGCGAGGGCGGGGCGAAGCTTTCGCCGCAGGGAACCCCGGTCGAATGGACCGCCGAGGAGACGTGGTTCTTTCGCCTGTCGAATTATCAGGACAAGCTGCTGGCGCTGTATCGGGACCAACCCGAGTTTATCCGCCCGGCAAGCCGTCGCAACGAGGTGCAGCGCTTCGTCGAAGGCGGACTGAAAGATCTGAGCGTCTCGCGCACCAGTTTCGACTGGGGTGTGCCCGTGCCCGACAGCAAGGGGCACGTCATGTATGTATGGGTCGACGCGCTCACCACCTACATGACCGGTGTCGGCTTTCCCGACAGCGATGGCGAGATGTTCCAGCGCTACTGGCCCGCCGACATCCACATGATCGGCAAGGATATCGTGCGTTTCCACGCGGTCTATTGGCCCGCGTTCCTGATGAGCGCCGGTCTGCCGCTGCCGAAACAGGTCTTCGGCCACGGCTTCCTGCTCGCGCGTGGCGGCGAGAAGATGAGCAAGAGCGCTGGCAATGTCGTCGATCCGATGGAATTGGCGGAGCAATTCGGCGTCGACAATCTGCGCTACTTCTTCATGCGCGAAATCGCCTTCGGGCAGGACGGGAGCTATTCGGCAGAGGCCATCGTCACGCGCGCGAATGCGGAGCTCGCCAACAGCTTCGGCAATCTGGCGCAGCGCACGCTATCCATGCTCGTGAAGAACATGGACGGCGTGCTGGAGACATTCGAAAGCCATCAAGCCGACGATGATCTGCTTGGCACCGTAGCCGATGCGTGCCGCAACATCTTGCCGGACGAGTTCGACAAGCTGGCTTTCTCCTACGGGATCGAGGCTTGGGTAAAGGCGGTCTATGCCTGCAACCAGTATGTCGATGAGCAAGCTCCGTGGGCGCTCAAGAAAACCGATCCTGAGAGAATGAAGGCAGTGTTGCTCACGCTGTTCATGGCTCTTCGCGATCTCGCCATCGCGATCCAGCCTGTGGTGCCCGAAAAGGCCGCTTCGCTGCTCGATCAGCTCGGCATCCCCGACAGCGAACGGAGCTTTGCCGATCTCGCCGATAGCGAGTGGTACACACGTCTTGTCGAGAGCGGCTTTGCGGTGGGGAAGCCGACGCCGATCTTCCCGCGGCTTGAATTGCCTGAAGCCGTCGAGAGCGAATGATGCTGATCGATAGTCACTGCCACCTTGAGTACAAAGGACTGGTCGAAGATCAGGCCGGCGTTCTCTCCCGCGCTCGCGAGGCGGGGGTGGGGGCGTTCCTCAATATCTCGACCAAGCAAAGCGAGTGGGAACAGGTTGTCGCCACCGCGACGCGCGAAAGCCACGTCTTTGCCAGCGTCGGCATTCACCCGCATGAGGCCGACGGGCACGAAGATCTGGGCAGGGCGGTGCTGCTCAACGCGACCGAGAACCCGCGCGTCATCGCGATCGGGGAAACGGGTCTCGATTATTACTACGAACATTCGGATCGCGAGAACCAGGCAAAGCTGTTTCGCATGCATATCGATGTGGCGCGAGAAACGGGACTTCCGGTCATCATCCACACCCGCGATGCCGAGGACGACACATACGAAATCCTCGAAGACGAGCTGGCTAAGGGCGCATTTCCCGCGCTGATCCACTGTTTCACCGCGTCGCAGGCGTTCGGGCGCAAAGTACTCGATCTGGGGCTGACGATTTCGTTGTCCGGCATCGTGACTTTCAAGAATGCGAAGGATTTGCAGGAAACCGCCAGGCAGGTTCCTGACAATCGCCTGCTGGTCGAGACCGACAGCCCGTTCCTCGCGCCGGTTCCGCACCGCGGCAAACCGTGCGAACCGGCTTTCGTCGCCGATACGGCGCGGTTCGTTGCCGGATTGCGCGGTGTCGATCCCGCACTGCTGGCCGGGCAGACTACCGCCAATTTCGCACGACTGTTCGACAAGGCTGGTCTGTGAAGCTCATCATGCTCGGTTCGGGTACGTCCACGGGGGTACCCCGGGTCGGCGGCACGGATGGAACCGGCGACTGGGGCGATTGCGACCCGGCAGAGCCGCGCAACCGCAGGTCGCGGGTTTCGATCGTGGTCGAAAGCGACGAAGGCAAGCGGCTGCTGATCGATACGTCTTCGGATTGCCGCGCGCAGCTTCTGGCCAACCGGATCAATGCCGTCGACGCGGTGTTCTGGACGCACGACCATGCGGATCATTGCCACGGGATCGATGATCTGCGGGTCATGCGCTACGGGCGCGGAGGGCCGCTCCCGGGTTACGCATCATCCGATACGGTCAGACGGCTTCGACAGCGTTTCGGTTACGTGTTCGCTGGCCAGGACGGGTATCCGACCATCATAAATCTCGACACCCTCGACCGCTTGAAGATCGTCGCGGGTTTCGGGGTCGACTGGTGCCAGATGGAACACGGTCCGGGCGAAACCACCGGTTACCGTTTCGAAGCGGACGGAAAATCGATTGCCTATGCCACCGATTTCAGCGCCATTTCCGATAACATGGTTGAGCTGTTCGAAGATGTCGACATTCTGGTCAGCGATTGCCTGCGGCGCGAACCGCATCCAACGCACGCGCATCTTGCGATGGCGATCGAGTTGGCCGAGCGTTCGGGCGCAAAGCAGCTGGTGTTGAGCCACCTCGACAAGAGCATGGATTATCGCTCATTGGTGGAAGAGACACCGGATCATGTCGTGGTCGGCTATGATGGATTGGAGATTGTTGCATGACTGAAGGAGCGCTGATTTCAATCGTTGCCATGATCGGCTGGCTGATCCTGGTCGGCAGCGCGCTGTCATCGTACAAACTCGGCTGGAGCAAGATTGCGCGCCTGGCGCTGACGTGGGGCGCAATTTTTGGTGGGTTCTTCCTGTTGGCGTATCTGTTCGGAGCAAAGCTGCCGAATTGATGGGCCCTCAGATTTAACATAATATATATTATCAGTCTCAAGGATCGGAATGACCGACACCGCCCCACCGGCACAACTAACCCGTCTGCTGTCGATCATGGCGCGGCTGCGCGATCCCGAGCGCGGATGTGACTGGGATCTGGCGCAAGACTTTGCCAGCATTGCGCCCTATACGATTGAAGAAGCATACGAAGTTGCCGACGCCATCGAACGCGGCGATCTTGCCGATCTCAAGGACGAACTCGGCGACTTGCTGCTCCAGGTCGTATTCCACGCACGCATGGCGGAGGAAGCCGGCACGTTCGCCTTCGCCGACGTTGCACGCTCGATCAGCGACAAGATGGAAACGCGCCATCCGCACATCTTCGGCGATGAAGGCGGATCGATGGGCGAAACGCGGTGGGAAAATCTCAAGGAAGCGGAGCGGGCCGAGAAAGGCGCAACCAGCGCCCTCGATGGCGTCGCGCTAGCGCTACCTGCTCTGATGCGCGCCCAGAAGCTCCAGAAACGCGCCGCGCGCACCGGCTTCGACTGGCCCGATCCGAGCGGATCGGAGGCCAAGATTACCGAGGAAATCGATGAACTTAAACGAGCAACCTCGGAAACAGGAAAGTTCGAGGAAGCCGGAGATCTGCTATTCGCAGTAGTCAATTTCGTGCGCGCGCACGGCATCAGCGCGGAAGACGCCCTAAGGGCCGCCAATGCGAAATTCGAACGTCGCTTTCGCGCCATGGAAAGCCTTGGCGGCGGCGCGTTTCCCGGGCTTTCGCTCGATCAGCAGGAATCGCTGTGGCAGCGGGTGAAGGGCGACGAATAGCCCGCTCCTACAGAGTGCTGTACTGTCCGAGTTCCTTGGGATTGAGCCGGACGGTGAAGCGCCGCAAGGGTCCGTGCTCTCCTTGACCGGCATCCTCATCCGCGAGGATCTCACCGTGCGCGTGTAGCCATGCGATCCGGCGACCGTCGCTGGCAGGCAGCGTCACGGTCAATTCCTCCGCCTTCTGGGTCAGCATCTCAGCCAGGCGGTCGGCAAAATCGTCGATTCCGGCCCCGCTCGCGGCAGAAAGCATTACCGCGCCCTGCCCTGCGGCTGCCTCCGCCAGTTCGGCGACGCGTTCGGGGCCAAGCAGATCGACCTTGTTCCACACTTCGAGGATCGGGATCTCGCCGAGCCCGCTTTCCGGATCGACCACGCCCAGGTCGGCGAGCACTTCCATCACCTGCTTCTTCTGCGCCGCATGCGCTGGATTGGCCATGTCGCGCACGTGACAGATGATGTCTGCACCGGTCACTTCCTCCAGCGTGGCGCGGAATGCCGCGACCAGCTGGGTCGGCAAATCGGAAATGAACCCCACCGTGTCCGACAGGATGGCCTTTTCCACACCGGGCAGACTGATCGCCCGCATCGTCGGATCGAGAGTGGCGAACAGCAGATCCTCGGCCATCACGTCCGCGCCCGTCAGGCGGTTGAAGAGCGTCGATTTCCCCGCATTGGTGTAGCCGACCAGGGCGATCACCGGCCACGGTGCCCGGCCGCGTCGCTCGCGATGCAGCGTGCGGGTCTTGCGCACCTGTTCGAGCTCGCGCCGCAGCCGCGCCATCCGCTGGCGGATCATCCGGCGGTCGGCCTCGATCTGGGTTTCGCCCGGACCGCCGAGAAATCCGAAGCCGCCGCGCTGGCGCTCAAGGTGAGTCCAGCTCCGTACGAGACGGCTCTGCTGGTAATCGAGATGCGCCAGCTCGACCTGGAGCCGTCCTTCGGCAGTGGCCGCGCGCTCGCCGAAGATTTCCAGGATCAGCCCGGTGCGGTCGATCACCTTGCGTTTGAGCTTTTCCTCGAGATTGCGCTGCTGGATCGGCGACAGCGCGCCATCGACAATCACCAGTTCGGCTTCGTGCTGTTCGCACCAGGTCGCAATGTTCTGCACCTGACCTGATCCGAACAGGGTGTTCGGCTGCATTTGCCGCACAGGAATGATCGCGGTGTGCGCAATCACCACGCCAATCGCCAGCGCGAGCCCCTCGGCCTCGGCGAGCCGCTCGGCTGCGTCGAGATCGTAGGTAAAGGCCCTGATATCCGGGCACAGGACAAGGGCCCGCGCACCGCGGGTAACCTCGTCCATCAAGTCATCGTCGAAGCTCAGTCTTCGGTCCCTTCCCCGTCTTCCTCATGATCGCTGAGGTCGACCGGGCTGGCGGGTTGAACCGTCGAGACCGCGTGCTTGTAGGCAAGCTGCACTGCCCCATCCCGTTCGAGCAGCATGCAGAACAGGTCGAACGCGGCGATCCGGCCTTGCAACATCACGCCATTCACCAGAAACATCGTGACCTGGACGTGCGCGTCGCTGACCCGAGTGAGGAACACGTCCTGCAGAAGCCGCTGCTTCTTGCTTCCCGAACGGTTCTGAAACTGGCTGGCATCGACCGACTGGCCGGGCATGATGGTCGAGATCGCGTGTTTGTAGACCAGCTGCGATTGCCCGTCGCGGCGCAGCAGGATCGAGAAATTGTCGAACCAGGTGACGATCCCCTGCAGCTTGACGCCCTTGACCAGAAACATCGTGACCGGGGTCTTGTTCTTGCGCAGCAGGTTCAGGAAAGCGTCTTGCAGATTTCCTTGCGGGTTGCCTGCCCTGCCTCCGCCTTCGTCGACCAAAGGTTCGCTGGGGGCGCTTGATACAGGGCGCGGGGAGAGGGTCCGCCCATTTGTCATTGATTTCGCTCCTTGTTTTTGGCGGCCGTCATTACGGTCCGCATATCCGGCGCACGGGACAGCCCACCCATCCGGGCACCAGTAACCTATAATGACGTGTGTGTGGCATTGGAGCAATGCCTGAATTGTTGCGGGATTTGGGAGGTTTGGCGGCAATCGCCGCACGTTCAGTCCTTGCGGGCGCTTTCGCGGCGCTCGGCCATGCCCAGCAGCTTGAGCTTGCGGTGCAATGCCGATCGTTCCATCCCGATGAAGGTCGCTGTCTTGGAAATGTTGCCCGAGAACCGGCGAATCTGAATCGTGAGATATTCGCGTTCGAAACTTTCGCGCGCTTCGCGCAAAGGCACGCCCATCATGGCGGAGAGCCCCTGCCCCGAAGCCGCGAGGCGCCCGCCGGTGATTTCGGCCGGCAACATATCGGGTTCGACCACTTCGAGCCGCTCGCGCGGGGTCATGATGATCGTGCGTTCGACGACGTTGCGCAGCTGGCGTACATTGCCGGGCCAATCGTAGGATTGCAGCGCCGCCATGGCTTCTTCGGAGATTTCGGGCGGAGCGATGCCCTGATCGGTGGAGTAGCGGGTGAAGAAATGCTCGGCGAGCGCGGGAATGTCGTCGCGCCGGTCCGCGAGTGAGGGGATCGAGACGGGGACCACGTTCAATCGATAGAACAGATCTTCGCGAAAGCGCTTTTCTTCCATCTCTTCGTTGAGGTCGCGCGAAGTCGAGGAAACCACTCTGACATCGACCCCGATCTGCCGCGTGCCGCCAACGCGCACGAAGCTTTGTTCGGTAAGAACACGCAGGATACGGGCCTGGGTATGGAGCGGCATGTCGGCGACTTCGTCGAGATACAGCGTCCCGCCGTCGGCCAGTTCCAGCAGACCCGGTCGCACCTGTTTGCCGTCGGCTTCCTCGCCGAACAGCTCCTGTTCGAACCGTTCGGGGGTGATCCGCGCCGAGTTGACCGTGACGAACGCCTTGTCGTCCCGTGTGCTCCAGGCGTGCAGCAGCCGCGCGGCGACTTCCTTGCCCGCACCTGGTGGGCCCGAGATCAGCACCCGACTGCCGGTATTGGCCACACGTTTGAGCGTCGCGCGGACCGTGTTGATGGCGGAGGAATTGCCGGTGAACTCGGCGCTGCCCCAGCTGCCTTCGCGCAGCCGCGTGTTCTCGCGCCGCAACCGCTCGGTCTCCGTCGCGCGTTCGACCAGCAGCAACAGGCGTTCGGCCTCGAACGGCTTCTCGATGAAATCGAGTGCGCCGCGGCTCACCGCTGCAACCGCGGTGTCGATGTTGCCGTGGCCGGAAAAGATAATCACGGGCAGGTCGGGTTCGCGCAGCTTGATCGCGTCGAGCAGCTCCAACCCGTCCATCTCGCTGCCGTGAAGCCACACGTCGAGCAGCACGAGGCTCGGCCTTCGCTCGTCGATCGCGGCAAGCGCGCCGGTGCTGTCGGCAGCGGTGCGGCATTCGTAGCCTTCGTCCCCCAGCACGCCGGAAACCAGCTCGCGAATGTCGCGTTCATCGTCGACGATCAGGATTTCGAGCGCCATGCGCAACTCCTCGGAAAGGGGGTGGGAAGAGCCATCAGGCTGGCTCGCTTTCGGTCAGCTCGGGATCCCGCGCGAAGCGCAGGACGACAGTGGTTCCGCCACTGGAGCTCGCGGCGAAGCTCATGTCGCCGCCATGTTCGTCGACGATCTTGTTGACGATCGCGAGGCCCAGTCCCGTGCCCTTTTCGCGGGTGGTGACATAGGGCTCGGTCAATCGGTCGCGATCCATCTGCAGCCCGATTCCGTTGTCTTCGACGATGATTGTGAGAAGATGTCCGTCCGGACAGATCTTCACCGAAATGGAACCGGCATATTCGCCCTGCGCCTCGGCCGCACGGGCTTCTACCGCTTCGACCGCGTTCTTGAGCACGTTTGTCATCGCCTGACCGATCTGGTGGCGATCGCAATTGATCATGCGGTTTTCGAGGCCTTGCGTGGAGACGGAAAACTCGATCCCGGAATGGGCGACTTCCTGCAGGAACACCGCTTGCCTGACGAGATCGACGGCGTCCTCGTTGCGAAACACCGGCTTGGGCAGGCGGGCAAAGGATGAAAACTCGTCGACCATCTTCCTCAGATCGCCGACCTGGCGGACGATGGTGCTGGTAAGCTCGTCGAACAGTTCCCCGTCGGCTGCCTCGATCTGCTTGCGATAGCGCCGCTTGAGTCGCTCGGTCGCGAGCTGAATCGGCGTCAGCGGGTTCTTGATCTCGTGCGCGATTCGCCGCGCCACGTCGGACCATGCAGCCTGGCGCTGGTCGAGCAATTGCCGCGTGATATCTTCGAAAGTTATGACGTGTCCGCTGCTGCCCGGCGCGACCTTTACCGCCAGAGTGAGCAGTTCGTTGCCCTTGGCGTGAGTGACGATCGCCCGCTCGCGCCGCTCGCGCACCATCTGGCAAATTTCGGGAGACAACTTGTCGAGCGAATGGCCGACGAGATCGTCCGGTGCGGCATGGCACAGTTCCTCATCTGCGAGCAGCGCCTGCGCCGACCCGTTCATCAGGGTTACGCGGCTATCCTTGTCGACCGAAATGACACCGGCGGTGACCGATTCCAGCACCGCTTCGGTAAAGGCGCGGCGATCGTCGAGCTGCCGGTTGGCGCTCACCAGCGCCTTGTTCTGCTTTTCGAGCTGCGCGGTCATGCGGTTGAAGGCGCGGTTCAGCAGCCCGATCTCGTCGGCTCCCGTCCGCCCTTCCACCCGCAGCGCGAAATTCCCCTGCCCCACTTTGCGCGCGGCACCGACCAGATCGGTGAGCGGTTCGACCTGGCGATCGGCAAACCGCAGCGCAAACCAGATCGCAAGACCGACTAGCACCAGGCTGACCAGCACCAGGGCTATGTTGAACCGCAATTGCAGGGTACGCGCGTCGCGCGTTAGGGTGTCGTAAGCGGCGGCGATCGCCTGCGCGCGCGACCACGAATTGAACATCGTCGCTTCGGTGTTCCGCGCGTTGTAGAGGTAAATTCCGCTCTCTGCGTCGATCGGCGCCAGCGCGGATATCCGCGTCGGCGATCCCTCGACCACGACGAATTCTCCCTTGTCGAGCCGAGGCAGTGCGGTCTCGCTGAATTCGAGCGGGCGATTGTCTTCGACCAGATTCATGATCGCTGCGGTGCGCAGCGATCCGTCGTCGAGCCGTTGCAGGATCGCGCTTTCAGAGATTTCGCGCGCCTGCGCCTGGAAGGCGTAGAGATCGGGGAAATCGGCATCGGACAGCGGTACGCGGCTGATGATGAAGCGCATGTCGCTGGCCATCGTCACGGTCTCGTCCTGCACTTCGCGCTGGTTCGCATCGTAATAGCTCTGCGCCAGCTCTCGCGAGTTCTGCATCAGCCCACGCGAATCGTCCGAAAACCAGAAATCAACTCCCGACTGGAACAGGAACGCCGCAAACCCGGCAACCAGCAGGGTCGGAATCGCCGCGATCAGCGAAAAGAAGAAGACCAGGCGCACGTGCAGCCGCGCGGTGCTGCCCGCCGCCCTGCGCAAGGCCAGCCTTCGCCCGATCAGGACCAGCAGTGCCATCGCCGGGACCAGCGTTGCCATCAGCAGCAGCGAAACCTGCATGGTGGGCAGCAGCTCACCCTGCGGGGGCGCTTGCGAATAGGCTGCGTAGGTGGCGACGATCGCCGCGAGCAGCGTCAGAGCCGAAGCGATCTCGAGCCACAGGAACACGTTGGCCTTGCGCGAGGCGACGATGAACCGACGCCACCAACGCGGCGAATGGCGTGGCGGTTGGCGCCCGGGATTGGCCACAGCCTCGTTCATCGTTGCGAGATTACAACTGCTGTGTTGCACAAATGCAAGCCGAAAATGCTTCGGCCTGCGTCAGGCCGGTCTTGCGAAGCGATCAGGCTCGATTGCGAGATCGCCGATCCGTTTGCGCAGCGTGTTGCGATTGATCCCGAGCAGCTGAGCCGCGCGCAACTGGTTGCCGCTGGTCTGCGTGAGCGCATGCTCGATAAGCGGCTTCTCGAGCGCAGCCAGCGCGCGGTGATAGACCGCGCCAGGCGGGGGTGCAGTTTCCGCCAGCCACCGTTCAAGCGCTTCGGCAATGCCGCCGGTGCCCGTCGCGGCGTTACCCGGGGCTTGCTCTACGCCGATGATGTCCTGCAGGCTCGCGGCATCGATCACGTCGTCACGCGCCATCAACGCCAGGCGATAGACGACATTGCGCAATTCCCTGACATTGCCGCGCCAGTTGCGCATTTCGAGCCGCGCGATGGCATCGGCGGTGAGCTGCCTGCGCGGCAATCCGTCCTCGGCTGCCTGGATCAGGAAGTGCTGCGACAGGACCTCGATATCCTCGCGCCGCTCGCGCAAGGGAGGCAGTTCGATCGGCACGACATTGAGCCGGTAGAACAGGTCCTCGCGAAACGCTTCGGCTGCGATCATCGGGGCAAGGTCGCGATTGGTCGCCGCGATGATTCGCACGTCGACCGCAATTTCCTGCCGACCGCCTACCCGGCGAATGCGCCCCGATTGCAGCGCGCGCAGCAATCTGGTCTGCGCCTCGGAGGGCATGTCACCGATCTCGTCAAGGAAAAGGGTCCCGCCGTTGGCCTGTTCGAACTTGCCGATCGCCTGCGCGATCGCCCCGGTGAAAGCCCCCCGCTCGTGCCCGAACAGCTCGCTTTCGACGAGGTCCGAGGGAATCGCGGCGGTATTGACCGCAACGAACGGTCCGGTGCGGCGGCTGCCGAGCTGGTGAATGGCTTCGGCCACCAGTTCCTTTCCGGTGCCGCTCTCGCCGGTAATGAGCACGGTCAGGTCGTTGCGCAGCACCCGCGTGATCATCCGGTACACGCCCTGCATCGCCGGGCTTCTGCCGACCAGCGGCATGCCATCGGGTTCCGCCTCGGGTGCCGGTTCGACGGAATCGCGCCTGGAGCCTGCGGCCTGATTTACTGCCTGAACCAGTTCATCGAGATCGAACGGCTTGGGAAAATATTCGAACGCGTCGCTGTCGCTGGCCCGCACCGCTGTATCGAGCGTGTTCTGGGCTGACAGCACGATGACCGGCATGGAGGGGGCCACATTCCGAACTGCATCGAGCGTCGCTAATCCGTCGCCGTCTTCCAGCATGACGTCGGTCAACATGACGTCGTAGGTGCGGGCCGAAAGGTTTCCATCGCGCGCTGCGACGCTGGTGCAGCGATCGATGGAAAAGCCTTCGTCTTCGAGCGCGGCGGTGATGACCGTCGCGATTGCACCATCGTCTTCGACAAGGAGCACGGTGCGGCTCATGATGCGCTATCCGCTACGCCCAGCGGCAGATGCAGGCGAAAATGCGTCAATCCGGCGCGGCTGTCGCGTTCGTGGCTGACGCTGCCGTTCATGTCGCGCACCAGCTTCCGAACCAGCGCGAGACCCAGTCCCTGCCCCGATTTCTTCGACGAGACGAATGGTTCGAACACGTGCTCGCGCATCGCCGCATCGATTCCCGCACCATTGTCGCTGACGGTGATCTCGATCGGGAGCCGCACCATCCGGCCAAGGCGAATGGCGCTGAAGGCAAGCCCGCTGACGAAGCGGGTTTGCACGACGATCTCCGGCCGGGCATCGCCCATCGCCGCATCGCGGGCGTTCGACACCAGATTGATCAGCACCTGTTCCAGCGCGTCACGATTGGCCATGACGGGCGGCAACGAGGGATCGAATTCCTCGCGGATCGTCACCCCCTCCGCACCGGCTGCGCGCACGGTAGCGATCGCGGAACGGATCGCTTCGTGCGGGTTGCACGGGATGAGCGGTTCCGCCCGGGTGCTGCCCAGCTGCTGCATCCGATCGATCAGCCGCGCAATCCGATCGACCTCGTCGGTGATCATCCGCGCCAGCTTCTTGTCGCCGTGCGGCAGCTTGCGCGCGACCAGCTGCCCTGCCCCGCGAATGGCGGCAAGCGGGTTCTTGATTTCGTGCGCCAGAATTGTCGGCGCTCCGAGCGAGGATTCCCCGCTGTCGTCGCGCGCGTTTTCCTCGTGTGCAATCTCGGACAGCGTCACCACCCGCCATCCCGGATATCCCGAAACCGGCGATACCGTGAGGTTGACGCGCTTCTCGGTCCCACCAGCCGCAATCACCTGATCGCGCGCGACCAGCGCCGCTTCCGGATCGGCCAGCCGCTCCGCGACGCGATTGCCGACCGTGCCGATCGTGTCGATCAGCATCTGCCCCACGAACCGCTTGGCGCTGGTGCCGAACAGGTTCTCTGCCGCGTGGTTGGCCTCTACGATCCGCAATTCGGGATCGACCAGCAGCACTGCGAAGATCAGGCCCCCGACTTGCGCGGCGGCGTCGGGGCGCCCGCCTTGCGCGCAGTCGGTGTCCGCCCCTTGCCCTTCAGCCTCGCCAGTGGCTGCATCGGTCATCACGCTCACGCTGCGCGGCGCCTCAGGAACGGTTCGTAGAAGCGCTCGATCTCGCCGAGCACTTCGTCCGGATCGTCGATGAAATTGGCCTTGTTGCGGAACTCCGCCGAGCCGTGCATTCCCTTCGTATACCAGCCGAGGTGCTTGCGCGCGATCTTGGTGCCCACGTTGCGCCCGTAATGTTCGAGCATTCGTTGATAATGTTCAACAAGCGTTTGATACTGCTCGTCAAAGCTGGGTGTCGGAATGGATTCACCGGTGCGCCACCAGTGCATCACCTGCCCCAGCAACCACGGCTTGCCATAGGCTCCGCGCCCGATCATCAGCCCGTCCGCGCCCGACTGCTCCAGCGCCTTCGCAGCATCCTCGATCGTACAGATATCGCCATTCACGATGACGGGGATCGACACCGCTTCCTTGACCTTGCGGATGAAGGACCAGTCGGCGTGCCCCTTGTACATCTGGTTGCGGGTCCGGCCGTGTACGGTGATCATCCTGACGCCCAGATCCTCGGCAATCCGCGCCATTTCGGGCGCGTTGAGGCTCTGGTGATCCCAGCCCATCCGCATCTTTACCGTGACCGGCACATCGACCGCCTTGACCGTGGCTTCCATCAGCCTCGTCGCCAGCGGTACCTCGCGCATCAGCGCCGAGCCTGCGAACTGCCCCACCACCTTGCGCACGGGGCAGCCGAAATTGATATCGATGATCGCCGCGCCGTTGCCTTCCTGGAGCTTGGCGGCTTCGGCCATCGAGCCCGGATCGCAACCGACCAGCTGCATCGATACCGGTTCTTCGGTCTTGTCCCACTCGGCCTTCTGGATCGACTGGCGCGTCTCGCGGATTGCGGCCTCGCTCGCGATCATTTCGGTCACGTTGAGGCCCGAACCATAGCGCCGCACCAAGGTGCGAAACGGCATGTCGGTCACGCCAGTCATCGGCGCGAGCAACACCGGCTCGGCGATGGTCACCGGACCGATGTGGATCGGCTTCAAGGCCGGAGCGGAGGGAAGCGTCGTCATGGGTGGAGATGCCTAATAATTGGGCAGCGCATAGTGGATTGCGGAAATGCCGTCCAGACCCTAAGCGCTCCCCCGCAATGACCGACCCCCAGCCCACCCCCTCATTCGCAGCGATCGTGGTTGCGGCAGGGAAAGGATTGCGCGCGGGCGGCGAGACGCCCAAGCAGTTCCGCCACTGGCGCGGCAAGCCCTTGCTTCGCCATTCGGTTGAAACGCTCGCGAGCGCCGGTGCCTCACCCTTGATCATCGTTGTGTCCGACGATGGCGAAGATACGGCGCGCGCGGCGCTTTCCGGGGTTGTTGCCGTAAAATTCATCACCGGTGGCGAAACCCGCCAGGTTTCGGTGCGCAAGGGGCTCGAAGCGATCGAACGGGAATGCCCGGAAAACGTGCTGATCCATGACGCGGCGCGACCGGATCTGCCCCGAGCGGTTATCAAGCGCCTCCTTACGGCCCTTGCTGCCCATTCCGGCGCCATCCCGGTGCTGCCGGTGGTCGACAGTCTTGCGATTGCCCACGAAAGCGGCACGATGGAGGGATCGGCTGACAGGGACCGGCTCAAACGGGTTCAGACCCCCCAGGCGTTCCGCTACGCTGAAATACTGAGGGCGCACAGAAATTGGGCAGGCGATCCGATCGCGGGGGACGATGCGCAAGTGCTTGCACAGAATGGGGGCACAGTCGCGCTGGTCGAGGGCGATGAGCGCCTACGCAAAATCACTTACTCTGAGGACTTCATGACGTCACCCGCTTCCCCGTTGTTCAGGATCGGTCAGGGTTTCGACGTGCATCGTCTCGTCGAAGGCGAGGAATTGTGGCTGTGCGGCGTGAAGATCGAACACGATAAGGGATTGTCCGGGCATTCCGATGCCGATGTCGCGCTGCACGCCATTACCGATGCCGTGCTTGGCGCGATCGGGGATGGCGATATCGGCACGCATTTTCCGCCCGGCGATCCGCAATGGTCGGGCGCGCGTTCTGGGCGGTTCCTCGAGCATGCGGTCGAAATTGCCCGCGATGCCGGATACACAGTGGGCAATATCGACCTCACCATCATCTGCGAGGCGCCGAAAATAGGCCCGCACCGCCCTGCCATGCGCGCCGAAGTCGCCCGACTGGCTGCGCTCGACGAGGCCGCAGTCAGCATCAAGGCGACCACCACCGAACGCCTCGGCTTTACCGGGCGCGGCGAAGGGATCGCTGCGCAGGCCATCGTTTCTCTTACCCGAACGGAGCAATCCTGATGTCGAAACCGTTTCTTGCCGCTTGCGCGGCCTTGCTGGCGCTCGCCCAGCCCTCGCTCGCCCATGCGCAAAACGGGTGCGTCGCGGCGGCCGACGTATCTGCGGGCGTGATATACACCATGCCGATCGCGTACGACGCGGCGCGGACCGTGTGCCGCAACCAGTTCAAGCCCGATGGGTTCGTCGCGCGCAAAGGCGACACGTTCATTGCACCCTTCCGGGCCAGGCAGAGCGGTAGCTGGCCGGGCGCATTTCGCGTGCTCAAGACCTACATGAACAGGCAGGCCGATCCCAAGGCGACTGGCGGCGTCGATCTCAACGCGATGATTGCCAGCTTGCCGGATTCGACCCTGCGCCCGTTCGTCGATGGCACGGTGGGCCAGATGATCGCCAAGGAGATCAAGCCCGAGAATTGCGGTGACATCGAACGCGGGCTGGAACTGCTCAGCCCCCTGCCTACCGAGAACGTGGCCGGCCTGATGGCTTTCATCGCGGAAGTGGGGGAGTTCAAGAACCCCTCGATCTGTCCGCCCAAGAAGCAGTAGGGTCGCGGGCGATGACCGAATCCCTCCTGCCTTCGGACCTGATCGATCTTGCCGCCCGTGTTGTGAGCGAAAACGCAGCCGCCGGGCGCAGGATCGCGCTTGCGGAAAGCTGCACCGGGGGTCTCGTCGCCTCCGCGATTACCGAAATCGCCGGGTCGTCGGCGGTGCTCGATCGGGGGTTCGTTACCTATTCCAACGAAGCGAAGATGGAGGCGCTGGGCGTACCGCAAGAAATCATCGAAACGTTCGGTGCGGTATCGATCGCCTGCGTCTGGGCGATGGCGCAAGGTGCGCTCAAGCGGTCGAATTCCGATGTTGCGGTGGCAATCAGCGGTGTCGCCGGTCCGGGCGGCGGGACCCAGCTCAAACCGGTGGGGACCGTGGTGTTCGCCCGCGCCTATCGCAATCACGAAGGCGAACAGGAGGGGGAGCTCAAGCATTTCGACGGCGGCGACGGACCGGGCGCGCGCGCCTCCATCAGGCGTCAGGCGACGATCTGCGCGCTCGAATTGCTGTTGCCGTAAAGCTCGGCCGCGCGGCGTTCGAATGCTTCGACCATCCGCCGGAAGGCGCGGTCGAAATATTGCCCGGCCAGCCGTTCGAACATACGGTTCTTGAACGTGAAATCGACACAGAAATCGATCTCGCAGCTGCGCTCGTCGATTGGGCGGAAGGTCCAGACATTATCGAGATCGGACAGCGGGCCGTCGATATAGTGCACGTCGATCATGCGCGGGCGATCCTTCGTCACCCGTGACGTGAAGCTTTCCCGGATTGCCTTGAAGCCCACAACCATGTCCGCGATCATCTCGGTCTCGGTGTTCGAGCGGACCCGCGTGGCAATCACCCACGGCAGGAATTCGCCATAGCGCGCGACATCGGCGACCAGATCGAACATCTGCTCGGCGCTGTAGGGAAGCCTGCGGGTTTCTCTAATTCCAGGCATCAAATCTTTGCTTTGGCGAACTTTTCTTCCCGAGCGGCCTTCATTACCGCGAAATCGTCACCCGCGTGGTAGCTCGACCGCGTGAGCGGGCTCGACGCGACCTGCAAGAAACCCTTGGCCCGCGCGATCGCGCCATAGGCGTCGAATGCCTTGGGGGTCACGAACTCTTCGACCCGGGCATGCTTGGGCGTCGGCTGGAGGTATTGACCCATGGTGATGAAATCGACCTCGGCGGTGCGCATGTCGTCCATCACCTGGTGCACTTCGAGCCGCTGTTCGCCCAGCCCCAGCATGATCCCCGACTTGGTGAAGATCAGCGGGTTGTGCGCCTTCACCTCTTCGAGCAGCCGCAGCGACGCATAATAGCGCGCGCCGGGGCGGATCGTCGGGTACAATCGTGGCACGGTTTCGAGGTTGTGATTGTAAACATCCGGACCCGCTTCACAAATAGCCTCGACTGCGGCACGCATCTTGCCGCGGAAATCGGGAGTGAGGATCTCGATCGTGGTGTCGGGCGTGTTGCGGCGCAGCGCCTCGATCACCTTGACGAACTGCCCCGCCCCGCCATCCGGGAGGTCGTCGCGGTCGACGCTGGTAATTACGATATGTTCGAGCCCCATCTTCGCCGCAGCGATCGCGGTATTCTCGGGCTCCAGCGGATCGACCGCGCGCGGCATCCCAGTCTTGACGTTGCAGAACGCGCAGGCGCGGGTGCAGACATCGCCGAGGATCATCACCGTAGCGTGCTTCTTGGTCCAGCATTCGCCGATATTCGGGCACGCCGCCTCTTCGCACACCGTGTTGAGATTGAGCTCGCGCATTAGTTTGCGGGTCTCGTGATAGCCTTCGCTGACGGGAGCACGCACCCGGATCCAGTCGGGCTTGCGCTGGCGCGGCGGGCGGTCCGCCTGCGGATCGGGCTGCGGGGTGTTCGCGAGATCGTTCATGCCCGCTCATCTAGGCTGCCGCAGCGCCTGCCGCAAGCGCACCTTCCGCGCCCGAACGGCCATTCGGGAACGAATTCGATGCAACCTGTTTCGCTTTTCATGCACGCGCAGGATCGCTAACGGGGCACCCCATGTTCGACACCGCCATCCAGACCTTCACCTCGCCGGTGGTGTTGTTCTTTGTACTTGGCCTGCTCGCGGCCTTTGCGCGGTCCGATCTCGCCATCCCCGAGGCGATCGCCAAGGCGATGTCGCTGTATTTGATGGCAGCAATCGGCATCAAGGGCGGGGTTGCGATGTCGAAATCCGGGATCGACGGTACAGTGCTTTCGGCGCTCGGCACCGGGATCGCGGCGGGGTTCCTGCTGCCTTTCTTCGCCTATGCGGTGCTCAAGTCGTTCGGCAAGCTCGACCGGATCAATTCGGGGGCGGTTGCCGCGCATTACGGCTCGATCAGCGTCGTGACGTTCGTAACGGCGGTCGAGATCCTGACCAGCCAGTCGCGCGAGCCGGGCGGCTACATGGTCGCGGTGATGGCGGCGATGGAGGCACCCGCGATTCTGAGCGGCCTGCTGCTCGCGCGCGGTCTTGGCAGCAAGGAAGACGGCGCGCAAAGCACCGGCGAAATGCTGCATGAGGTGTTCACCAATTCGTCGATCGTTCTACTGCTCGGAGCGTTCGCCATCGGCATGCTCGCCGGTGAACGGGGTTTCGCCGAAGTGACGCCGTTCTTCGAAGCGGGGTTCAAGGGCGTGCTGTGCATCTTCCTGCTCGACATGGGTCTCATCGCGGCCCGCAGGATGATGGATTCGCGCGCCATTACCTGGCGCCTGACGGCGATCGCTATCTTTCTGCCGATTGTGAACGGTGTGGTGGGAACAGGTCTTGGCGCTGCAATCGGTCTCGATGCAGGATCGGCGGCCGCGCTCGGCGTCCTGTGCGCCAGCGCCAGCTATATCGCGGTGCCGGCCGCAATGCGCCTGGCCCTGCCGGAGGCGGATCCGGGCATCTACCTGACGATGTCGCTCAGCATCACTTTCCCCTTCAACGTGCTGGTCAATATCGGGCTCATCAGTGCATTTGCAGTCTATCTGACCGGCGGCGCAGGAGTTGGACCATGATCGAGACAGTGACACGCAAACGGATCGAAATCCTGACCGACGTGGCTCTGCAGAAGCGCGTGACGGACGCGATCGACGAAGCCGGGATCACCGGATGGACGATTGTTCCGGTTACTTCCGGCAAGGGCCGCGACGGGCCCTGGCGCGAGGAACGCGTGATGGGCACCGACAAGGTGTTCGTGCTGACGATAGCTGCGGAAGACAAGGCGATGGCGCTTGCCGAGGCGCTCGCTCCCGTGCTTACGAAATACGGCTTCATCCTGTCGATGTGGGATGTCGCGGTAATCCGGGGCGAGCGTTTCTAGGGACCGGCGCCCTCCCCGCGATCGGAGGGATCAATGCCTGAATATGCCGAGCTGCTGAGAGGATATCGCCGCTTTCGCGAGGAGACCTACCCGCGCCAGCGAGCCCGGTTCAAGGAAACCGCGATCGAGGGACAGAATCCCAAGCTGATGATCATCAGTTGCAGCGACAGCCGGGTCGATCCCGCGCAGATCTTCGACGTCGATCCGGGCGAAATCTTCGTGGTGCGCAACGTCGCGGCGCTGGTGCCGCCGTTCGAGACGACACCCGGCCTTCACGGCGTATCGGCGGCGGTCGAATTCGCGGTGCAGATGCTGGAGGTGAAGCAGATCGTGGTGATGGGGCATGGGCGGTGCGGCGGGTGCCAGGCGGCGCTGACGCAGAATTTCGCCTCGGCCGCGCCTGGCGAAGGCGGGTTCGTCGCCAACTGGATCAATCTCCTGAGCGAGGCCCGGCAGCCGGTGGCGGAAAAGCATGGCACCACGGGGCGCAAGGCCGAACTGGCGATGGAGTTTGCCGCGATCCGCCAGAGCCTTGCAAACCTGCGCACCTTCCCGTGGATCTCGGAGAAGGAAAAGGCGGGCTCGTTAAAGCTGCGCGGTGCCCATTTCTCGATCGTCGAAGGCATGCTCTATTCGCTCGACGAGGACACCGGCGAGTTCCTGCCGGAGGATTAATCGCTTGCCCTGCCCCCGCCCCGCGACCATCTAGCCGCCATGTCCGAATCCGAACTCAAGAACATCGCTCTGCTGATCGACGCAGACAACACGACGCCCGAAGGGATCGATCCGGTGCTGACGGTCATGGCCGAGCTTGGTCAGGTCAATATCCGGCGCGCCTACGGCAATTTTGCCAAGGACAATCTTGCCCGCTGGGACAAGATCACCAACAAGTTCGGCATCCGCCCGCAGCAGCAGTTCGATGTGTCCAAGGGCAAGAACGCGACCGACATGGCGATGACGATCGATGCGATCGACCTGCTCTATCAGGGCAAGGTCGATGGGTTCGGGATCATGACTTCCGACAGCGACTTCACCCCGCTCGTCACCCGGCTGCGGCAGGACGGGATCGTAGTCTACGGCTTCGGCGAATCGAAAACGCCGCAGGCGTTCAAGTCGGTCTGCACCCGGTTCATCGATATCAAGCAGCTGATCGCCAATTACGCTGCCGACAGGTCGGGCGAACGGAAAAGCGACAAGCCGGATGCCGGCGGCATGGTCGATGACGAGCTGATGGAGCTCATCACCGGGGCCTATTCCGAGGCGAAACGCGACGAGAAGGGTTATGCCAAGCTGCAGCAGGTCGGGCAGATCGCGGGAAACCGTTCCAGCTTCGACGTGCGCAATTACGGTTTCCAGAGCCTGTCCGAACTGTTCGGTACGCTCGACAACTTCCAGGTCGACCGCCGCTCCGACAATCAGATCTACGTCAAGCGGCTGCGCTGATTTCGCATGAAAAAGGGCGCCGGGATGGTCCCGACGCCCATGTTTTCTGCGTTGCCGTACGGATCAACGCTGCGCGGTTTATCCGCCGATGGTCGTATCGGCAGCCGTGGTGGCCGTTGCCGAGCCGCCCTGCTGCATGTCCGCATAGGCGCTCCACAGCTGCGCAATCGGCGCGCGCTGGCCCTGGACCTTGGCGAAGGTTGCCTGCGCCGCGTCGTGCTGCCCCATCGCGACCTGTGCGATCCCGAGGCGGGTCAACACGCGCGGGGTTTCGACGCCCGGCATGCCCAGGCTCTTCTCGTAGAACCGCGCTGCCTTGGCGTATTCGCCGTAGCTCAGGAATGCATCGCCCGCAGCGACGACGGTCCGCAGCGACGCGCCCGCCGCACCGGCATCTCTTTCAAGCGAGGGCAATTCGCGCCTGTCGACGGCAATCCGTCCAGTGGCGGTGGAAAGCGAATCCGCAAGAAAGATATCGTCACGGCTCAGGCTGCCCGACGCGTAGCCCTGCTCGATCAGGTTCTTGACCTCGAACGGAAGACGTCGCGCATCTGCCGCCTCGACGTAGATGATGTAGTCCTGCTTGTTCTGCAGCGCATCGACCTTGGCGCTAAGGCGCAATAGGTCGAGGATTTCCTGATCCCCGAATTCATTGAGATTGCGGGTGAGGTTGATCGCGTCGCGCCAGTTCTCGTTCGATGGGAAGCTTGTGAGCCAGCCCAGCGTGAAATCGTAGACTTCGGGAACGATCCGGTTGTTGTAGGCCACCGTCAGTCCGCGACGATACCAGCGTTCCTCGACCGGCTGGTTCATGCGCTGGCGATCCTTGATCGCCCCGTCGAGATAGGCGAGGCCTTCCTTGAAAAGTTTTTCCTGAAAGAAACTTTCGGCCATCGCGATCCGGAGGTCGGCCACCGTCACGCCCTGCGCAGAGAAATTGGTGGTGATCGCCTGCTGCAGGAACTGGCGCGATTTCGCGTACTGCTTCTGCCCGTCGGCCAGCTGGTAAGCGATGAAATTGTAGCGACCGACCTGCTCCAGCGGGACCTTGTTGCTGGCGAGCATGAGCTCCATCCCGGCCAGTTGCAGCGCAGGATCGTTGACCTTGATCGCGGCGTTGTAGATCATGCCGCCCGCAGCGATCTTCTCATCGTCGCTCTGCGCCAGCGGAACCAGCGCCAGCAGCTGCGGCTTGAGCGCATTCACGTCGGCACCCTCGGCATTCGCAGCTTCGTTGAGCGGCTGGTAGGCATCGACGAATTCCTTCGAATATGCCGAAGCCTGTTCCTTGTCCTTCTTCTTTTTCTTCTGGGCGTGCGCCGGCTCGGCATAGATCGCGCCAGTGGCGACAACGGCTCCGGTTGCGAGCGCGATCGCCAGCGCCATTCCGGATGCGCGCTTGCGCAGGTGAAAACCTTTCATCGGGTACCTCCAAAAACGGTTGATACAGCGCCCTGCAATCCGCGCTGCCGGATTCATCTTTACCTCCGCATGTGAACGCGATCGGCCAGATTTGCAATTCGTCCTAGGCGAACCGGGCTGAACGGCCTTTGAATGGAGCCAGGCCGCGCCGTTCATCGAGGGAAATTCTGCCTGATGCCCGGGATTCTCGACCGGGGGCGGCAAATGTGGAAAAACGGACGGAGAATCGTGCTTTGTTCCGAGTTCGAGTGGTGATTTCCCTACCGAGCGCCTACCTTCCTGGTAACCAAGCACCAGCCCTCAACGATAACCAGAAACGGCCCGTATTTTGAGCGACGACAGCGACATTCTCGATTCCACTCCGCCTTCTCCGATGGGCGATTACGAACGCATCGATATCGTCGATGAAATGAAGACCAGTTACCTCGATTACGCGATGAGCGTGATCGTGGCGCGCGCGCTGCCCGATGTGCGCGACGGGCTGAAGCCCGTGCACCGCCGGATCCTCTATGCGAGCCAGGAAGGCGGCTATGTCGCCGGGCGCAAGTATCGCAAGAGTGCGAAGATCGTCGGCGACGTGATGGGCAACTACCACCCCCACGGTGACGCCGCGATCTACGATGCGCTGGCGCGCATGACGCAAGACTGGTCGATGCGGGTTCCGCTGGTCGATGGCCAGGGCAATTTCGGGTCGATGGACCCCGATCCGCCCGCCTCGATGCGCTATACCGAGGCGCGCCTGGCCCGGGTCACGAACACCCTGCTCGACGATCTCGACAAGGATACGGTCGATTTCGTCCCGAATTACGATGGCGAGAACAAGGAACCGGTCGTTCTTCCGGCGCGGTTTCCCAACCTGCTGGTCAACGGAGCGGGCGGGATCGCGGTCGGCATGGCCACCAACGTGCCGCCACACAATCTCGGCGAAGTGATCGACGGTTGCCTGGCCTTCATCGCGAACCCCGGGATCACCTCCGAGGAACTGATCGAATACATTCCGGGGCCTGATTTCCCCACCGCTCCGCTGATCCTCGGCACCAGCGGCGCGAGAGCCGCCTACACCACCGGGCGCGGGTCGGTCCTGATGCGCAGCCGCCACGAGATTGAGGAAAAGCGCGGCGATCGCCAGTCCATCGTGCTCACATCGATGCCCTATCAGGTCGGGAAATCAGGCCTGGTTGAAAAGATCGCCGAGGCGGCGAAGGACAAGCGGATCGAGGGCATTTCCGACATCCGCGACGAAAGCTCGCGCGAAGGCGTGCGGGTCGTGATCGATCTCAAGCGCGATGCCAGCGCCGAGGTCGTGCTCAACCAGCTGTGGCGCTATACCCCGGCGCAATCCTCTTTCCCGGCGAACATGCTGGCGATCCGGGGCGGTCGCCCCGAAACGCTGACGCTGCGCGATATCATCCAAAGCTTTATCGCCTTCCGCGAAGAGGTCATCACCCGGCGCACCAAATTCGAGCTCAACAAGGCGCGCGAACGTGCCCATCTGTTGCTGGGCCTGGTGGTCGCGGTCTCGAACCTCGACGAAGTGGTGGCGATGATCCGGGGCGCGGCGAACCCGGCCGACGCGCGTGCCAAGCTGCTCGCCAAGGAATGGCCGATTGGCGACATCGCCCAATACATCCAGCTGGTCGAGGCTATCGAGCCCTCTGCCGACGAAGCGGACGGCACCTACAAACTGTCCGAGCGGCAGGTGAAGGCGATCCTCGAACTGCGGCTCCACCGTCTCACCGCGATGGGCCGCGACGAGATCGGCGACGAGTTGCAACACCTCGCCGACGAGATCGCGGAACTGCTCTCGATCCTTGCCGACCGGGTCAAGCTTTACGGATTGATGCGCGACGAGCTTGAGGAAGTGCGCGCGAGTTACGCCACGCCGCGCGTGTCCGAAATTGCGCCCGCATGGGACGGGCTCGAGGATGAAGACCTGATCGAGCGCGACGACATGGTCGTTACGGTAACCCTCGACGGTTACATCAAGCGTACCCCGCTTTCGACCTTCCGCGCGCAGAACCGCGGGGGCAAGGGCCGTGCGGGTATGTCGACCAAGGACGAGGATGCGATTGCCGAGCTGTTCGTCACCTCGACGCACAATCCGGTGCTGTTCTTCTCGACTGCCGGCAAGGTCTACCGCCTCAAGGTCTGGAAACTGCCCGAAGGTGGCCCGACCACGCGCGGACGACCGATCATCAACATGCTGCCAGCGCTCGACGAAGGCGAAACGATCCGCACCGTGCTCCCCCTCCCCGAAGACGAGGACGAATGGGGGCGCTGTCGGTGGTGTTCGCGACTGCGAAGGGCAATGTCCGTCGCAACAGCATGGACGCCTTCACCAATATCCCGTCGAACGGCAAGTTCGCGATGAAGTTCGACGAGGACAGCGAGGACAAGCTGATCGGCGTGGCCGTGCTCAACTCGACCGACGACGTGCTGCTCGCCTCGCGCCAGGGGAAGGCCATTCGCTTCGCCGCCGAGGACGTGCGCGAATTCACCTCGCGCACCTCCACCGGTGTGCGCGGGATGAAGCTGGCCGAAGGCGACGAGGTCGTCTCGCTCTCCACGCTGGGAGCGACCGGTACGACCGCCGATGAGCGGGCAGAATATCTCAAGTATGCGCCGTGGAAGGGTGAAAAGGAAGGAAATCCCGACCTTGATGGCGATCGCTACGACCTGCTCAAGGAACGCGAACAGTTCATCCTCACTGTGTGCGCCAACGGCTACGGCAAGGTTTCGTCGGCGTTCGAATACCGCCGCATCGGGCGCGGCGGCCAGGGCCTGATTAATATCGACAACATCGATCGCAACGGACCAGTCGTCGCCAGTTTCCCGGTCAAGACGGGCGAACAGTTGATGCTGGTGACCGATCAGGCCAAGCTGATCCGTATCGGGCTCGAAAGTCTGCGGGTGCTCGGTCGCAACACGGCGGGCGTCCGGCTGTTCGATGTGTCCAAGAACGAACACATCGTCAGCGCAGTCAAGATCGACGAAACCGAAGAACCGGAGAACGAGGCCGAGGAAGCGGTTGTCGAGGAGATGGTCGATCGGCGCGGCGGGGACGACGAGACCTCGCCCGATACGACGGCCCATTCGGACAAGAATATCGACGGCGAACCGGGCGGATAGGAATGCGGATCGAATCCTCCGGCCAGGCATGCGGCGCGCGGGTTACGGGCGTCGACCTCTCGGAGGCGCTCGACCCTCAGACCATCGCGGCGATCCGCTCGGCGTGGCTTGAGCACAGGGTTTTGGCGTTCACCGGTCAGCGAATGGACGACGATGCGCTGGAACGCTTCACTCTCGCGATGGGTGAATTCGGCGAGGATCCGTTCTTCGATCCGATCCCCGGGCGCAAGAATATCGCCGCGATCACACGCGAAGCCGACGAAACCAGCCCGCTGTTTGCCGAGAACTGGCATTCGGACTGGAGTTTCCTGCCCCGACCGCCCTCGGGCACATGCCTGCTTGCCATCGAAATCCCGCCCTTGGGCGGAGACACGCTCTTTTCCGACCAGATCGCCGCGTTTGCCGCCCTGCCCGACGAGCGCAAGGATCATCTGCGCAGCCTCACCGCGATCCATTCTGCGGCGCGCGGATATGCGCCCGACGGGGTGTACGGCGATCACGATTCAAACCGTTCGATGGCCATCAGGCCCGGCGAAAGCGCCCGTGCGCGCCAGGCCCACCCGCTGGTGAAACGGCACCCGGAAACCGGCGAGGACGCGCTGTTCTGCAGCATCAGCTACACGGTCGGGATCGAGGGGATGAGCGATGCCGAGTCGCTGCAAATGGTGATGGAACTGCATCAATGGTGCGAACAGGACCGCTTCGTCTACCGCCACCGCTGGGAACCGGGCATGCTCGTGATGTGGGACAATCGCAGTGTCAACCACAAGGCCACCGGCGGCTACGAAGGGCACCGGCGCGAATTGCACCGCACCACCATCGCCGCCGTTTCAGCCTAGATTTCGTGATCGGCGCGGAGCGTCTGGACGATCCCGGTCGCGATCAGCAGCTGGCCGATATAGTATAGCGGCCAGATCAGCAGATTGGGTAGCGGCGCGAGGTCGATCGGACCCTCGCGGCTGAAGATCAGCCAGTCGCTGATGACGAACAGCACCGCGCCTAAACCGACGCGATAGCGGGAGAAGCGGCTCATCCAGGCGGTGGCGGCCATCGCCCCCAGACCGACGGCGTAGAGCGCGATATCGGCCCGCAGGCTCAGCAGATAGGCAATCGCCGGCGCCCCAACCAGCAATCCGGCCGCGAGCAGTTTCTGGCTGAACGTTGTGGTTGGTCTCAGATTGCGCAGGTACAGCACGATCGCAGCAATATGCGAGGCAAGGAACAAGGCGCCGCCCAGTCGGAAATCGTGAATCAGAACCATGTCGGCCGCCGCAGCCAGCGCCAGCGCAATCACCAGGATCGCCCCGTCGAAGCCGCTCGTGCGCCGCATCGCATAGACCGCCAGCAAGCCGACGCCCGCTCCTTTCAGGAACGTCAGGTAAAGCTCGCCGATCGGGTCGTCCCAGACCAGGTAATATACGGTGGCGGCGGCCAGGCTCGCCAGAATCCAGGGCCGATGTTCCACCAATGCGCGTTTGGGCATCTGTCCCGCTCCCTCTTGCGGTCGCGCTAGCACGCAATTACCGCCCGCTCCATGACAGGCACGACGAAAACCCACGACGTTCACATCATCGGCGGTGGACTCGCCGGTAGCGAGGCTGCCTGGCAGCTGGCCCGGCGCGGAGTAAAGGTGCGCCTGTCCGAAATGCGTGGCTCCGGTGAGATGACTCCGGCGCACCAGACCGACGGTCTGGCGGAGCTGGTGTGCTCGAACAGCTTCCGTTCGGACAACGACGAAGCCAACGCGGTCGGTCTGCTGCACCACGAAATGCGCGCGCTCGACAGTCTGGTGATGCGCGCCGGCGAAATCGCCCGGGTCCCGGCGGGCAGTGCGATGGCGGTCGATCGCAACGTGTTTTCTGCCGAGGTGGAAAAGGCGCTGCGCGAGCACCCAAATGTCACGATCGCGCGCGAGCGGATCGACCGGCTGCCCGATGCCGGGCTGACCATCGTTGCCACCGGACCGCTGACGGCCACGGCGCTGGCGGAAAGCATCGTCGGTGCAACGGGCGAGGAACGGCTCGCGTTTTTCGATGCAATCGCCCCGATCGTCCACCGCGACAGCATCGATATGGAGATCGCATGGATCCAGTCGCGCTGGAACAAACGGACCGAAGCCTCGAACGAAGGCGGCGACTACATCAACTGCCCGATGACGCAGGAACAGTACCTCGCCTTTCACCAGGGGTTGATCGATGGCGAGAAGACCGAATTCAAGGAGTGGGAGAAGGATACGCCCTATTTCGACGGCTGCATGCCGATCGAGGTGATGGCGGCGCGCGGTGTCGACACGCTCCGGTTCGGTCCGATGAAGCCGGTCGGGCTCGACAATCCCCGCGATGCAACGCCCGAATTCCCGCAGGGACGCTGGCCTTACGCGGTGGTGCAACTGCGGCAGGACAACAAGCTGGGCACGCTGTGGAACATGGTCGGGTTCCAGACCAAGCTCAAATACGCTGCGCAGGTGGAGCTCTTCCGCACCATCCCGGGGCTGGAAAATGCCGAGTTCGCGAGGCTCGGGGGATTGCACCGCAACACGTTCCTGAATTCGCCTCACGTGCTCGATCGACAGCTGCGGTTGAAAGCCGCGCCGCATATCCGCTTCGCCGGGCAGGTGACCGGATGCGAAGGCTATGTCGAAAGCGCGGCGATCGGGCTCGTTGCCGGGATCATGACTGCCGGCGAACTCGCAGGGCGGGCATGGAAGCCCTTGCCCGCGACGACCGCGATGGGTGCGCTGCTGAGCCACATCACGGGAGACGCCGAGGCGGACACGTTCCAGCCCATGAACGTCAACTTCGGGCTGTTTCCGCCGCTGCACGAGGTCAGGAAGAAGGCGCGCAAGGAAGCCTATACCAGCCGCGCCAAGGCAGACCTGGCCGCCTGGGTCAACGACACGCGCGAACCGGTACCCGCCTGATCAGCAGCGGCAGGCGGGCTTGCGTGCTGGGCGCTTTGGCGCGGTTGTCGCGAATTCCTTCGGCGAAAGCTCACCGTTCCTGTCGGCGTCGGCTCCGTCGAAGCGCTGCGCGGTGGTGACCGCCCATTCCTCGAACGTCAGCAGGTTGTTGCCGTCGACATCGAGTTTCCGGAAGGCATCCGAACGGCTTGAAAGCATCTCGTTGCGGGTGATCTTCCGGTCGCGATTGCGATCGTAGCGGAAGAACCGCTTTTCCTCCCGCGTCAACTCGCTTGCCTCGGGTGGCGCCGGGCCGGTCAGTTCGCCGGGATCGGCTTGCGGCAATTCGTCGGGGGTCTTCGCGATGTTCTCGGCTGCGGGAGGCGGAGGCGCATTGACCTCGACTTGCGCCCTGCCCTGCCACCAGAACACGCCGACACCGGCAAGTATCAATCCGACGAATACTCCGAGTACAGTTTGACGCATCTTGGCCCCGTTGCAATATTCATCGGGGATTACACGTATTCAACGGCCGAAGAAACCCGCCTTCAATGCGGTGAGCGCGGCCCCGCGTCCTTCCATCAAGGGCTTTCCGCCGCGTTCCAGGGCGCGCAGCGCCAGCGCCTCGAGTACGCGGAGACCGCGCGCCTCGCGCGGCAGGCGTTCTCCGTCATCGGTCTGGTCGAGCCCCAGACGGATCGCCCTGCGGCGCTCCTCGGCATCGCTCAGACGAATGGCGAGATCGGCGCAAACGAACCGGGTCGCAGCGGCGGAGACGCGCGCGGCGGACCGAAGCGAAGCCCCGCCGAACAGGGCCACAAACGGCGCGCCGCGACCTCTTGCAATCCGAACCAGATCGGCGTCTGCGAGCGCAACCGACACCAGCAGCACTTCCCAGCCATCGACGACGTCGATCAACGCCTGCTCGTCCCCCGACCAATGCGCTCCGATTGCGCTGAGAGCCGCGTCTCCGGCGGGGCGATCCGGCGTGCGTAGCGCGAGCATGTCGCGCCACCAGGCGAGGCGCATTTGCCCCAGCATCGGTTCGGTGGTTGCGGAAACTATGCGCGCCAGCCTCTGATCCAGCGCCAGCGCTGCGGACAGTCGGGCACGCACCGATCCCGGAGTGTGGGCGACGGCCAGTACGAGTTCGGGGGCAGGGATTCGCTGGGAGAACCTTTCACAACGGGCAGTGCTAGCTGCTGCGAGCAAACAATTGTCAAGCTGATCGTCCCATATCGGCGCAGATGACGAGGTTTTTTGGGGCCGAGCGCGCTTTTACCTGAGGTTAACCATGCGCCTTCGCAATGCGCTTACCAGACTGCGCTAAGTCCGGTCCATGCAGCTGTTTTCTCGCACTCTTTCGCGAACGACTCCGAACAGGGACTCGAAACGCATGGGTATACTCTCGTTCTTCCGCCGGCTTGCCGCGGATCCCACGGCCAACACCATCGTCATTTCGGCGGCGGCGCTGGTCCCCTTGATCGGCATGGTCGGCGGCGCCGTCGACGCGAGTCGTTATTACATGACGACCACGCGTCTACAGGCAGCCTGCGACGCCGGCGCGCTCGCCGCGCGGCGCGCAATGGACGACGGCGACTTTTCGACCGAGGACGAACAGGTCGGCAACGCGTTCTTCGATCAGAACTACAACGATGGCCTGTTCGGCCTCGAAAACAGGACGCGCGCCTATTCCGCCAACGATTCGGGCGTGGTGAGCGGAACCGCGACCGGCACTCTGCCGACGAGCCTGATGCATATTTTCGGTTACGATGAATTCAACGTCAGCGTGAGCTGTTCGGCCGATATCAACATCGCCAACACCGATGTGATGTTCGTGCTCGACGTCACCGGTTCGATGAACTGCCCCGCCGAACAGGGGATCGACGACGACTGTTCGAACAACGGCAACACCGAATATGTCAGCGGCGGCGTGAACGGTTCGCGCCTGCAGGCGGTGCGCGAAGCGGTGGTCGATTTCTATGATATCGTCGAAAGTTCGACGTCGCCGCAGGCGCAGGTGCGTTATGGCTTCGTGCCGTACTCGCAGGGGGTGAATGTCGGCCAGTCGATCAAGTCTTGGATGGCGGATTCGGCCACGTATCAATCGCGTGTCTGGGTCGAAACCACTACCGAAGTGCCCGGCAGCGGCGTCGAAATCGGCGACTGGATTCTCGACCGGCAGACTTACGAATACATGCCGCGCGATCCTGATAACTTCGGCGGTGGCGTCTGGATTTCCAGCTACCAGTGGAAGAACAAGGACAACGATTCCGGCAAGGCGGACAACCCCGCGCGGAACAAGTGCCTCCGCATGGAAGGCGAAGAATACCGGGTTGGCGACGAGCTGTGGCGCGTCACCTCTTCGGATTACTGGCTGAACGTCTGGAACCGCTACGGTGCCAGCACGCAGTGGCGTGCCGCCTGCGTAGGCCGGATCGACAAGTATCGTCAGGCCGACGAGGACGACGTCGAGGAACCCGAAACGATCACGGTCGCTCAGTGGCAGTACCGTCCGGTTACTTTCGATGTGTCGAACTTCAATGCCGGAGCCGGTCTCGGAAACCCGGTCACGACCCCGACCGGCAACAACGGCTCGACCGTAACGCACAATTGGGACGGGTGTATTCAGGAAGCGAACACGGTCGCCCAGGCGAGCTTTAATCCGGTCCCTGCCGGAGCCCACGATCTCAATATCGACCTCGTGCCTTCGACCGATGAGGAGCGCTGGAAGCCCGCGCTGCCGGGAGCGGTGTATTACCGGCACACGGACGACGGCAGTCTGTGGGACAACGATTCATGGATCTACGAGGAAGTCGGAACGACCGAGAATCTCGATAGCGTAAACGGCCGCGGACAGCACGTCTGCCCGGTCGCTGCGCGCCGCCTGTCGGACGCGTGGACCGAATCAACGCTTGAAACCTACGTCGATTCGCTGCGCGCTCGTGGCAACACCTACCACGACTTCGGAATGCTCTGGGGCGCACGCTTCATTTCGCCCGACGGCATCTTCTCGGGCTCGAATGCGACCGCGCCGAACGGTGACGCAATCACCCGCCACATCATCTTCATGACCGACGGCACGCAGGCGACCAACCAGCGCGTCTACGGACTCTACGGGATCGAATGGTGGGATCGCCGGATTACGGACAACGGTTCCTCGTCGCAGATGGCAAGTCGCCACGCCGAACGTTTCCAGGCGGCATGCCGTGCAGCCCGCAACAAGAACATTTCGGTCTGGACCATCGCGTTCGGTACCGATCTGAGCGCCAACCTGCGCAACTGCGCCACTTCGGGCCGCGCCTTCCAGGCGGACGATGCCGATGAACTGCGGCAGACCTTCCGCGACATTGCGGAACAAATTGCAGACCTGAGGCTGACTTCATGATCGGGCCCCGGCTCCTCAAACGCCTGCGCCGCGACGAGCGGGGTGCGACGCTGACCGAATTCGGGTTTGTCGCCCCCGTCCTGTGCGTGCTTCTCATGGGCATCTTCGACCTGGCGCACACGCAATACACTGCGGCCCAGATCAACGGTGCGATGCAGAAGGCGGGGCGCGACATGACGCTCGAATCCGCCGGAAGCCGGCAGGGCACGATCGATCAGGCGGTGATCGACCAGATCAAGACCGTGGTCCCGAACAACGCGACGGTGACGCTCCAAAAGCTTTCGCATTTCGATTTCAGCGACGTTGGCGAAGCGGAAAACTTCACCGACGACGACGGAGACTCGGTCTGCAACAATGGCGAACCCTTCGAGGATGCAAACGGCAACGGCCAATGGGACGCGAACCGCGGTGCTTCCGGCATCGGCGGTGCGCGCGACGCCGTGCTGTACGAAGCCACGGTCGAATGGCCTCGCCTGTTCCCGATGGCCGGTCTGGTGGGAATGAGCGAAAACATGACGCTCAAAGCCTCAACCGTGTTGCGCAACCAGCCCTACGATCAACAGAACCGCAACGTCGAAATCGGTAATTGCCCATGATTCCTGCAGCGAAAACCAAGACCGGCCGCTTCGCCGGCATCAAGCGCCGCTTGCGTGATCTGCCCGGCGCCAAATCGGGTGTTGCGATGGTCGAATTCGCGTTCACCGCGCCGATCATGCTGTCGCTGGGCTTGCTCGGCACGGAAACTGCCTATTACGCGCTGGTCCACATGGAAGTGAGCCAGATTGCGATGCAGGTGGCCGATAACGCGTCGCGCGTTGGCGAACAGGACGTTCTGCTGGCCCGCAAGGTCTATGAAGACGACATCAACCAGGTGTTTGTCGGGGCGGAAAAGCTCGGCGAGCGGCTCGACATCTTCGATCACGGACGGATCATCCTGTCGAGCCTCGAACAGAATTCCGAAGGCGGTCAGTGGATTCACTGGCAGCGGTGTCGCGGTCTGAAGAATCATACCTCGAGCTTCGGAGCGCAAGGCGACGGCGACTCCGGAACCTCGTTTGCCGGCATGGGCGAAAGCGGCAAGGAAATCACCGCGAGTTCGGGGACTGCCGTGATGTTCGTCGAGGTGGTTTACGACTACCAGCCGATCACGCCGTTCGATTACCTCGAAGGCGAAACGATCAGCTACACTGCTGCGTTCAACATTCGCGACAATCGCGACCTGACGCAGCTGTATGCCTCACCGACGGGACAAAACACCGCGCGATGCAACCAGTTCAAGTCCGAACGCCCCTGAACCTCGCGGGAGAGATGCCAACGGCGTCCCTCCCCCCTCAGCCGCATCAGACGTAACAGACCTTTTTCACCGCTTCGACGATCCTCTCGGCATCGATCAGCGCGAGATGTTCGAGGTTGGCGGCATAGGGCAGCGGCACGTCTTCGTTGCACACCCGCAGCACCGGCGCATCGAGATCGTCAAAACCCTCTTCCATACAGATCGAGATGATCTCGCTCGCGATCGAGCAGGTCGGCCAGCCCTCTTCTGCCACCACCAGACGGTTGGTCTTGGCGAGACTTGTGAGGATCGCCTGCCTGTCGAGCGGGCGCAGCGTGCGCAGGTCGATCACTTCGGCGTCGATGCCCTCGCCCGCCAGCGTCTCCGCGGCTTCGAGTGCTAGCCCGACCCCGATCGAATAGCTGACGATGGTGGCGTCTGACCCTTCCCGCATGATCCGAGCCTTGCCGATGGGAAGGACGTGATCGTCGAGGTCGGGGACATCGAAGCTGCGGCCATAGACCAGCTCGTTTTCCAGGAAGACCACCGGGTCCTCGCTTCGGATCGCGGCTTTCAACAGCCCCTTGGCATCGGCGCTGTCGTAGGGCGCGATGACGATCAGGCCGGGGACGCTGGCGTACCACGGGCCGTAATTCTGGCTGTGCTGCGCACCCACGCGCGAAGCCGCACCATTGGGGCCGCGGAACACGATCGGGCACCGCATCTGGCCACCCGACATGTAATTCGTCTTGGCTGCCGAGTTGATGATGTGGTCGATGGCCTGCATCGCGAAGTTGAAGGTCATGAACTCGACGATTGGACGCAATCCGCCCATCGCCGCGCCTGCACCGATACCGGCAAACCCGTATTCGGTGATCGGCGTGTCGATCACGCGTTTGGGGCCGAATTCGTCGAGCAGGCCCTGCGTCACCTTGTAAGCGCCCTGATACTCGGCGACTTCCTCGCCCATCACGAACACACGTTCGTCGCGGCGCATTTCCTCGGCCATCGCGTCGCGCAACGCCTCGCGGACCGAGACCGCGGTGAAGCTGGTGCCATCGGGAATTTCGGGATCTTGCGCTGTCGCGGCAGGTTTGGGCTTTTCCGCCGCCGGTTTGGGAACAGGCGCGGGAGCCGGCGCTGGCTTCGCCGCAGGTGCGGGAGCGGGGGATGCATCCCCCTCCCCGTCGAGCATCGCGATCACGGTGCCGACCGCGACGTTCTCGGTACCCTCGGGCACCAGGATCTTGCCGATCACGCCATCGTCGATGGCTTCGAATTCCATCGTCGCCTTGTCGGTCTCGATCTCGGCGATGATGTCACCCGGAGCGATCTCGTCGCCCTCCTTGACGAGCCATTTGGCCAGCGTGCCTTCTTCCATGGTCGGCGACAGCGCCGGCATCTTGAGTTCGATACCCATCAGTAGCTCTCCACCAGCACGTCGGTGTAGAGTTCCGACGGTTCCGGCTCGGGTGAATTTTCGGCGAAATCGGCAGCCTCGGCCACGCGGGCGCGGATCTCCTTGTCGATCGCCTTGAGGTCTTCCTCGCTCTTGCCCTGTTCGATCAGAACCTTCTTCAGCCCCTCGATCGGGTCGTGGTGGTCGCGCTGGTCCTGCACTTCTTCTCGGGTGCGGTATTTTGCCGGGTCGGACATCGAATGTCCGCGATAGCGGTAGGTGTTGAGCTCCATCAGCACCGGCCCCTTGCCCTCGCGCACATGCTTGAACGCGACCTCGGCCGCAGCACGAACCTCGAGCACGTCCATTCCGTTCACTTCCATCCCGGGAATGCGGAACGACGTACCGCGCCGGTAAAATCGCGTTTCGGCCGACGATCGCTTGGTCGACGTGCCCATCGCGTACTGGTTGTCCTCGACCACGAACACGATCGGCAGGTTCCAGAGCGCGGCCATGTTGAACGTTTCGTAGACCTGCCCCTGGTTGGCCGCGCCGTCGCCAAAATAGGCGAGGCAGATACCGCCGTCGCCCTTGTACTGATGCGCCAGCGCGAGGCCGCCGCCCAGTGCCACCTGCGCGCCGACGATGCCGTGGCCGCCATAGAATTTGTGCTCGGTGCTGAACATGTGCATCGAGCCGCCCTTGCCCTTCGAAATGCCCGCTTCGCGACCGGTCAGCTCGGCCATGATGACCTTGGGATCGATGCCGTAGGCGAGCATGTGACCATGATCGCGATAGCCGGTGATCACGCTGTCCTTGTCGCCATCAAGCGCCGATTGCAGCCCGATCGCCACCGCTTCCTGCCCGATGTACAGATGGCAGAATCCACCAATCAGCCCGAGCCCGTAAAGCTGCCCGGCCTTTTCCTCGAAGCGGCGGATCAGCAGCATCTGCTCGTAGAATGCGAGCATCTGATCGATGCTGGCGTTGAACCGCTTGCTGGATTCGAATTCCTCTTGCAGCGAATGCAGGACGAAATCCGGATCGTCCGACGGCGCCGACTTCGCGGCCTGCTTGGTGGCGGCAGGCTTGCGGTTCGCCGGCTTTTTCGCCGTGCTCTTTGCCTTGCTGGGCTGTTTGGCCAAGGCTCGTTTCCTTTGTTCTCTGGTGTCGAATGACAGCGCGCCGGAAAGGGGGATGCGCTGCATCCCTATTGGCGGGCAAATTTCCATTACGCAACGGAAAGCCGTGTGAATGGACGAGATCGAAGCGTTCGGTTTGCGCGCCGATCCGGGGTGTCACTCGTCTTCGAGCGTGACGACCAGTTCATCGGGATGAACGACATTCTGATGCCGCAGCAATTCTCCGATGAGATCGGGATCGGCGGCTTCGGGATCGAGCAGTTCGACGCGGTTCTTGAGCGCATCGCGCTTGTCGGTAAGCGCGGCAATCTGCGCCTCGCGCTGTTCGAGCAGCTGGGAGTTCTCGCTCCAGGCGAGCAGACCGGTCGGCCCGGCAATCGCCAGTCCGGTCAGGATCAGCAGCGCCATCAGCGCCAATCCCTGCTTCATCTGATCTCGCGGCGGTTGTCGCATCGTGTCCCGTGGCCCCCGAAACACTTAGAATCACAGTTAACGACGCGGTTCAAGCGCAAAACGCCGTGCGCGATCAGAATTGCGCCCGGCGGGCCATCGGATCGCGGTATTTTTCGGAACTTGGGATAGCCGAGTGCCGTTCAACAACAAACAGGAGGTTTGCCGAAACAATCATGCTCACGACACTGACCAACCAGAACAACGCCATGGCCACCGGATTCGTCGCCATGCTTCCGCAAATTGCGATCTCACTCATTATCGTCGTCATCACCGCGATCGTCGCGCGCTTCACCGCGAAAATCACCGATCTGCTGATCGGCAAGACCGATATCCGTCCGTCGCTGCGACAGCTGATCGAGACTCTCGTGAAGCTGGGCACGTGGGTTCTCGGCCTGATGATTGCCGCGATTGTCGTGTTCCCCGACCTGACGCCCGGCAGCCTGATCGCGGGACTGGGCATCGGCGCGGTCGCGATCGGATTTGCGTTTCAGGATATCTTCGAGAATTTCCTCGCAGGGGTGCTGATCATGGTCCGCGAAAAGATGCGGATCGGCGACGTGATCGAATGCGAGGGCATCATCGGCAAGGTCGAGCACATAACCCTGCGCGAAACCCACATCCGCGCGCTATCGGGAGAACTGACCGTCGTGCCCAATTCGGTGCTGTTCAAGAACCCGGTCGAAATCCTGACCGATCGGGAACAGCGGCGGCACGATGTCGTGATCGGCGTTTCCTACGACACCAACCTCGACGAGGCGGCAGACGTAATCCGCACGGCAGTGAGCGTAATCGAGCAAGTGGATGACGAGAAGGGCGTCGATGTGTTCGCGCAGGAATTCAATTCGTCGTCGGTCGATTTCCTGGTGCGCTGGTGGTCCGGATCGGCCCCGCGTTCGGGACGCGAGAGCAAGGACCAGGTTGTTCGCGCGATCAAGCGCGGCCTCGACGAGGCGGGCATCGAAATCCCGTTCCCGTACATCACGCACACGTTCAAGGAGAAGGTGCCGATGGGCGAGAACCCGGGGGAGCCGAGCACTGGTGGTTGATCGGTTTTTTCATGCTACTCGACTCCTCGACAGGAGAAGAGATCAATGAAGATACTGACATCCGACCCGGCCCGCTTCACCGATCTGCCCGATTATCCGTTTGAAGAGCACTGGATCGCCGTCGACCTTGGCGACGGCTATAGCGGGCGGATGCACTATCTCGACGAAGGGCCGCAGGATGCGCCGCCCGTCCTGCTGTTCCACGGCGAGCCGAGCTGGAGCTTCCTCTATCGCAAGATGATCCCGGTCCTCGTCGATGCCGGGTTCCGCTGTCTCGCGCCCGACCTGATCGGGTTCGGCAAGAGCGACAAGCCCGACGATATCGGCTTCTACACTTACGATCGGCACGTCAGCTGGCTCAAGCAGTGGCGCGACGCCGTGGTGCCTCAGCCGGCAGCGCTGTTCTGCCAAGACTGGGGCGGGCTGCTCGGCCTGCGAATGGTCGGCGAGGAACCCGATCGCTTTGCCTGCGTCGTTGCCAGCAACACCTTCCTGCCGACCGGCGGGACCCCCTCGCCCGCATTCCTCGCGTGGCGACACTTCGCCAAGACCTCGCCCGATTTCATGATCGGCGAGCTGCTGCAACGCGCCACCGCGACCGAGCGCAGCGAAGCCGAAATCGCCTCCTATGACGCGCCCTTCCCCGACGAGCCGAGCAAGGCGGGCGCGCGGGCATTCCCGGCGCTGGTCCCGGTCGAAGACGGTATGGACGGGATCGCGCAGAACAAACGGGCATGGGTTGGACTGGCCGCGTACGACAAGCCGTTCCTGACGCTGTTCGGAGAGGACGACCCGGTAACCGGCGGGCTCGGCGAAACGCTCGCAAGCCGCATCGCGGGGGCTCAGGGCATGCCGCACGCTATGCTCTCGACCTGCGGGCATTTCTGTCAGGAGGATCGCCCGGCCGAACTTGCGCAGGGCGTCATCGACACCGCCAGGACGGCGAGCTTTCTCGCTTGAGCGAGGCCGACGGCTATCTTGGCCGCGCGCAGGAATATGCACTTGCGGTGACGGTCGCGGCGGTGACTGCCAACGCGTATTACATCCACCCGATCATCGGCGAGGTCGCGGTCGGTTTCGACGTCGGCGAGGCCCGGATCGGGATTGTCCCGGCGCTCAACCAGCTGGCGCTGGCGCTCGGCATCCTGCTGCTGTTGCCGCTCGGCGACCGTTTCTCGAACCGGCTGCTCTGTCTGGTCTTCGTCGCCGCGCAGAGCCTGTTCCTGCTCGGCATGGCGCTGGCGCAAGGTTTCCTGCTCTTCACCCTGTCATCGACGCTGCTCGGTTTCGTCACCATCGCGCCCTATCTCATCCCCGCATTCGCCTCGAAGCGCGTGGCGCCCGAACGGCTCGGACAGGTCACCGCGCTGCTCACCGCCGGGGTGATCTTCGGAATTCTGGTCGCGCGGGTGGGCGCAGGGATCGTCGCCGAACACTTCGGTTGGCGCACCGTCTACTGGTGCGCCTTCGCCATCATGGCCGTGACCACGCTCGCGCTGCCGCTCGCGATGCGCAGCGACGCGGACGTGACGAAGCGACCCAGCGGCAGTTACGGCGCGCTCATCAGCTCGGTGTTCATCCTTGCGGCGCAGCACCGCGACACCATGATCTCGGCGATCATCCAGGCGCTCAACTTTGCCGCCTTTACCGCGACCTGGCTCGCCCTGGCGCTGCATCTCACCAGCGCCGAGCTTGGCTATGGAGTCGACGCCGTCGGCTATCTTGCCGGGATCGCAGCGGTCAGCATTTTCGCGACCCCGCGGCTAGGGCGCTGGGCGGACCGGATCGGTCCCCGGCGCGCGCGTTCGATCGCCGCGCTGGTCCAGCTGGCAGGGATTGCGCTGTTCTATCCGCTGGGATTCAGCATCTGGACGTTGCTGGTGCCTCTGACACTGGTGAACCTGGTCGGCCCGACGATCGATGTGACCGGGCGAATGACCTTTCTCGCGCTTGAGCCGGACATCCGCACGCGTCTCACGACCAGCTACATCGTCATCATGTTCACCGGCGGAGCGCTGGGGAGCGTGCTCGGCACCACGATCTACGATGCCGCCGGATGGGGCGGAACCTGCGCCTTGCTGCTGGGAATTTCCGGGGGCGTGGTCGCGCTGTCATGGCTGGCCCAGCGGACGGACCGGCGCGCCCGGATTTAAGCGGCGCAGGCCAAAATTTCGCACGCCTTAACGATTGCTTAGGTACGACGGATTAGGCATTTTCCCGAAGTCGCTACGGGATTTGCCGAATATCCCTCCGCAAGGATTGGGTTACTCCGGTTGTTCCGAACGTCTTCGATCGCATCCCCGGCCTCTCCCCAAGAGGCCGTGAATGAGGCGCTCCGGCTCTTCCGAACGACCCCGATATGGCGTCGCTCCGGATATGCCGAGCGCCTCTTTTCCTTGTTGCGTAGGCTGAGCTGGTGTCCCCGACAGGATTCGAACCTGTGGCCTTCGGATTAGGAATCCGACGCTCTATCCACCTGAGCTACGGGACCCACGGCCCCAATAGCAGGCGTTGGTGGGCGATCAATCAATTCAACTCGTCGGGTGGCGCAACCGGAAACGGCAGCGGCGCAACCGGCACGCCTTCGTCCACCAGCGCCTTCGCATCCTCCAGGCTGGCGCGGCCATGGATCGGGGCTTCGTCACGCTCGCCGTAATGCATCGCCCGCGATTGCTCGGCGAACTTGTCACCGACATAAGTGCTGTCTTTCAATGCCTTGGCCTGCGCTTCGGCCAGCGCCTGCATCGCGCGTTTCACCTCGGGAGTCAGCCCATGATTGGACACAGACGTCGTCCCATCGGTCTCGGGCGCAACGGGCTGACCGGCTTCGCGGCGGCGATTGCCCTTGACCGGGACGGCAGGCGCCATCGGCGCTTTTCCGACTTCTCCCGATCCGCATTCAGGGCACGCGACCAGCCCCCGCTCCCGCTGGCTTTCATAGTCGCCCGACGATCCGAACCACCCTTCGAACCGGTGGCCTTCGTCGCAGTGAAGATCGAACACTATCATCGATGAATCCATTTGGGGATTTCGCGCCGATTGGCAAGGCTGGGAAGCTGTGCGCGGACCTGCTCGACGGTGGTCAGATCGAGCTCGCAAAAGCCCAGTCCCGCCTCCTCGCCGCCCATGTCGAGCAGCACCTCGCCCCACGGATCGATCACCAGGCTGTGGCCGTAGGTTTCGCGCCCGTCCTCGTGCTTGCCCACCTGTGCCGCGGCGATGACGAAGGCGCTCGCCTCGATCGCCCGGGCACGCAACAGGACGTGCCAATGCGCCCTGCCGGTCGGGACGGTGAATGCGGCGGGAACCGCTATCGTATCGCAGCGCCCCTGCCCCAAAGCCTCGAACAGCGCGGGGAAACGCAGATCGTAGCAGATCGTCAGGCCAAGCCGCCCCAGCGGTGTCTCCTCGACTGCCACCACCGTTTCGCCCGGTCGGTAAGCCGCGCTTTCACGCCATGATTCCCCAGTTGCCAGCTCGACATCGAACATGTGGATCTTGTCATACGTCGCAGCCCGTACCCCTGTGGACGAAAACAGGTAGGAACGGTTACCCCACATGCCCGCGTCCACCGCAACCGGCATCGACCCGATCGCCAGCGCGATCGCGTGGTCACCCGCCAGTCCGGCAAGTCGGGTCTCCATATCCGCCGGTCCGCCGCCCTCGATCCAGGATGCTGCGCGTTTGCGGTCGCGATCGAGCAGGATCGACATCTCGGGCGTGAACAGCATCTGCGCTCCGCCCGATGCGGCCTCGCGCACCGCGTCGGCGATGGTCGCGAAATTGCGTTCGGGGTCGATCCCCGAGGTCATCTGCAGGACGGCGATCCGGGTCAACGAAGCGCCCTACCCTGCCAGCAGTTCGTCGAGCTTGCCCGCACTGTCGAGCGCGGCGAGTTCGTCGGACCCGCCGACATGCAAATCGCCGATGAAAATTTGCGGAACCGTTTGCGCGTTGGGCGCACGCGTGCGCATCTCGTCGCGTTTTGGCCCGCCCATGGTGATGTCGTATTCGTTGAATTCCACCCCCTTGCCGCTCAGCAGCCGCTTTGCGCGCACGCAGAACGGGCAGGCGAATTTGGTGTAGATGTCGATCGTCGGTGTGGTCATTCCCGTGTCCCCAAAAAGCGAGCGTTTTCTCCGTTGGGAGCCTCGCCGCAAAACCCTTGAAAGGCGCTTTCGGCGACCCAAATAGAGCCTGTCGCGGCGTTCCGCCAGTTCGGGGATCGCACTTCGCGACGCTTGCAGGCGCTGCATCGTGCAGGCCTGCATCCATGTTCAAATTGCTCAAACAAGAGGATTTGCCACTATGTCACGACTTGATTTTACCCCCTACCGCCGCAGCACCGTCGGGTTCGACCGGCTGTTCGACCTGCTCGAAAGCCAGGCCCGCTCCAATTCGGGTGACAATTATCCCCCGTTCAACATCGCACGGCGCGGAGAGGATTCGTATCGCATCACCCTGGCAGTTGCCGGCTTCCGGCCTGAGGATATCGACATTACCGCGCAGCAGAACCTGCTGGTCGTGCAGGGCAAGAAGCGCGATGATATCGATGACGGGTCCGAGCTGCTGCATGTCGGAATCGCGAATCGCGGTTTCGAACGGCGATTCGAACTGGCCGATTACGTCCGGGTCGAGAATGCCGACCTTGCCGACGGGCTACTGCTGATCGATCTCGTGCGAGAGGTGCCCGAGGCGATGAAGCCCAAGAAGATCGCGGTCAATGGCAGCGCGACGCTCAAGGCCGTCGAAGGCGGCAAGGCCGAAAGCGAAGCCGACGCAGCCTGACCTATGCGGCGCATTCGCACATAAATTCAATGATCTGATAAGAGTGGGGGCGGATTCGTTGATCCGCCCCCGCGACTGTTAAGCCGCCTCTAACGCACTTGACCGTCCGGGTCGCAGAAGACGGTCAATTACGGTTCGAGCTTGTTGCAGCAATGCAGAATGCTCTTCCCCATTGCCCTACCTTCAATCGTGTCGTCGTGCGGTGCCCACCCCACCCTTACGAAAACCTGTAGGGTCCCGGGTGCGTAAGGCTAGAATGATATATTGCGCAAGATTAATTTCTTGGCTTTGTAAGAATGCGACAGTTTGCGGACATTGATTGACGTCAATTCGTCATATGTCGCTTTTTCGCCCCTTCGCAGGTCACACCAGGCGCGATTGCTCAACCGCCGCGGCGATGAAGCCGGCAAACAGAGGATGCGGATCGAACGGCTTCGATTTGAGCTCCGGATGGAACTGCACGCCGACGAACCAGGGGTGATCGGCCCGTTCCACGATTTCGGGCAGCAGCCCGTCAGGTGACATGCCGGAGAAAACCAGACCCTGCTTTTCGAGCGGGTCGATATAGGCGCTGTTGACCTCGTAACGGTGGCGGTGCCGCTCCGAAATCACCTCAGCCCCGTGATACATGCGCGCGACATGGCTGTTGCCCGAAAGCTTCGCATCGTAGGCGCCGAGCCGCATGGTCCCGCCGAGATCGCCGCCCGCCTCGCGTTGCTCGAGTCCGTCCTCGCTCATCCATTCGGTAATGATCCCGACGACCGGTTCGCTGGTCTCCCCGAATTCGGTCGAGGACGCGCTGGCGAACCCGGCGTTGCGTGCCCCCTCAATGCAGGCCATCTGCATGCCTAGGCAGATGCCGAAGAACGGCACCTTGCGTTCGCGGGCGAAGCGGACGCTGGCGATCTTGCCTTCGCTGCCGCGCTCGCCGAACCCGCCGGGCACGAGGATCCCGTGCAGCGGTTCGAGCTCCGATACGATCTCGCTCTCGTCGCCTTCGAACAATTCGGCATCGATCCACTTGATCTGGACCTTGACTCGGTTTGCGAGCCCGCCGTGGACCAGCGCTTCGTTCAGGCTCTTGTAGGCATCGGGCAGTCCGACATATTTGCCCACCACCCCGATCGTCACCTCGCCTTCCGGATTGAAGTAGCGCTCGGTAACGTCATTCCAGGCAGACAGGTCGGGTGCCGGCGCATCGGTGATGCCGAAGCCACGCAACACTTCGGTATCGAGCCCCTCCTGATGGTATTGCAGCGGGACCGAATAGATCGACGGCGCATCGAGCGCGGGGATCACGGCGGATTTGCGCACGTTGCAGAAATTGGCGATCTTCTGCCGCTCGGCATCCGGAATCGGTTGCTCGGCGCGGCACAGAAGCACGTCAGGCTTGATCCCGAGGCTGGCGAGCTCGCGCACCGAATGCTGGGTCGGTTTGGTTTTCAATTCCCCCGCCGCCGCAATGTAGGGGACGAGCGTGACATGGACGCTGAGCGTCTGGAGCGGTTCGAGCTCGTTGCGCATCTGACGGATCGCTTCCATGAACGGCAGCGATTCGATGTCGCCGACCGTGCCGCCGATCTCGCACAGGATGAAATCGTGGTCGCCCTGGTCGGCGAGCGCGAATTCCTTGATCGCATCGGTCACATGCGGGATCACCTGCACCGTCGCGCCGAGATAGTCGCCGCGCCGTTCCTTGGCGATGATGTCGCGATACACGCGCCCGCTGGTGATGTTGTCGCTCTGCCGCGCCGATACGCCGGTGAAGCGCTCGTAATGGCCAAGGTCGAGATCGGTCTCGGCCCCGTCGTCGGTGACGTAGACCTCGCCGTGCTGATACGGGCTCATCGTGCCCGGATCGACATTGAGGTAGGGATCGAATTTCCGGATGCGGACCTTGTAGCCTCGCGCCTGCAACAGGGCAGCCAGACTAGCCGCCATCAATCCTTTGCCGAGCGAGGAGACCACGCCGCCGGTGATGAAAATATACCGCGCCATGGGAGTTGAGCCTTAAGCGGGCTTTCGGATTCGGGGCAAGCGAATTGCAAAGGTGCTGCGGACGCCATCCACAGCCCCGTTGGGTTGCGACGACGGCGCGACTATTCGGCGAGCGGGTCGACGTCGCCGGTCGGCTGTGCCTCGGGCGTGGCGGGGGCAGCCGGATCGGCGAGCGGATCGGGAGCGGCAGGAACTTCGGGTTCACCCAGCAAATCGGCGGCGCCGCCCGCCGGCGGACCGCCGCGATCGAGCGTGGAAGTGATTTCATCGGCGCTCGTCGTGTCGACGGCAACCGCCGCCAGCGCGATCGACAGTCCCACAAACGCGACTGCCAGCCATTTCGTCGCGCGGGTGAGGAAATCGGCAGCGCCGCGTGCGCCGAGTGCGCCACCCGGGCTGCCTCCGATCCCCAGTCCGCCGCCTTCGGAGCGTTGCATGAGCACCACCCCCACCAGAGCAGCGGCCACGATCGTCTGGATTACTGTGAGAAAGAGAAAAAACGACATGAATGGTTTCTCGAATTGCGTTGGCTGGCATGTAGTCGCGCCGAACCCATGGGGCAAGCGGTGCTACGAGTCTTCGGTTTCCACGGCTGCGGCGAGCGCAATGCCCATGAAACTGTCTGCGGTCAGGCTGGCTCCACCGACCAGCGCCCCGCCGACTTCAGGCGCGGTCAGGATCTCGGATGCGTTCTCAGGCTTGACCGAGCCTCCGTACAGGATCCGGACTTCCGATCCCTGTTCCTCGCCGTAGAGATCGATCAGCAGAGCGCGGATCGCAGCATGCATCTCGACGATGTCGGCAATCGTCGCGGCGTTTCCGCTCCCGATCGCCCAGATCGGTTCGTAGGCGACCGTAATCCGTTCGCTTGCATCCTCGAACGCCTGGTCCGGTTCGGGCAGCGATGCCTTGAGCTGCTTCCTGACGAAGGCCACGGCCTTGCCGCTGTCGCGGGTCTTCGCGCTTTCCCCGCAGCACAGGATGATCCGAAGCCCGGCCGCGAGCGCGGTTTCGGCCTTTGCCCTTACCAGCGCATCGGTTTCGCCATGCGCTTCGCGCCGTTCGCTGTGCCCGAGGATGACGAACTTGGCACCCGCATCGGCGATCATCGCCGCCGAGATATCGCCGGTGAACGCGCCTTCGGCCTCGTGGTGGCAATCCTGCGCGCCCACCCCGATCTGCTCCGCTTCGCGATGCACCGGGTGAATAAGCGTAAAGGGCGGCGCGATCGCCACCTCGACCTTCATGTGCCGCTGCGCCGCACGGTCGATCGCGCGCGCTTCCGACAGCATGGCGCGAGTGCCATGCATTTTCCAGTTTCCGACGATGTAGGGCCGCTGGGCCATGCAAAAATCCTGAGCGGTTGCGAATCTCGACCCGATGTAGGGTCGGGGGGCGGCGTCGGCTAGCCGAGGAAGGCCCCGCAGTCAAAACGCGCGTCTACCTGTTGCCGGGAGGTCGCAGGGCCGATAAAGCGCCGTGCTGAATCCGGCCCGTTTCGGAGCCGGCTTTCGACATTTCCAGCATCAGCCCCGTTCCGGGCAGGATTAGGCGCACATATGATTTCCGGATTTCGCAAGTTCTTCCAGTCGAAGATCGGCCTTGCCATCACGTTCCTGTTCATCGGCCTGATCGCGCTGGCCTTTGCCGCGAGCGACATCACCGGCAGCACGTTCGGCGGGGTTTCGGGTGGCGATCGCGCGGCGATCGTGGGTGACGATCGCATCTCGACTGCCGAGCTCATCAGCACCGCCAATTCGGCGCTGCGCCAGATGCAGCGGGAAAACCCGACGCTGACGATGGCGGCCATGATCGAACAGGGCGGGTTCGACGAAGTGCTCGATCAGCTGATCGATCGCTACGCCATCGGTGGTTACGCCGAGAAGTACGGCCTGCGCGCGGGCGACAATCTGGTAAACAGCGAAATCCTGCAGGTTCCCGCCTTCCGCGGGGTCAGCGGGGAATTCGATCGTGACACCTATCTTGCCGCGCTGCGTCAGCAGGGCGTCACCGATGCTGCTTTGCGACGCGATCTTGCCGACGGAATGCTGGCGCAGCAGCTGCTGATTCCCGCGTTCGCGGCCCCGCAAATGCCGGCCAAGGTTGCCAAGCATTACGCCGCGCTGGTGCTGGAACGGCGGCGCGGACAGATCGCGCTGATCCCGAGCGAAGCGTTCGCGCCCAAGGCCGATCCGACGCAGGCGCAGCTCACGAAATTCTATTCCGACAACCGCAACCGCTTCGTGCGGCCTGAACGCCGCACGATCCGGTTCGCGACTTTCGGCGCCGACAAGCTGACGGCCAACCTCACGCCCACCGCCGCCGAGATCAAAGCGCGCTACGACGCCGAACCGGCGCGCTTCGCCGCGAGCGAGACCCGCAGCGTTTCGTCGTTCTTCGTTCCCACCCAGGATGCAGCCAGCTCGATTGTCGCGCGGATTCGCGGCGGCATGTCGCTGGAGGCCGCAGCCCAGCAGGCGGGGTTCAGCGTCACAAGTGTGGAAAACCGCACCCGCGCGGAACTCGCAGGGGTGACCAGCGCCGCGGTCGCCGAGGCGGTGTTCAAGACGCCGCGCGGCCAGGTTGCCGATCCCGCGCGCAGTGCGCTGGGTTTCTACATCGCGCGGGTCGATAACGTGACCCGCACGCCGCCCCGTACGCTGGCGCAGGCGAGTCCCGAACTGACCGAACAGCTCACCACCGAAAAGCGCGCCGCCGCCCTCGCTGATCTGAGCGCGCGGATCGAAGAGGAAGTGGACAGCGGCACCGCGCTGACGGAAATCGCCCGCGCCTATGGTCTGGAAGTGACGATCACGCCGCAGCTGATGGCCGATGGGCGGGTGTTCGGCGAAGGCGAACTCGATATCGGGCCGGCCTTGGCGAGCACGCTCGACACCGCGTTCCAGATGGAAGAGAGCGAGCCGCAACTCGCGGAAATCGTACCCGGTGCGCAATTCGTCGTGTTCGATGTCGAACGGATTATCGAGGCGGCTGCCCCCCCGATCGCCGAAGTGCGCGAAGAGGTGGCGGCAGCTTGGCGGCTTTACGAGGGCAGCAAGGCGGCGCGCGCCGCCGCCGACCGGGTGCTCAAGGCGGTGCGCGGCGACACGACGCTCAGCGCTGCGCTCGATGGCGAGGACCGGCCGTTCCCGGGGATCGAGCGGGTCGACCTGGAACGCCGCCAGCTGCTCGCAAGGCAGGGCCGCGGCGTGCCCGCGCCGCTGGTGCTGCTGTTCAGCATGGCCGAAGGATCGACCAAGCTGCTCGAGGCCCCTAACGATCTGGGCTGGTATGTGGTCGATCTCGACGAGATTTCGGCCGAACCGCTGGCCGAGGACAATCCGGTCCTGGCGCAGACGCGGCAACAGCTCGCCCCCGCACTGATCAACGAATACACCGACCAGCTGACCACTGCGATCCGCAAGGACATCGAAGTGGAGCTCAATGCCACCGCGATCGACGCGGTGCGCAAGCAGCTGGCGGGCGAATCCTGAGCGGGCCGTCCGCAGACCGCCTGTGACCCAACCCGATCGGGATAAAGTTTCGCTGGAGAATGCAGCAGCAGCAGCCGACGCCTTGGCGAGCGGCTCCCCGACGCTCGTATGGCGACGGGCCATCGCCGACAGCGACACGCCGGTTGGTGCGGCCCGGCGTCTGATGAAGCCGGGGCGCGGGGACTTTCTGCTCGAATCGGTCGAAGGCGGGGAAACGCGCGGGCGCTACAGCCTGCTCGGGCTCGATCCCGATCTGGTGTTCCGCGCAAGCGATGGCACCGCCGAGATCAATCGCCGGTGGCAACACGACGTGGCTGCCTTCGCACCGTGCGCCGACGATGCGCTGAGCGCACTGCGGGCGCTGGCGGCTGCGTGCCGGATCGACGTGCCCGAGGCGCTGCCTCCCGCCCTCGCCTGCCTGGTCGGCTATTTCGGCTACGAGACGATCGGACTGGTCGAGAGCCTGCCCCGCGCCGCACCGAGCGAGCTTGCGCTGCCCGACATGCTATTCGTGCGGCCGACCATCATTCTGGTGTTCGACGGGCTGACCGACGAGCTGTTCTGCATCGCGCCGATCTGGGCCTCGGACGAGCCCGGGGCTGCGATCGATCACGCCGGAGACCGGATCGACGAGACTCTGCGTGCGCTCGGACAGCCGCGACCGCCGGAACCCCGGCTCGAAGGCACGGCGGAGGAACCCGAGCTTGCGCCGGTCATGGCGGAGCAAGACTACAAGGATCTGGTGGCGCGCGCGAAGGACTACATCGTTGCCGGCGACATCTTTCAGGTGGTGCTCGCGCAGCGTTTTACCTGCCCGTTCGAATTGCCGCCGCTGGCGCTCTATCGCGCGCTGCGTCGGGTCAACCCGTCGCCGTTCCTGTACTTCCTCGACCTGCCGGGATTCGCCATCGTCGGGTCGAGCCCGGAAATCCTCGTGCGCGTGCGCAACGGCGAAATCACCATCCGGCCGATCGCCGGGACGCGCCCGCGCGGCGCGGACGCTGCCGGGGATCGCGCCAACGAAGCGAGCTTGCTGGCCGATCCCAAGGAACGCGCCGAGCACCTGATGCTGCTCGATCTGGGTCGCAACGATGTCGGCCGGGTGGCTGCGCGCGGCAGCGTCGAAGTCACTGACAGCTTCACGATCGAACGCTACAGCCACGTCATGCATATCGTCAGCAACGTGATCGGCGAGCTTGCCGAGGGGCGCGATGCGCTCGACGCCCTGTTCGCGGGCTTTCCTGCGGGCACCGTGTCGGGCGCGCCCAAGATCCGGGCATGCGAGATCATTGCCGAGCTCGAGCCCGAAACGCGCGGAGCCTATGCTGGCGGCGTGGGATATTTCGCGCCCGATGGTTCGGTCGATTCGTGCATCGTGCTGCGCACTGCGGTGGTAAAGGATGGAATCATGCATGTTCAGGCCGGTGCCGGGATCGTCGCCGACAGCGATCCCGATTACGAACTCGCCGAATGCCGCGCCAAGGCCGGCGCGCTGATCGCCGCCGCGCGCGAAGCGGTGCGGGTCGCGAGCGAGCCGGGTTTCGGCCAGTGAAGCGGCTTGCCATCGTCTTGAGCGTGTTGGCGCTCGCCGCCTGCGACCGGCAGCCCGAAGGGCAACCGATCGTCCGCACCCAGCTGGGCGATGCCGTGCCGACCGAAAACGCGCCCGATGCATCGCCGACCGATGCCCCCGAGGACGCACCGCAAGTCGTTTCGGCCTGCAGCGACGTCACGTTCGAAAACATCCCGCTGACCCACTGCGTCGCCGACCCGGCCCAGCATCGGATCGTCACCCGGCTCGGTGAAGCGGGCAGCGGACCGTTCCGATCGCTTGCGGCCTTCGCCGATACGGTCGACAAGAATACGATTGCGTTCGCCATGAATGCCGGGATGTACGGCGACGATATCAAGCCGATCGGCTATTACGTCGAAGACGGCGAGCGGTTGAAGGAACTCAATCGCGCCGATGGCCCCGGCAACTTCCACATGAAGCCCAACGGAGTGTTCTACGGCACCGGCGGATCGTGGAGCGTGCTCAGCGCCGATCGGTTCTTTTCGAGCGTGCGCGATCGCCCGAATTTCGGCACGCAATCCGGGCCGATGCTGGTGATCGACGGCAAATTGCATCCCGATTTCCAGGATGACGGGCCTTCGCGGGCGGTGCGCAACGGTGTCGGCGTGAGCGCTGACGGAAAGGCGCATTTCGTGATCTCGAACGCCTCGATCAGTTTCGGACAGTTCGCCCGCTATTTCCGCGACGAGCTGAAAACGCCGAACGCGCTGTTTCTCGATGGCAACGTGTCCTCGTTGTGGGATCCGGCCACGAACCGGCTCGATCGCGGGCTGATCGGCCCGATGATCGTCGTGACCAGGCGCGAGGTTGCCGAATGATCCTCGTCATCGACAATTACGACAGCTTCACCTTCAACCTCGTCCACTACCTGATGGAGCTCGGGGTCGAGGTTCGGGTCGAACGCAACGATGCGCTCAGCGCCCGCGAGGCGGTGGCTAGCAACGCTGCCGGTTTCCTGATTTCGCCGGGACCCTGCACGCCCAACCAGGCCGGAATCAGCCTCGATCTGGTCGCCGCCTGCGCCGATGCCGAAAAGCCGCTGCTGGGCGTGTGTCTCGGCCACCAGGCGATCGGGCAGCATTTCGGCGGCGCGGTGGTGCGCGGCGGATTGATGCACGGCAAGACCTCCCCGGTAACGCATGACGGGACGGGTATCTTCGCCGGTCTGCCCTCGCCCTTCACCGCCACGCGCTATCACAGCCTCGAAGTGGTCGATACGCCCGCCGCGCTGGTCGCCAATGCCCATGCCGAAACCCCGGGCGGCGACCATGCGAGCATCATGGGTTATCGGCACGAGACCCTGCCGATCCACGGCGTGCAGTTTCATCCCGAAAGCATCGCCACAGAACACGGCCACGCGCTGCTCTCCAATTTCCTGAAGCTGTGCGGCATCGAAACCCAGCTGCCCGAAAGACTCCGCGCATGAAAATCCTGCCGCTTGCCGTGCCGCACATGACCGAGGCCGAGGCCGAGGAAGTGTTCGGCTGGATCCTCGATGGCGAGGCGAGCGACGAGGAAATTGCCCGGTTCCTGCTGGCGATGACCGATCGCAGCGAAACCGCCGAAGAAATCGCAGGCGCGGCGCGGGCGTTGCGCGCGCGCCTGATTCCGATCGCGGCACCCGATGATGCCGTCGATTGTTGCGGTACCGGCGGAGATGGCCACCATACACTGAACGTCTCGACCGCCGTCAGCCTTGTGGTCGCGGCCTGCGGCGTTCCGGTGGCCAAACATGGCAATCGCGCAGCGTCGTCCAAGTCGGGCGCGGCCGATACGCTCGAAGCGCTGGGGCTCGATATGGATGCCGCCGGTCGCACCGCCGAAAAGACACTGGCGGAAATCGGCATCTGCTTCCTGTTCGCGAAAAACCACCACCCGGCGATGGGCCGCATCCAGCCCATTCGTCAGCGACTCGGCAAACGCACGATCTTCAACCTGATGGGACCGCTGTCGAACCCCGCCGGCGTGAAGCGGCAGCTGATCGGGATCGCTCGCCCCGGCTATGTTCCGATTTACGCCCAGGCAAAGGCAAGGCTGGGTACGACCCGCACATTCATCGTCTCCGGCGACGAAGGTCTGGACGAACTGAGCCTTGCGGGTGGCAACGAGCTTGCGGACGTTACCGGCAACGAGTTCGAAATGCGCCGCGTGGACGCAGCGGAATTCGATATCGCTCATGCCCCGGTCGAAGCCATCCGAGGTGGCGATGCCCTGCACAACGCGAAAGCGCTGAAGGCACTGTTGGGCGGGACCCCCGGCCCCTATCGCGACGCGGTGGTGTTCAATGCTGCTGCAACGCTGGTGGTTTCGGGCAAGACGGAGGACTGGATCGAGGGCGCCGCACTGGCCGAACGAGCGCTTGATAGCGGCGACGCCGCACAGCTGCTGGGTCGCTGGATCGCGATGGCTGTGTGAACCGGTGAACAAGCTCGAGGAAATATGCGCCGCAAAACGCGAAGTGGTCGCCGCGCGGAAAGCGGCAGTGCCACTCGCCGAACTGGCACAGGCAGCGCGCATCCAGACCGCGCCGCGCGGGTTCGAAAATGCGCTGCGCCGCCGATCCGAATCCGGCTTTGCGCTGATCGCCGAGATCAAGCGCGCGAGCCCGTCCAAGGGTCTGATCCGCGAAGATTTCCGCCCTGCCGATCATGCCCGCGATTACGAAGCAGGCGGCGCGGCGTGTCTTTCGGTGCTGACCGATGCGCCCTACTTTCAGGGTCACGAGGATAATCTGGTCGAAGCGCGCGCAGCGTGTTCGCTCCCGGTCTTGCGCAAGGATTTCATGGTCGATCCGTGGCAATGCCTCGAGGCGCGCGCGATCGGAGCAGATGCGATCCTGATCATCGTAGCCGCACTCGAAGATGGCCTGATGGCAGAGATCGAAGCGGCGGCGCGCGAACACGATATGGACGTACTGGTGGAAGTGCATGACGAGGCGGAGCTCGAACGCGCGGCCAAGCACCTCGCATCACGCCTGATCGGAGTGAACAACCGCGATCTCAAAACCTTTACCACTTCGCTTACCACCACCGAACGGCTGGCACCGCTGGCGCCCGAGGGTGCGCTGCTGGTCGGCGAAAGCGGCATCGCGACACACGCCGATTGCCAACGCCTGGCCAAAGCGGGGGTGCGCACGTTCCTGGTCGGCGAAAGCCTGATGCGCGCGGACGATCTGGCGGCGGCGACGCGCTCCCTCCTCGAAGGGTGAAATCCGCCAGTGTCCTGCTCGTCGGAATCGTGCCAGAAGCTGCGGAATGACCGCCGGATTCCCTCTCGCCATCTTTGACACGCCGTGTCCGCTGGCGTTCGGGATTCCGAACGTCAGGACTGTGTTCCACGCGTTCCATCCGGTAGGGTTTCGACCATGAGCGACCTCACTCATCTTGGCGAAGACGGTGCAGCAAGGATGGTGGATGTCGGCGGGAAACCGCCAAGCGCGCGCGTGGCGATGGCCTCGGGGAGGATTGCGATGTCGGCGCAGGCGCTCGATGCGATCCGCGCGGGCGACGCGCCCAAGGGCGACGTGCTCGGCACCGCCCGTATCGCGGGAATCATGGCCGCCAAGCGCACCGGCGAGCTGATCCCGCTGTGCCATCCGCTGGCGCTCGACGCGGTAACGCTCGATTTCGCGTTCGAAGCCGGCGCGATCCGGGCCACTGCCACCGCATCGCTGACGGGCAAGACCGGGGTCGAGATGGAAGCGATGGTCGCGGTGTCGACCGCGCTGCTGACGATCTACGACATGGCCAAGGCGATCGACAAAGGCATGGTGATCGGCGAGGTCCGCCTGATCGAAAAGCGCGGCGGCAAGTCGGGGCACTGGAAAGCCGCCGACCTGTGAGCGCGATGCTGACGCTCGAAGAGGCGCAGGCGCGACTCCTGGCGCTGGATCCCGCGCAGGAAGCGATCGAGATCGAATGCCAATCGGCGCTGGGTCGATACCTGTCTCGCGACCTCACGGCGCTGCGCACGCAACCGGCAGCCGACCTTTCGGCCATGGATGGCTACGCCGTCTGCGGCGATGGCCCTTGGCAGCGTGTGGGCGAAAGCCGCGCCGGTATGCCTTTCGCCGGATCGCTCGCGCCCGGCCAGTGCACGCGGATTTCGACCGGGGCGCACATGCCCACCGGGTCCGATCGGGTGCTCATTCAGGAAAACGCGAAAGCAGACAGCAACCTGATCGCACTGGCCGAGGGCGAAGATCCACCTCCCCCGGGTCGACACGTGCGCAAGGCCGGGTTCGATTTCGGGCGGGGCGACACCGTGCTGGCAAAGGGAACCCGATTGGGACCGGCACAACTCGCGCTGGCGATAGCTGCCGGGCACGATACGGTGCCGATCGTCAAACCCGCGACGGTTCAGGTGCTCGACAGCGGCGACGAGCTGGCTCGACCCGGGTCGCAATGCGGCGCCGACCAGATCCCGGCGAGCAACGGGACGATGATCGCCGCCATGCTGGCCCCGCATGTGGGATCGGTCCAGCTGCTCGGCCCGGTGCCGGACGATCTCCCTGCCCTTGCGGCGGCGCTGGAGAAAGCGGACCACCCCATCCTCGTGACCTCGGGCGGTGCTTCGGTGGGCGATCACGACCTGATCCAGCGGGCGCTGATCGACTGGGGTGCGGAGCTGGCGTTCTGGAAGGTCGCGATCAAGCCGGGCAAGCCCCTGATGGTGGCGACCCGGCGGCGCGAGTCGGGCATCCAGGTGATTGTCGGGCTGCCGGGCAACCCGGTGTCGAGCTTCGTCACCTGCTTCCTGTTCGTGCTTCCCCTGGTCCGCGCGGTCGCGGGCGTTTCCGATCCGTTGCCCAAAGCGGAGACCCGTATCGCATCCGAGGACCTGCCCGCGGTCGGCTCTCGCCGCGAATTCCTGCGCGCGGTGAGCGACGGTGCGAGGGTGCGCCTCGCCGCGTCGCAGGATTCCTCCGCCCTGCTGGCGCTGGCAGCGGCCAATTGCCTGATCGATCGGCCCGCAGGAGCTCCGGCGGTGAGCGCGGGCGAGCCTGTTCCGGTGTACATGCTCCAGAATGGCTGAATTGCGGGGTTCTGGCGGTGCGAGCCGCTTGACTCGGTCCGAACAGTTGCCTAATTGTTCCGCATTCGTTCACCATATCGGCGAGCGGAACAGTGCCGGTAACGCATCGACGCGCTCCCGCGTTCGCTATGCCTCTTGCGGTACGCCTATTTGATCCTGCGCTGCCCGCAGGTCTCGACGCCTCTGGGCGGCGGGTCTTCCGGGCAGGCCATGGGAGGATATCCATGCTGACAGCCAAGCAGCACGAATTGATCCGGTTCATCCAGCAGCGACTGGAGGAGACCGGCATTTCCCCGAGTTTCGAGGAAATGAAGGAAGCGCTCGACCTCAAGAGCAAATCGGGGGTGCATCGCCTGATCTCCGCGCTCGAGGAACGCGGCTTCATCCGCCGCCTGCCCAACCGGGCGCGCGCGCTCGAGGTAATCCGGCAACCCGAAGACGCGACACCAACACCGCGCGCAACGCGGATCGCGAACGATTCGGTCGCGCGAGGGTCGGCGGTGATGAAGTCCGCCCCGGAACCGGCCAACGACGTGATCGAGATTCCGCTCCATGGACGGATCGCAGCCGGCGCGCCGATCGAGGCACTGGAAGGACAGAGTTCGCTGCCGGTCCCGGCGGCGCTGCTCGGCCCGGGAGAGCATTACGCGCTCGAAGTATCCGGCGACTCGATGATCGAGGCGGGTATTTTCGACGGGGATTTTGCGCTGGTGAAGCGCACCGACACCGCGCGCGATGGCGAAATCGTCGTCGCGCTGGTTCGGGGCGAGGAAGCCACGCTCAAGTATCTGCACAAGGATGGCGGAATGGTGCGGCTCGATCCGGCCAACGCCACGCATTCGCCGCAGGTCTACCCGTCCGGCGAAGTCCAGGTCCAGGGCAAGCTGGCCGGGCTGTTGCGGCGTTATCATTGACGCTGGGGGGCGCGGGGCTGGCGATCAGTCGCCGGTTCCGCGCCACCAGCCATGTTCGCCCTGCCCCGCGGCAACGGTCGCAATCCGCTCGTTTTCGAGGTCGATCGCCAGCCCGCCGGTGCGCTGTAGCAACCGCCGGTCGGCTTTGAGCCATAACGGCTTGCATGAGGCCGGAAGAAACCGGTCGGCGACAACGATGTCCGCGCGCTCGCACGCGGCAGCGAGCGCCCGTTCTTCCACGAGATCGCGATTGCGGGCCAGCAGCAGCTGCCAGTCCCGCCCGCCGCGCGCGATCGTAACGAGGCAGAATTCGGGCGAGCACTCCGCACCCTGCCATCCGGCGATCGGAATCGGATCGCTGGTGACGCCAGCCAGTTCGAGCAGGTTGTCGCGCGCATAGTCCGACCTTGTGTCGCGCAGCGAGAGCAGTTCCTTTCCTCCGCCGGGCCGATCGAGGACGATCCCGACGTGGCGTCCCTCCCGCCCGATCAGGACATCGGGGATCGGTGTAGCGATCAGCATCGCGGTTGCAACTGCCGCAGGCACAAACCCGAGCAGCCTCGCCCGCCCGCTCCACAGCGCCAGCCACAGGCCACCCGTCACGAACAGTGCGATCGTGGCTGTGCCCATCTGCGGCATCAGCTTCACCGCCCCCGGCTGCGCAGAAGTCACATGCGCGATGGCAAGCAGCAGCTCGAGCGAGGCTTCCACCAGCCACCAGGCCGGACCGCCCAGCCCGACCAGGTCGAGCAGCAGTGCCACCGCGATCAGCGGCATCGATATGAAAGTGACCAGCGGGATCGCCACGACATTGGCGAAGGCCCCGTAGACCCCGGCCCGGTGGAAATGAAACAGCACGATCGGCATCAGCGCGATCTCGATCACCAGCCCGGTGAGGAACAGCATCGCGACCCGCCGCCCGCCGCGCGCCCGCCAGCTTTCCTCTCGCGCTGCCAGAAACGACTTCACCGGCGCGCTGGTATGCAACGCCACGATCGCGATCACCGCCGAAAAACTCATCTGAAAGCTCGGCCCGACAACGCTTTCGGGCCACAACAGCAGAACGAACATCGCCGCCACCGCCACCATCCGCAGGGACAATGCATCGCGTCCCAGCGCCAGCGCTATCAGCACCAGCATCGCGGCAACGCAGCTGCGCACCGTCGGCACCTCCGCCCCTGTCAGCAGCGTATAGCCGATTCCGGCCACCGCTCCGACCGCCGCAGCGAGGATCGGCAGGCGCACTCGCAGGGCAATCGCCGGGAACAGGGCCAGCAGTTTCAGCGCCACCAGGTACGCCGCTGCTATCACCGCGCTGACATGCAGGCCGCTGATCGAAAGCAGGTGCGTGAGGCCCGCATCGCGCATCGCGTCTTCATCGGCCTCGGTGATCGAGCCGCGATCGCCGCTGGCAAAGGCGGCGGCGATGGTGCCGGCCGAACCCTCGACCCGCTCGCGGACATGTCCCGAAAGCGCGCGCTGGATCGTGGCAAGACCGCTGGCTTCGGGCGCGGGTTCTACCAGTGACACCTCGCCGATCACGCTGCCGGTCGCGGCAAGCCCCATGAACCACGCCGCGCGCGCGAAATCGTACGAACCCGGCAGCATCGGGCTGGCCGGCGGCATCAGCCGCACGCGCGCCCGCACGATCGCCCCTTCGGCGAGCCCTTCGCCCGCCTGTTCGAGCGGCACGTTGATCCTGATCTTGCGGCTCTCGCCGCTTTCCGCATCGCGCACCGCCAGCGTGAGGCGGGTGCGATCCTGCGCTGGTTGATCCTCGCGTTCGAGCAAAAACCCCTGCACCCGCTCGACCACGGGTCGCGCGATCGGATCGGCGCCGACGACTTCGGATCGCAGCCAGATCACGGCGATCCCCCGGCGAAAACCAGAGCGGCGGCGATGATCGCGCGTCGCAGATGCGCCCGTTCATCCACATCGCGCCACAGCGCGAGGGCCGCGAGCGCCAGCAGCACCGCACCGGCGATCGCCGTCACCCATTGCCACGGATTTGCGAGCGCGAACCAGCACAGGATCCCGCCCGCGAATATCGCCGCGAGCCATGGAGCCCGATCGAATCCTGCCATTTGCAGGAAGCTTTCGGCACGTCCCGAGAGGTCTTCGGGACCAGTGTCGAAAACTCTCGACCGGTGAACGCCCCATTGCCAAGCGCGCGCTGCGGATTTACGGGCCGCACCACCGCCGCTGGCGGGTCCAGCTTCGGCCCCCTCCCCCATCGGTATGATCGGCGCGTCGCGCATCGACTCCCCCCGGCCCGTCATTCGGCGAGACGCGAAATGAAAAGGAATTAACGGTTTATGGCAAGCGAAACCGGCCCGAACGGCTCTGAAACTCCCAACCGTGTCGTCACCCGGTTCGCGCCTTCGCCCACGGGTTTCCTGCATATCGGCGGCGCACGCACGGCTTTGTTCAATTGGCTCTATGCCCGCCACCATGGCGGCAAGGCTCTGCTGAGGATCGAAGACACCGATCGCAAGCGCTCCACCCAGGAAGCCATCGACGCCATTCTCGACGGGCTGGCCTGGCTCGGGCTCGATTACGACGAGCAGCCGGTGTTCCAGTCGGAACGCGGATCGCGCCATGTCGAAGTCGCGGAAAAGCTGCTCGAACACGGGCATGCGTACAAGTGCTACGCAACCCAGGAAGAGCTCGAGGAGATGCGCGCTGCCCAGCGGGCCGCGAAGCAGCCGATCCGCTACGACGGGCGGTGGCGCCACCGCGATCCGTCCGAAGCGCCCCCGGGATCACCGTTCGTCGTTCGGCTCAAGACCCCGGAAACGGGGGAGACGACGATCATCGACGAGGTCCAGGGCAAGGTCACCGTGCGCAACGAGGAGCTCGACGATTACGTCATCCTGCGCGCCGATGGGACACCGACCTACATGCTCGCGGTGGTGGTCGACGATCGCGACATGGGCGTCACCCATGTCATCCGCGGCGACGACCATCTCAACAACGCGTTCCGGCAATTGCCGATCTATCGCGCGATGGCCGAAATCGAAGGCGACTGGGCGGGGCCGGTCTATGCCCATATCCCGCTGATCCACGGATCGGACGGGGCCAAGCTTTCCAAGCGGCATGGGGCGTTGGGGGTCGAGGCGTACCGGGACGAGATGGGGATCCTGCCCGATGCCCTGTTCAACTACCTCCTGCGGCTGGGCTGGGCGCACGGCGATCGCGAGGAGATCAGCCGCGCGGAAGCGATCGAACTGTTCGACCTGTCGGGCGTAGGCAAGAGCCCTTCGCGGTTCGACCTGAAGAAGCTGGAGAACCTCAACGGCCACTATATTCGGGCTGCCGACGATCGCACGCTGGTCGATCTGATGCTACCAAGACTCCCTGAGCGAGCCGATCCAGAGCTCCTCGAACGGGCGATCCCCGTGCTCAAGACACGTGCCAAGAACGTCGACGAACTGGTTGAAGGGGGACAATTCCTGTTCGCCAAGCGTCCATTGGAAATGACCGACAAGGCTGCCGCGCTTCTGGACGACGAAGGGCGCGCGCGGCTCGCAGCCATTTCGGAGCGGCTTGGGCAGGAAAATCACTGGACAATCGAAGCGCTCGAAGCCACTACGAAAGCGCTCGCCGAGGACCTGGGATTGGGTCTCGGAAAGCTGGCGCAGCCAATGCGTGCTGCACTTACCGGAACGACGACCTCGCCCGGAATTTTCGATGTTCTGGTCCTTCTGGGACGGGAAGAGGCCCTCGCACGGCTCGACGCGCAAGCCGCGACGAGCTGAGAGGGCAGGAATAGGACAGGAGACCATCTGTGTCAGACAAGAACGCCAAACTGGAGCTCGGCGGTAAAACCTACGAATTTCCCGTGCTCGAAGGCAGCACCGGCCCTGACGTAGTCGATATCCGCAAGCTCTATGGCCAGACCGGCGCGTTCACGTTCGATCCCGGGTACAAGTCGACCGCCAGCTGCGAAAGCGCGCTGACCTATATCGACGGCAACGAGGGCGTTCTGCTGCATCGGGGCTACCCGATCGGGCAGCTGGCCGAGCATTCGAGCTTCATGGAAGTCAGCTATCTGCTGCTCAACGGCGAGCTGCCGAACAAGGACGAGCTCGACGATTTCACCTACACGATTACGCGTCACACGATGCTGCACGAGCAGCTTTCTGTGCTGTACCGCGGTTTCCGCCGCGATGCGCACCCGATGGCGATCATGTGCGGCGTCGTCGGCGCGCTGTCGGCGTTCTACCACGACAGCACCGACATTTCCGATCCCGAGCACCGCAAGATCAGTTCGCATCGCCTCATCGCCAAGATGCCGACGATCGCCGCGATGGCCTACAAATATGCGATCGGGCAGCCCTTCATGCAGCCCAAGAACGATCTCAGCTACACCGGCAATTTCCTGCGCATGACCTTCGGCGTTCCGGCCGAAGAATACGAGGTGATCCCGGCAGTCGAAAAGGCGATGGATCGGATCTTCATCCTGCATGCCGACCACGAACAGAACGCCTCGACTTCGACCGTGCGGCTTGCCGGTTCGTCGGGCGCGAACCCGTTCGCCTGCATCTCTGCCGGTATCGCATGCCTGTGGGGTCCGGCGCATGGTGGAGCCAACGAGGCCGCGCTCAACATGCTGCGCGAAATCGGCACCCCCGACAAGATCCCGCACTATATCGAGCGCGCCAAGGACAAGAACGATCCGTTCCGCCTGATGGGCTTCGGCCACCGCGTGTACAAGAACTACGATCCACGCGCGACCGTCATGCAAAAGACCGTGCGCGAAGTGTTCGAGGCGCTCAACGTCAAGGACCCGGTATTCGAGACTGCGCTGCAGCTTGAAGAAATCGCGCTCAACGACGATTACTTCAAGGAAAAGAAGCTGTTCCCGAACGTGGACTTCTATTCCGGCATCATCCTGTCGGCGATCGGGTTCCCGACCACGATGTTCACCGCGCTGTTCGCGCTCGCTCGCACCGTCGGTTGGGTGGCGCAGTGGAACGAGATGATCTCCGACCCGGCACAGGTCATCGGTCGTCCCCGCCAGCTCTACACCGGCCCGACGCAGCGCGACTACGTGCCGGTCGACAAGCGCTAGATCCGCGCCCGCAGGCGAACAGGAGTGGGACGGTCCCTCGCCAGGTTGTTGCTGACGGTGACCGGGGGTGCGTTGCTGTTTTCGGGCGTGATGTGGGCGCTTCAGGGGCTCGGCATCCTGATGTGGCCCGAGGGCAGCTTCATGCTCGCACAGCGCGAATGGGGCCTCTACGGCGCGATCACTGCAGCTATCGGAGCGATACTGGTCTGGGCCGCAACCCGGCTTGGGCCACGGCCTTGACCCCGGCTACCCGGCCTCGGGCAGCGACAGGGTGAATTCCGCCCCGCCCCGCTCTGGCTCGCCAGCGTCAGGTCGCCGTCCATCGCGCGTGCGAGGCGGCGCGAAATATAGAGTCCGAGCCCCGAACCGCCATCGTTGTCGCGGCCCAGACGCTCGAACTTCTCGAACACCTGCTCGACCTGGCCGGCCTCCACGCCGGGCCCCTCGTCGCTGACGCTGACTTCCACTCGGCCATTGGCAGCCCGCTTCGCCGCGATGGTGACGGTGCTGTCCTCGGGTGAATAGGCAATCGCATTGCCGATCAGGTTGATGAGGATCTGAAGCACGCGGCGAAATTCGGCGACGGCGACGATTCCATCCGCCTCGCCGACGATGTCGAGCACGATCGATCGATCCTGTGCCCGCACGCCCAGAATTCCCGCTGCGCGCCGGGCCGCGTCGCCGAGGTCGACCTTTTCCGCGATCGTTGTGAACCCGGCCGCTTCGACCACTTCGAGGTCGGCGAGATCATCGAGCATGGCCGACAGGTGCTTGCCGGCCGTCGCAATGTTGCCCGCATACTCGCTGTATTCCGGCTTAAGCGGCCCCGCGAGCCGAGATCGGATCGTTTCGGCATTGGCGACGATGCGCGCGATCGGTTGGCGCAATACCGGCGTCAGCGCGCTCCCGATCATGCGAGCATCGGCGCGTTCGTCTTCCGGCGAATCCGCGCCATCGGCGTCGCTGGGGGTCAGCGGTTCTTCGGCGATCAGCAGCATCTCGAACCCGCGGGGTCCGCCGTTCACCGGCCCGAGCGGCATCAGGCGCAGGCGCCACTGACGGTCCGAGCCAGGAATCCGGCAGCGGGACCCGTCGATCAGCCGCCAGTGCAGCGGCTGTCGGTAAGCGATCCCGACGAGCTCGATATAGTCCGACCAGAATTTCCCCGGTTCTTCTTGAAAGGCTTCTTGAAGCGCTCGCGCATCGGGTGCGGTCGCGTTCAGAACCTGCACGCGTTGCCGGGCATCCAGCCGCGCCACGATTTCGGCGGTGGCCCGGTCAATCGCATCGAGCCGCTCGGCGAAGTCGCGCGCATTCTCAGGGGATTGCGGCCCACGCTGCCAGTTTTCGACCAGCAATTCGCAACCGCCCCCGGCCTCGGTGCCGAGCGGATGCACGCGCACGAAGCCGCTCACCATTCCGTCGCCGTCGAAAGCGGTGAATTCTCGCGCGATCCGCAACCCCATTTCCCGGCCCTGGCGCACCAGGTCGAGCAGTTCGGGCACGGCGAGCGTGCCGGGGATCCTGCCGCCGCAGCGCTCGTGCAGGTCCGCCAGAGGCTCGTCTGCGGTCAGCAAGCGATCGCGATCGTCGGTCAGCCCACGCGCGGCAAGCAGGGTCTGGTTGGGCTCGAGCGCCATGGTCTAGCCCGCCGCGCTCGCGTTGGAATGGCGCAGCAGTGCCAGCGCACGTTGCGGCGATAGGTCGCCTAGCCCATGCGGAAGCCGTTCAAGCGGTTCAATTGCGGCGAACTGGCGCTCGATTGCCGGCGGATCAAGGCCCGCAGCGCGCAGGCTGAGCGCGAGCCGCGCGGCTTGCTGTTCGTGGCAGGCCAGCACCGCCAGCTCGCGTGGCTGCCGGGTCAGCGCACTCAACCCGGAAACGAACAGTGCGAGGCCGGCATGGTCGAGCTCGAGCGCAGCCGCAGCCCCGCCCCGCATCGATGATACGAGGCGGGCGAGCACTCCGACCCGGCTCGCGCCCTCGTCGAAACTCTGCTTGATCGACTGGATAACCTCCCCCGACGGAGGTTGGCCGATCCGCTTCATGAAGCTTTGCCAGCGCTTCAGGACCGCGTGAAACAGTTCCGCAGGCAATTCGCTCAACGGCAGGGCCATGCGGCGCTGGCTCTGCATGAAGCGCGATTGTGCGGCGAGCGCCGCCATTGCCAATTCGGCCACCGCAGGCTGATCGGATGCGATAAGCTCCTGCAGCAACGGGGTCAGAATGGGATCGATCGAGGAACGATGTTCGAAACGCTCGGTCAGCAGGCCTTCCATCGCGATGGCGTAGCAATGGCTCAAAACGGCGCTGTCGCCTCCGAGATGATCAGACAATTGATCGAGCAGTGCCTCGTCGGGCATGTCCGGCGATCCGCCGTCGGTGGTGAGCAGCTGCCGGGAGATATCCATAAGCATGCCGCTCAATCGCGCGACGATAGCGTCACTGACGAGCGAATGGCCATTGCTCGCGAGCAGATGCGCCAACACCGGCGCAACGCCGCTGAGCGCGCGATCGCCGCGTGCGAGCCCGTCCTTCAGGACAGTCTCGACATACGGTGCCTCGCGCGAAGCCGGTGCCTGATCGCTCGCCAATTCGCCCATCCCGCTGCCTTACAGCGCTATAGTTAAGCCCGCGTTAGCTCAAATCCGACGTATTGGGAGCAGTTTATGGGCGAGCGCGGCGAGACCGAATGCGACCAGAGCATAAGAAAGCGCGCCGAATCCCGCGCAGACCGCAAGCGCCAGGATATGCGTCGTCCGGTCCGCCCAGAACGGACCGAGCCGCGTATCAGGATCGCGGGCGGCGATCCGTGCCAGCCCGATGACGAATATTGGCAGCGCGAGGCGCTCAGGCGCCGCAGCAAGTCCTCCCAGCGCACCGATCAGCGCGGTAATCGCAGCCGTATCGATGACCGCCCGCGATGCAAGCCATGCCCAGACGCCAGGCCGGTTCCCGAACAGGCTCGCGCGAAGCCGAATCCATGCTTGCGCCAAAGACGCTGCGAATGCGGCTACACCGACCATCGCCAGGCCCGCTACGCCATAACCGAACCACGCCAGTGCGATGCCGACGATGGCCAGCAGCGCTGCTCCTGACGCGGCCAAGAGCCTCCCATGCGCGAGGCCCCAGGAGGCCGACCGGCGCACCACTTCGCCGGCTAAAGCATCGCCTGGCGCCAGCCAGTTCGCTGTGCTGACGAGCCCATCGATCAGGTCGCGTTCGCGCCGCACGAGCATGTCGGGCGATTCGGCAAACTGCCATCCGCCGTTTGCGCCGCCTTTATCGAGCGGCAGTTCAGCACAGGGCACACCCGATTGCAGCGCCAGCCTCACCAGCAGGGATGCGGCCTCGCCGTCGGGCGGGTAGTCTGCAATCCGCTGCGCGACCGAACCCGGCACGATCGCCAGCCCCGCCCAGCTTCGTGCGGCGTCGATCCGTTCGAAATGCTCCGGGTGGCTCTTGGCCAACGAGTGGTCTGGCGCGAGGGTATAGACGCATTGCAATAACCGGGCGTCTTCCGGGCACAGGCGTTCCGCCCATGACCGATCGATCAACAATCCGTCGAGCAGGACAACCAGCTTCTCATCTGTGCGCAGCAGAGAACCCAGCTGCAGGTGGCCGCGGATCGCAAGGAATTCGCCACCGGCCAGTTCGGTTTCGCGCTGCAGAGCGATGATTTCGGGGCCGGTGCTCTCGCAGATGCAGACGATCCGTTCGCAACCGATCCGCCGGGCGAAATCGACCTGCCAGCCCAGCACGGTGCGCCCCGCCAACGGCATCAACGCGCGCCGATCGCCATTCTCGCTGTGTTTGAGTGCCGCCACCAAGGCCGTGCGCACGCCTGCTCTCCCATGGATGCGCATGGGTAATGCCAGCATGCCGCGTCATTCAAGCGGCGCGGGCTGCCATCGTCGCGAAAATCGGGGGGTTAAGCGCGGGCGGCGCCGGAAAAGCGGGCCAGGACCTGTTCAATGCTGCGGATCGCGGCGGGTTCGCCCGGCGCGGATTGCAGCGCGTCTTCCGCAGCATGCAACAGGTCTTCGGCGTGAAAGCTCGCGGCCAGCCCCTTGAGCCGCATCGCCGCCACGGTCCAGTTGCCGTCGCACCGCGAGCGCCTGAGCAGATCGAGCTGCTTGGCGGCGCTTTCCATGAAGGCGCCGCGCAGCTCGCGCATTAGCGCGGCATCATCGCCTGCGGCAGCGGCCAGTGTGGCATCGAGGGCTCCGGCTTCGTAGACCATGCGTGCCGCGATACAGCCGGAAGGGTTAAAGCGGGGTTTATCCTGAGTCCGGGTGTGGTATTTATCCGCTCATGAGCGGAGGAAATCATATTCGCGCCGTTGGCGACGGAAGCGAAAGCAAGGCGAACGCGGCAGCGGACGTCGAGACCCCAACCACAGCTGGATCGGAACCGTTACCGGAGCCCGGCACCGCGCTTGACGATGTTGTCGTGGATTATGAGGACTCCGAGCTAAACCTAGAATATTACGATGAAATGCCGGATGCGTCACGGCCCTGGATCGCGCCGGTACTGGCCGGTATCGCGGTGCTGGCCTGGACCGGCTTTTTCCTCTGGGGAACCAACGCAGAACTGCTCGCCGCGACCGGTTCCGGACCGCGCAACTGGATCGCCTGGGTGGTCGAATGGTCGGTGCCGGTCCTGCTGATCGGGGTCGCATGGCTGTTGTTTTTGCGCAACTCCCGCGCGGAAGCATCGCGTTTCGGTGCCACGGCGGCGATGCTAAGCCGCGAAAGCGCCGAGCTCGAAAACCGCCTCACCGTGGTCAACCGCGAACTCAGCCTCGCGCGTGAATTTCTTGCCTCGCAATCGCGCGACCTGGAATCGCTGGGCCGCATCGCCAGCGAGAGGATCTCGACGCATGCCGGCGAGCTGCAACAGCTGATCCAGAGCAATGGCGCGCAGGTCGACGCCATTGGCAGCGCCAGCGAAACCGCACTCGCCAACATGGCAAGCCTGCGCGACGATCTTCCGGTGATCGCCAATTCGGCCCGCGATGTATCAAACCAGGTCGGCAATGCCGGGCGCACGGCGCAGGAACAGCTCGAGAAGCTGGTGGACGGGTTCGAGCGTCTCAATGCGTTCGGCCAGAGCAGCGAAACGCAGGTCTCGGCGCTTGGCGGCCAGGTGGCGGATATCCTGACCCGGTTCGAAACCCAGTTGTCACGGATCGAAAATCTGGTTTCGGGCCGGTTCGAAGCGTTGTCGCAGCAGGCCGAGGAATATCGCGCCAGCATCGGCGAAAGCGAGAACCAGGCGCTGGCGGCAATGAACGAGCGCATTGCTCTGCTGCAGAGCGAGACGAAGGCGATCGGGGTCGCGCTGAGCGAGGCCGAGAATGCGGCGATGGAGCAGATTCGCGGCTCAAAGCAGACGATGCACAAAGAGATCGCGGCGATGGTCGAATCGCTCGCCCGGCTCGATCACGATGCGGTAACCGCGTCGCAACAGCGCGTGCGTGAACTGAACGAGGAGGCCACGCGCTTCGACCATCGCCTGGCCCAGCGCAACATCAAGTTCCAGGAGGAAATTGCCCGCCGACAGGACGAATTCGACACCCGTGAGGCACAGTCGACCGAAATCCTGTCGCAGCGCCTAGCCGAGCTCGACGAAGCGCTGGCGGAACGGCGCGAGGCGCAGACCGTCGAAACCCAGAAGCTGGTGGCGCAAAGCACGGCGATGGGGGCGCAGCTGGGCGAACTCAACGATCTGATCGCCCGGATCGGGGAAGCGGGCGATGGCGCACGGTCGAGCCTGGGCGAAGGCCTCGCCGCGCTTGAAGAGCAACTGGCTGCCAAACGCAGCGCTCTGGCCGAAACCGAAACCCAGCTGTCAGAGCTGACCGATGCCAGTATCCGGTTGCTCGAAATCATCCAGTCCGGCGCACGGCAGAGCCGCGAAGACCTGCCGCAGGCGATCGAGAAAGCCGCGATGGATCTCGGCAAGGTCGAAAAGCGAGCGACGACGCTGGAAGGCATGATGCTCAAGACCACGCAGCATGGCGGGGAACTGTCGCATTACCTTGCGACGACCCGCGAGGAAATCGAAAGCGCCGACAGTTCGCTCCAGATGCTGCAATCGCGCCTTTCGGAACAGGCCGAGGACACGCTCGCCAAGCTGCAGGGGCTTCGCGGCGGGCTCGATCGGCTCGCTGCCTCGGGCGAAAGCTTTGCCGAGAACACGCTGGAACGACTGCGCGAGGCACTCGATTCGCTTGAGCAGGCAACGAAGTCCGCGTTCGAGGCGCTCGACACCGGCGCCCGCGAAAAGGTCGGCGCGCTGGCGGAGACGATCGGCGGCGAGGCGATCGAGGCATTCGAACGATCGCTGCGCAACGAAACCGCCGAAACGATCGGCGCGCTCGAACAGGCGGCAGCGCACGCTTCGGGTGTGGGTCGCGAAGCCACGATCCAGTTGCGCGATCAGCTGGCGATGGTGAACGAGCTGACCGGGAACCTCGAACAGCGCGTCTTCCGTGCACGCGAACTGGCCGAAGAACAGGTCAACAACGATTTCTCGCGGCGGATGGCCTTGATTACTGACAGCCTGAATTCGAACGCGATCGATATTACCAGCGCGCTTTCTGCCGAGATCAGCGACACCGCGTGGGACGCATATCTCAAGGGCGATCGCGGGATCTTTACACGCCGAGCCGTACGCCTGGTGGACAGTGGCCAGGCGCGCGAAATCGCGGAGCTGTATCAATCGGACGAAAGCTTCCGTGGCAATGTCAGCCGCTACATCCACGATTTCGAAGCCATGCTCCGATCGATGCTGTCAACCCGCAACGGCAACGCGCTGAGCGTCACGATACTCGGGTCCGACATGGGCAAGCTCTACGTGGCGCTGGCGCAATCGATCGAGCGGTTCCGCAATTAGGCTCTAGCCGGGCGACCCGGTCTGGCTCGGCGGTTTGGGCAGGATGTCGAGATCATCCGCGCCGATCCAGCCGAATTCGTAGTTCAGCACGAACAGCGTCGTCAGCACCGTCGCGATCACGGTCGCGCGGATAACCAAGCGGCCCGGTCGGAAATTGACCGGCGCGCTCTCGGCCTGACCGGCGACTTTTGCGACGCCGGCCTCGTCCGCGGTGCGCACCCCGAAGGGCAGCAACACGAACGCGCTCATCACCCAAAACAGGAAATAGATCGCGAGGATCGAAGTCCACTGCATCAGTTGCTGGCTCCCGGCATGACCACGCGCACCTGCGGGCTTTTCCCGGCCCAGCGGCGCGCCGCCCGACGCGCGGCAAGGCGCGCTGCCTCGTGAACCGCCGCGGGATCGCGCGCATCCTTGCCCCGCAGCTTGCCGATTGCCTTGAGGATATCGTCCTGCGTTTCCTCGATGAAATCGGTCATGTCTTCATCGAGCGGTAGGCCGATCGCTTCGATATAGGGTCGCTCGCCGCGTGCCAGCACCACGACCATCACACCTTCGAACGCGATCCTGCGACGCATTGTCACGGCTTCGCCGTCAGCGGGCACGATGATGTCGCCATCCAGCACGAGCCGCCCGGCCCTGACCTGTGCGAGCCTTCCGGGTTCGCCGGGTGCGAGGCGCACGATATCGCCGTTCGATTGCACGACCGCGCTCGGAATCTGGCAGCTTTTGCCGAGCTGCGCCTGTTCGCGCATGTGGCGCATCTCGCCATGGACCGGAACGAGCACTTCGGGGCGCAGCCATGAATACAACGCCTCGAGCTCGGGTCGACCCGGGTGGCCCGAGACGTGGATCAGGCTTTGCCGGTCGGTCACCATGGTGATGCCGCGCGCGGCGAGCGCGTTCTGAACCTTACCGATCGCGATCTCGTTGCCGGGAATCTGGCGCGAGGAGAACAGCACCACGTCGCCGCCGACGAGTTCGAGCGGGTGGTTCTGCTCGGCGATGCGGGCGAGCGCGGCGCGCGGCTCGCCCTGCCCGCCAGTCGCGAGGATGAGAACCTCGCCGCGCGGCAGGCCCATCGCCGTGTCGAAATCGACCGGCGTCGGGAAATCGGCGAGATAGCCATTGTCCTGCGCGACCTCGATGATGCGGTCGAGCGATCGGCCCGCAACGCAGAGTTGCCGGCCGGTTTCGCGCGCGACTTCGCCCAGCGTGTGGAGCCGAGCGACGTTGCTGGCGAAGGTCGTGACGAGCACGCGCTTGCCCTCGTGCCGGGCGACTTCCTCCATCAACGCGCGATGCACCGCGCCTTCCGATCCGGAGGGGTTGGGATTGAACACGTTGGTCGAATCGCACACCAGCGCCAGCACGCCTTCGTCGCCGATCTCGCGCAGTTCCTTTTCGGTGGTCGGCTCGCCGATGATCGGGTCTTCGTCGAGTTTCCAGTCGCCGGTGTGGAACACACGGCCATAGGGCGTGTCGATCAGCAGCGCGTTGCCTTCCGCGATCGAGTGCGCCAGCGGGATGTAGGTGACGTCGAACGGGCCGATTTCGATATGCCCGTGGTCTTCCTCGATGATGTTGAGTTCGACCTGGCCGAGCAGGCCCGCCTCCTCGAGCTTGCGGGCGACGAGATCGGCGGTGAACGGCGTGGCATAGAGCGGCACGCCCAGCTCGCCCGCGAAATAGGGGACCGCGCCGATATGATCCTCGTGCGCGTGGGTAAGGACGATGCCGAGCAGGTCCTTGCTGCGTTCCTCGATGAATTCGAGGTCCGCGAAGACGAGATCGACTCCGGGATATTCGTTTCCGGAGAAGGTCATGCCGAGGTCGACCATCAGCCACTTGCCATCGCAGCCATAGAGATTGACGTTCATGCCAATCTCTCCCGAGCCGCCTAGTGCAAGGAAAAGCAGCTCTTTTTCAGGAGTATAGTTCTTTTTCACGAGTTCTCGATTGTGAGAGGAGGAGGTCTCATTCGGCCGCCTGTGCAGCGATGATCCCGAGACCCTCGATTGTCAGATCCGCATCGACATGATCGAAGATGTCGGTGGCGTCATCGAACAATATGGCGAGCCCGCCCGTCGCTACAACCTTTGCCGGCCGTCCTATTTCGGCCTTCATGCGCTCGACCATGCCCTCCATCATCGCGACATAGCCCCAGAACACCCCGATCAGCATCTGGTCTTCGGTGTTGCGCCCGATCACGCTCTTGCTCTCGGGCGCGCGGATCGCGATGCGCGGCAGCTTCGCGGTCTTGCCCACCAGTGCATCGAGCGAAAGATTGATACCGGGCGCAATCGAGCCGCCTTTGTAGGTGCCGTTGAAATCGATCGCTTCGAACTTGGTCGCGGTTCCGAAATCGATCACGATCAGGTCGCCGCCGTACTTGTGATGCGCGGCGAGAATGTTGAGCGCCCGGTCGGCGCCGAGCGAGCTGGGCTGATCGACATCAATGGCGAACCGCCATGCCGCCTTGCCCTGGCCGGCGAACAGCGGGGTGATGCCGAAATATTTCTGCGCCAGAACAGTGAGGTTGTGATCGGCACGCGGAACAACCGATGCGAACACGATCCGGGTGATGGCTTCGCGACTGATCCCTTCGATCGTGAGAAGTTGCAGCAACCACACCGCGTATTCGTCACCCGTGCGGCGCGGATCGGTCGCGATCCGCCAGCGGGCACGGACCGAATAGCCGCCTTCGCCATCGGGATCGAACAGTGCGAACACGACATTGGTGTTTCCGACATCGGCAGCGAGCAGCATGATTGTATCCTATTCTAGAACCACGTCGCCGGCATGGACCTGCCGGATTGCGCCGTCGGGCATTTCCAGCAGCAAGGCCCCGTTGGCGGTGATCCCCTCGAACACGCCTTCGATCACCTTGCCATCGCCATCGTGCACGGCGAGCGGCGTACCCTTGGGATGGGCATGACCGAGCCAGCGGACCCGCATCGCTTCGGCCCCGAGTGTGCGCCAGCGTTCCAGCTCGCGCCCGACATGGTGGATCAGCCGCGCGGCAAACCGGTCGCGCGAGGGCGGTTCCTCTGAAACCTGAGCCAGAGCGATGGTCTTGCGCCCGGCGATGTCCGGAGCAATCGCGAGGTTGACGCCGATCCCGATGACGACCTGAAATTCGAACAGCTCCATCAGGATGCCGCACACTTTGGCCCCGCGCAGCAGCACGTCGTTGGGCCATTTGATCATCAGTTCGCTCGCGTCACCGAGGAATTCGGCCAGCGTTTCGCGCACCGCGAGGCTGATCGGCAGGTTGAGCCACGTTCCGGGATATTCGCCGCTCTGCAGCGTGACTATGGTCGAGCCCATGAAGTTGCCCGCGCCATCTTCCCAACCTCGCCCCTGCCGTCCGCGCCCGGCGGTCTGGCGGTCGGAGATCAGCCAGTACCCTTCCTCGAGCTTCTGATGCGCGCGCAGCGCCGCCATCAGGTCGGCATTGGTCGAACCCGTTTCCGCAATGTACTTTTGGCGAGTGCTCATGCGCTCCAGATTACACCGCGAGAAACAAAGCGCCAGCGGCCTTGTCGGCGAGATCGGTCAGCGACGGCGTCAGCAGATATCCCAGCGGCGATATGATCGCGGCGGTCAGGAACAGCAGCACCCAATGCGCGGGGCCGCTCTTGCCGGTGACGAGATCGACGGGTTCGTCGAAGAACATCACCTTAACAAACTTGATGTAATAGAACGCGCCGATCACGCTTGCGGCGATGGCAATCGCGGCAAAGGCGATCAGGCCCGCTTCGACGGTTGCCTGGAAGATCACGAACTTGCTGTAGAAACCGAGCAGCGGCGGGATGCCGGCGAGGCTGAACATCAGCAGCAGCAGCGCCCAGGCGATCGCGGGCTGGGTCACCGCGAGGCCGCGGATATCGCCGAAGGTCTCGAACAGTTCGCCCGAGTCGCTGCGTAACATCAGCAATGCCACGAAGCTGCCGAGGCTCATCGCGACATAGATGAACAGGTAGACCAGCATTGCGCTGGCCCCCGCCTCGTTCGCGACCGCGAGTCCGAGCAGGATGAAGCCGACATTGTTGATTGAGGAATAGGCGAGCAGGCGCTTGAGGTTTTCCTGACCGATCGCTCCCAATGCACCGAACACGATCGAAGCGAGCGCCGCGAACATCACGATTTGCTGCCATGCCAATGTCTGCCCACCGAACACGTCGAACACTACGCGCGCGGTCAGCGCCACGGCAGCCACCTTGGGCGCGGTCGAGAAGAACGCGGTGACCGGCGTCGGTGCGCCTTCGTATACGTCCGGGGTCCACATGTGGAACGGCACTGCGGCGATCTTGAACGCGAGGCCTGCCAGCACGAAGATCAGCCCGAACAGCGCACCGGTGGCGAGCTCGCCGCTGAGCCCTTCGCGCACCGTTGCGAAATCGGTTCCGCCGGTGAACCCGTACAACAGGCTCATGCCGTAGAGCAGGATGCCCGATGCGAGCGCGCCGAGGACAAAGTATTTCAGACCCGCTTCGGCAGAGCGTGTGTCCCGGCGCAGGATCGCGGCGAGGACATAGGCGGCAAGACTGTTGAGTTCGAGGCCCATGTAGAGCGTCATGAAATCGGTGGCCGAAACCATGATGCTCATGCCCAGCACCGCGAACAGGATCAGCACCGGATACTCCGCGCGCATCCCGCGCTCCGGCCCGGCAGACGGGCTGGCGAAGAACGGTGCGGCGACCATCAGGCAGCCGATCGCGGCGAGATAGATCAGCGCCTTGGCGAACATTGCAAAGCTGTCGACGGTCAGCAGCCCGCCGAACGCGATCGTGTCGGGGCCGTCGGTGCCGAAGTGAAGACCCGGAACCAGCATGAAGCCCGCGCCGAACAGCACGGCAGCGGCGGCGATTGCGATCGGGCGAGCGGCCATGTCCCCGCCCCATGCGGTGGCGAGCAGCAGGATCAGGCCCGCGCCCGTGATGAGCAATTCAGGCGCGATCAGCGTGAAGGATGCGGCGAAGTCCATCAGTGGTCTCCCTCCGCATGGTCAATGAAATTTGCCGCTTCGGCACGCGGCTCGCCCTGCGCGAGCTGACTGTCGCTCGGCGGAGCAGCCGAAGCGATCCGCGCGTCGAGCGCGGCGATGTCGGCGCGCATCGGGGCCAGGAAGCTCTCGGGATAGACACCCATCCACAGCACCACCGCAGCAATGGGAGCCATCATCGCCCATTCGCGCGGTGAAATGTCGGGCATGGCGGCGGCATCCTCGTTCTTCTGAATGCCGAACGCGACCCGGCGATAGAGATAGAGCATGTAGGCCGCGCCCAGGATGATCCCGGTGGTGCAGATCAGCGCCACCCAGGTCGAGACCTGGTAGATGCCCGCCAGCGACAGAAATTCGCCGACGAAGCCGCTGGTGCCCGGCAGGCCGATGCTCGCCATGGTGAACAGCATGAAGAACAGTGCGTAATACGGCATGTTGATCGACAGGCCGCCGTAACGCTCGATCTCGCGGGTGTGCAGCCGGTCGTAGATCACGCCGACGCACAGGAACAATGCGCCCGACACGAGGCCGTGCGACAGCATCACGATCATCGCGCCCTCTAGCCCCTGAATGTTGAACGCGAACAGGCCGACCGTCACGATCGCCATGTGCGCCACGCTCGAATAGGCGATCAGCTTCTTCATGTCGTGCTGAACCAGCGCCACCAGCGAGGTGTAGACCACCGCTACCATCGACAGCGCGAAGACGAACCATGCGAGCTGCGCGGAAGCTTCCGGGAACATCGGCAGGCTGAAGCGGATGAAGCCGTATCCGCCCAGCTTCAGCAGCACCCCGGCAAGGATCACCGAACCCGCAGTCGGCGCCTGGACGTGCGCATCGGGCAGCCAGGTGTGGAACGGCCACATCGGCACCTTCACGGCGAAACTCGCGAAGAAGGCCAGCCACAGCCATGTCTGCGCGCCCGCCGGGAAATCGTACTGCATCAGCGTCGGAATGTCGGACGTGCCCGCTTCGGCCACCATCCAGAACATCGCGATCAGCATCAGCACCGATCCGAGCAGCGTATAGAGGAAGAACTTGTAGCTCGCGTAGATCCGGTTATCGCCGCCCCAGACGCCGATGATCAGGTACATCGGGATCAGGCCCGCCTCGAAGAACACATAGAACAGGAACAGGTCCTGCGCGGCGAAGGTGCCGATCATCAGCGTTTCCATGAACAGGAACGCCGCCATGTATTCGCCCACGCGCTTGGTGATCGATGTCCAGCTGGCCAGGATGCAGATCGGCATCAGGAACACGCTGAGCATGATCAGCATCAGCGCGATCCCGTCGATCCCCAGCGCATAGCTGAAGCCCGCGAACAGCTCGGCGCGCTCGGTAAACTGCCACTGCGCCCCGCCGATCTCGTAAGTCGCCCACAGCAGGCAGCCGAGCACGAAGGTGACCAGCGTCGCGCCCAGCGCGATCCAGCGCGAGGCGGACCCGGCGAACAGGCAGGCCAGCGCACCGGCCAGCGGAACGAGCATCATGACCGAAAGAATGGGAAGACCTTCCATTGCCCCGCCCCCTACAACAGCACGTAGGTGACGGCGGCGATCAGCCCAAGCAGCATGATCAGCGCATAGGTGTAGAGATAGCCCGACTGGATCGACTTGGCCGCGACCGAGCCACGCTGCACTGCCCAGGCGACGCCGTTGGGCCCGAAGCGATCGATCGTGCCGATATCGCCGAGCTTCCAGAACTGGCGACCGATCCAGAATGCGGGCTTCACGAAGATCGCGTCGTAGAGTTCGTCGAAGTACCACTTGTTGAAGACGAACTTGTGCAGCCACGGGAAGGTCGCGACGAACTTCGCGGGGATCTCGGGCTTGGCGATATAGGCATAATAGGCGCCTGCGAAGCCGAGGATCATCACCACAAACGCCGAGTACTTCACCCAATACGGCACGGCATGCATCGCGTGGATCAGGTTCTCGTTGTAGAAAATCGAACCGGCCCAGAATGCCGCATCGTCGAGGAAGCTGGGTGCGAAGACCTGCCCGGCGGCGACAGCGCCAACCGCCAGCAGGGCGAGCGGGACCAGCATCGAGTATGGGCTTTCGTGCGGGTGGTAGCCGCCGGTCGTGTCCGCACCCGCTTCTTCGGGCGTCTTGTGGACCGAATGCTGGATATGCTCGCTCTCGATCCAGCGCGGTTTGCCCCAGAAGGTAAGGAACATCAGCCGCCAGCTGTAGAAGCTCGTGAGCAGAGCGGCGGTAACGCCAAGCCAGAACGACATGACCGAGATGTCGGTGCCGCGCGCAAACGCGACCTCGAGCACAGCATCCTTCGACCAGAAACCCGCAAAACCGACGCCGAGGTGATAAACGCCCAGCCCGGTGATCGCGAGTGTACCCGCCAGCATGGCGTAGAAGGTGAAGGGAATCTGCTTACGCAGGCCACCGTAATACCGCATGTCCTGCTCGTGGTGCATCGCGTGGATGACCGAGCCTGCACCAAGGAACAGCAGCGCCTTAAAGAATGCATGCGTAAACAGATGGAACATCGCAACGCCATAGGCACCGACACCAGCGGCGAAGAACATATAGCCCAGCTGCGAGCAGGTCGAATAGGCGATCACCCGCTTGATGTCCCATTGCGTCGTGCCGATGGTCGCGGCGAAGAAGCAGGTGGCCGCTCCGATGACCGTCACAATCGCCAGAGCGGTCGGCGCGGTTTCGAACATCGGGGAAAGGCGGCAGACCATGAACACGCCTGCGGTCACCATCGTCGCTGCGTGGATCAGCGCGGAAACCGGCGTCGGCCCTTCCATCGCATCGGGCAGCCAGGTGTGCAGGAACAGCTGCGCCGATTTCCCCATCGCGCCGATGAACAGCAGGATGCACAGGATATCCATCGTGTAGAGGCGCACGCCGAGGAACCCGATGGTCGCGCCCGACATGGCAGGCGCGGCTTCGAGGATTTCGGTGATCGAGGTCGTCTGGAATACCAGATAGGTGCCGAAAATACCGAGCATGAAGCCGAGATCGCCCACTCGGTTGACCACGAAAGCCTTGATCGCGGCAGCCCCGGCGCTCGGCTTCTTGAACCAGAAGCCGATCAGCAGGTAGCTCGCGAGGCCCACACCTTCCCATCCGAAGAACATCTGGACGAGGTTGTCGGCGGTCACCAGCATCAGCATCGCGAAGGTGAACAGCGAGAGGTAGGAGAAGAAGCGCGGTTGATCCGGGTCTTCCTCCATGTATCCCCACGAATAGAGGTGCACGAGCGCCGAGACGGTGTTGATGACGACCAGCATCACGGCGGTGAGCGCATCCACGCGCAGCGCCCAGTCGAAAGTCAGCGTGCCCGACTTCACCCATTCGAGCACCGGCACCACTTCGGCCGCCTGGGTCCCGCCCAGGAACCCGAGGAAGATCGGCCAGCTGAGGATCGCGGAAACGAACAGCGCGCCGGTCGTGATCGACTTGGCCGCGACATTGCCGAGCATCCGGTTGCCCAGCCCTGCGACGATCGAGGCGATGAGCGGCAGGAAGACGATGAGGAGGATTTGGGTCTGCACCGGTGCTTATCCCTTCATCCGGTTCACATCGTCGACCGCGATGGTTCCGCGCCCGCGATAATAGATGACAAGGATCGCCAGCCCGATGGCAGCTTCGGCTGCGGCGACGGTCAGAACCAGCATCGCGAACACCTGACCGATCAGATTGTCCATGAAGGCGCTGAACGCGACGAGATTGATGTTCACCGCGAGCAAGATCAGCTCGACCGACATCAGGATCACGATCACGTTCTTGCGGTTGATGAAGATGCCCAGCACGCCGAGCACGAACAGGATCGCGCCGACGACGAGGTAGTGCTCGATCCCGATCACAGCTCGACCCCCTGCCCGATTTCCGGCTTCTTCATGACGGTGGCATCTTCGGGGCGGCGGCTGATCTGCTTGCCGATATCCTGCCGCGCGCGGGCACCCTGCTTGGGTTCGCGGTGGGTCAGCACGATCGCGCCGATCATCGCCACCAGCAGGATGATCCCGGCGACTTCGAACAGGAAGATGTAGGGGCCGTAGAGCAACCGCCCGATGGCCTCGATATTGCTTTCACCCGGACCTTGCACCGCCACGCTGTCGGCGGAGCCCAGCTCCAGTCCGCCCGCGCTGTAAGCTCCGATACCGAGCATCAGCTCGGCGAGCAGGATCGCTGCGACAGCCAGTCCCAACGGAAAGTTCTTCACGAACCCCGCGCGCATCGCGGCGAAGTCGATATCGAGCATCATCACCACGAACAGGAACAGCACCGCGACCGCGCCGACATAGACGATCACCAGCAGCATCGCGATGAACTCTGCGCCAACCAGCACCATCAGCCCGGCCGCGTTGAAGAAGGCCAGGATCAGCCACAGCACCGAGTGCACTGGGTTGCGCGACATGATGACCATGACCGCGCTGGCGATCACGAGGCCTGCAAAAAGGTAGAAGGCGATGGCCTGTATCATGGTGTGTCTTGGCCGGTCCCGTCACCCCGGCGAAGGCCGGGGTCCAGAAAGCGGCAATGTGATCCCTGGTTAGCTGGATCCCGGCCTGCGCCGGGATGACGATGAAAGACTCGTGAGTACCCCTGTTGCGTCTTGCGCACGCCCCTAGCGATAGGGCGCATCGGCTTCAAGATTGGCCGCGATGGCCCGTTCCCATTTGTCACCATTCGCGAGCAGTTTGGCCTTGTCATAGAGCAGCTCCTCGCGGGTTTCGGTGGCGTATTCGAAGTTCGGTCCCTCGACGATCGCATCGACCGGGCAGGCCTCCTGGCAGAAGCCGCAATAGATGCACTTCGTCATGTCGATGTCGTAACGCGTGGTGCGGCGGCTGCCGTCTTCGCGCGGTTCGCTCTCGATCGTGATCGCCTGCGCGGGGCAGACGGCTTCGCACAGCTTGCAGGCGATGCAGCGCTCTTCGCCATTGGGATAGCGACGCAGCGCATGCTCCCCGCGAAAGCGCGGGCTCAGAGCGTTCTTCTCGAACGGGTAGTTGATCGTCACCTTGGGCTTGAAGAAATACTTCAAGGTCTTGGCGTGCGCCTTGAGGAATTCCCACAGGGTGAACGATTTGAGGAGCTGGGTTGCGGTGGTCATGCCTGATCGGCCTTCCCGTTATTCGAATTCACACAAGTGGCATGCCCTTGAGATGCAACAACACCTTCGCCGTTCCTTCCTCGATAGTCGATCAGCATCCAAGTGACCTTCGACCAATCAGAGTCCAAAGTGAGCTGAAGTTGAGCAGTGGGCATATCTGCATAGTCAGCCAAGACCAGCATGTTCCCGTTTGACTGTTGGTGGCTCCTTTGCCCTATCGTTCCTGCAAAAGGACCGCCCTTTCCCGCGAACTTCTGATCTTTTGCGCTAAGAGCAAAAGAGACTTCACGCTCATCCTGCAAAGCGCCCGATGTCTCTGTTCCGCTACATTGCAAAAGAATGGCAGCCGAGGCGAGAATTGAGATGCCAATCATCCGAAATGCCCCGTAGCCATCAGGTAGCCGCTGATCAGCGCAACGAAGAGAAGGCTCATCGGCAGGAACACTTTCCAGCCCAACCGCATCAGCTGGTCATAGCGGTACCGCGGGACGGTCGCCCATATCCAGCTGAACAGGAAGAAGAAGAAAAACGTCTTGAGCAGGAACCACACGATCCCAGGCACATAATACAGCGGCGCCCACTCGATCGGGGGCAGCCATCCGCCCATGAACAGCAGCGTGCACAGCGAGCACATCAGCAGGATATTGGCGTATTCGCCGAGCCAGAACAGCGCGAAGGCCATGCTCGAATATTCGGTCTGGTACCCGGCGACGAGCTCGGATTCGGCCTCGGTCAGGTCGAACGGCGCGCGCGCGGTTTCGGCCAGCGCGCTGATGAAGAACACCACGAACATCGGGAACAACAGCGGGTGCACGAAATGCGCGTTGACGATGCCGAGGCCGAAGCCCTTCTGGCTCATCACGATCTCGCTCATGTTGAACGAGCCGACAAACAGCACGACGCAAACCAGCACAAAGCCGATCGAGACCTCGTAGGAGATCATCTGCGCGGCGGCGCGCATGGCGGAGAAGAACGGATATTTCGAGTTCGACGCCCACCCGCTCATCACCACGCCGTAAACGCCGAGCGAGGAGATCGCGAGGATGTAGAGCAGCCCGACATTGATGTCGGCCAGCACCATGCCTGCATCGAACGGGATCACCGCCCAAGCGGCGAGCGCGACGGTGAAAGTGATGATCGGCGCGAGCAGGAAGATGCCCTTGTTCGCTGCGCTCGGGATGATGGTTTCCTGCAGGAACACCTTGAGCCCGTCCGCAAACGACTGGAGCAGCCCGAACGGCCCGACCACGTTCGGCCCGCGCCGCAACATGATCGCGCCCAGCACCTTGCGGTCGACATAGATCACCATCGCGACGGCGAACATGACCAGCAGCGAGATCACGATAATCCCGGTCAGCGTCGCGACGGTCCAAGCCCATTCGTAGGGCATGCCGAAGGATTGGAAGAATTCGGTCACTCGCAATTCCCCTTTGTGAGCTCCTGCGAAAGCAGGAGCCTAGCTGCGAGGTTGGAAGCTGGATTCCTGCGTTCGCAGGAAATTGTGCAGGGCATCGAAATCACTCCGCCGCCTCCTTGATCTCGTCGGCGTGCAGCAGCTCGGCCGAGCATTGCTGCATCACCGCGCTCGCACGGGCGATCGGGTTGGTGAGGTAGAAATCGGCGATCGGGTAGGCGCTGATCGCGCCTTCGAACTTTGCGCCGCTGTCCGCCTTGGGCAGCGCTCCGTAATCTGCCAGGCCTTCCTCACCCAGCGCAGGGACTTCTACGATCATCTTGCTCTGCAACTCGCCAAAGCTGTCGAACCCGACGCTCACGCCCAGCGCATCGGCCAGCGCGCGTAGGATCGTCCAGTCTTCGCGCGCGTCACCCGGTGCGAACACCGCTTTCTCCGCAAACTGCACCCGGCCTTCGGTGTTGACGTAGGTCCCGTCCTTCTCGGCATAGCTCGCCGCCGGCAGGATCACGTCCGCCGCATGGGCGCCTGTGTCGCCGTGGTGGCCGATATAGACCTTGAGGCTGTCGGCGAAGGGTTCGTAATCCATCTCGTCCGCGCCGAGGCTGAGCAGCACCTTGGGCTAGCCGCTGCGAGGTCGGCCATGCCGCCTTCGACAGTGAAATCGAGCATCAGCGAGCCCATCCGCGCCGCGCTCATGTGCAGCACGTTGAAGCCGTTCCACCCATCCTTCACGAGGCCGAACTTGTCGACCAGCTTGAGCGCCGCGCCGAGCGCGCCCTGCGCCAAGGCCGCGCCGCCAAGGATCACCGCCGGACGCTCGGCCGCCTTCATCGCGTCGCCGAAGTCCTTGGGCACGCGGTTCAAAACCTTGAGGTCTTCGCCGAGGAAGGTCGCCGGGTAGGTCGTCTCCCATGCCGGGCCGATCACATAGACCTTCGCGCCGTTCTTCGCCGCCTTGCGCAGGCGCGCATTGACGAGCGCGGCTTCCCAGCGAACGTGGCTGCCGACGATCAGAATGCAATCGGCGGTCTCGATCCCCGCCAGCGTCGAGTTGAAGTTCACCGCCGCGAGGTTCGACACGTCGTAAGTCATGCCGGTCTGCCGCGCTTCGACGAGGTCGCTGCCGCATGCCTTCAGCAGGGTCTTGGCGGCAAACATCGTCTCGCAATCGAGCATGTCGCCTGCGACAGCCGCGATGGACGATTTCTTGGAGCCAAGATGCGACGAAATGGCGTCAAAGGCTTCGTTCCAGTTCGATGCCTGCAGCTTCCCGCCCTTGCGCACGAACACCTTGTCGAGCCGCCGCTTGGTCAGGCCGTCGACCTGGTAGCGACCCTTGTCGCTGAGCCATTCCTCGTTGACGTCGTCATTGATGCGCGGGAGTGCGCGCATGACTTCGCGGCCCTTGGAATGCAGCGAGATATTGGCGCCAACCGCGTCCGACACATCGATGCTGAGCGTGCGCTTCAGCTCCCACGGGCGCGCCTCGAAGGCGTAGGGGCGTGACGTCAAAGCGCCGACCGGGCACAGGTCGATCACGTTGGCGCTGAGTTCATGCGACGCCGCCTGCTCCAGATAGGTCGTGATCTGCATGTCCTCGCCGCGATAGAGCGCGCCGATCTCGTCCACGCCCGCGATCTCCTCGGAGAAGCGGACGCAGCGGGTGCAGTGGATGCAGCGGGTCATGATCGTCTTGATCAGCGGGCCCATATACTTCTCGGTCACCGCGCGCTTGTTCTCGCGCTCGTAACGCGAACCGCCGCGCCCATAGGCCACCGCCTGGTCCTGCAGGTCGCATTCGCCGCCCTGGTCGCAGATCGGGCAGTCGAGCGGGTGGTTGATGAGCAGGAACTCCATCACCCCCTCGCGCGCCTTCTTGACCATCGGCGTGTCGGTGCGGATTTCCTGGTTATCGGCGGCGGGCAGCGCGCAGGAGGCCTGCGGCTTGGGCGGGCCGGGCTTCACTTCGACCAGGCACATGCGGCAATTGCCTGCAATGCTCAGCCGTTCATGATAGCAGAAGCGCGGGATTTCCTTGCCCGCAAGCTCGCACGCCTGCAGCACAGTCGCGCCTGCCGGGACCTCGATCTCTTCGCCGTCTACGGTGACTTTAGGCATCTGCTTTCACCAACCTGTCGATCTCGTAGGTATTTCTAATCGCTTCAAATTGGTCTTTTGGAACGAACATCTGCGTCTCGTCTGCGAAAATCTTGCTGTCGACTTTGGCCACGTCCTCGTAGGCACCGCAACGTGCAACAATCCGGCTTTCGATCTCGCGCCAACGCGGCATCGACGCCGGTTTGAGCTTCTTTCCCCTTTTGACTGCATCCGCCATGCTGAGCATGAACCGATGATCGGAGGTCTTGTACGCAACCTGATAAGCGCAGCGCCCCCAAGCCTCGACCGTTGGGGTTGCGGATATGCAAGCCGACGCTGGAACAGAAACCATACTGGCTAGAATTACAAAGGCGGGCAGCGTTCTCATTCCGCAGCCTCCATCATTCTCTCGTCATTGCGAGCGTAGCGAAGCAATCCAGAGCGTATCGCGCGGCGGCTCTGGATTGCCGCGTCGCTTCGCTCCTCGCAATGACGATGAAAAGTAGCGCCGCGCATCACTCCGCCGCCTCCGCGAATTGGGCGTTGTGCTCGTGGATGCGCTTTTCCAACTCGGGACGGAAGTGGCGGATCAGACCCTGGATCGGCCATGCCGCCGCGTCGCCGAGTGCGCAGATCGTGTGGCCTTCGACCTGCTTGGTTACCTCGTGCAGCATGTCGATTTCCTCGATCGCGGCATCACCAGTACGCAAGCGCTCCATCACGCGCCACATCCACCCGGTGCCTTCGCGGCAGGGCGTGCACTGGCCGCAGGATTCGTGCTTGTAGAAATAGCTGATGCGGCTAATCGCGCGGACGATATCGGTGGACTTGTCCATCACGATCACCGCTGCCGTGCCGAGGCCCGAGCCGAGCTCTTTCAGCCCGTCGAAATCCATCGGCGCATCCATGATCTGCTCGGCCGGGACCAGCGGGACCGAGGAACCGCCGGGGATTACTGCCAACAGATTGTCCCACCCGCCGCGAATGCCGCCGCAATGCTTCTCGATCAGCTCGCGGAAAGGGATGCTCATCGCTTCCTCGACCACGCAGGGCTGTTCGACATGGCCGCTGATCTGGAACAGCTTTGTCCCGGCGTTGTTCTCGCGCCCGAAGCTGGCGAACCAGCTACCGCCGCGCCGCAGGATCGTGGGGACCACCGCGATCGATTCCACGTTGTTGACCGTGGTCGGGCAGCCATAGAGACCCGCGCCCGCCGGGAATGGCGGCTTGAGACGCGGCTGGCCCTTCTTGCCTTCGAGGCTTTCGATCATCGCGGTCTCTTCGCCGCAGATATAGGCACCCGCACCGCGGTGCATGAACACGTCGAAATCGTAGCCCGAACCGCTGGCATTCTTGCCGATCAGACCGGCATCGTAGGCCTCGTCGATCGCCGCCTGAAGCGTCTCGGCCTCGCGGATATATTCGCCGCGAATGTAGATGTAGGCCGCACGCGCGCGCATCGCGAAACCGGCGACCAATGCGCCTTCGATCAGCTTGTGCGGATCGTGGCGGATGATCTCGCGGTCCTTGCACGATCCGGGCTCGGATTCGTCGGCATTGATGACGAGGAAGCTCGGGCGACCATCCCTGCTTTCCTTGGGCATGAACGACCATTTGAGACCGGTGGGGAAGCCTGCCCCACCCCGCCCGCGCAGGCCCGATGCCTTCATCTCGTCGATGATCGAATCCTGCCCACGCGCGATCAGCGCCTTGGTATCGTCCCAATCGCCGCGTGCCTGCGCTGCCTTCAGGCCCCAGTCCTGGAAGCCGTAGACATTGGTGAAGATGCGGTCCTTATCCGCGAGCATCGCTGCTTTCCTTTTTCTTCGCGGCCTTGAGCTGGCGCAGTGTCAGCACCTGCATGACCAGTCCGATCACCATCATCGCGATTCCGACTTCGCGGCTGCCGGTGGCGGCGATCATCGCGCCGCCGGCAAAGCCGACCAGTCCGGCGATCATCAAAGCTATGGTGCCGCCGTTCACGCGCCGCCCCCTGCGAGCGCTCCGCTCGAATAGAGGTAGCCCAGCACGGCGATGATCGCGATGATCACTCCAATACGGATCACGCCCATCAACACCTTGTAGGCGATGAAGGCGAGGCCGAGCGCGAGGAGGAGCGAGAGGATTTCCATAAGGGACTACCACTCGCCCCGGTAATCGTGGTTGGCGTCGACCATTTCCTTGAGCGTGGTCGGGCCGTCCTTGGGCTCGGACGTGTGCCGCCCCGGCTCCTGCGTGCCCGCCTTGGGCTGCTCGCCCTTCGCTAGCGCGTCGAGCACCGCGTCGAGCCGTTCCGGCGTCAGGTCCTCGTAATTGTCGTCGTTGATCTGGACCATCGGCGCGGTCGCGCAATTGCCCATGCATTCGACTTCGGTGAGGGTCCAGAGGCCGTCTTCGGACACCTCGCCCTTCTTCATCCCGCGCGCTTTGCAGGCGCTGATGATGTCATCGGAGCCGCGCAGCATGCACGGCGTCGTGCCGCAGACCTGCACGTGAAATTTCCCGACCGGCTTCAAGTTGTACATGAAATAGAACGTCGCGACCTCAAGCACGCGGATCACCGGCATGTCGAGATAAGCGGCGACATATTCGATCACCGGCAGCGGCAGCCAGCCCTGCGTATCGGTCTCTTCGCCGACCTGACGCTGCGCCAGGTCGAGCAGCGGCATCACCGCCGATTTCTGGCGGCCTTCAGGGTACTTGGCGATGTGATAGTCCGCCTGCGCCTTGTTCGCTTTGGTCCATGCGAAGGAACCCCAGCGTGCGCGCAGCTCGGGCGTATCGGGTGCGGGTGTGCGGTCAGCCATCCGTATTCTCCCCATTGGCGTTATCGCGACCGTGAAGTTGCGCGTTCGAATATGGGCCGAACTGCGTGAGCTGCACTTTGCCGGGCTGACCGTCATAGGAAGGTCGAAGCCAAAGGGAGTAGTGTTCCTTTCCGCACTGCCAGCGTGTAATGACGCCCGGGAAATCGCCCCGAGAATACTTCTTGCCGTAGGACTCGCAGCCAAGAAGTGTCGACAGAACGGTTTCCGGCTCCGGAATCTTCAGGGTGCCTCGCGGACCATTCTTCATCGGTACAACCAGGTCCGAAGCGGAGTCACGATTGCTTTTCTCGAGGGAGGACACAAAAGCATTCACCCCCTCGTAAAGCGGCCAAGAAGATACGTCCGCTTGCTCTTCGGCGTAAACCGCCGGTGCGGAAACGAGCGCAGCAAGCAACGCCCCTGGAATGATCACAGCATTCCTCACCGGTCGCACTCCCCAAACACAACATCGATCGCGCCGAGAATGGCGGTCGCGTCGGGGAGCATGTGGCCCTTGCTCATGAAATCCATCGCTTGCAGGTGACTGAACGCAGTCGGGCGGATCTTGCAGCGATACGGCTTGTTGCTGCCGTCGCTGACGAGATAGACGCCGAATTCGCCCTTGGGGCTCTCGGTCGCGACGTAGACTTCGCCCGCGGGCACGTGGAAGCCTTCGGTGTAAAGCTTGAAGTGGTGGATCAGGCTTTCCATCGACTGCTTCATCTCGCCGCGCTTGGGCGGGGAGACCTTCCCGTCGGTGCTGGCAACCGGACCCTGGGGCATGTCGCGGATGCACTGCTTGATGATCTTCGCGCTCTCGCGAACCTCGGCCACGCGGACCATAAAGCGGTCGTAGCAATCGGAGTTGGTGCCGACCGGAATGTCGAACTCCATTCGGTCATAGACATCGTAAGGCTGCGACTTTCGCAGATCCCACGGAATGCCCGCCGCGCGGATCATCGGGCCGCTGAAGCCCCAGGCGATCGCGTCGTCACGGCTGACCACGGCAATATCGACATTGCGCTGCTTGAAGATGCGGTTGTCGATCACGAGGCTCATCGCGTCGTCGAACAGCTGGAAGAAGCGGTTGTCGAGCCAGTCGCCGATATCGACCAGCAGCTTTTCCGGCACGTCCTGATGCACGCCGCCGGGGCGGAACCACGCCGAGTGCATCCGCGCGCCGCTCGCCCGCTCGAAGAAGTTCATGCAGTCTTCGCGCAGGTCCATGATCCACAGGTTCGGGGTGAACGCGCCGACATCGAGCACGTGCGCGCCCATGTTGAGCATGTGGTTGCAGATGCGGGTCAGCTCGGCGAACAGCACCCGCAGATACTGCGCGCGGATCGGCACCTCGAGGTTCAGCAACTTCTCGATCGCGAGCACGTAGGAGTGCTCCATGCACAGCGGCGAGCAGTAATCGAGCCGGTCGAAATACGGCAGCGCCTGCAGGTAGGTCTTGTGTTCGATCAGTTTCTCGGTGCCGCGATGGAGCAGGCCGACATGCGGGTCGATCCGCTCGATCACTTCGCCGTCGAGCTCCATGATCATCCGCAGCACGCCGTGCGCCGCGGGATGCTGCGGGCCGAAATTGATCGTGTAGTTGGTGATGACGTCGCCTTCGGTGGTCGGCGACTCCTCGATCTCGATACTCATTGGTCTTCCGCCGGCCCGCCGTCTTCGCTTCCGCCGAATTCCTCGTCGCCCGCGATCGGCATTTCCTGTTCGGCGAGGTCCTCGTACTCCTCGTCGGGCAATTGATCGTCCGCGAAACCTTCGTCATCGCCCCATTCGACCGAGGCGGGCGGCGGCGCGCTGGGTTTGCTCACCGCAGTCTCGGCCTCAGCTCCACTCTCTTCGGTCGCCTCGGGCTCATCGGAGCAGGCGATCGCGGCCAGCGGCAGCGCCGCGAGCATTGCAAGCCGGGTCAGGCGCATCATTCGCCCTCCTTGTCATCTTCTATGTCGATTTCGACCATGTCGGGCGGAACCGCCCGGGTGCCTTCCGCAGCATTTTCCTCGGCCTTGGCACCCGCGCCGGTATCGGCGGGCGTTTCGGTGACCTTGGGCTTGTCGACCTGGGGCGCCCCTTCGGCCTTTTCATCGCCGGGCAGGACGTAGTCGGACCCTTCCCACGGCGAGAGGAAATCGAACGTGCGCATGTCCTGCGCAAGTTCGACCGGTTCGTACACCACCCGCTTTTCCTCTTCGGAATAGCGCAGCTCTGTGTAGCCCGTCATCGGGAAGTCCTTGCGGAAGGGATGCCCTTCGAAACCGTAATCGGTGAGGATGCGCCGCAGATCCTTGTTGCCCGCAAAGGTGACGCCGTACATGTCGAACACCTCGCGTTCGAGCCAGCCCGCGTTGGGCCACAGCGTCGTGAGGGTCGGTACCGGCGTGGTCTCGTCGGTCGAGCATTTCACCATGACGCGGTGGTTTTTGGTGAGCGAGAGCAGCATGTAGACGCATTCGAACCGCTCCGGGCGGTCGGGATAGTCGGCCCCGGCGATTTCCATCAGCTGCTGGTACTTGTGCTCATCGCGCAGGATTTGCAGCACGTCCGCGATCGCCTCGCGCCTGACGGTGAGAATGATCTCGCCGTGCTGCTCTTCCGCGCGCTCGAGCCACACGCTGATGCTTTCCGATAGCGCGTCGATCACGCCGTCGTTCGAGGCGAATTTGGGGGCGGAGTGGAGTACGGCCATCGTCCGGACCTCAACGCTCGATCGTGCCGGCGCGGCGGATTTTCCGCTGCAGCTGCATCACGCCGTAGAGCAGCGCCTCGGCGGTGGGAGGGCATCCGGGCACGTAGATGTCGACCGGCACGATCCGGTCGCACCCGCGCACCACGGAATAGCTGTAATGGTAATAGCCGCCACCATTGGCGCAGCTACCCATGGAAATGACGTATTTCGGGTCCGACATCTGGTCGTAAACCTTGCGCAGCGCCGGGGCCATCTTGTTGCACAGCGTGCCGGCGACGATCATCAGGTCGGACTGACGCGGGGACGCGCGCGGGGCGGCGCCGAAACGCTCCATGTCGTAGCGCGGCATGTTGACGTGGATCATCTCGACCGCGCAGCAGGCCAGGCCGAAGGTCATCCACCAAAGCGAGCCGGTGCGCGCCCACTGGAACACGTCCTCGGTCGAGGTGAGCAGGAAGCCCTTGTCGTTGACCTCGGTCTGGAGCGCGTTGAAGTAGTCCGCATCGGGCTGCTTCACTTCGCCGCCCCTGGCCGTGGGCATGGTTGCAGCCGCCTCGGTCGCGCTGATCGGCGCGGTCGGCGGTGTGATGATCGTGCTGTTCGAAGAAGTGCTCATTCCCAGTCCAGAGCTCCCTTCTTCCATTCGTAGGTCAGACCGATCGCGAGGATGAACAGGAAGGTCATCATCCCGATCCATCCGACCCATTGCGTCTCGCCCAGGCTCACCGCCCAGGGGAACAGGAACGCGGCTTCGAGATCGAAGATGATGAAGCTGATCGCGACCAGATAGAACCGCACGTCGAACTGGCTGCGTGCATCCTCGAACGCGGGAAAGCCGCACTCGTATTCGGACAGCTTCTCGGCATCCGGATTGTGCACCCCGGTGAGGCGCGACACGCCCATCGGCAGGAACACGAACAGCACCGACAGGCCCAGTGCGATAAAAATGAAAAGCAGTATCGGGAGATACTGGCTGAGGTCGATCACGGCGATTTCCACTTGGCTTATCCCAGTAGCACGCCACTAGGCCCCTCGCCCGACCCGCGCAAGACCGCGAATCGGGCAAAACTGCGTATCGCTGTTGCGTCAAATCGAACGGAGCCGCCGCTCCGCCCGGTGCTATTTCATCATGCCGGCCGCAGCCTTTTCGGTCGCCTTGCCATAAGGCGGCTTGAACCCGCCGAGCTTCGCAATGTCGATCTTGGGCTGGTGATAGACCGCGCGGGCGTGGCTAAATTCCTTGAAGCCCTCGATCGCGTGGTAGCTGCCCATGCCCGACGGGCCGACCCCGCCGAACGGCAGATCCTCCATCGAGACGTGGAAAATCACGTCGTTGGTCGTGACCCCGCCAGAAATCGTGCGCGACAGCACCCGTTCCTGCTCTTCCCGGTCGTCGCCGAAATAATACAGGCCGAGCGGGCGGTCGTGCTCGTTGACGTAGTCGACCGCCTGGTCGACCGCCTTGTACGTCATCACCGGCAGGACCGGGCCGAAGATCTCCTCCTGCATCACCTTCATCCCGTCATTGACGTTCTTGAGGATCTTGAGCGGCATCTTGCGTTGGTTCGCGTTGGAGAAATCTTCTTCGCCGGGATTGACCTCGATCACCTCGGCACCCTTGTCGCGTGCATCCTCGACCAGCCCCTGCAGCCGTTCGAAGTGGCGATCGGACACGATCGAGGCATAATCGTCGTTCTCGAGCAGAGTGGGATACATGTTTTTCACACCGGTTGCGACGCCCGCGACCGCTTCGTCCTGCTTGTCTTCGGGCACGTACATGTAATCGGGCGCGAGGCAGATCTGCCCGGCATTCATCATCTTGCCCAGCGCAATCCGCTCGCCCGCCTTGGCGAAGTCGGCGCTACGCCCCATGATCACCGGCGACTTGCCACCCAGTTCAAGCGTGACCGGCACGAGGTTCTTCGACGCCGCCTCCATCACCTTGCGCCCGGTCGGGGTCGATCCGGTGAACACCAGGTGATCGAATGGCAGCTCGGAAAAGGCAGCGGCGACCTCTGGCCCGCCGGTAATGACTGCGACTTCGTCGGCGGTGAAATATTCCTCCACCAGCTCCGCCATCAGCAAGCTGGTGCGCTCGGTGAATTCGCTCGGCTTGATCATCGCGCGGTTGCCTGCCGCCAGCACCTGCATCAACGGGGCGAAGGCCAGATTGACGGGGAAGTTCCACGGGCTGAGGATACCGATCACGCCCTTGGGCTCATACCGCACCTCGGCTTTCGCGCCGAGCAGGCCAAGCGGAAACTGCACCGGCCGCTTGTCCGGTTTGGCCCACTTGTCCATGTGCTTGAGCGCGTGCTTTCCCGCGCCGACCGTCCCGGCAATATCGGTGAGCATCGATTGCTCCACCGCGCGATTGCCGAAATCCGCGCTCATCGCCCTGCACAGGTTCTCGCCATGCTCACGCAGCAGCGCCATGGCGCGTTTGATGCGGTCCTTGCGCATGTTCATCGATTCCGGCCGCGACGCGGTGAACGCCGCACGCTGGCGTTTCAGGATTGCTTCGAGCTCTTCGCGACGGTCGTCGGCCATGGTTCTCTCCCAGATGTAACCCGTTTCGATTTGCGATGCTTCTCGCGCAATCGGCCCGTCGTGACAAGCTCGCAGCCGTTGCGTCCAGACCGCGATTGCCATTGCCGCAGCGCAGCATTAGATGAAGTCGACCGCTTCTCCACAACCCCAAGGAAACCGCTATGGCCCAGTTCTCCGCCGCAGATCCGATCGTGATCCTCTCCTATGCACGCACCCCGATGGGCGGGATGCAAGGCGCGCTGTCGGATGTTTCCGCCACCGATCTGGGCGCGACCGCGGTCAAGGCGGCGGTCGAGCGGTCGGGCCTTTCGGGCGAAGACTTCGACCGCGCCTATATGGGCTGCGTGCTTCCTGCCGGGCTGGGTCAGGCCCCGGCACGGCAGGCGATGGTGAAGGCCGGCCTGCCCAAATCGGTGCAGGCCACCACCGTGAACAAGGTCTGCGGCAGCGGGATGCAGACGATCATCATGGGTGCCGAAGCGCTGGCCAGCGGGACCGTCGACGCGGTGGTTGCCGGCGGGATGGAGAGCATGACCAATGCGCCCTACCTGCTCAAGAAGCACCGTTCGGGCGCGCGGCTCGGCCACGACACGGCCTACGATCACATGTTCCTTGACGGGCTGGAGGACGCCTACGAGGAAGGCCGCGCGATGGGCACGTTCGCGCAGGACACCGCCAACGAATACCAGCTGACGCGCGAGGAGCAGGACGCGTATTCGATCGAGTCGCTGCGCCGCGCCAACGCCGCGATCGAAAGCGGTGCCTTTGCCGGTGAGGTCGTCCCCGTCACCTTCGCGACCCGCAAGGGAGAGGTTACGGTCGAGGTCGACGAGCAACCGGGCAAGGGCATGCCCGACAAGATCCCGCAGCTGCGCCCGGCTTTTGCCAAGGACGGCACGATCACGGCGGCAACCTCGAGCTCGATTTCGGACGGCGCGGCTGCGGTTGTGCTGACCCGCGAAAGCACCGCCCGGGAAAAGGGCGCCACGCCGGTTGCGAAGGTGGTCGCGATGGCTGCGCACGCCCGCGAACCCAAGGATTTCACCGTCGCGCCGGTCGGCGCGATCGAAAAGGTGCTCAAGCACGCAGGTTGGTCGATCGACGATGTGGACCTGTGGGAAGTCAACGAAGCGTTTGCCTGCGTCGCGATGTTCGCCATGCGCGACATCGGAATTCCGCATGACAGGATCAACGTCAACGGCGGTGCGACCGCGCTCGGCCACCCGATTGGTGCGAGCGGCACACGGATCGTGGTGACGCTGCTCAATGCGCTGAAATCACAGGGCAAGAAGCGCGGCGTGGCGAGCCTGTGCATCGGCGGCGGGGAAGCGACCGCAATCGCCGTCGAGCTGGTCTGACGCGTTCCAATCTCCTCGTCATTTCGGCTCCGGCGTGATAACTGACGCGCAGGGACGCATCGGAAAATGGGGAATTGACGATGAAGAAGTTCGCTACATTGGCTTGCACTGGCATTCTGGTGGCTTGTCAGCCGAGTGCTCCCGAAGAACCAGTTGCCGAGGAGACGGTGGTCGAAGAACCGGCTGTGGCCACAGTTGCGAACGGGTCTCCTGCGGGTACCTATATCGCAACAGCTGCAGATGGCTCGGAAACGACCACAGTGATAAACGCGGACGGAACTTATTCCGACACCGCTTCCGACGGAACGCTTATTGCCGAAGGTAACTGGGCTGTTGCCGATGGCAAGACCTGCTTCACGCCGACGAATGAAGGCGCGACCGCAATGTGCTTTACCGAAAGCGAACCGGCGGAAGATGGCTCATTCACAGCGACACCCGATGAAGGCGATCCGGTGACGGTTCGACCGGCACCACCCGCGATCTAGATGGGTTGATAGTAGAAGTGAGAGAAAGGGCGGCCTTGGGTCGCCCTTTCACGTTAGAGGTCTTCGTCGCCCCAGAGCCGGTCACGCAGGACCCATCCGCTTCTGCCCGCAACGTCTATCTCGCACCAGTTGCCATCGCAGCGAAGCAGCTTGCCGACAACGCCCGGCTCGGCGCGCCATTGCAGGGCGGATGTTGCATCGGCTGAAGCACGCATGTCGGCGAGCCCATCGCCGGTGATCAGAGCCGAGCGGTCGGGCGACAACTGGCTGCTCGCGACCCAGCCTTGCGCGCCATCGGGATCCTGGATCAGCCGCCAGCCTTCGCGCAGACGGACCACCTTCACCGGCAAGCCCTTGCGCTTGTAGACCCAGTCGATCTTGTATTCCTTGCTCGGGCCGACGCGCATGTTGACCTTGTCGAACCGGATCGACGCCCAATAGGGCACCTCGCGATCCTGCGCGCGCGCCGGATCGAGCACGATTACGGCTGCCAGCAGCAGGCCAAGGGCGGAAACGGCGATCAGGCGAAGAGCGTTCATCGACAGCGCAATAACCATGCCCGAGGGCACGCATCAAGCCGCCTTGAACGGTCGCGGGCACAAACCGAACGCAGCGGCCCTTGACCGAGCGGCCCAAGACCCATTAGCGCGCCCATCATGGCCCCGACCGATGCAGCACCGCAGTTTCCTTCCGGCAAACCCAGGGTGGTGTTGACGCGTCACCTGATGCCCTCGGTCGAAGCGCGGATGAGCGAGCTGTACGACGCGGTGCTCAACGAGGACGATCGGCCGATGAGCCGCGACGAGCTGATCGCGGCGATGCGGGATTGCGACGTGCTGGTCCCGACCGTGACCGACCGGATAGATGCGGGGATGATCGAAGCGGCGGGCGAACGGCTCAGGCTGATCGCCAATTTCGGCGCGGGCACGGAGCATATCGATCTCGAGGCGGCGGCGAAACGCAAGATCATCGTCACCAACACGCCCGGCGTGTTCACCGACGACACGGCTGACCTCGCGATGGCCGGCATCATCGGGGTTCCGCGCCGTATCCGCGAAGGCACTGGGCTGGTTCGCAGCGGCAAATGGACCGGCTGGGCGCCGTCGGGCCTGCTCGGACGCAAGATCGGCGGCAAGGTGCTGGGGATCGTGGGCATGGGCCGGATCGGGCAGGCGGTCGCGCACCGCGCGCGGGCCTTCGGGCTCAAGACCGCCTACTACAACCGCAAGCGCCTGCCCGAATCTGTCGAGCGTATGTTCGAGGCGCGCTTCGTGCCCGATCTCGACGATCTGGTGGCCGAGGCCGATATCCTGACGCTGCATTGCCCGCTGACCGACGAAACGCGCGGGATGATGGATGCCCGGCGGATCGCGCTGATGAAACCCGAAGCCAGCATCATCAACACCGCGCGCGGCGAGTTGATCGATCAGGAGGCGCTGATCGCGGCGCTCGAAGAGGGGCGGCTCGCGGGTGCGGGGCTCGATGTCTATCCCGACGAACCCAACGTCGATCGCCGCCTGATCCTGCACCCCAACGTCATGACCCTGCCGCATATCGGCAGCGCCACGGTCGAAGGGCGCGAGGCATCGGGGGAAAAGGTGATCGCCAATATCCGGTTCTGGGCCGATGGCCACCGCCCGCCCGACCAGGTGCTGACCGCACTGATTTAGGGGACAAGCGGCACCCCCACGCTTGCCGCCGTTCGGGGCTTGGTCTTACACCCGCGCACCGCCTTGATGGGGAGCGCTGCGTGAGACTTTTCGGTGCGATATCGGTTCCGGCTGCGGTCGCCTGCTCTTTGATGGCGGCCCCTGCGATTGCGCAGGTCCCTGCATTGACTACCAGCGACACCGGCGACACCGCCTGGATCATCGCCTCATCGGCGCTGGTGCTGATGATGACTCTGCCCGGTCTCGCGCTGTTCTATGGCGGACTCGTGCGGGCGAAGAACATGCTGTCGGTCGTGCTGCAATGCGCCAGCATCGCCGCGCTGGCCTCCTTGCTGTGGATCATCCTCGGCTACACCCTCGCCTTCGGACAGGTCAGCGATGGCTGGATCGGCGGCGGCAATGCGCTGATGCTGGCCGATCTCGGCACGATCCGCCCCGGCACTGCGGTGCCCGAAAGCGCGTTCGCCCTGTTCCAGATGACCTTTGCCGTGATCGCCCCCGCGCTGATGGTCGGCGCCTGGGTCGAGCGCGCGCGGTTCGCCTGGGTGCTCGGTTTCGCGGGCCTGTGGTCGCTGATCGTCTATGCCCCCGTGGCGCACTGGCTGTGGGGCGGCGGCTGGCTCGCCAGCACGTTCGGGACGCTGGACTTCGCCGGCGGGCTGGTGGTCCATACCACCGCCGGGGTGTCTGTCATCGTGGCGGTGCTGCTGCTGGGTCCGCGCAAGGGCTTTCCCGACAAGCCGATGCTCCCCCACGCTCCGTCATTGACGATGGTCGGTGCGGCGCTGCTGTGGACCGGGTGGTTCGGGTTCAACGGCGGATCGGCGCTCGGCGCGAACGACAATGCCGCCTCGGCGATCCTGTCGACCCACATCGCTGCCAGCGCCGCAGCGCTGACCTGGCTGCTGACCGAGCGGATCATGGTGGGCAAGCCCACCAGCGTAGGCTGGGCGACCGGTGCCATTGCCGGGCTGGCGACGATCACGCCGGCGGCGGTGTTCGTATCGCCCGGCGCCGCGATCGTGTTCGGCGTGCTCGGTTCGCTGGTCTGCTACGGCGCGATCCAGCTGGTGAAGCAGCGCTGGAAGATCGACGATTCGCTCGATGTGTTCGCGGTGCACGGTGTCGGCGGCATGGTGGGAACGCTGCTGCTCGCGGTGTTCCTCGCGCCCGCACTCGGCGGAACCGGTTATTTCGGCGGTGCGACCATGGCCAGCCAGCTCGGCGCGCAGGCGATCGGGATCGGCGTGGTCGCGGTATGGAGCGCAGTGGGCAGCGCGATCATCGCGCTGATGGTGAGCCTCGTCTTCCCGATGCGGGTGAGCGACGACGACGAGACCGAGGGGCTCGACATCGCGGCGCACGGCGAGCGCGCATACGACTTCGATTGATGCTATGCGGTCAGTGTGACCGGCGAACCAGCACCCGAAACGCTCTGTGTCCAGTGCGGCCTGTGCTGCAACGGCGCGCTGTTCGACTACGGGCCGCTCGAATCCCGTGAGGTGGCCGACAAGCGCGAGGCGGGGCTCGCCGTGCTCGAAAAGGACGGCAAGGCCGGCTTCGCCCTGCCCTGCCCCCAGCTCGATGGCGCGGTGTGCAAGGTGTATGACAAGCGCCCGGAAACCTGCCGTGCCTATCGCTGCGAAACTCTGAAGGCTCTGGCGAATGGTCGCATTTCATTCGCCGAGGCGGTCGGACGGGTGGACCAGGGGCTGGCCGCGCTGGCGCAGGTCCACGCCCACCTGCCCCCCGGTTCGAGCGCCACCGACGCCCGCCGGCTGCGGCGTCAGGCTGCCCAGTCCGAGGCTTCCGCCACGCTCAATGCCTCGCCGATGCTGATGATGGCGCTGGGAATGCTCGATCTCGTGCTCGACCAGCACTTCCGCAAACCCGACCAGCGACAGGTGATGCCGGTGGAATGATCTTCAAGCCAGTTCGGTGCGCAGTTCGTCCATCAGCCTGCTGATGGCACGCCGGGAACACCCCAGTTCGAAATGACGAAATGGCAATTCAATTTGCCGGTCGGATTCATCGATGTCTCCACGCGCACACTCCGCAGCGACAATTCCATCGCGAGGAGACCAGAAGGCTAGAGTGCGAACCGGCGGCTTCGCGGAGATATCCTCCGGGAACGGAGGAGCGTCGACCTTGTGATGATTCAACCGTTCGTACATTCGCCACGCATGGTTGGCTCGGCGATTGCCAGAGAATGGTGATCCGAGGGTGATGACCATGGCCACGCATTCTGGCCGACGATGGGCAAGCAGGCGCGCATACATCCCGCCGAGGCTCCAACCGAGCACGATAACCTTTTGATCCGCAAGCGAGGCAATATCGCTGAGGCGTTGCTCGACCCTCGCAACCGTATCCGCACTGACCGTGACGTTGAACGGTTCCTCCCACCCAGACGGATCGAACCCGGCCTGTTGCAACGTTGCCCTCAGGAATGCGGTTGCCCGGTCTCCCGATAGCATACCAGGGATTACGAGGATCGGTCGTCCCTGCCCAAACGGGACTGGGGCTTCCGCCTTGCGAAAAGGCGCGGCCAGCACCTTGGGCACCGCGACAAGCTCATTGGCCCATCGCCATAGTGACGGTGGTTTGCTCAATGTCGGATCAATCCTGCTCGACCCAGGGACTCAGAGATTGTCGTGTTGCGGCATGCCCAGCACGTGGAAGCCGCCGTCCACGCGGATGATCTCTCCGGTGGTGCAGGCCCCGGCTTCGGAACACAGATAGACCGCCGTGCCGCCCACCGCTTCGAGCGTCGCGTTGCTGCGCAAAGGTGCGTTGGCCTCGGTGTGCTTGAACGTCCTGCGCGCCCCGCCGATCGCGCTGCCGGCCAGCGTTTTCATCGGGCCTGGGCTGATCGCGTTGACGCGGACGCCTTCGGGGCCGAGATCGTTGGCGAGATACCGCACCGCCGCTTCCAGCGCCGCCTTGGCCACGCCCATGACGTTGTAGTTGGGAGTGACGCGATTGGAGCCCATGTAGCTCAGCGTCAGCAGGGTCCCGCCGTGTTCCACCATCATCGGATGCGCGCGCCGCGCCACCTCGATGAAGCTGTAGGCGGAGATATCCATCGAATTCTTGAAGTTTTCCCGCGAGGTATCGAGGATGCGGCCCGTGAGTTCCGACTTGTCGGAATAGGCGATGGCGTGGATCAGGAAATCCAGCCTGCCCCAGCGCTGCTGCAAAGTGCCGAAGGCGGCATCGAGCGACGCGTCGTCGGTAACGTCGACGTCGAGCATGAAGTCCGATCCGACGCTTTGGGCCAGGGGAGCCAACCGCTTGCCGAACGCTTCGCCCTGATAGGTAAAGGCCAGTTCCGCGCCCGCCTCGGCGCAGGCCTTGGCTATACCCCAGGCAATCGAGCGATCGTTGGCCACGCCCATCACGAGCCCGCGTTTTCCTGAAAGCACGCCCATCTTCATTCACCTCGCTCGCCGGCAATCGGTCCGGCGCTGTCGCTTCACCCGTGAAACTTCGACAACAGCATCGTGCCGTTGGTGCCGCCAAACCCGAACGAATTGGTCATCACCGTATCGAGACCGGCGTTTTCGACATACGCGGTGGCGATCTCCTCCGGTTTCAGCGCCGGATCGAGCGTCTCGACATTGATCGACGGAATGATGAAATCGTGCTCGAGCGCCAGCAGGCAATAGACCGCCTCCTGCGCGCCGGTGGCGCCCTGGCTGTGCCCGGTCATCGACTTGGTCGAACTGACGGGCGGTGTAGCGCCTTCGCCGAACACCCGACGCACCGCCTCGATCTCTCCGACATCGCCGACCGGGGTCGAGGTGCCGTGGGCGTTGATATAGCTGACCGTGCGATCCTCGCCGAGCGTCCGCAGCGCGCCGCGCATCGCCCGCTCACCGCCCTCGCCCGACGGCGCGACCATGTCGGCCCCGTCGGACGTGGCGCAGAAGCCCGTAACCTCGGCATAGATCCTCGCACCGCGCGCCTGCGCATGGTCGAGACTTTCGAGCACCACGATCGCGCCGCCTCCGCCGATCACGAACCCGTCGCGGTCGGCGTCGAACGCGCGGGAGGCGCGCGCGGGCGTGTCGTTATACTTGCTCGACATCGCTCCCATCGCATCGAACAGGCACGACAGCGTCCAGTCCAGTTCTTCGCCGCCGCCTCCGAACATCACATCCTGCTGGCCCAGCGCAATCTGCTGCGCGGCCATGCCGATGCAGTGCAGCGAGGTCGAACAGGCCGAGGTGATCGAGAAGTTCATCCCCTTGATCTGATAGGCGGTGGCGAGGTTTGCGCTGATGGTGGAGGACATCGTCTTCGGCACCGCGAACGGACCGATACGCTTGGTGGCTCCAGTGGTCAGAACCGTCTGATGCGCTGCGAACATCGCCGAGGTCGAAGGTCCGCCCGATCCGGCGATCACCCCGGTCATCGGATTGACGATGTCCGTTTCCTCCAGCCCGGCATCGGCGATCGCCTGACCCATCGCGATGTAGGCATAGGCCGCTCCAGGGCCCATGAAGCGCAAAGTGCGCTTGTCCACATGCTCGGCTACGTCGAGGTTCACCGCCCCCGCGACCTGCGAGCGAAAGCCGTGTTCGGCCATGTCCTCGTTGAAAGTGATGCCCGATCGCCCCGCCTTGAGCGAAGCCAGCACCTCTTCTGCATTGTTGCCAATCGAGGATACGATCCCCAGCCCTGTTATGACGACGCGACGCATTGTGTCCTCTCACGCCTCCGACAAGGCGACTTTCATATCCTTGACCTGATAGATGACTTCACCATCGGCCTCCACCCGGCCATCGGCCACCCCCATGGTCAAACGGCGCGATTGCACTGCCTTGGTGAAATCGACGTAATAAGTCAGCATCTTGCGGTCGGGCCGCACCATTCCGGTCAGCTTGACCTCGCCGACACCCAGAGCATAGCCGCGCCCCTGCCAGCCACGCCAGCCCAGATTGAAGCCGGTGAGCTGCCACAAGCCGTCGAGGCCGAGGCAGCCGGGCATGATCGGATTGCCGGGGAAATGGCATTCGAAAAACCACAGGTCGGGCGTGATGTCGAACTCCGCGACCACGTGGCCCTTGCCATGTTCGCCGCCGTCGCCGGAGATCTCGGTGATCCGGTCCATCATCAGCATCGGCGGCGCCGGCAATTGCGCGTTGCCCGGGCCGAACAGGTCGCCCCGCGCGCATTTCAACAGATCGTCTCGGTCAAAACTGGTTGGAAAATCTGTCATTCCAGGCGGTACCCCTCACCTTTGTGCCCTGTGTTCGAGGCTGCGCCTAGCACCGCGCATTGACGAGGAAAAGAGCGCATGGCGAGCCGATCGCCAAGCCGGGATAACTCGGTTGCCCGCGCGCCCGGTGCAACCTGTTGACAGAGAACGGACCTGCCCGACTACCCGTCTGAGCCGCCGTTGCTGCAAACCTTGATCGCACCGGGCTCCGTGCGTGCATCCCCGCGCGTGAACCGCGCGATATAGCCACGAATGTCGGGTCGCTCGATGAACTCGACCAGCTCGAACCCGATCGCGTCGAATTCGCAGAACAGCAGCGCGGGCGGGATGCCGTGGCGGTTCACCGGGCGATCGACATCGACGACGATGATCTGCCCCTGTTCGTTCAGCGCGGGCCACAGGCGCCACAGGAACGCGTAGGGCTCGGTGACTTCGTGGTACATGTGCACCAGGAAGATGCGATCGAAACTGTCGACCGGCAGCTGCGGATCGTCGGGCTGGCCAAGCTTGATCGAGATATTCTCGAGCCGCTCGCGATCGATCCGCTGGCCGAGCCGCTGCAGCGCCTCGCGATCGATGTCCTGCGCCAGCACACGCCCGTCTTCGCCCACCCGCGTCGCGAGCCGCACGGTGTAATAGCCCTCGCCCGCGCCGATATCCGCAACGGTCATGCCGCTTTCGATATTGGCGACGTCCATCACCACCTGCGCCTCGTTGCGTTCGTCGCGGGCGTCTTCGTTGGAAAACTGGTTCGAGATGATGTCGGCGACCGGGCGGTCGGGCTCGGGAAATTCGAGCGCGGTCGCTGGCCGGTCGCTGGGGGGATCGAAGCGGTCGCAGCCCGTCAGAGCGAGCAGGAGAACAGCCATCGCGCCACGCAGCAGCATTATTCGACGTCCTCCACCTCGACCGTTTCGCCCGTGACGCGCTGCGCCAGCGCGGCGGAAATGAATTCGTCGATCGCCCCGTCGAGCACCGCGTCGGGAGAGCTCGACGTCACGCCGGTGCGCAGGTCCTTGACCATCTGATATGGCTGCAGGACGTAGGAACGGATCTGGTGCCCCCACCCGATCTCGCTCTTTTCCTGATACTCGCCGCTCGCTGCGGCCTCGCGCTCGGCCATTTCACGCTCGAACAGCCGCGCCTTGAGCATGTTCATCGCGGTGGCGCGGTTCTTGTGCTGGCTGCGATCGTTCTGGCTCGCGACCACGATCCCGGTCGGCTGGTGGGTGATGCGCACTGCGGAATCGGTGGTGTTGACGTGCTGTCCGCCCGCACCGGAGGCGCGGTAGGTGTCGATCCGAAGGTCGGACGGGTCGATCTCGATCTCGAAATCGTCGTCGATCACCGGATAGACCCACACCGAACTGAACGATGTGTGCCGCCGGGCCGAGCTGTCATACGGGCTGATGCGCACGAGCCGGTGCACGCCGCTTTCGGTCTTGGAATAGCCGTAGGCGTTCTCGCCCTTGATCAGCAGCGTCGCCGACTTGATACCGGCGGCATCGCCCGCCTGGTATTCGACCGTTTCGACCTTGAATCCGCGTCGCTCGGCCCAGCGCGAATACATCCGCAGCAGCATCTCGGCCCAGTCCTGGCTCTCGGTCCCGCCCGCACCGGCATGGATTTCGAGATAGGTGTCGTTCGCGTCGGCCTCGCCCGACAGCAACGCCTGCACCTTGTCGGCATCGGCACGGTCGGCGAGTTTCGCGAGGCTTTTCAGTCCATCCTTGACGACGCTGTCCTCGCCCTCGGCCTCGCCCAGCTCGATGAACTCGATCGCGTCGGCCATCTCGGTGGAGATTTCCCGCACCGTGTCGACGGCGGTCTTGAGCGTCTTTTGTTCGCGGCTGACAGCCTGCGCTTCCTTGGGATCGTCCCACAAGGTCGGGTCCTGCACCCGCGCATTGAGTTCATCGAGGCGCCGCAGGGCGCGCTCCCAGTCGAGCGACTGGCGCACCAGGCCGAGCGCTGCTTCGATCCGGTCGATATGGGCTTGGGCCTCGGCCCGCATAGTGCATCCTTCAAACAGGTTTCGCCGCCCCGATTAGCGCGGGGCGGGCGATTGTAAAGCGCGCGGGGGCGGCTCGTCCCCCTCGCGGCGCTATCTGGAAAGCGCTCTGACCGCCGCGAGCGTGCGCTTGACGTGGTCGCGATAGTCGCTGTTGGAATAGACCATCGCGATCCGACCGTCGCGGGCGATGACGTACGACGTCCGGCTTGCCAGCCCCGACGCGCCGAGCGCGACGTCGTAATCCGCGATCACCTTCTTCGACGCCACGCCGACCGGGAAGGCATCGCGACATTCCTCGCGGCTGAAACGCTTGAGGGTAGCGATATCGTCGTTCGACAGGCCGATCACGCTGGCTCCTGCGGCACGGAACTGCGGCATGGCTTCGGCAAAGGCGTTCGCTTCGAGCGTGCACCCCTGCGTGAATGCCTTGGGGTAGAAATACAAAACCACCGGCCCTGGGCGAGCGCGGTGCGGAGCGAAAACCACATCTCGGAGCCGCCTAGCGCTGCGCGGGTGGTGAAGGCCGGGGCCTTCTCCCCCGTTGCGAGCTGGGCCAGGGCCGGACCTGCCGTGCCTGCAAAAAGCACGAGGATGGCGACGAGCAGACTGGCGATCTTTTTCATGGGAGAGAAACTTTCCTCAATTCGACCGGTTCCGGTTCGCGCCGCCGATCAGTAAATTCCGCCCTGCTCTTCGACGAAATCGCTGGGCTGTCCGTCGCTGCTTTCGACCCGGCGGTTCTGGCCCTGGCGCCGACTGGCACGGATCAGCTCGAGAATTTCGTCGCGCTTGGCGGCAATCTCGTCCTGCCGGGTCGAGCGGTCGGGCTCGGTATCGGGCTTGAACGCCTCCCAGATGATCGCCGACTTCGGATCGTCGGACGGCCAGCCATCGAACACCCGCTTGCCGCTGCGACGATCGACCCGGACCATGCGGATGCCTTCAGGCGCTATGGCGGGCAAATCGCTCCACCGGTCGCGCGAACTTTCGATCAACTGCTTGAAGATCGGAGCCGAAATGGTACCGCCGAACGCATATCCGCCCATGTTCCGGGGCGTATCGAACCCGACATAGACGCCCGCCACCATCTGTTGCGTGCCACCGACGAACCACACGTCTTTCGGGCCAGACGTGGTACCGGTCTTGCCGAACAGCGGCAGGCCGAGGCCGTTGAGCACCGTCGCGGTGCCGCGTGAAACCACCCCTTCGAGCATGTGCATCGTCTGGAACGCGGTCCGCGCGTCCATCGCCTGCCGACCCTTCAGGCCGAGCCGTGGCATCGCGCCGCCGTCCCATTCGGGCATACTGCAGCCGTTGCAGGCCCGTTCGTCGGCGCGCCAGATCACCTTGCCGGTCCGGTCCTGTACGTAATCGATCACCGTCGGGGTGTTGAGCCGCCCGTGATTGGCCAGCGCCGAATAGGCGGCAACCATCTTCATCACCGTGGTTTCTTCCGAGCCCAGCGCAGTCGCGGCGTAGGGATCGGGATCGTCGCTGATCTCCATCCGCTTGATCGTGTCGACCACGTTCTCCATCCCGGCCTGCATGCCGATCTGGACAGTCATGATGTTTTGCGACTGCTCCAATCCGTAGCGCATCGGAAACTGCCCGGCGCGCCCGCCGCGAATGCATTTCTCGCCCAGTTGGCGGCCCTGATAATAGCAGAACCGGGTGTTATCGATTTCGGTCGAGGGGTCATGCCCTGATCGAGCCCGGTGGCGTAGATGAACGGCTTGATGGTCGATCCCGGCTGACGCATGGCCTGGGTCGCGCGGTTGAAATCGGACACGCGGTAATCGAACCCGCCCTGCATCGCCAAAACCTGGCCGGTCTGCGGATTCTGCACGACCAGCCCGCCCTGCGCTTCCGGAATGGTGCGCACGCGCCAGCCATTCCCGCTCGGGCTGGCAGCGATGACGTCGCCCGCCTTGAGCTGGTTCGGCAGATTGGTGAGCGGCGCCTCTTCGCCGCTCGCGAAACCGATCGTCGCGGCGGAACCGTTGCGCTGGGTGACGACGCCGACGCGCCAGTCCTTGTATCGGATGCCGATCGGCGAGCTTGTAAGCTGCCCGGCCCAGTTTCCTTCCCCGACATCGATAGTCGCGATCGGACCGGACCATCCGCGCGAACCGTGATAGCGCAACAGCCCGTCGCGCAGCGCGTCGCGCGCCGCTTCCTGCAGTTCGGGATCGAGCGAGGTGCGCACCCACAGCCCGCCGGCATAGACGCTGTTCGGACCGGCTTCGGCGGTCTCGCCGAATTTCTCGATCAATTGCCGCCGGACTTCCTCGAGGAAATAGCCGGCATCAACACTGCGTTCGGTGCGCTGGGTGACAAGCCCAAGCGGCATCGCGGCGGCGGCAGCGCGCTCGCTTGCGCTGATGAAACCGTTTTCCTCCATCTGCGCCAACACGAAATCGCGCCGTTCGATTGCCGCCGCTTCCTCGCCCGCGCGACCATAGCGCTCGGGCGCCTTGGGCAGGATAGCGAGGAAAGCCGCTTCGTGCAGATCGAGTTCGCCCACATCCTTGTCGAAATACGCACGCGCGGCAGCCTGCACCCCAAAACTGCGCCGGCCGAGCGGAATTTCATTAAGATACAGCTCGAGGATTTCCTCCTTGCTCAGCACCTCCTCGATGCGCCCGGCGAGGATCATTTCCTTGAGCTTGCGGGTTACCGAATATTCGTCGCCGAGCAGCAGAATCTTCGCGAGCTGCTGCGTGATAGTCGAGCCGCCTACAGCGCGGCGTGTGCGCGCAGGGTTGAGGTAGTCGATCACGGCGTTCGCCGTCCCGGCGTAGTCCACCCCGCTATGGCTGAAGAAGGTCTTGTCCTCGGCCGAAAGATACGCCTGCACCAGTTGCTCGGGAAAATCCGCATATTGCAACTGCACCCGCCGCTCGCGGGCGTAGGAATGAATGATCTCGCCGTCGATCCCTCGCACCACGGTCGGCAGCGGCGTCTGGTAATCGATCAACATGTCCGCTTCGGGCAGGTCGTTTGCCAGCCACATCCAGCCAATCGTCAGGAGCGCCGCGGCACCGATCACCGCAACCGCCAGCAGTTTGAACAGCCAGCTCGAACGCCATCGCTCGCGGAACCACGCGAGCGCTGCGGACAGGTCGCGGTTCACGCGGTAACGGAAATAGGACGACATCGGATAGGCGGTGGTATCGGTCATTGCGGCGTCGATCTACATCGGTCCACGGGCCGAGGCTAGGCTCTTTCCAATCCAGAGCAGGAATGGGGCCGGACTGCTACGGATCCGCATCGCTGTCGCTCCGCCGGGCGAAATAGACCCTGATCGCGCGAGCAAGGACGCGGGCGTAGATCGCCCGACCCTCCGCAGTGGTCAGCCGCGCGCGGTCCGCCTGGTTGGTGACGAATCCGCTTTCGAACAACACTCCCGGAACGTCGGGCGCGCGCAGCACCGCCAGCGCGGCGGACCGCCGGGCCTGCGGATGAAACGCGAGGCTTCCCTCGCCTTCGCGCAGGATCAGCGCCGAAAATTCGGTCGCATCCTCCTGCGTCTGCTGTTGCGACAATTCGACCAGGATCGCGCTGACATTCTCGTTCTGGCCTTCGATCGCGATACCGTTGAGCCGGTCGGCGTTGTTCTCGCGCGCGGCGAACCGGGCGGCCGCTTCGCTCGAAGCCTCGTTCGAAAGCGTGTAGATGCTCGCCCCGGCAACATCGGCGCGTTCTCCGGCGGAATCGGCGTGTATCGAGAGAAACAGGTCGGCATCGAGCAACCGTGCGATTTCCGGTCGGTCGGCCAGCGGCAGGATCCGGTCGTCGCTGCGAGTGAGCGCAACACGGATACCGCCTTCGCGCAGCAACTCGTCGCGCAGCGCCAATGCCAGCGCGAGGACGATGTCCTTTTCCTGCACCCGTGCTCCGCTTTCGCTCTCTCCGACAGAACCCGGATCGCGACCGCCGTGACCGGCATCGATCACGATCAAGGGGCGATCGCTGTCGTCCGGTCCCTCGACCGCCGGGAGATCGGGGCCCCCACCCTCTTCTCCCAACATGAAACGCAGCACGTAGTCGCGACCCCATTCGGGTACGGGTATGGTCACCCCGAGGGCGACAGCCCCCCGACGATCAGTGCCGGAACGGCGAGAACTAGGAGCAGGAGCGTACGGAGGCTCATCTTGAACCGGGCTTAGGATGTTGCGTGATACAAGCGCAATACGGTTGCGGCATGAAACCCACGGTGCTAGCGCTGTTTTCGGAGAACTCTTCGGCCTGTGGGCACGCTGCCCGGTCGAAAGCTCCGTTTCTCGCGGCTCCCGGCAATCGCCAAAAGGGGCCAATTAACAGGTTGATGCAGTGACGAGACGCTTTTCCTCGCAGATTTGCGCGCCAGACCCACGGGGCACTGGCGAGCTTGCGAGCCGAAGCGCGGCGACAGGCCGCAATCTTGCCACAGCAGACACGAATATCGCAGGCTCCTCGGTCACACGGCGAGATGCGAAGGCAACAAACGGCGCGGTGATTTCACCCGTCATCATTTCACAAAATATGCACCCTCGCAGTCGGCCTCAGGCCCTGCGACCTGGTGCTTGGAGAACATTTAATGGCAACGCGCATGCTAATCGATGCGCGCCACTCGGAAGAAACCCGGGTGGCGGTGCTCAAAGGCAACCGGATTGAGGAATTCGATTTCGAATCTGCCGAACACAAGCAGATCAAAGGCAATATCTATCTCGCGAAAGTAACCAGGGTCGAACCGTCGCTGCAGGCGGCGTTCGTCGATTTCGGCGGCAATCGCCACGGCTTTCTCGCCTTCAGCGAAATCCATCCCGATTATTACCAGATCCCACAATCCGATCGCGAACAATTGCTCGCCGAAGAGGCAGAGGCCGCCGAAGAAGAGGCGCGGCTCAGAGCGGAAGAGGAAGACGAGGGCATCACTCCCGGCGACGAATACGACGCCGACGAGGAAAGCGCGGAGGCGCTGGCCGAAGATCTGGCCGAAGACGGGCTGGAGGAAATCGACACTTCCGAAAAGGACAAGGTCGCCACGATCGAGGACGGCGAGTCCGACGACGACAGCGACGACGACAGCGACGACGACGACGACGATTCGGACGACGATAGCGACGACGACGAACAGGCCGACGATGACGGTGATTCGAAGCCGCGGCGCGGCCGCCGCGGGCGCGGTCGCCGTCGGCAGGGCAAGGACAAGCCGAAAGGTCGCAGCCGCGCCAAGGAAGTCGACGAAGTACGCGCCAAGCGCATGGCGCTGCGCCGCCGCTACAAGATTCAGGACGTCATCCAGCGCCGGCAGGTGCTGCTGGTGCAGGTCGTCAAGGAAGAGCGCGGCAACAAGGGCGCGGCGCTGACCACCTATCTCAGCCTCGCCGGGCGCTACACCGTGCTGATGCCTAACAGCTCGCACGGGGGCGGTATCAGCCGCAAGATCAGTTCGGCCAACGACCGCAAGCGGTTGAAGCAGGTCGTCTCCGATCTCTCGCTGCCCAAGAGCATGGGCCTGATTGTTCGCACCGCCGGGCTGAGCCGCAACAAGACCGAGATCAAGCGCGACTTCGATTACCTGGCGCGGCTGTGGGACGAAATCCGGCAGACCACGCTCGGCTCGACCGCGCCTTCGCTGATCCATTCGGACAGCGACCTGATCAAGCGTGCGATCCGCGATATCTACAATCGCGACATCGAAGAGGTCGTGGTCGAAGGCGAGGAAGGCTACAAATCGGCCAAGGCGTTCATGAAAATGCTGATGCCCAGCCATGCGCGCCGGGTGAAAGCCTATTCCGATCCGGTTCCGCTGTTCCAGCGCTATGGCGCCGAAGACCAGCTGCGGGCGATGTACGATCCGATGGTGCAGCTCAAATCGGGCGGATACCTGATCATCAACCCGACCGAGGCGCTGGTGTCGATCGACATCAACTCGGGCCGCTCGACCAAGGAGCACGGGATCGAGCAGACCGCGCTGCACACCAACCTCGAGGCCGCGCGCGAGATCGCCCGTCAGTTGCGGCTGCGCGACATGGCCGGTTTGGTGGTGATCGACTTCATCGACATGGAATACAATTCCAACATCCGCAAAGTCGAAAAGGCGATGAAGGATGCGCTCAAGTCCGACCGGGCGCGCATCCAGGTCGGGCGGATTTCGGGCTTTGGCCTGATGGAAATGAGCCGCCAGCGGCTGCGCACGGGGGTGCTCGAGGCGACCACCCGCGAGTGCCCGCACTGCGACGGCTCGGGCCTCGTCCGCACTGCTTCTTCTGCAGGCCTCTCGGCCCTGCGTCTGATCGAGGACGAAGCCGCCAAGGGCAAGGGCACGATCATCAGGCTCGCCGCCAGCACCGAAGCGGCGGTCTATCTCCTCAACGAGAAACGCCACGACCTGGTCGAGATCGAGCAGCGATACGGCGTGTCGGTAGAGGTCGTGCCCGAAGGCGAGGATGAAGGCGCGAAGATGAGCGTCTCCAGCAACGGTCCGCGCCCGTCCGAACGGCCCAAGTTCGAAGCGATCGTCGATGACGACGACGATGACGAGGATGTGCCCGAAGAGGACTTCGGCGAAGACGAAGACGACGCTCCGAAGAAGAAGAAGCGCCGCCGCAGGCGCGGTGGTCGCGGTCGCACCAAGAAGCGCCAGGATGAGGGCGCCGAAGACGACGCCGACGATTCCGACGACGATAGCGACGACGAAGGCGACGACGATAGCGAAAGCCATCGCGCCTCCGACGACGAGAACGGTGCGCCCAAGAAGCGCCGCCGCCGACGCGGCGGACGCGGACGCCGCCGGAAGGATGAGGATTCGGAAACGGTCAGCGAAAAGCAGGCCGAAGCGCTTGAAGAGGTGTCCGAGCAGGTCAAGGAGGACATGACCGTCGTCGCCGGCCCTGACGACGCTCCCGAAACCGCCGAGGCCATGGCCGAAGAGACTCCCAAGCCGAAGCGCAAACGGGCTCCGCGCAAGAAGAAGGTCGAGGAAACCGAGGCGAAAACCGCCGAGGAAGCACCGGCCGAGGAAGCGGAAGCGGAAGCTGAAAAGCCGAAGCGCAAGCGCGCACCGCGCAAGAAGAAGGTCGAAGAGACCGAGGCTGCGGTGCAAGACGCCGAAACCGCTCCGAAGCCGGCGAAGAAGGCAAAATCCGCAAACGACGACAATGGCGGCGAACCGACAGGCGATGACGCCGACGGGAAGCAGCGCCGCGGCTGGTGGCAGCGGACCTTCGGGGAATGATCGCGTGAGCGCGGGCCGGGCGGTGGCTTACACCCCCGGCTTGCGCGCCACGCCCCACTCGTTCCAACCGGCGAATCTCGGAGTCTTCGGCAGATAGCCCTGCCCGAGCGGCTCGACCTCGAACCCCGAACCGCGAAATGCCGAACCGATCGGGCGCGTCAGGTGGCACCCGCCTGCCAGCGGTTTCCAGTACGGCTCGATCCGGTCCTGCCATTTCGCCACGTCGGCATCGGGCGCGCGTCCGTGTTCGAGGAACAGCGCCTGCCCGCCCGGCTTCAGGATGCGCCGCATTTCGGTCAGGACCAGTGCCGGATCCTCGACCGAGCACAGCGTGAACGTGCACACCACCGTATCGAACGACCGGTCGGGATAAGGGATCGCCTCGCCAAACCCCTGCCGGATATCGACGCGCCAGCCCTTGGCTCGCGCCGCCTTTCTCGCGGCCTCCAGCAAGCCTTCGTGCGGATCGATCCCGGAATAGCTCTCCACGGCCGCGGTATCGTAGAATTGCTGGTTGATGCCGCCGCCGCAGCCCAGTTCGAACACATCACCGCGCGCCAGCGGGACGATCTGCGCACGGCGCTTGAGCACTTGCCCCTGGCTGCATGCACAGGTGACGAGCCGCGGCATGAGATGCGCATCGTACCACTGCTTCAAGCCCATGCGCGCCATCTCCTCCGCGCCGACTCCGCCGAGAGATTAGCCCGTGCCGGGACGAATGCCACGCTCTTTTTTGGAACGGTGCCGAACCGCTAGGCCCGATGTCCGGACGCCTGCAGGATCGAGTCGCGGATTTGCCGCATGTCGCCTTGCAATTCGTCGGCGCGCTCCGCCTCGGACAGCGTCGACCAGCGGCTCAGCTGCGGCATGCTCAGCCCGACCCTCAGGGTCCCGCCCCACCCTTCCTCGAGCCGCACGCATTTGACCGGCTGCCCGAGCCGGACACCGTCGAGCGCCATCCGGCGATGCACCTGTTGCGCTGCGTCGAATGTGCGCAGGTTCGGCAAGGCGCTGACATCGAGCGTGGCGAGCGTACGCATCTCGATCGGACAATGCGCCACGTCGGCGCCCTCACCCGGTGTCACCAACCGCGCCCCGAGCGGTTCGAGCAGGTGTTCGGCGAGCGCGTGCTCGAATGCCGCGATCATCGCCTCGACCTCGCTCATGGGAATGTGCTGAAAGCGCTCCAGCTCGAAGATCGCCGCCTCGAGCCGCAGCGCCAGCGAAGGATTTCCGCTGTCGGGCAACCGCTCGACACCGGCCCATTCGCGCGGAAATTCGGCGCGGCGGAAGATCGTGGCAAAGCCTTCGGGCAGCGCATGCGCGCTTTCCACCATGCCGGGCGGTAGCAGCGCCCAGCCATTGAAGGGCGGCGCACCGATAAACTTCGAACCGGTCATCAGCACGATGCATCCTTGCGCGAGATATCCCGCCACCGCCTCGCTTGTGATCCGCGCCTGACAGGCATCGACCACGAATGTCGCGGTCGTGGAATAGCGTTCGATCAGGTGCGAGAGATGTTCCCCTTCGGCAACACCAATCCGGTCTTCGATCCGTGCACGCAGTGGACGAGACTATGTTTGGCCTCGCGCTTTGCCAGTTCGATCTCGCGCGCCATTTCCTTTGCAATATCAGAGGAAGAGCGCGCCACCCCGCGCCCGCAGCGTACGGGGATATCGACAAGGCTGATGGGGCCCAGCCCGGCCACATCGCGCGCGGGCTCGACCGCGATCCCGAGCGCCGTCTCGTTCGCGAAGTAGCGTCCGTGCGCCGAGTGGATGCAGCCGCTGCCGATCTCGTCCGCGCCCAGCAGGATGTTGTGGATACCTCCCGGCGCGCGCTCACGGACGGCGGCGAGGGCGACATATTCGAGATCGGTGCCCGACGGGGCGAACGCCACCTGCGTGCCGCGCGGCAGGCCGTAAGCCGCTGGAATTCTTTGTGCGATTTGCCCGAGCCAATCGTCGTAGCGCAGCGAAGCAACGTCCAGCGCGAGCAGGTGGGCGAAGGCATCGACCGAAATATCGCTGACGGTGGACGACGAATAGGCCAGCACGTCGCGCGGATAGGGGGCCGACAGATAGGTGTTGAGCCCGCGAGCCCGATCGAGCGCAATGCGGGCATCCCCTCCGGCCGCAAGAGCGGCGACGAGCGCCCGTGAGCGATCATCGGTGATGAAGTCGCTGCGCGGGCGATCGAAGGACGGACATGTGTTAATCAGCGAACCTGTCCTCGAAAATGATGTAGTGCGACCCGATTGCCGCGCGCCCTAGAGCAAGGCGCGCGCCGCTCCAACTGCAAAATCCTGCTGGCGCCAAAGCGCGACGCGCTCTACATCGCGCCGCAAACCAGAACATCCGCTGAACCTGGAAACCCATGACTCAGGCACTCACACCGCTGCGTATTCCCGACGAGGCGAAGAAGCGGCTCAATATCCTGTTCATCGCCAAGAACGCGCTGTGGAAGGGGGACATCCACCCGGAGGACGGCAATCACGCGGTCTATCACCGCGAAATGCGCGAGGTGCTGGAAGGGCTTGGGCTGAAGCTGACTCTGTCGCAGACCCACGACATCCTGTTCGATCCGCCCAAGGATATCGATTTCGTCTTTCCGCTGCTCAACCGCGCGGGGTTCTTCAACTCGGAAATGCTCGTCCCGCTGCTGTGCGAGCGCGCCGGTATTTCCTATCTCGGTGCCAACCCGATCCTGCGCGGCCTGTCCGACGACAAGCACCTCGCCAAGCGCGCCGCGCGCGACGCCGGCGTGCCGACCGCGCCCTGGGCGTGCTACCGCAAAGGCGCACCGGTGACCGAGGACAAGTGTCCCAAGGCCGATCGCTACGTCATCAAGCCGAACAATTCCTCGGCCAGCTGGGGGGTCGAGGACGCTTACGACTGGGACGGGGTGAAAGCGGCGGTGGAGCGAATCCACAACGATCCCGCCAATGGCGGGCAGGACGCGATCGTCGAACCGTTCCTGACCGGCAGCGATGTCGAAGTGCCGGTGGTGACGATCAACGGCGAGCCGCAGGTGCTGCCGATGCTGATCTTCCGCCAGGCCGACCCTTCGCATCTGCGCACCTATTACGAGAAGCGCGATCTCGTTGATCGCAGCCAGAAATACTCGCTCGATCCGTTCGAGAACCCGGAAATGGCCGCGCGGATCGACGAGCTGACCCGCAAATGCTGGGAAGAATACCGCCCGTTTGATTACGGCCGGTTCGAATTTCGCGTGAATGAGGAAACCGGAGATGTGCAGTTCCTCGAGCTCAACCTCAACTGCAACCTCTGGTCGCAGAAGGTGTTCGGCCGCTCGGCAGTGATGGCCGGGTGGACGCAATCGGACCTGATCGAGACGATCGTGGCCGAGGGATTGCGGCGGCACGGTTTGGTATGAACTTGGCCCACCCCAACCCTCCCGCGAGCGGGAGGGGAGCGAGACTTGCCAGCTTGCTGGCTAGTCGCAGCGGGGTGGGCTAAGCTGGCACCACCTCGCCCTTGAAATCGAACACCCTTCCACTTTTTTCCGGTCCAACCCCGGCCAACACGTCCAACAAATTCGCCGCCGCCTCGCCCGGTTTGGTCAGCTGCCCGTCGGGCAGGTTGGACTGAAACGGATCGGACAGCGCGCTGTCGACCGTGCCGGGATGCAGCCCGACCACGACGCCCTGCCGGTGCGTCCGTCCCATCTCCAGTGCGAAGTTCTTGAGCAGCATGTTGAGCGCCGCTTTCGACGCGCGGTAGGAATGCCATCCGCCCAGCCCGTTGTCTGATATCGAGCCCACCCGCGCCGACAGCGCGGCGAAAACGAAGCGCTCGTCGCGCGGCATCAGCGGGAGAACATGCTTGGCCACCATCGCCGGGCCGATCGTGTTGAGCGCGAACACTTCGGCCATCGCATTGGGATCGAGCCGCTTGAACGTGCGCTCGGGACCGGTGCCGTTTGCGAGTGTCAGTACCCCGCTGGCCACGATCACCCATTCGGGCGGCGCATCCTTCATGCTTGCCGCTGCATCTGCAATCGAGGCCTCGTCGGCGAGATCGAAGGCGAGCGGGACAAATGCCGTGCCAACCGGCTCCATCCCGTCGCGCGATCCGGCATATATCGTCTCGCACCCGCGCTCCGCCAACGCATGGCACAGCGCCTTGCCAATCCCGCCCGTGCTGCCGAACACCGCCGCGCGACGCGGCCATTTTCCTACATCGCTCATGCCGGATACAGCGTTGCAGATGAGCTAAGGTTCCGAATTCGTGTTGGAGAAGTGTCAACTTCACATTTCTGTTCCAACTCGCTGGAGAAACGAGAAAATTGCTCCGGAATCGAGGATGACACTGTGTCAAGTGTGTCAACTTGGCGCCGAACGCGAATGGGCGGGTTGTCGCGCGAGCAATGGCCGTGCCCAACTACTCAACACCGCGTGGCTTGCCTCACATGACCAAGCCGCTAGATAGGTCGCAAACCAATACGGGATCACATATCAATGGCAACTTTCACCCTTCCTGCGAACTCGAAGATCAGTGGCGCCGGCAACGTCTACAAGGCGTCCGGTGGCCGGGTGAAGAGCTTCAAGATCTATCGCTACGATCCAGACAGCGGCAAGAACCCGCGCTACGACAAGTTCGAGATCGATCTCGACGAGTGCGGCCCGATGGTTCTCGATGCGCTGTTCAAGATCAAGAACGAGATCGATCCGACGCTGACCTTCCGCCGCTCGTGCCGCGAGGGGATCTGCGGATCCTGCGCGATGAACCTGAACGGCAAGAACGGCCTTGCCTGCACCACCGCGATCGAGGACCTGAAGGGCGAAATCCGCATCACTCCGCTGCCGCACATGGACGTGATCAAGGATCTGGTGCCCGATTTCACGCATTTCTACGCGCAATACGCCTCGATCCGCCCGTGGCTGCAAACCGTCAGCCCGACCCCTTCGGGCAAGGAGCGGCTGCAATCGCCCGAACAGCGCGAGCAGCTCGATGGCCTCTACGAATGCATCCTGTGCGCGTGCTGTTCCACCTCATGCCCATCCTACTGGTGGAACAGCGACAAGTTCCTTGGCCCGGCGATCCTGCTCCAGGCCTATCGCTGGCTGGCCGACAGCCGCGACGAGATGACCGGCGAGCGGCTCGATCAGCTCGAGGACCCGTTCCGCCTGTATCGCTGCCACACGATCATGAACTGCGCGAATGTCTGCCCCAAGGGCCTTTCTCCGGCCAAGGCGATCGCCGAAACCAAGAAGATGATGGCCGAACGCGCGATCTGACGTGGCGCTTTCGGAGGACGTCTTCGACCACCGTCCCGACCCGGACCATCCGGGCTGGCACCACTGGAATCTCAAGGACGATTCGCTGTTCAACGGGGCGGTGATGGGCAAGCTCATTACGCGTCGTGAGGGCGACAAGTGCCGGCTCCGGATGTTCCCCGAGCGCAAGCACGAAAACCTGCAAGGCATTATCCACGGGGCGGTAACGCTCGGCCTGATCGATATCTCGATGTTCACGACGATGCACGTCGTGGGTACGGGTAACGCGGGCCCATCGGTCACGCTCGAGCTTTCCACGCAGTTCATCGGCGGCGGCGATCCCGCGCGCCCGCTAGACGCGGTGACCGAGATCATGCGCGAGACCGGCAAGCTCGTGTTCGTGCGCGGCGAGGTCGTGCAGGACGAGGATCGGGTCGCGGCCTATAGCGGGATCATTCGCAAGTTCGTGCCGCGCACAGGTGCCTGATGGGCGGGATGCTCGCGCGCTATGAGGACCTGATCGCCGACGGTCAGCTGAAACCCGATCCGGCCCAGCGCGACGCTGCGGTGCGGCTGCAACGGCTTCAGGACGAGTTGGAAAACTGGGGGCCGCCCAAGCGGCGGTGGTACGAGCGATTTGTCGGGACCGCTGCCTCCACACCCGATCCGCGCGGGGTCTATATCTGGGGCGGCGTCGGGCGGGGAAAGTCAATGCTGATGGACCTGTTCGTCGAAACTCTCGACCTCAAGCAAAAGCGGCGGGTGCACTTTCACGCCTTCATGCTCGAAGTCGATGCGCTGGTGACCGAGGCACGCAAGGCGGAGCGCGAGCATCCGCTGCTATCGGTAGCGCTGGGCATGGCGGACAAGACGCGATGCCTCGCGTTCGATGAAATGGTCGTCACCAATACCGCCGATGCGGCGATCATGGGGCGGTTCTTTACCACGCTGATGGAGAGCGGGACGGTGATCGTCACCACCTCCAACCGCCCTCCCCGCGATCTCTATAAGGACGGCCTCAACCGCTCGCTGTTCCTGCCCTTCATCGAGCTGGTCGAGCGGGAAATGGACGTGCTCGAGCTGAACGGCCCGCTCGATTACAGGCTTGAGCGGATCGGGGGCCTGGCGACCTGGCACACCCCGCTCGGCGATGCGGCGACCGAGAAGGTGCGCGAGGCGTTTTTCCGCCTCACCGACTTCGCGCCCGAGGATGCCGAGCACGTGCCGTCGCTGGAACTCGACCTTGGCGGCGGGCGCAGCATGCATGTGCCCAAGGCGCTCAAGGGCGTGGGCGTGTTCAGCTTCAAACGACTATGCGCCGAGAACCGCGGGGCGGCGGATTACCTCGCCATCGCGCGCGGATTTCACACGGTAATCGTGGTCGGCATCCCGGTCATGGGTCCGGAAAACCGCAACGAGGCGATCCGTTTCACCAAGCTGATCGACGCGCTGTACGAAAATCGGGTGAAGCTGTTTGTCACCGCTGCGTCACGTCCCGACGAACTCTACCCGTCGGGCGACGGCAGTTTCGAATTCGCGCGCACCGCGAGCCGTCTCAACGAAATGCAAAGCGACGCCTACATGGCTCTCGGCCACGGAGAACAGGGCTAGGCAGCAGCGATCCGGTCCGCAACGCGGCCTTGCGCGGCGACGAGCCGGCTCATCACCTTGAGATCCTGCTCGCGCAGCTGCAACGCGGTGTCGGCCCACATCTCGGTAATACGGTTGAGCTCATCCAGTTCGAGATTCCAGACCTGCTTCATCGCCCGCCGCGATCCGACCAGGCCGGCGTGGCGACGCTCAGACCGCTTGATGAAATCGCGCGTTGCGTTGATCCCGTCGCCCGGCTCGGCGATCGCGTGGACGATCCCCATCTCGTACATCTGTTCCGCCGTAAACGTCTCGTTCGAAACGATGATACGGTCTGCCATCGCGCTTCCGAGCTTGCGCGCCAACAGCGCATGCGCACCCATTCCGGGGTACAGGCCGAACATGATTTCGGGCAGGCCGAAAGTCGCCTGCCGCTCGGCCACGATGTAATCGAACGACAGCAGCGCTTCGAACCCACCGCCGAGCGCCGCGCCCTGCACCAGCCCGATGGTCAGCATCGGGATGCCGAGCGTGCGAATGTTGCGATCGAGGATCGCGCAGCAACGATGGCCGTAATTGACCAGCCCGTCGCGGTTTCCTTCGCGGATCAGTCGCTGGAAAAGGTCGAGATCGCCGCCGAAGCAGAATACATCGGGCGAACGGCTGCCTAGGACGAGATAGCGCAGCGGAACCTTGTCGGGTCCGAATGCCTGCGCAATCTGGGACTGCCACTCCTCGAAATCGTTGAGCAGGGCCGGAGTGAAACTCGGTCGGCCATCGGGATTCATGAAAGTCCAGAGAGTTGCCGGATGATCTTCGTAAAGAACATCGAGTTCCTGAAGATTGAATAACGTCTCCGGAACAGCAGCATGGAGCGCGCTTTCAGCGAGCAACTCAGTGTCGTCGGTCAAGGGTATTGCCGTGCTCGCCGAACTATCCATCCAATTACTCTCCGATGCGACCCGACTTCAAACGCAAATAAACATTAGCGATGGAAGTCCCCCTAGCCTTTTGGCTTCGTTTCATCGGAATCTAGGCGACACTGGCGAGCATTGGCAAATGATAATTTGCCGTTAACGCTGCGCCGGAGTCTCATTTCGGGCCAATCGTGTTGAATTGGCAGCACTTGTCGCGACTCGGTCAGCCCGTCACTCCAAGGCGGCTCAACGACTTTTCCAGCATGATCAGTTGCCACAGGACACGCGAATTGTCCGACCGACCGGAAACATGCGCGTCGGCCAGGCGTGAAATACTGCGCGGATCAAAGTATTCGGTTTCACCAAGGACGGTACTGCCTGAGATCGCCTGCGCGCTGTCCGCCAGAGGACCGCGCAACCACTCGGCGATCGGCGTCACGAACCCCTGTTTCGGGCGATAGAGAATGTCGTGCGGCAAGTAGCGCTGCATGCTCGACTTGAGCAGATACTTGCCCGTATTGCCACGCACCCGCATCCTGTCCGGTAGCCGAGCAGCGAATTCGACCAGACGATGATCGAGTAGCGGTTCGCGTGCCTCGAGGCTCACCGCCATGCTGGTGCGGTCGACCTTGGTGAGGATATCGCCCGGCATCCAGAAGGTCAGATCGGCATATTGCGCCCGGTCGAGGCCCGAGCGCGCGGGCGCGCTGCGCAGCACCGCCACGAGTTCGTCCTCTGCGCGAAATCCGCCGAGCAAACGCATGAATTTCGGTGAATACAGTGAGTGTCGGACGTCTTGAGCTGCGACCGAGAGCCCGCTCGCGTAGCCCTCATCTCCGCTCGCCGCGAGAGCGAGAAGCGTGCTCTTTGCCCGCAACGGGCGCGGTGCCCAGTCCGCCTTGGGCCAGAACCTTCCGAGGATTCCGAACAGCGGCTTTCTCAGGCCCGCGGGCAGCACCGCCCGCACGCGCTCTTCGTGGTGATGAAACACCTGCCTGCGGTATCCGGCAAAGGCCTCGTCCGCGCCATCGCCGGACAGGGCGACGGTTACCTTTTCGCGCGCCAGCTGGCACACTCGCCAGGTCGGCAACGCCGATGCATCGGCAAATGGCTCGTCGAACATGCCGGCGAGCTGGTCGATCGCGTCAAAATCGTCCCGGCCGACGATCCGCGCCTCGTGCTCGGTGGCGAATTGCCGCGCGACCTGCTCGGCATAACCGGTTTCGTCTGCATCGCTGACATCGAACCCGATCGAACAGGTCCGCACGGGCTCGGCGCTCGCTTCGCTCATCAGCGCCACCACGCTGGAGGAATCGACCCCGCCCGACAGGAACGCGCCCAGCGGCACGTCGGCGACCATGCGCGACTGCACCGCTTCGCGCAGCAGGTGCACCAGCTGCGCCGAGAGATCGGCCTCGCTCCCGCGCTCACGCTGCGAGAAGTCGATATCCCACCACCGCGTCGGCGGCCCCGGTGCCCGGCCCTGCTCGAGCAGCAGGAAATGCCCTGCGGGAAGCTTTTCGACCCCCGCCAGGATCGAGTGCGTATCGGGGACGTAACCCCAGGCGAAGTAGGCGTCGATCGCCTCCGGATTGACCCGGCGACGCAGCTGCGGGTGCGCCAGCAGCCCCTTGAGCTCGGATGCGAAGGCCAGGCTACCGTCGGCGAGTCGCGTCATGAACAGCGGCTTCACCCCGAACCGGTCGCGCGCCAGCAACAATTGCCGCGTATCGCGATCGTACAGCGCAAAGGCGAACATCCCGTGCAGCTTTTCGAGACAGTCGACGCCCCAGCGCTGCCACGCGGCAAGGATAACCTCGGTATCGCCGCTGGTGCGAAACCGCGCGCCGCCAAGCTCCAGCTCGCGGCGCAGTTCGCGGAAGTTGTAAATCTCGCCGTTGAACACGATCACCGCGCGACCATCGGCTGAGTGCATCGGCTGGGGAGACCCTTCGAGGTCGATTACCGACAGCCGCCGGTGCCCCAGCCCGACGCCAAGATCGGTCCAGACGCCGTGACCGTCGGGTCCGCGATGGACCATCGCGTCGCACATCCGCTCGACCCGCACCGGGTCGACGGGCTTTGGCGCTTCGGCATGAAATATTCCGGCGATCCCGCACATGTCGCAGGCGCGGCTAGCCGATTGCGGCGGGAGCGACAATCGCGGCGGCGACCCCGACCGCGACGGTCAACCCGACAATCAGCGCGAGTGCCGCGTGAATGCTCGCCCCACCTGTGGCGTCCGAGGCGAGCGGCATTGCCTCTAGCTCGGCCAGCGACCAGCCATAATCATCGGGCTCGCGCTCGAAGAAGCGCCAGGCTCCCGCAAGCACCAGCCCGACTACGATCGCGAAGAATATCCATCCATAGACGATGTGATCGAAACCGGCCGCGAATTCGACTCCCTGGCTCTGCGCAATGTAGATCGTGCCCCAGGCGCGCACCCCGTTGGCCAGCACCGGCACGATCACCGCGGCGAGCATGAACAGCGCGCGCCGGGACCAGCTGTCGAAGCGCGTGAAGCACACCAGCACGCCCAGCGTCACCATCGCAATCAGGAACTTCACGCCGGAACACGCTTCCGCAACGATGAACAGACCCACCGGCGTATCGATATAGATCCCGTCGATCACCGCAGGCACGCCGCTCGCATGGGTCAACGCGATCGCGATTTCGGCTGTTATCGTCTGCAACGGAGCGATGATCTCGTCACCGAACGGAACAAGGAACGCGGCAAAGCCAATGGGCAAGGCCAGCAACAGCGAAATGCGTTTGCCGAGCAGCGCGACGACCGCGCCCTGGATTGCGCCCACCGCACCGGCGTGCGCGAGCAGATTGAGCCCGCTCGCCCTTCCGATCCACCACAACCCCAAGGCTGCTGCCACCAGTCCCAGGCCCGGCAGCCATGGGCGCGGACGCGTTTGCGCAAGGTCATCGCCCTTCATCGCCACCAGCCACACCAGGATCGGCAGGACCAGCAGGATGTGGTTGTAGGTGTCGACGTTCCACCACTGGTGCAGCATTTCGCCCCATTCGCGAGCCGCCAGCAGACCGAGCGCCAGCACCGCGAGCGCCAGCCCCAAGAGCGGGGTTCGCCAGGTATCCGGCAGGCTGCGCTGGCCGGGTGCCGGGAGCGTCGCGTCAGGCGGCATCGCGCGCCTCCGCCGTCTCGCCAGCGAGCAGGTGTTCGAGCGGCGCGAGCATCGCGTGCCAGGCATGATGATCGAGCACGAACTGGCGCGCCGCCGCGCCGATCGCGTCGGCGCTGCCGCCGCTCTCCCACATCGCCTCGAACCGTCCGGCCATCGCCAGCGCGTCGGGCTCGCACACCAGCCAGTGCGTTGCGTCATCGGCTGCGATCCCGGTCGCCGCCTGCGGCGTCAGGAGCACCGGCCGCGCCATCGCCATCGCTTCCAGCACCTTGTTCTGCACCCCGCGCGCAATCAGCAGCGGCGCAAGCACGCAGTCGGCGGCAGCGATGAAGGGGCGGACATCGGGCACCTCGCCCCAGATGGTCACGCCCGGATCGTTTCGACGGGCTTTGAGAGCGTCGGTCGGGTTGCGCCCGACCACGTGAAACTGTGCCTGAGGGTAGCGCCGACGCAGGACCGGCAGCAATTGCCCGATCGCCCATAGCGCCGCCTGTTCGTTGGGGCGATAATCCATCTGGCCGGTAAAGACGAAGTGCGGGCCTTCGCTGGCCGATATCTCTCCGGCAGGTGGAACCGCATCAGGGGCGAAGAAACCCGCATCGATCCCGTTGCCGATCACCTGAATGTTGGCGCGGGCGGGCGTCTTGAGCCGGGTGCGGAACAGGTCGGCTTCGGCGGCACTGATCAGGATGGTGGCGTCGGAACGCCCGGCGAGCCGTTCTTCCTCGCGCGCCAGCAGGCGGCCTTCGCGGCGATTGAGCCAGACCCGCTCGCCTCCATCGGCGTAACTTTCGAACTTGGCGCTGTCGACATCGCACAGGTCGATCACGACCCGACCGGGATAATCCTCGGGCACGTACTGACCCATCTGTCCGGAAAAGACGACGATCGTGTCGATCGGCTGCAACGCGAGCGTTTCGCGCACCCACCGATCGAGCCGGGCGCTGTGGAACGCGGTCAGGCTCACAGGCTTGTGCGCCAGCACCGCCTCGACCCCGGCCAGCACCAGCGGCTTCGAACGGTCGACGATGCAATGGCTCGCGGCGATCTGAGCAAGCTCGCCCTCGACCGCGCGATCCTCGTCGCTTTCGGCGAAACATCCGACATGCACCGGAGCGAACTGCGCCAGATGCCTGAGGAGATGGTGCGCGCGGATCTTGTCTCCCCGATTGGGAGGAAACGGAACGCGATGCGCGAGGAACAGGATGCCGCGCATCACGCGAGCCCGCGCGAAATCCACGGACCGATCGCATTGGCGACCGGCAGCGGAAGCTGCTTCCAGAGCCCGATCTTGCGCTGATAGGATGCGCCGGTGGGGTCGACGTCGCGAGGCCGGGCGCCCGGCGCGGTCCAGTCGCCGTAGACGAGCGGACTCGGCGCGAACCCCCAGTTTTTCTTGAAGCGATACGGCCCGCTGCCGGTCTTGGAGCGTCCGAAATCGAACCGGTCCATCCCCTTCCCTCGCCGGGCATGGAGCATGAGTTCGTAATACATCAGCTCGTTGGCCCGCGCGCCTCGCGCTTCGAGAGTGCCGCCGCCCCAGAACGGCATGACCGCACCAGCATGATAGAACGACAAAACGCTCGCAATCGGCGATCCGTCCCTGAACACCGTCAATATGTCGCTGCTCTCGGGAAACGCCTCGAGCATCGCCGCGAACAACCGTTTCGGAAAAACCGGCGTGCCGAGGTTGCGAACGCTTTGGCTGTAAACCGCGTAATGGGCGTCCAAGTCCCGGCGGCCGCGCCCGATGCGGATGGGATGTTCGAACGCCAGGCCCTTGCGCACTTCGGCGCGGGCCTTGCGCGGGATCGCGAGCAATTCGGCCTCGTCGTCTGCGGCCAGCGGACGCTCGAAACCGCAGTGCTTGTCGTCCCTGCGTTGCCACCCATCGGGGATCGGCCCGCCGCGCAGCTCGATCGCCGGGATGCCGCGATCCAGCGCATGCCGGGTCGCAGCCTGCGTCAGGGCCGTCACCGCCCCATCGTTTTCAGCACAGATACCGCCGCCGACGCCGAACCCGCTTGAAACCAGCGCCTTGCCGAACAGGAGCGACCGCACTTCGGTCAACGGCAGCCACCCGGTGATGACACCGAGCTGTTCGGCAATCAGGCCCGCCGCGCGCTGACCGGTGCCCGCCTCGACCGCGCGCAACCATGCCGGGCGATGAAACAGGCTCGCACCCTGTTCGGCCACGAAACCTTCGATGCGCTGCACCTGCGCCGCATCGCGCAGGTCGGCGAGAGATACTTGCTGGAGGGTTTTTACCGGGGCGTTCATGCCGCTATTCCGGGATCGTCGACCGCTATCGACTGCTCATCGGCCCGCGCCGCCTCACGGTGCGCGACAAGATCCATCCGGCCCCAGCGAAATTGGTGCACAAGATCGCGCAACTTGCCCGCCATCTGTTCGAGCCCGGTGTAGTGCCGCAGGCGCGATCGGATCGGGGCGCCGGGCACGCGCGGCTGATCGGGGTCGATTTCCCACGGGTGGAAATAGAACACCGCCGGGCGTTCATCGCGGCGGTTCACCTGCCGGATCGCCCAGCGCGAAAAGGCATAGGGCAGGACCCGAAAGAACCCGCCTCCGCCGGCGGCGACGCGACGGCCGCCGAGCATCGCGGTCGTCACCGGCAGCTCGACGATATCGGCCCACGGAATCGGTCGGAAGGCAAAGCGCGGCGCTTCGGGCCAGCCATAATGGTCGTGCGCGATCGGCGCGACACTGGAGGAGTAGGCGTAGCCCTGTTCGGCGAGTTCCATGAACGCCCACGGAGTGCGATGATCGATCGAGAAGCTCGGCGCACGGTAGCCGCTGACGACCTGCCCCGACGTGTCTTCGATGATCGCGCGCGCCTTGCGGATGTCTTCGGCGAACTCGGAGCGATCGAAGGTGAAGACCCGCGCGTGGTCATACCCGTGGCTGGCCACTTCGTGTCCCGCTTCGGCGATCCGCCGGATCATCTGCGGGTGTCGCTGGGCCACCCAGCCCAGCGTGAAGAACGTCGCATGCACGTCGGCTTCGGCGAACAGGTCCAGGATGCGCAGGACATTGTCCTCGACCCGCGTCTTGAGCGAATCCCAGTCGTCGCGCTCGATCACCTTCTCGAACGCGCCAACCTGGAACCAGTCTTCGACATCGACCGAGAGACCGTTGACGATACCGGGCTGTTCAGCCGCGGGCATGGTCAGGCAGCCTCGCGCGAAGGATCGTCCTCGAGCCATTCGATCAGCATCGTCAGCACATGGCGGAAGCTCTGCTCCTGCTCTTCGAGACGTTGCTCGATCCGCACCAGCGCCTCGCTGAGTTCAGGCGACGTCGCGCCCTCACCGCTATCGCTGGCGACCGAAGCTCCGGCGGCCTGAAGCTCGCTGATCGCCGCTTCGAGCTGCGCCGTGCGAGCGTCGCGTTCGGCCAGCAGTTCGGCGACTTCGCTTGCGGGGACGCTATCGAGCGCCGCCACATTTGCCGGCACCGCTGCCTGCGGCTCGATCCCGAGCGGGCTCTGCGTTTCGCGCGCGCCGCGCATCTGGTCCGCAGCCATCTCCTCGATCACCGCATCGAGCATATCGACCGAAAGCGTCTCCTGCTCCTCGATCGCGCCGAGCAGCAGCAGACGATTCATCACCTGGTTTACCCGGCGCGGGATGCCGTCGGTCTGAGAGTACAGCGCCGGCAACAGGCCCTCGGCCAGGTCCGGCCGACCGTCCCACCCGACATGCGCGAGCCGGTGGCGGATATAATCCTCGACCTCGTCGGCATCGAGCGCTTCGAGATGATGCGAGGCGATGATCCGCTGGCGCAGCTGGTCGAGATCGGGATGGTGCGCCAGCGTCCGTCGGAATTCGGGCTGACCCAGCAGCAGGCTCTGCAGCAGCGGGTGCGAACCGAGCTGGAAGTTGGAAAGCATGCGCAGTTCTTCGAGCGCGGTGAAATCGAGGTTCTGGCATTCGTCGACCACCAGCAGGCACCGCCGACCGGCGCGCGCCTCTTCCTGCAGGAACCGCTCGATCGTGCCCAGCGCCCCGGCCTTGTCGCGCCCTTCGACCGACAGGCCGAATGCCTGCGCGACCACGTGGATCAGTTCCTCGCCATCGAGCGCAGTGGTCACGACCTGCGCGACGGTAAGCTGATCGGGATCGATCCGTTCCATCAGGTGCGCGACCAGCGTCGATTTGCCCGCACCGACTTCACCGGTGATGACGATGAAGCCTTCGCCCTGGTGAAGACCATAGCCGAGATACGACATCGCCTTCTTGTGGCTGGCGCTCTCGAAGTAGAACTGCGGGTCCGGCGTAAGCTGGAAAGGACGTCCGCTGAAGCCGTAGAATTGATCGTACATGATGGGTCGGGCTCCGTGGGTCAGAAATCGTAACGCAGGCCAAGCAGCGCGGTGGCGAATGCGAAGTCTTCGGCGGTGAATTCGCTGTCGAAGTAGTCCACCGCGAGCGCGGCGCGCGCCGAAAGCCGATCGGTGATCGAGCGGTTGTAGGCCGCCGAACCGCCGATTGCGGTCACATCGCCGTTGTCTCCGCCGCTCTTGAACCAGTTGACATAGGCGTTGGTCGCAAAGCTCGCGCTGCGGCCGATCGGGCGCGACAGCGTGCCGGTGAGGTAATAGCTCTCATCGGTGATACCGTCGGCCGCAGCGAGCACGGTCCCGGCGGCGGCGATGAACTCGCGCTCGTCGTAGCCCGCGCCGATCGCGGCCGTCGCCCGACCGATGCGGTGCTGGTAGCTGGCGCGCACGCCGCGGCCGCGGAATGCCGCCGAGCGCACCGAACCGAGGGTGCCGACCAGGCCCGATCCGTCTTCGCCGGTCACGAGTCCGCTGAAATCCCCGGTGACCGGATTGCGCAGCGCCTCGAAGTCGCTCGACAATCCGGCCAGCGAATTGTTGAGCACCCCGCCAAAGCCGGTGAGGCCATCGTAGACGGAGATGTTGAGCGCGCTGCGCGAGCTGGGTGCGTAGGCGAAACTGCCGTAATAGGTCGTGGAATCGTAGCGCCGGCCGACTGTCGCGGCGAGCGAGGTGCGCGAGCTCGGGTTCCAGATCACGCCGACATCCCAGATCAGGCCATCGACATCGAACGCGATGCGGCGCGGAGCGGACGAGTCGGTTACGAACCGCCCATCGTCGCCGATCACCGGCGTGCCGTCGGGATTGCGCAAGGCATCGCGGCTCGAAATCTCGACATCTTCGTAGCCGATCCCGCCGACCACCGCGAAATTGTCGCTCACCGGCACAGTCACATCGCCGCGCACGTAGAGATCGCGGATGCGCTGATCGAGGTTGGAAACGTCTTCCTGGAAAGCCCCGGCTGTAACGCCGATACCCACCGGCAATGCATCGCCCGCACGGGTGCCCGCGCGTACCTGGCCGGTGTAGGTAACGCTGTCGTCGAACACGTCGACCGGGTCGCCGTTGCTGTCGACGATGACGTCATCGGTCTCGAACCGGTTGTAGCCGACCCGGGCAATCCCGGTAACGTCGACCGCGCCGACCCGGGTCGCGAGGCTTGGCCCGGCATAGACGCTGTAAATCTGGCTTTCGGCATCCTCGGCCACCAGAGGATTGGTCGAAACTCCGCCCCCGCCATCGACGCGGGTGCGTGCTGCCAGCGCGCCGGCCTCGAAATTGAGCGAGCGCGGAATCACCGCGACATAGCCGCGCGCGACACCGCTGATGGTGTCGCTGTCGACATCGTCGCCATAACCGATGTTGCGTTCGTAGCGCAGCGAGACAGAAGCCCCGCTGTTGCGCCCCTGCGCATTGAGATCGACCCCGGCGGCGACCTGTGTGTAAGTCACCACATCGTCGCCCGGCGAAAGCTCGGCGCTAAGGATCTGGCTGACCTCGATATAGGGCTGTACCGAAACCGCGCGACGATCGTCGCGCGTGCCATCCTGTGCGTTGGCCGGAGCTACGGCGATTACCGTGGCGAACCCGACCATCAGGGCAGCCTTGAGGATACGCATGATCATTCCTTCCTCTCCCCGTAGTCGCCGAACCGGCGACCGGACGGGCTGAACCGCGCGGCGTTGAGCAGCAGCTTGATATCGGGACAGGCCGAAAGCAGCTGTTGCGCGTCCTCGAGCGCTGCGCGGCTCGTTTCATCGGCGCGAACCACCAGCACCGCCTGCCCCACATGGGCGGCCAGCTCGGCAGCCGGAGAGGCTGCGAGTGCGGGTGGTGTGTCGAAAATGACGAAGCGGTTGGGCGCGCCGCGGGTCAGGCGGTCGAGCACCTTGCCGGTGCGTGCGCTGGCGAGATATTCGGCGTCGCGCGCGCTGCCCGATCCGGCGGGCAGCACGAACAGTCCCTCGATATCGGTGCGGATTGCGAGCCGTTCCGGGTGCAGGGAATCGTCGACAAGCGTATCCATCAGACCCTTGCCCGTCTCGATCCCGAGGCGGCGCGTGACCGAAGGGTTCATCACGTCGGCATCGACCAGCACCACTTCGATGTCGCGTTCGGCCGCCAGCGCGATCGCGAGGTTGATGGCGCAATAAGTCTTGCCCTCGCCCGGATGCGGCGAACACACGAGAATGCGGCGCGCATCGTCGGAACCGGAGGACGCGCGCGCATCGGCGAGCAGTTCGCGCTTCACGATCCGGAATTCCTCGAGCAGGCCCGTCACCGGGTCTTCCGGTACGATCAGCCCCTCTTCGCGCAGAATGGCACGATCGATCTGCTGACGCGGACCGCTCAGCACGACCTTGGGTTCGGTCGCAGGCCGGTCCGGCGTCTGCTCGGGTGCAGGCTCGGGGTCGGCGGGCTCGAAAGCCTGCGGAATGCGCGGGGCTGGCGGAGCGGTTTCGACCGCCTCGGGTTGTGGTTGCGGTGCGGGAGCAGCCGCTTTGGCACGGCGCAGGTCCGCCGGAACGGATGCCGGGCCGAGTTTTTCCAGCCCGAACATCTGGTCGGCGCGCTCGAACAGCGAAGAGCGCTTGGCAAGGTTGCGCTTGATATCGGTTTGTTCGGTCATGTCCGGTTCCTCACGCTACCGCTCCGACCGAGACGATCTCGATCGCCACCAGGATCGCGAAGACCGCGACCAGTCCTCCGCAGGCTCCGGCGAATTGCCTGAACCGGCGGCGTTCGAGCGCTCTTGCAGCGTCGGAAATGGTCAGCGAAATCGAGCCGATCACCGGCAGGTGAAACGCGCGTTCGAGCCGCTGGGAAGTGGCGTAGGTCGAGCGGACCTGCCCCATCGCGTAGGCAGCCCCGGCCCCCGCCGCGATTCCGACCAGCAGCACGCCGAACAGCAGCAGCGGACGGTTGGGCGCGGCCGGTTTCTGCGGCACGACCGGCGGATCGATCAGGTCGAACTTGAACTGGCTGGTCTGGTCCTCGACATTGCCGCGGGTGCGGATCGCCTCGCGATCCTGCAGCAGTTTTTCGTAATTCTGGCGCAGCACGTCGTAGTCGCGACTGATGCGGTTCGCCTCGGCGGCGACCTCGGGTTCGGAAGCCTGGCTCGCCATCAGCGAGGCAGCCTGCGATTGCAGCGCAGCGCGGCGAGCCTGCAGCGCCTCGACCCCGGCCTGGCGGTCGGCGCGGATCGCGAGCAGCGACGAATAGGCCGGATTGGGCGTGCCGTTGGCATCGTCGGGACCGGCGGCCGCCACCTGCTGGGTGAGGATTTGGACCTGCTTGAGCGTCGAAATGACATCGGGGTGGTTGTCCTTGAGCCCGCGCGCGCGCAGCTCGGCCAGCTGCGATTGCGATTGCATCAGCGCCGCGCGCGGCCCGACGGCATTCTGACCGCCTCCGCTGATCGTCCGCGGCGTGCTGGAAAGCTGGCTGTTGATCGCCGCCAGCGCACTCTGTGCAGCGGCCAGATCGGCGTCGATATCGCGCAGCTCGGTGCGCGCTTGCTGGATCTTGGTCGACAGCGTCTGCGATCCGCCGATAAGCTCGGGATATTGCCCTTCGAACGCCAGGCGGCGTTCTTCGGCGGCTTCGAGCTCACGCTTGCGTTCCTCGAGCTGTTCGTCGAGCTCCGAAATCGCGCGGGTCACGCCCACCTTGGTCCCGGCGATGTGTTCCTCGCGGAAGATGTCGAGCAGCTTCTGCACCACGTTGCGCGCCAGCACGGCATTCTCGGCGTCGCTCAGGTCGCCCTTGCCCAACTCAGCGGTGATTTCGAAGAGGTTGTCCTCTTCGCTCTTCACCGTCACCTTCTTGCTCAGCGCGGCAATCGCGCCGTTCATTTCGCCGCTCGTGGTGATATCCTCGCCCAGCTTGGTCGATTTGATCACGCGTTCGAGATTGACGTTGCTCGCGAGCGTCTGCCGCACCCGCTGGATTTCTTCCTTGCCGTCACCGGCTATTCCCAGCTGCTCGGACAGGACATCGTCCACGTCGACATAGATGCGCGCCTTGGATTCGTAGGCGTTGGGGATCATCGCGATCACCAGCCAACCAAGCAGGCATACGCCCCACGCGACGGCAATCGCCAGCCAGCGCCGGTGCCACACCGAATGGAGCGCAATGCGCAGTTCGTCGAAGATTTCGCTCATCGCCCCCGGAGCCCCCCTAGAACCGGCTCTCAGGGATCGAGATCGTATCGCCTGGCTTCAGCGCGACATTGGCGCTGGGATCGCCCTTGTTCAGGAGGTCCTTCAGCCGCAGGCGATACACCTTGTTCTTGCCCGCCGCGCCGTCGTAGCGGGTCAGGGTGGCACGGTTGCCCGCGGCAAATTCGCCCAGCCCGCCGACTGCGATCATCGCATCGAGCACGGTCATGTTCGCGCGGTAGGCCAGCGCAGCCGGTTCGGCCCCGGCACCGGTGATCCGGATCTGCTGCGGCAGCGCGCCGTTGAACTGGTTGACGATCACCGAAACGATCGGCTGCTCGATATACTCGCTCAGCTGGTCGCGGATGTCGTTCTGCAGCTGCGTCGGAGTCTTGCCGACCGCGACCATGTCGCGCACCAGCGGGATCGTGATCCGGCCATCGGGACGGACCTGGATCTTCTCCGCACTCAGTTCGGGATTGCGCCAGACGTGAATCGTAACCTCGTCAAGCGGGCCGAGAATGTAATCTTCGGTCGGAGCTTCGCTGCTGGCAGAGTTGAAGGTGGCGGGCGGCAGCTGCGTGCTCGGACCGGCGCTGCAGGCGGCAAGCGCGACAGTGCCGAGGGCTATGCCCCACAGCGGGTAAGAGACAGCGATTTGAACATCGATACGTATCCTTGGCCTGGTCTGGCGAACCGCGATGCAACGCGCAGGAGCGACCTGCGACACCGGGTCCGCGAATGACCCGGACTTCCTCGCTTAAAATGGTGAACATATTGTTAGGAATAGAGGGCAAATTGGACCGCCATCCCGTATCGGGACAGCGTTTCCTAACCGGGTTAACGAGACCCTAAACGAGGATTTCGGCAGCCGGGCCGTGCCCCAGGAACGCGGCGGGGCTGGCCGTTGCACCATAGGCCCCGGCGCAGAACACCGCGACAAGGTCGCCGACATCGGCATGCGGCATCGCCGCCTGGTCGGCGAGCCGATCGAGCGGGGTGCACAGGCAGCCGACGATATTCACCACCTCGTCCGGCTCGGCATCGAACCGTGTCGCGATCGCCACCGGATAATTGCGGCGTACCACCGTCCCGAAATTGCCCGACGCGGCGAGCTGGTGGTGGAGACCGCCATCGGTGACGAGATAGGTCGTGTCGTGGCTCACCTTGCGGTCGATTACCCGGCACAGATACACCCCCGCCTCGCCGACGAGATAGCGGCCCAGTTCCAGGCACAGGTCGGTGTCCGCCAGAGTTGACGGCAGATCTGCGAGGCGTGCATGCAACGCCTGCCCTACCGCCGCGAGATCGAGCGGCTCATCTCCCGGAAAATAGGGGATTCCGAACCCCCACCCATGTTGAGTTTGGGCAAGCCCGTGCCGATGGCATCGGCCAGATGGACGGCCAAATTCAGGACGTTGCTCTGCGCTTCTATTATCGCATCCGAACTCAGGGCCTGGCTGCCGGTGAAAATGTGCAAGCCGCGCCATTCGGCTCCCTCATCAATGACCTTGCGGGCCAAGTCCGGCACCCGGTCGGCATCGACCCCGAACGGTTTCGCGCCTCCGCCCATCTTCATGCCGGAACCCTTGAGCTCGAAACTGGGATTGACCCGGATCGCAATCCGCGGCTGTCGGCCGATGCGCTGGCCGATGGTGAGCGAGCGCTCCGCTTCACCCGGGGATTCGCAATTGAGCGTTACACCAGCGGCGATCGCTGCCTCCAGCTCGTCGTCGCGCTTGCCCGGCCCGGCAAAGCTGACCTGCGCGGGGTCGATCTCGGCGGCCTGCGTGATCGCAAGTTCGCCGGAGGACGCGATATCGAACCCGTCGACCAGCCCGGCCATGTGGCGCACCACGTCCGGATGCGGATTGGCCTTGATCGCGTAATTGATCCCGACCCGGCCGGGCAGTGCCGCGCGCAGCTGCGCAATGCGGCTGTCGAGCAAGGTGCGCGAATAGACGAACAACGGGGTCCGACCGGCTTCGTCGGCCAGTTCGCTCGCGCGCCGCCCGCCGATCACGAGTTCGCCCCCTTGCGCCTCGAAACCGGCGGGGATCGGACCGACTGGCTTGGTCTTCATTCGGTCAGCTCCCTCAGCAGCGCGGTGCGATCGATCTTGCCGTTGGGGTTCAGCGGCATCGCGTCGCGCCAGTGAATCGCCTGCGGCTGCATGAAATTGGGCAACTCGGCCTTGAGCAGCGGCGCCAGCTTCGCGCGTTCGCCCGCGTCGTCGGTGCCGCGAACCACGAGGTGCACCGCCTGCCCCAGACGCGCGTCCGGCACACCCAGCGCGACCGCCTCGTCAACCAGTTCGCTCGCAAGTGCCGCCTCTTCGACCTCCTGCGGACTGATCCGGTTGCCAGCGCTCTTGATCATCGCGTCGAGCCTCCCGACGAAGTACAGCAGCCCGTCTGCGCTGCGCTTCACCCGATCCCCCGACCACACCGCCAACCCGCCATATGCGGATGCCGGGGGTGCGCGCCTGAACCGCTCCGCTGTCCGCTGAGGATCCTGCCAATAACCTTGCGCCACCAGCGGGCCGCAGTGAACCAGCTCGCCTTCCTCGTCCGGACCGGCCACTTCCCCGTTCTCATCCACAACCAGAATTTCTGCGAACGGTATCGCCTTACCCATTGATGTAGGATGACTATCTACGAGCGCCGGATCGAGAAAAGTCGACCGGAACGCCTCGGTCAACCCGTACATCGGAAAGAGATCGGCTTGCGGGAAGATGCGCCTGAGATCCCCGACCAGATCGACGGTCAACGCTCCGCCGCTGTTGGTCAGCCGTCGAAGCGGCGAACTGGCGTCCCTCGACCATTCGAGCTCGGTCAATTGCACCCACAGCGGCGGCACCGCTGCAAGCGTGGTGATCGGGTGCTTCGCGCAGGCTTTGGCAACATCCTTCGGGAAGAGGAAATCAAGCGGGACGACGCTGCCGCCCGCATACCAGGTGGAAAGCAGCTGGTTCTGCCCGTAATCGAATGACAGCGGCAGCACCGCCAACGTCACGTCTTCGTCGGCCATGCCCAGGTAGTGCGCGACGCTGACCGCCCCCAGCCACAGATTGGCGTGGCTCAGCATCACCCCCTTGGGTCGCCCGGTCGAACCACTGGTGTAGAGGATCGCGGCGAGATCGTCGGGATCGGCGTTCGAACTGCTGTGGGCCAACCCGGCCTCTGACGCCATGCCCAATGCCATGGTTTCTTCGAGCGTGGCGCAACCTGCCGACATGTCGGCGGATTCGAGCGATGCGAGGCGCGCGGCCGTCCCGATCAGCATGCTCGCGCCGCTGTCGGACAGTATATGCGCCACCTGCGCGCGCTTGAGCAGCGGATTGATGGGCACATGAACCAGTCCCGCTCTCGCCGCGGCCAGCGGCATCAGGCAGGTCAATTCCCCCTTGGCCGCCCAGGTTGCGACCCGCGCGCCCTTTTCCGGCACCTCGCGCGTCAGCCAACCGGCGAGCCGGTCCACACGCAGTCTTAACTCATCGTGGTTAAGCACGGTGTCGCGAAGCACCAGCGCCGGTGCCTCGCCGCGACCTTGGGCAACGGCCCGTTCGACAATGTGATCGAGCGGTCGGGGCGTGGGATCTGGACCGGTTTGCATTGACTTCCTGAGGGACACTCCAAGGTGATCGAAGCGCGGTATCACGATAGCGTTAACGTCTTGCAAGGGCTGTTTGCTTCCGAGGGCGCGGTTCGCGCATCCTCGCCGTTCGATCGCGCCGAATGGTATGCCCTGCTCGCAGAGACCGGACTGACCCCACTGATTGCCATTGCCAGCGACGAGAATGCGTCGGTCGCGCTGGCCCTGACCGAGAACCGCGGGCGGATTACGCCGCTACGCAACTGGTACAGCTTTACATGGCGGCAACTCGCGCCGGAAGGCACGCACGCCGACCGCTTGCTGGTGGAAATCGCACGCCAGCTCAAATCGCGCGGTCATCGCGTCACGCTCGAACCGGTTCCGGGAGAAGACGGCTCGGTTAGCCGCCTGGCCGATGCGTTTCGCAACGCCGGCTGGCGCGTCGCACTCGAAGCGTGCGACCGCAATCACGTGCTGGAGGTCAGGGGGCGAAACTTCGGCGAGTATTGGGCCGCCCGGCCGGGACAGCTTCGCACCACGTTGAAGCGCAAAGCGAAAAAGGTCGAAGTCCGGCTGCTCGAACGCTTCGATCCCGCCGCGTGGGACGATTACGAGCGCATCTATGCCCACAGCTGGAAACCCGAGGAGGACTTCCCGGCCATGCTTCGCGAGTTTGCCCGCAGCGAAGCCGAAGCCGGGCGCCTGCGTTTTGGGCTGGCGCTGCACGAAGGCACACCGATTGCCGCGCAGTTCTGGACGGTCGAAAACGGAACCGCCTACATCCACAAGCTCGCGCATCTCGAAAGCCATCGCCACCTTTCGGCCGGCACGACCCTGTCGGCCGCGTTGTTCGAACAGGTGATCGACCGCGACCGGGTTGCGTGGATCGATTTCGGCACCGGCGACCAGCCCTACAAGGCCGACTGGATGGAACAGGTGCGGCTGCGATATCGCATCGACTGCCTTGATATGAGCCAAGTGCGGGCCTGGCCCGATTTCGCACGGGTGGCGTGGCACCGCATCCGCTCCGGTGCATTGCCCGACCTTGCGCCGGAACCCGGCGCTGGCTAATGCCGCGCTCCACGAAGGGGCCCTGTCGCCGGTCGGATGCGATGTGGCCCGAGAAGGGGAAACTGCCTGATGAGCACCACTCCAGTCAGCGGCGAAACCTCGGGCAATGCCGGTCTGGGGATGAGCCGGGCACGAATCGATCGCGAGCTCAAGGCGATCATTTCCGACGTTCTTGGCATCGATGCCGATCAGACAGACAAGTTCATGCCGGACACGGGACTGTTCGGGCATCTGCCCGAACTCGATTCGATGGCAGTCGCCGGGCTCCTGACCGAGATGGAAGACCGGCTCGACATCGTGATCGAAGACGACGACGTCGATGGCGAAATGCTGGAAACCTACGGCGGATTGCTGGCTTTCGCCGAAGCCAAGATCATCGAAGGCTGATCCGGGTTTCTTGGATTCACTCTGATGCAGATCGGAACCTGGCGTGCACCGCAATCCGCAGGCGGATCGAGCGAAGAACAACTGGTGTCGTTCGCTGCCGCCCGCCCGGCGCGGGTGCTGGTGCTTCCCGCGTGGTTCGATGAGGCGAACAAGCTGCGGCGCTTCACCATCGAGGTGATGCGACGGCTCGACGGGGCCGGGATCGACAGCTTCCTGCCCGATCTGCCCGGCTGCAACGAAAGTCTCTCCCCGCTCGACCGGCAGACCCTCGCCGACTGGCGGACGGCAGCGGGCGAAGCGTCCCGTCAGTTCGATGCCACGCATGTGCTGGCGATCCGGGCCGGAGCCCTGATCGCTCCGCCCGAATTGCCCGGCTGGCGGTACGCGCCGCTCTCGGGTGCGAAGCAGCTGCGCGCCATGATCCGTGCCCGGACCATTGCCGCGCGCGAAGCCGGGCAGGAGGAGAGATCCGAAACGCTGATGGATGCCGGGCGCAGCGAAGGCCTTGCGCTGGCCGGGTGGCAAATCGGGGCGACGATGTTCCGCGAGCTCGAAAGCGCCGAGCCGGAAGCGTCCGAAATCCAGGCCGAGATCGCGCAGGCGACGCTGGGCGGACCCGGCCTGTGGCTGCGCGCCGAACCCGACGATGATGCCGCGCAGGCCGATGCGCTGGCAGCGATCATCGCGCTGGCACTGGGCGACAGAAGGTGAGCCGGCTTCCCCTGACATTCGGCTGCGGCAGCCTGATGCTCGCCGGAACGCTCGACACGGCGCCGGGCACTACCGGCCTGCTGATCGTCAGCGGCGGCAACGAAATTCGCACGGGCGCGTTCTCCAGCCAGTCGCGCTTGGCGGCGACGATCGCGCGCGCGGGTTTTCCCGTGTTCCGGTTCGATCGGCGCGGTATTGGCGACAGCGAAGGCGAGAATCGCGGATTCCGTCGCAGCGAAGGCGATATCCGGGCGGCGCTGGAGGCCTTTCGTGCGATGGCGCCGCAGGTCGAACGGGTGATCGCCTTCGGCAATTGCGATGCCGCCTCGGCGCTGATGCTGGCGCAGGGCGCGGATTGCGATGGTCTGGTGCTTTCCAACCCGTGGACGATCGAAGAGGCTTCGGACGGCGACGCCGAGAGCGACACCACCCCTCCCCCGGCGGCCATCCGCGCCCGCTACGCCGAAAAGTTCAAAAATCCGCGCGAGATCGGACGGCTGCTGAGCGGCGGCGTGGATCTGCGCAAGCTGGTTCGCGGACTGTTCAAGTCGGTTGGCCCGGCACCCGAACCATCGAGTCTGGCCGAAGAAATGCGCGCCGGGCTCGACCGGTTCGACGGGCAGGTCAGGATCCTGCTCGCAACCGCCGATCGCACCGCGCAGGTGTTCGAACAGGATTGGGGTGCTCAGGATCCACGCATCGCCCGGTGCGAGGGCGCCGGGCATGCCTATGTCGAGCCCGACCATCGTGCATGGCTGGAAGCGCGGGTACTCGAGGCGTTGCGCGCCTAGCGCGTGAACACGCTGGTCAGCTCGACATGGGTCGACCAGCGGAATTGCCCGATCGGGCGCAGCTGTTCGAGCCTGAACCCAGCCTCGACAAGCCTCGCAGCATCGCGTGCCCAGCTGGAAGGGTTGCAGCTGACATAAACCACGCAGGCGACGTTGCTCGCGGCGATCTCGGCGATCTGGGACTTTGCCCCGGCGCGCGGGGGATCGAGCAGCACCGCCTCGAACCGGCTCAGCTCGTCCGCCTGCACCGGGTTGCGGAACAGGTCGCGGTGGATCGGGAAAACGGTTGCGCCCGCGCGCGGGGCTGCCGCCTTGCAAGCCAGGTGAGCCGCCTGATCGGCCTCGGCTGCGAGCACCTTGCGTCCCTTCCGCAAGGCAAATGCGAACGTGCCGAGACCCGAGAACAGATCGGCGAGCATGCCCTTGCCGTGCGTCCATGCCACGGCGTCGGCGATCATCCGATCTTCGGCGTCCCGGGTCGCCTGCAGGAACCCTCCCGGAGGAATGGCCACCGGCACGCCCGAAAGCGTGACCGTTGCCGGTTCGGGTTCCCATTGCACTTCCGCGCCGTAGCCCTGGTCCACCGTGAGCCGCGCAAGACCGTGTTCGCGCGCAAATTCCGTCGCGGCTTCGATCGCCGCGAGATCGTCGAGCGGGAACCTGGCCAGCCCCGCGTCGATCCCCTGATCGGCTACGGTCAGTTGAACATCCACCGCCCCTTTGGGACCGTGCGCCGCCACGAAAGCGCGCAAGGGAGCGATCAGCGCCGCGAGTTCGGGCGCGATCACCGGACACTGCCCGAGATCGACGATCCTGTGCGAACCGGCTTCGCGGAACCCGATCACCGCGCCATCGTGCGTTCGCAGCGCGTGCAGCGTCGCCCGGCGGCGGGCGTGAGCCGGTGAGAGGTGGGTCGGCAACACCTCGCCGATGGCGAGGCCCTGCCCGCTCGCAGCGTGGACGACCCGATCGCGCACGAAGCTGCTCAGGGCGTGCTCGTCGGCATGCTGCAGCTGGCATCCCCCGCAGCTGCCGAAGTGGCGGCACGGTGGTTCCACATGGTGCGGGCCGCGCTCGACGATCGTGCCGTCCGCTACCGTGTCGCCGGGAAGTGCGCCGGACGCGTGTTGACCGCCCGCGGAGACACCATCGCCTTTCGCGGCAATGCGAACGATGCGATCAGGATCGCTCATAGACAGGCCGCATAGGCTGCCGGGATGGCGCGGGCGAGCGCTTCGGGAGTGAAGACGACACCGCACCGCCGCGCCGCCGCTCCGTGCAGCCACACCGCTTCGCAGGCCGCCTTGAACGGGGGGCTGCCGCTCGCCATCCGGCCGACGGCGATCCCGGCAAGGACATCGCCCGATCCGGCGACCGAGAGCCAGCTCGGAGCCGGCGGTGCGAGCGCCAGGCGACCATCGGGCGCAGCGATCACGGTGTCGGGTCCCTTGGCGCAAATTACCATCCCGGTCCGCTTGGCCAAGGCGAGTGCACGCTCCCGCCGCCCCTCGGCGATCACGGCGAAACTGCGACACAGCGATTCGAGCTCGCCATCGTGCGGGGTGGCGAGGATCGGAATGTCGCGGGTGAGAATATTGGGGGCGAGCAGCACGAGGGCATCGGCGTCGAGCACCAGTGCGCGGGCAAGCCGCGTGGCCGAACCCAGCGCATCCTTCGCCGCCCCTCCCCGACCGAGGCCGGGACCGACGAGGACCGCCGCGATCCGGTCATCGCCCAGCGCTTCGGCTAGCGGTGTATGCTCGACCACCAGCCCGGCACCGACAGCAGGGTGCGAGTCCTTGGAAAACAGCTTGACGTAACCCGCTCCGCTGCGTTGTGCCGCCATGCTGGCCAGCACCGCCGCACCCGGCATCGCCCCGCCGACGATGGCGGCAAGACCGCGTGTGTACTTGTGGCTATCGACGGCGGGCGGCGTGAGGTTTGGACGCGTCACGATTCGCGCCGCTCCTTCAACCCCATCGATCCCGATCCCTACGAGACGCAATGTTCCCATGCGGCCACGCCCCGGGAGCGCGTAATGCGCAAACTTCCACGCGCCCAGGGCCAGGGTAAGATCGTATCGCGGCAGGCGCTCGTTGAGCAGTGCCCCGCTGTCGCTTTCTATACCTGAGGGGAGATCGACCGCGACCTTCAGGGCATGGCGATCGGCAAGGTCGAGCAGCAAGACCGCGTGTTCGGGCGAGAGCGCACGCGTCAGCCCCGATCCGAACAGGCAATCGACCAGCACCTGTCCGCCTGCGCCATCGCCCGAGGTAAGGACGTCGTGCCCCCATTTCTCCCGAGCAGCCGTGGCGGCATCGGTCGCGGGCGGCATCGGAGCGATCACCCGCACCGCGTTGCCGAATTCGCGCAGGCGGCGGGCGATGACATAGCCGTCGCCGCCGTTGTTGCCGGGGCCGCACAGCACCGTGACCGAGCGTCCCGCGGCGACCCGCCTGATCCATTCCGCCGCGCCGCCTGCGGCGGTTTCCATCAGCTCTTCAACGGTGGTGCCCGCATCGAAGACCGCCTGCTCGGCGGCCTGCATCTGTGCGACGGTGAGGACCTGGTTACTACCCATGACTCAGAGCCGAGGGTCGCGAGAATTAGGTATCCGATAACGGTCCTCGCCAATCGAAATTTCAACGTAAGCATGAGAATTATCTGCAATGATCTCGACTGGATCCGCGCCGTCGACCGAACTCGGCCCGCCCTTATCCATTCGGAGCCGCCGGAAGCCGCCATTCGGAGAATGGATCAGGAATTCGCCGACGCCTGTCCGCTCCAGTGTGCACACTCGCGAGAATTCTGCCCCTGGCCCGATTGCGCAGTCGATCATGTCGCCATCGGGCGCGGGACTTTCAGTCGTGCATCCTGCCACCAGCAACAGTCCGAACGCCGCGCTAGATATCCGCAAAGACATGGGTTTCGCTCTTCGCGCCCGGATGGGTCAGCGCGCCCTTGCTCGCCGGGCCGACATTCTGGGCATAGCGCCACAAGGCGCCTGACTGGTAGTCGTTGGTGCGTGGCTGCCAGGCGCGGCGGCGCTCGGCCAGCACGTCGTCTGCAACTTCAAGCTCGATCGTGCCGGTTTCCGCATCGATCGAGATGGTGTCGCCATCCTCGACCAACGCGATCGGGCCGCCATCTGCGGCTTCGGGGCCGACGTGGCCGATGCAGAACCCGCGCGTAGCGCCAGAGAACCGCCCGTCGGTTATCAGCGCGACCTTCTCGCCCATGCCCTGCCCGTACAGCGCCGCGGTGGTAGAGAGCATTTCGCGCATGCCGGGACCACCCTTGGGTCCTTCGTATCGAATGATGATGACGCTACCCTCCGCGATATCGCGGTTCTCGACCGCTTCGAATGCGTCTTCCTCGCAATCGAACACCCGCGCAGTACCGGTGAATTGCAGCCGCGCCATGCCGGCGACCTTCACAATCGCACCATCCGGCGCGAGCGATCCCTTGAGGCCGACGACCCCGCCGGTGGGCGTGATCGGGCTTTTCACGTCGTAGAAGACCTTCTGATCGGGATTCCAGGTGATTTCTTCGAGGTTTTCGCCGATTGTCTTGCCGGTGACGGTAATCGGGTTCGGATCGAGGAATCCGCCGTCGAGCAGCGTCTTCATCCCCATGTAGACCCCGCCCGCCTCGTGCATGTCCTTGGCAACATACTTCCCGCCCGGCTTGAGGTCGGCGATGTACGGTGTCGATTTGAAGATCTCTGCGACGTCGAACAGGTCGAACTCGATCCCGCATTCGCTCGCCATGGCGGGCAGGTGGAGCGCGGCATTGGTCGAACCGCCGGTCGCGGCGACAACCCGGGCGGCGTTTTCGAACGCAGCCCTTGTGCAGATATCGCGCGGGCGCAGATTGACTTCGAGCAACCTCATCACCTGCGCTCCCGCCGCGCGCGCAATCTCCTCACGCGATTTGTACGGTGCGGGCGACATGTTGCTGTTCGGCAGCGACAATCCGATCGCTTCGCCGACACAGGCCATGGTGTTGGCGGTGAATTGACCGCCGCACGCTCCGTGGCCGGGGCAAGCGACCTTTTCGAGCGCGATCAGCTCCTGCAGCGGGCAATTCCCCGCCGCGTGCTGGCCGACAGCCTCGAACACATCGACGACGGTCACGTCCTTGCCGTGAAAGGTGCCCGGCAGGATCGAGCCGCCATAAACAAAGATCGACGGCACATTGAGCCGCAGCATCGCCATCATCATGCCCGGCAGGCTCTTGTCGCATCCGGCAAATCCGACCAGCGCATCGTAGCAGTGCCCGCGCACCGACAATTCCACGCTGTCGGCGATCACTTCGCGGCTGACCAGCGAGCTCTTCATGCCCTGGTGGCCCATCGCGATCCCGTCGGTCACGGTGATGGTGTTGAAGCGCCGCGGCGTCCCTCCCCCGGCGACAACGCCTTCGCGGCAGATATTCGCCTGGGCATCGAGGGTGGTGTTGCACGGCGCGGAATCGTTGCCCGCGCTGGCGACCGCAACGAAGGGACGCGCGATCTCTTCCTCGGTCATCCCCATCGCATAGTAATAGGAACGGTGCGGTGCGCGCTCCGGCCCGACCGAAACGTGGCGGCTGGGCAGCTTGGACTTGTCGAACGACATATTGTTTCCCGTCGCAGAGTGATTGCGACACGCGCAGTGCCTTCAGTCGAGCGCCAGCGCAACCCTTCCGCACACGTCTGCGACCATTGCCGCCCACCGCGATTGCGCAGCCCGGTTGGCGATGAGGTCCTGACGAATCTCGATCGCGCAATAATAGCGTCCATGCGCCTCGGCATGACGGTTCATCGTCGCGTTGAGATCCTTGCCCGAATAGGGTTCGTTGTCGCCGACCGACAGGCCGAGCTCGCTGAACAGCCGGATCGCGTGGCGCGCGGCGCGATCATCCTCGTTGTAAAGCAGCGCGACCTCCCACGGGCGATCTTCCTCGCTGGTGGCCAGCTTCGGCGTGAAGCTGTGGAGCGAAATGATCAGTTCGGGCTGCGCCTCATCGAGCCATCGCCCGAGCGCCTCGTGATAGGGGCGGTAGTATGTGTCGAGCCGTGCCTGCGTGTTGGCGCCAATATTGCCCGGGATCAGGTGTCCGTCCGAGTTCGTCGGGACAACATTCGGGTGATCTTCCTCGCGGTGCAGATCGACCACCAGGCGGCTCACCGTCGCGAGATGGGCAGGGATCCCGTATCGCCGCGCCATGCGCCCCGCGACCCCGGCAACCCCGATATCGTAGGCAACATGCTGGTCCAGCAGTTCGCGTGCAATGCCGAGCGGAATGTCCTCCGGAACGAAGTTCGAAGCGTGATCGGCAACGCATACCATGCCGCCGCGCTTGAGTTCGCCGATCTGGCGAAAGGGTAGTCCGTCGATCATTGCCCCGTTCCTTAGCGCAAACGCCCGCCGAGTTGCCACATATCTTGATGTTGCCCGGATATTTTTCGCGATGCGCCATCGCGCGCCGCTTCGGTTTCGTACAATGCGAAGCATGTGGCCCCCGAACCCGACATTTCCAACATCCAGGGATCGGTCTGCCCGAGCAATTCGAGCGCCTGAGCGATTTCGGGACAGAGCGAAATCGCCGCTTGGCGCAAATCGTTGCGCCCCCGGAGCGCGATATCGCGCGCGGTGCCTTGCGGAAGCGGGCCGCGATCCTGCCCTTCCCAGGCGTTGAAGACGGCGGCGGTCGAGAGCGTGATGCGGGGATTGATCAGTAGGACTGGCGTTCCAGCAAGATCGTTCTCGACCGGTTCAAGCTCGGTCCCAGTCCCGCGCCCGATGGCCATGTCGCTGCGCACACAGGACGGCACATCGGCACCGAGCTTTGCGGCGCGCTCGGGCCAGTCGTCCGGCAGGCCATGCAGGTGTTCGATGATCCGGAACACCGCGCCTGCATCGGCAGAACCGCCACCAAGCCCCGCAGCAACGGGGAGGTTCTTTTCGAGCGTGATGTCGAGGCCCTGCGGTCGCGGAAGCGCTCCCAGCGCCTTGCCGACCAGATTGTCGAGCGGGTTGTCAATTCCGCCCGCAAACTCACCGACCGTGGTCAGGCGATCCTCTTCGGCAACCCGCGCGCTCAAAGTGTCGCCCGCGTCGACGAAGGCGAACAGCGTCTCAAGCTCATGATACCCGTCATCGCGCCGCGCACGGACGTGCAGTGCGAGATTGATCTTGGCGTAGGCGGTTTCGCGCATCATCTTTTCTGGTCGATCCGCTGGCCGATTTGCATTTCGCCGACATCCCAATCGTACACCGCCCCGGTTGAGGCTTCGACCGCATACCAGCCCATCAGGACGCTCCCGCAGCCTTTCGGATCGTGACAGTACCCGTTAACGCGCAGAACGTAGAAGCCATCCGGCTCCTCGCTCTTCCAGCCGTCACAGCCAGTCATCTGGTCAGCAGGATAGTCTCTTTCGGCCACCAGCGTCGCTATAGTACGCTCGCATGCCTCGTCAGCGGATGCGACGGATGGCGCCTCCTCTGCTGGTGCGCAACCGGCAAGCAAAACCGCCGCGATGAAGGCGAGGCCAATCTCGGCGTAGGCGGTTTCGGTGAGAGTCAACCTGACAAGACCTCGTCATTGCGAGCGAAGCGAAGCAAACCATCAACCGACGCTGCAACATGTCGCAAGGTTAGAAGATGGATTGCCGTGTCGCCTTCGGCTCCTCGCAATGACGACATTTGCATTACATATTCGGATAATTCGGCCCGCCGCCACCTTCGGGCGTTACCCAGTTGATGTTCTGGTTCGGGTCCTTGATGTCGCAGGTCTTGCAGTGCACGCAGTTCTGCGAATTGATCACGAACTTCGGCTCCGCGCCCTCTTCTGTTACCCACTCGTAGACCCCGGCCGGGCAATAGCGCGTCGACGGCCCGCCGAAGACTTCGAGCTCGCTGTTCTTCTGCAGATCGATGTCCTGCACCTGCAGGTGGACCGGCTGATCCTCGGCATGGTTGGTGTAGCTGTAGGCGACGTTGGTGAGCCGGTCGAAGCTGATCTCGCCATCGGGCTTGGGATAATCGATCCTGGGATAGAGATCGGCGCGGCCGGTCATGGTGTAATCACGATGATGGCCCATCGTGATCGGCAGGCCGATCTTGAGCGTGCGCATCCACATGTCGACCCCGGCGAGAGCCGTGCCGATATCGCCGCCATACTTGGCGACCGCCGGCTGCGCATTCTGGACCTTCTTCAATTCGGTCGCGATCCAGCTCGACCGCACCGCATCGTCATAATCGCCCAGCTCGGTCTGTTCCTGCCCCGCTGCAATGGCTGCCGCGACGCTTTCGGCCGCCAGCATGCCGCTCTTCATCGCGGTGTGGCTGCCCTTGATCCGCGGCACGTTGACGAAGCCTGCAGCACAACCGATCAGCGCGCCGCCCGGGAAGGCCAGCTTGGGCACGCTTTGCCAGCCGCCTTCGTTGATCGCGCGCGCGCCATAGGCAACGCGTTTTCCGCCTTCGAGATACTCACGGATCGCAGGGTGCTGCTTCCAGCGCTGGAATTCCTGATAGGGCGAGACATACGGGTTCTTGTAATCGAGCGCGGTGACGAAGCCGAGCGCCACCTGGCCATTTGCCTGATGGTAGAGGAAGCCCCCGCCCCAGCTGTCGCTTTCGCTGAGCGGCCAGCCCTGCGTGTGGATCACGCGTCCGGGAACGTGCTTCTTGGGATCGATATCCCACAATTCCTTGACGCCGAGGCCATAGACCTGCGGCTGGCAATTCGCTTCGAGATCGAAGTGCGCCTTCATCTGCTTGGTCAGCGAGCCGCGCGCGCCTTCGGCAAACAGGGTGTACTTGGCGCGGATCTCCATGCCCGGCTGGTAATCCGGCTTGTGCGAGCCATCGGCGGCCACGCCCATGTCCTGCGTGATTACGCCGCCGACCCTGCCGTCGTCGTCGATGATCACTTCTGAGGCGGGGAAGCCCGGAAACACCATCACCTCCAGCGCTTCGGCCTGTTCACCAAGCCAGCGGGTCATGTTGCCGAGCGAACCGGTGTAGCACCCGTGGTTGCTCATCAGCGGCGGCATGATGAGGTGGGGTATCGGGGTCTTGCCCTTCTTCGACAGCACCCAGTGCCAGTTGTCGCTCACCGGAGTTTCCGCCATCGGGCAATCCATGTCGCGCCAGTCGGGGAAGAGTTCGTCGAGCGCCTTGGGATCGACCACCGCGCCGGACAGGATGTGAGCGCCGATTTCGGAGCCTTTTTCGAGGACCACGACCTCAAGCTCGTCGTTGATCTGCTTCAGCTTGATCGCTGCAGACAGCCCGGCCGGGCCTCCGCCGACGATCACCACATCGCATTCCATTGATTCACGTTCGCTCATGCGCTTTTCCGGTCCTCGGTTCTGCCAGCCTCGACGGGCCGCGTATTACGTCTCGAGTGCACTTGCTAACTGCGATTCGGACAGTCAAGACCTGCATTCGATAGCATGACCCAGGCCGACCCCACCCTTCTGCGCGAACTGAACGCCATGTGCGATTGGTGGCGCGCGGCCGGGGTCGATTACGACTTCGCCGATGACGCTACGGCATGGTTGGGAGAACGCCCGTCCGCTGAAACCGCCGAACGGCCCGGCAAACCCACCGGGGATGAGCAATTAGCATCTCAGCGCGGCGACACCACTTCGCCGCGGCACACCGCGAAATCTCCTCCTGCCGCGGCCGACCTGCTAGGCGACTCGCCGCCGGAATCGCTGGACGCGTTTCGAGAGTTCTGGCTGACCGCGCCCGGTCTGGATGCGATCGGCCCGCGCGGACGGGTGCCGCCGTGCGGGGAGTCCGGTGTAAAGCTGATGGTGCTGGTGACCGATCCGGAAGAAACGGATAGCGATACGCTGCTGTCCGGCCCGCAGGGGCGCCTGCTCGACCGGATGCTCGGTGCGATGGGATACGCGCGTGACGACATCTATCTTGCCTCGGCGCTCACCCGGCATACGCCGATGGCCGATACCGCCCGGCTCGCCGCCAGCGGAATGGCGGCTGTCACGCGGCTACACATCAATCTTGCGGCTCCGGAAAAGGTGATAGCATTCGGCAGCAACATTCTGCCGTTAATTGGACACGAATTGCCGAAAGAGCTTACATCTTTACGTGAAATCAACCTAGTTGATCCACCCATACCGCTACTGGTGAGCGAGGGGTTCGACAGCCTGATGGCCATGCCCCGCCTCAAGGCCCGGTTCTGGCGGAGATGGAGCGAATGGTCGGTCGAACGATGATGAAAACGTGTTTCCGGCCAGTGCTGCTTGCAGCCACCCTCACCACTGCTCTGGCCGCGCCGGGCATCGCCGCCGCACAAAGCCAGAGCATGGTGGCGCACTACAGCCACGCGACCAACGAGAACAAGGCCGTGCCCAGTGTCCTTTCGCAGCGCGAGCGCGAACGGTATCGCGACGTGTTCCGGGCAATCGACCAGGAACAATGGAACGACGTCGAGGGCCAGCTCGATGGACGCAACGGCGACGTGCTCCACCAGGTCGCGCTGGCCGAATATTACACCCACGCCAACAGCCCCAAGGTAAGCGCCGAACAGATCACGCGCTGGTTCCAGGACGGCGTCGATCTGCCGCAGGCCGAGCAGCTGGGTCGCATGGGCGCGAAGCGCGGCCTCGAATACCTGCCCGCGTTTCCGCAGGCGCAGAGTTTTCGCAGCCAGCCTTCGGCTTCGAAACGGATCAGGCCGCGCCCGGTGGACGATGGCACGATGCCCTCCGAAACCAAGCTGGCGATCCTCGATGCGATCAAGAACGACGATCCGGCGACCGCGTACAACGCGCTGATCGAAGTCGATGGACAGCTCAGCTCCGATGCCCGCGCCGAATGGCGCCAGCGCGTGGCGTGGAGCTTCTACATCGAGAACGACGACGGCAACGCGCTCGCGCTGGCGGAAAAGGTTTCCGAAGGCAGCGGGCCGTGGGTCGCCGAGGGGGAATGGGTCGCCGGGCTCGCCGCGTGGCGACTTGGCTATTGCTCGCTGTCGGCCGAAGCGTTCGCCCGCGCCGCCGCACAATCGACCAATGTCGAACTCACCACCGCCGCGCATTACTGGGCGCATCGCGCGCTGGTCCGCTGCCGCGAACCGGGTCAGGCACAGCAGCATCTGAGCGCCGCCGCGCAGTACAGCGAGACCATGTACGGCATGCTCGCTGCCGACCAGCTCGGAGTCGATCTCCCGAAGGAGGCCGAACCGACACCGTTTTCCGAGAGCGACTGGCGCGCGCTTTCCGGCCGAAGCAACGTTCGCGTTGCGGTTGCTCTGACCGAAATCGGGCGGCCTGCTCTGGCCGACGAAGTGCTGCGGCACGAGGCGCGCACCGGCCGCGCGCAGGATTTCCCGGCGCTGGCGCGCTTGGCGCGCGAGCTTGGCCTGCCCTCGACCCAGCTGTTCATGGCCCACTACGCCCCTTACGGCATGCAGAGCGAAGGGGCGCTGCGCTATCCGGTCGCCCGCTGGCGTCCCAAGACCGGGTGGAGCGTCGATCCCGCCCTCGCCTTTGCCCATGCGCTGCAGGAATCGAACTTCCGCGCCAGCGCGGTCAGCCCCGCCAATGCGCGCGGGCTGATGCAGATCATGCCGGGCACCGCGCGCGATCACAACCGCCGCCTCAATCTCGGCGCGAGCTACGCGGATCTCAACGATCCCGAGGTCAACCTTGCCTACGGCCAGCAGCATCTCGAAATGCTGCGCGACAGCTATGCGACGCAGGGCCTGCTGCCCAAGATCATGGCCGCGTACAACGCCGGCCTGACCCCGGTCAGCCGCTGGAACAGCGAGATCAACGATCAGGGCGACGCATTGCTGTGGATGGAATCGATCCCCTACTGGGAGACCCGCGGCTACGTATCGATCGTGATGCGCAATTACTGGATGTACGAGCGCGCGGCAGGCGTGGACTCTCCGAGCCGTCGGGCGCTTGCACAAGGGCAGTGGCCAGTCTTTCCGGACATGGCTAGAACGAGGTCGGCGCAGCTGCAGCGATAACGGAGGGACGGCATGGCGATCGACGAGGCGAAGATCTTCACCCCGATCAACATCGCGATCCTGACCGTATCCGACACCCGCACCGCCGAGACCGATACGTCGGGCGATATTCTCGCCCAGCGGGTCCGCGACGCCGGCCATACGCTCTGCGCGCGCGCGATCGTGAAGGATGACGCGGCGGTTCTCGCCGCGCAATTCGCCGCGTGGATCGATGATCCGGAAATCGATGCGATCGTCAGCACCGGTGGCACCGGGCTGACGGGCCGCGACGTCACGCCCGAAGCGCTCGAGCGGGTCAAGGACAAGGACATTCCCGGCTTCGGCGAGCTGTTCCGCTGGCTCAGCTACCGGACCATCGGCACCAGCACCGTCCAGTCGCGCGCCTGCGCGGTTGTGGCGCAGGGCACATACATCTTCGCCCTGCCCGGTTCGAACGGCGCGGTGAAGGACGGCTGGGACGGGATTCTCGCCGAACAGCTCGACAGCCGCAACCGGCCCTGCAACTTCGTCGAACTGATGCCGCGACTGAAGGAGCGGTGAGCCAAAGTTGACACACTTGACACTGTGTCATCCTCCATTTTCGATAATTTCTCGATTAGCGTCATGTGCTTAAGGCGCTCTGGCGAAGTTGACACTTCTCCAACTTGAAACGCGTTTGGGGCCGACGATGTGAAAGAGCGCGCATAATCTGGCAGTCCTTCGGGGAGTAGGAAAGCGCCATTCTACTCCTTCGTCATTGCGAGCGACCGACAGGTCGCGCGGCAATCCATCGACCGACGTTCGATCAATCTGCACCGCCTACGATAATAGCAATCTTCGGGAGATGGATTGCCCGGTGGCTCATCGAGCCGTCTACGACTCCGCTTCGCTCCTCGCACTGACGTGGTGGGTTCCGAATCGCAGGCATGTTCTATATATGTTCTCTCCATGAGAACCCGCCCCTCCCCCACCCATCCAGACGCCGAAGCGGGGCGGGGCGCGGCCTCGCGCAATGTCCCGACCCGCTTCGGATTGGCGGAGCGCGAAGTCGACGGCGACTGGCGCGATCATGTGCAGGCGCTGGACGGCCCGCCGGTGAAGCTGCGAACGCACGTAACCGAAGAGCATCCCAAGACGATTCTCAGTTTCAACCAGTCGCCCGATGTGCCGTTCGATCGCTCGATCAACGCCTATCGCGGGTGCGAGCACGGCTGCATCTATTGCTTTGCGCGCCCCACCCACGCCTATCACGACCTTTCGCCGGGGCTCGACTTCGAAACGAAGCTGTTCGCCAAGCCCAATGCCGCCGAATTGCTGCGTGCGACGCTGGCAAAGCCTAGATACAAGCCCCGCCCGATCGCAATGGGGACCAACACCGATCCCTACCAACCGATCGAGCGGCGATACCGGATCACGCGGCAGGTGCTCGAGGTTTGCCTTGAGGCGCGCCATCCCGTGACGATCACCACCAAGTCCGACCGGGTGATCGACGATTGCGACCTGCTGGCGGAAATGGCGAAGCTCGACCTGGTGGCGGTGGCGATTTCGGTGACCACGCTCGACCCGGTGCTGTCGGGCAAGCTCGAGCCGCGCTGCACCGCGCCTGCCAAAAGGCTCGCGGCGCTCGCCAGGCTGGTCGAAGCGCGCGTGCCGGTGCATTGTTCGGTGTCGCCGATCATCCCGGCGATCACCGACGAATTCATGGAAGGGATCGTCGCGCGCGTGGGCGAACTGGGCGTCGCCAGCGCAGGCTGGATACCGCTGCGCCTCCCGCACGAAGTCGCGCCGCTATTCCGCGAATGGCTCGACGTCCACTACCCCGAACGCGCGAGCAAAGTGATGAGCATCGTGCGCTCGATCCGAGGCGGCCGCGACAACGATCCCGACTTCTTCACCCGCATGCGGCCGAGCGGCGTGTGGGCCGAGCTGTTCCGCGCCCGGTTCCGGGTGGCGTGCAAGAAGGCCGGGATCGGGAAGGCGAAGTTCGAGCTTGACTGTTCGCGCTTCAGGCGGCCGGAAGTCGGTGGCCAGATGCGCTTGCTTTGACTAGGCTCGCGCTTGGGCAAAAAACGATGGGGGGAATCGATGAACTGGACACGTACGGCCGCACTTTCGGCGGCGCTGGCATTGGCATTGGGGACTGCAGCGCAGGCACAGGATTCGGACACGATCCAGACCTTCACCAAGGCCGATTTTACCCAGGCGCTCGATGCAGTCGGCGCGACCTATGACGTGCACGACGACCGGCGCAATATCGACATCAGCTTTGGCAACGGGCTCAAGGCGGACGGTCTGCTGATGGCCTGCGACGACAACGAGACCGAAAGCAATTGCTACGGCACATCGATCCTCGCGACCTTCAGCGCTCCGACGGGGGCGGACGATGCGTCGATTGCCAAGGCGATCGGAGAATACAATTATCGCGAGAATTTCGGTCGGGCCTACCTCGATCCCGAAGGGACGATTTCGGTGCGGATGTACATCATCTCCGATGGCGGCATCGTGCGCGAAAACTACAGCCGCCAGATCGAACTGTGGGCCACATCGCTCGGCGATTTCATCGGCTATCTCTATCCGGAGGAGGACGGAGAAGAAGGGACCTGAGGGGTCACCCGAACCCCTCGCCGCTTTCACCCGGTTTGAACCGCATCAGCCGGCTGTCCAGCAGCGCGGCGGTGCGGTTCACCACCGCCCGCTGGTAATCCGGATCCTTGATCATCGCAAAGAATGCCCCCGAATTGGGGTATTGCGCAACGAAGCCATCGTGCCAGACCTTCTCGTCCGGCTCCGGCCCCGTGACCATGGTCTGAAACGCACCGCGCCACACGATACTGCCGCCGACGCGCGCAAAGATTGGACCCGAGGTCTTGCCGTATTCCCGATAGGCGCGCCGACCCGACCAGCCATTGCCGTGGTGCTCGTGGCCTTCGGGATACTCCGCCAGGTCGCGGTAGCGCAGCAGGTTGAGCATGTGGATCGGCTCGTCGCGCGGCAGGTCCTTGAAGGCCCGGAAATTGGCGGGTGACGGGTCGATGTAGACCTGAGCCATGATTACGTCTCCAGCTTGTAGTCGGCGAACCGGTCGCGCAGGTCTTTCTTCGATATCTTGCCGGTCGCGGTGTGGGGGATGTCGTCGACGAATTCGACCGCATCGGGCAGCCACCACTTGGCGACCAACGGCTTGAGATGCTCGATCACCTCCTCGCCAGAGCAGTCCGAGCCTTCCTTCTTCACCACGAACAGCACCGGGCGTTCGTCCCACTTGGGGTGCGGCATCCCGACGCAGGCCGCTTCGGCCACCGCCGGGTGCCCGACGGCGGCGTTCTCCAGCTCGACCGAGCTGATCCACTCGCCACCCGATTTGATCACGTCCTTGGTCCGATCGGTCAGTTGCAGGGTGCCGTCGGGGTGGATGATCCCGACATCGCCGGTATCGAACCAGCCCTCGTTGTTGACCGCGTCCCGCTCCGCCTTGAAATAGCGCTTGATCACCCACGGCCCGCGGATCTGCAGCGCGCCCGAGGTCTTGCCGTCGCGCGGCAGCTCGGTCAGCATGTCGTCGAGGCTGACGATCCGCAGCTCGACCCCGAACACCGGGCGACCCTGCATCGCGGTGACATCGATCTTTTCCTCGAAGCTCAATTCTTCCCAGTTCCAGGTCGGACCGCCCACCGTGCCGATCGGCGAGGTTTCGGTCATGCCCCAGGCATGCTGCACGCGGGTGCCGTTCTTCATCAGCCGCTCGATCATGAAGCGGGGGCAGGCCGAGCCGCCGATGGTTGCGGCTTTCAGGGGCGGCAGGTCGAGCCCGTTGGCGTCGCAATACTGGAAATGCGCCAGCCACACGGTCGGCACCCCGGCACTGTCGGTCACCTTTTCACGCAGCATCAGCTCGTGCAGCACCGCCGGATCGTTGACCGCGGAGAACACGAACTTGATCCCCGCCATCGCCCCGGCATAGGGCAGGCCCCAGCTCGCCGCGTGGAACATCGGCACCACCGGAAGCATCACCGACGAACTCGAGAAGTTGAACGCCGCCGGCTGCAACCCGGAAACCGCATGAAGCAGGGTCGAGCGATGCTCGTACTGCACGCCCTTGGGATTGCCGGTGGTGCCGCTGGTGTAACAGATCATGCACGGATCGCGCTCGTCGCCCATGACCCATTCGAAATCGCCATCCTGCGCGCCGATCCAGTCCTCGAACGACTGGCTGTGTTCTCCCGAATCGTAGCAGATGTAATGCTCGACCGTGGTCCAGCGATCCTTCATGCGGTCGACGATCGACTGGAACGCCGCATCGTAGAGCAGCACGCGATCCTCGGCGTGGTTGACGATGTATTCGAGCTGGTCGTCGAACAGGCGCGGATTGACGGTGTGAAGCACCCCGCCCATCCCGGCGACCCCGTACCAGCTGACCAGATGGCGCGAATGGTTCATCGCGAGGCTCGCCACGCGGTCGCCCTTTCTGATGCCGAGCGCCTGGAGGGCCTGCGCCATCTTGAGCGCATCGGTGCGGATGCCCGACCAGTCGGTGCGGGTCTCGCTGCCATCGGCCCAATGGGTGACGATTTCGCGGCCGCCCGCCTCGCGCGCCGCGTGATCGATCACGTTGGTGATCCGCATGGTCCAGTCCTGCATCGCTCCCAGCATGGTGTCCTCTCCTCGGAATTGTCTCGCGGCGTTTCTGTTGCGCGTGTTTATCGCCAGCTTTCATGCCGATGCGGGTCGGCCTTGGCAATCGCTTCGAGAAGCTGCGACCGCGTTCAGGCGACCAGCTTCAGGTCCGCCCGGCGTCGCAGCGGAGCGAGCTCGACGTTCTCGATCCCGGCGATCGCGGCAAGCCGTTCGGCAAGGTCTCCGTCGAGAACGAAGTTGCGCCCGAGCCGCATATGGGCTTCGCCGCCGTCGGCCAGCGCCAGGCGAACGATCACTTCGCCGGGCGCCTCGTCACCGGTGGAAAGCTCCAGCTTGAGATCACGCAGTGCCGGTTCGTTCAGAATATCGGCGCGCAGCACCATCGGCATGCGCCCGCTCACCGCCTCGAGCAGCTTGGCCCCGCGCACCGTCAGGCGCGGCGGTTCGCCCGGATTGGGCGAATCAAGCTCCACATTGAGCAGCAGGCACGCGCCCTCGGCGGCCCAGCGCTCGAACTGCGGAACCAGCGCTTCCTCGAAACAGGCGGCGGAGAATTGTCCGGAGCTGTCCGAGAAATCCGCTCGCACGAATTCGGAGCCCTTGCGCGTGCGGGCCTTGTTCACGCCTTCGACCATTACGGCAATCACCGCATGTCCGCGCCCGCCCGCCGGCGCTCCCGCTTCCATCAGGCTCTGATAGGTCCGCGCGCCCTGCGCCGAGGCGACTTCGCGATATTGCTGAACCGGGTGCGCGGAGAAATAGAACCCGAAGTTCTCGCGCTCCTTCGCCATCTGATCGGTGCGCGACCACGGCTCCGTTGGTTTGAGCGGCAAATCGTCTTCCGCCGCATCCTCGCCGCCGAACAATCCGCCCTGCCCGCTCGAACGCTCGCGCATCGCCGCATCGGCCACTGCGAGCAGCATGTCGGCATTCTCGAACAGCAGCGCACGGTTGGGTTCGAGGCCGTCGAGCGCGCCTGCGCAGATCAGGCCTTCCAACTGGCGGCGGTTCATCGAGCCTTGCGGCAGGCGCTCGAAGAAGTCCTGGAGGCTGTCGAACCGGCCGCTCGCCGCCCGCTCTGCGACGATTGCCTCCATCGCCTTTTCGCCGACGTTGCGGATCCCCGCGAGCGCATAGCGCACGGCGTAGCCGTGATCGGTCTGTTCCACGCTGAAACGCGCTTCGGACTGGTTGATGTCGGGCGGCAGCACTGCGATTCCGCCCTCAACCGGGTAACGCCGCGCATCGTCGACGAAGGCGCTGAGCTTTTCCGACTGATGCAGGTCGAAGCACATCGAAGCGGCGTAGAATTCTTCCGGATAATGCGCCTTCATCCAGGCCGTCTGGTAGGCGAGCAGCGCGTAGGCGGCGGCGTGCGACTTGTTGAAGCCGTAACCGGCGAACTTGTCGATCAAGTCGAACAGCTCGTTGGCCTGCTTGGCCTCGATGCCCGACACTTCCTTGCAGCCATCGACGAAGCGCTGGCGCTGCGCGTCCATCTCGGCCTGCACCTTCTTGCCCATCGCGCGGCGGAGCAGGTCGGCATCGCCCAGCGAGTATCCGGCGAGGATCTGCGCCGCCTGCATCACCTGTTCCTGATAGACGAAGATGCCGTAGGTTTCGGCGAGGATCCCTTCGAGCTTGGGATGCGGGTATTCGATCGCAACCTCGCCCGCCTTGCGCTGGCCGAACAGTGGAATGTTGTCCATCGGGCCGGGTCGATAGAGCGAGACGAGCGCGATGATGTCGCCGAAATTGCTGGGCTTAACCGCCTTCAGCGTCCGCCGCATGCCTTCGGATTCCAGCTGGAACACCCCGACCGTGTTACCGCCCTGCATCAGGTCGTAGACGGCGGTATCGTCGAGCGGCAGCGTGCCGAGATCGATTGCGATTCCGCGCAATTCGAGCAAGTCGACCGCCTTGCGCAGCACCGACAGCGTCTTGAGGCCAAGGAAGTCGAATTTCACGAGGCCCGAGCTTTCGACATTCTTCATGTCGTACTGCGTCACCGGCATGTCGGAACGCGGATCGCGGTACAGCGGCACCAGTTGTGACAGCGGTCGGTCGCCGATCACCACGCCCGCCGCGTGGGTCGACGAGTTGCGGGGCAGGCCCTCAAGCTCCATCGCCAGATCGACCAGCCGCTTCACCTCGTTGTCGTTGTCGTATTCGCGCTTGAAATCGGCCGCGCCGTTGAGCGCGCGTGGCAGCGTCCACGGATCGGTCGGATGGTTGGGTATCATCTTGCAGAGGCGATCGACCTGGCCGTAGCTCATCTGGAGGATGCGTCCGCAATCGCGCAGCACCGCGCGCGCCTTCATCTTGCCGAAGGTGATGATCTGCGCGACGTGATCCGCGCCGTACTTCTGCTGGACGTAGCGGATCACTTCGCCGCGCCGGGTTTCGCAGAAGTCGATATCGAAGTCGGGCATCGACACGCGCTCGGGGTTGAGGAAGCGCTCGAACAGCAGGCCGAGCCTGATCGGATCGAGATCGGTGATGGTCAGCGCCCAGGCGACGATCGAACCCGCACCCGATCCGCGCCCCGGCCCGACCGGGATGCCCTGATCCTTGGCCCACTGGATGAAGTCGGCGACGATCAGGAAGTAGCCGGGGAACCCCATGTTGACGATGATCTCGATCTCGTAATCGAGCCGGTCGAAATAGGTCTTTCGGTCCTCCTCCGACATCTCGCCATAGGGTTCGAGCCGCGCTTCCAGCCCCGCCCTAGATTGCTCGGCCAGCATCTTGGCCTCGCCTTCGAGGTCGCCCGCAAGGCTCGGCAGGATCGGATCACGATATGGCGGCGCGTAGGCGCAGCGTTGCGCGATGACGAGGCTGTTCGCGATCGCCTCGGGCACGTCGACGAACAGCTCATCCATCATGCTCGCCGACTTGACGAAGCGCTGGGCGTTGGAGCGCTCGCGGTCCTCGTTCTCGATATAGGTCGATCCCGCAATGCACAGCATCGCGTCATGCGCCTTGTGCATGTGCGGTTCGGCGAAATTCGCGGGGTTCGTCGCAACCAAGGGCAGGTCGCGGCCATAGGCCAGCTCGATCAGCGCGTCCTCGGCGCGTTCGCACACCGCATCGCCGTCGCGCGCAAGCTCGACATAAAGCCGATCCGGAAACAGCGCCTGAAGCCGTTTGCACAAAGACTCGGCAGCGGGCGACTGGCCCTCGGCCAGCAAGCGGGTGAGCGCCCCCTCGCCTGCGCCGCTCAGCGCGATCAGCCCATCCGTGCGGCCCTCAAGATCACCGAGGCCCACATGCGGATCAAGCTCCAGCGGGCGGTCGAGGTGGGCCTTGGAAACGAGGTGGCAGAGATTGTCGTACCCCGTCTCGTCCTGCGCGAAGAGCGGCAGGTAATCGACCTGCTTACCCTCGGCATCGCGTGCAACGCCCAGCAGCGTCCCGATGATCGGCTGCACGCCCTCGCTCTTGCAGGCATTGGCGAACATGACCGCCCCGTAAAGCCCGTTGCGGTCGCAGATCGCGATTGCGGGAAAACCGCGTTCCTTCGCCAGTTTCGCGATCGCCTTGGGATCGATCGCCCCTTCGAGCATCGAATACGAGGACAGAACGCGCAGCGGAACGAAGGGAGCGAATGGCATCGGCGCAATATGCTCGTCGCCACGCCGGAATCCAACTGTCCACATGGGGACATTGGGGAAAACGAAAATGTGATATGATGCAGTGGGTCGTCCGTAAACTAAATGCCTTTTGATCACGTCGTGGGGGATCCAGTATGGACAGCAATCAAGAGTTACAGGAACGGGCAGAGGGCCTGTTCAACCGCGCCAAGGCGGTGACGCTCAAGCCAGCCGAAACATGGCCGGTTATCGCCAAGGAAACCGATGCGCCGATGCAGGTGTTCCTGCGGTATGCGGTGCCGCTGGCGGCGATCGGTCCGATAGCCTCCTTTATCGGCGGCCAGCTGTTCGGGTATGGCATGTTCGGAATCAGCTGGAAGCCTACTTTTCTGGGTGGACTGTCGCAGGCGATCACGGCTTATGTCCTGACGCTCGCAAGCTTGTGGCTGATCGCCTGGGTGGCCAATTTCCTGAGCCCCAAATTCGGCGGGAAAGACGATTTTTCGAGCGCGTTCCGGCTCGCCGCCTATTCGATGACCGCAGCGTGGATCGTCGGGATTTTCGGCATTGTGCCGGCGCTCTCGATCCTCGGCCTGCTTGGCCTGTACAGCCTGTACCTGTTCTACAAGGGCGCCAGCCCGATGATGGACGTGCCGCAGGACAAGGCGACCGGATACACGGTGGTCACGGTGGTCGTGGCGATAGTCGCCAATATCGTCATCGGCATGATCGCGGCGGCGATTACCGGTCCGGCGCAGATGCCCAACATGGCCGGAGACGGCTATTCTTCGGGCGATACGACGATCCAGATCGACAGCGAAACCGGGCGAGCGACGATCAATGTCGATGGCGAGGAAATGTCGATTCAGGTGCCGGTCGAGGAGGAGGAATAGGAATATGGGCGACGCGGAGATGATCGAGGTCGAAAACGTCAATACGCCGGGCCGCACAAGCCGGGTGAACGCGGCCAAGTATGCAAACATGCGCGCCGAATTCGATCAGGCGCTGCCGCGATCATCTCCGGGCCTCACGCAGGATCAGACGCGCGAGGCGGTGCTGCCCCATCTCGACGAGACCCTGTTCCCTGATGGGAAGACCAGCGGGTGGTGGGCGAAAACGGTGCAGCTCGATCTCGAAGCCAAGGGCCTGCTGACGCGCGAGCGGACGAAGCCGCTGCGCTGGCACTGGACATAGCCCGGCTTCAGATCAGCTTCTTGATGTCTTTCGCGATGCTCGCGGGCGTATCCTGCGGGCCGTAGCGCTTTACGACATTGCCCTCGCGGTCGATCAGGAACTTGGTGAAGTTCCACTTGATCGAGGTCGAGCCCATCAGGCCCTTCTTCTCCGACTTCATCCAGTCGAACAGCGGCGATGCCTCCGGCCCGTTGACGTCGACCTTCTCCATCAGCGGAAAGGTCACGCCGAAATTGACCTTGCAGAACTCCGCGATCTCGTCCGCCGAGCCCGGTTCCTGTGCCCCGAACTGGTTGCAGGGAAAGCCGAGCACCTCGAAATCTTCGTCCTTGAACTGCTGGTAGAGCTTCTCCAGCCCGTCGTATTGCGGGGTGAAGCCGCATTTGCTCGCGGTGTTGACTACCAGCAGCACCTTGCCCTTCTTGGTTGCAAGGTCGAGCTCCTCGCCGCGATTGGTGGTGACGGTGAAATCTGCGATCGTGGTCATTCGGTGGATTCCTGTCTGGGACGATAGATGAAGTCGAACGACGCTTGCCACGAAACCCCATGGTCCGTCGAGGCTTCACCGAACTGGCGGACGCTTCCGTCATCTCTTGTCGTGTAGGTCATCCGCACCAGCGTATGGGGCGCCTGCGGGCTTGGCCAGTTGCCGGTCAGCACCATTCCGCGCTCCGTGGTGCCCCCGACGAACTCGACCGCACCGGGCGCGGAGCCGACCCATTTCTGATGCCACTGCCCGGTTGCAGCATCGTAGTGATTGAGGCTGGTGCCGCCCTGCCCGCTGAGCGGCATCCAGTTTTCGATCACGGCACAGCCGTTGTGTTTCCGTTCGATCCGGCTCTCCGCAACCTTGGTATCGCGCCCGTTGGGATAGACCTCCCACTCGCCTACCCAGAAATCGAACCCGGCGTGGCCTTCGCTCGCGCATGGCGGCGGCGGTGCTGGTGGTGGAGGGACGGAGGGAACGCCCTGAAGCGAAAGTAGGATCGGTATCAATGGTTGCTGCATGCTCTCATCCCCTGTTCAGGAACGCGCACTAGTGCCGATTACGAGCAGACCAACTGCAATTCGCCCAACGGCCATCAGGATCAGGCCGCCGCATCACGGGAACAGCGTTGCTCAGCCTCCGCAGGAAAATCGTCGCGCAAGGCGAGGGCTGCCGCTTCCGCAGCGGAGTAACGTCTGTCACCCGCTTTCTCGATGACGTACTTTTCGCGTTCCTGCTCGGGCAGCCTGGCCAGGTGGCGGATCATCTCGGAAAAGCTCCCGCGCCGCAGCGCGCCTGCGCTTTCGGCCATGCCTGCGCTGTCCGAACGATGCAGCGAGGCACGGTCGTCCCAGTCGATCCCTCCGTCCCGGTCGAGCCCGCCTCTGAATGTGCTTGGATGATCAGTCATGATGCAAGCCTCCTTCCACCGTCACGAGAAGCGAAACCGGCGACGGCTGCGGCTATTCTAGCACGCCTTCGTGCAGGCGCACCACACGATCCATCCGCTTGGCCAGGCGCTCGTTATGGGTCGCCACCAGTGCTGCGCTGCCTTCGCCGCGCACCAGCTCAAGGAACTGGCCGAGCACCGCGTCGGAGGTGTGCTCGTCGAGATTGCCGGTCGGTTCGTCCGCCAGGACGAGTGTCGGCCGGTTGGCGAGCGCGCGCGCCACGGCGACGCGCTGTTGTTCCCCGCCCGAAAGCTGGCTCGGGCGGTGCGTGAGGCGATGCCCGAGGCCGAGTTCGGACAGCAGGCCGGTCGCGCGCTCTTTCGCCGCATCGCGGGGGGTGCCGGCGATCATCTGCGGCATCACCACGTTTTCGGTCGCGTCGAAATCGGGCAGCAGATGGTGGAACTGGTAAACGAACCCCAGATGCTCGCGCCGCAGCCGGGTGCGCTGGTCAGCAGGCAAGCTCTCGGCGCGTTCTCCCCCGATTGCGATCGACCCTTCGAAGCCGCCCTCCAGCAGGCCGACCGCCTGCAGCATCGTCGACTTGCCCGAACCCGATGGCCCCAGCAGCGCCACGATCTCGCCCGGCATGATGTCGAGATCGATGCCGCGCAGCACGTCGATGCGCTGCCCGCCCTGCTCGAAGCTGCGCTTGAGCCCGCGCAGCGCCACGATCGGCGTACCCTCATTCATAGCGCAGCACCTGCACCGGATCGGTGCTCGCGGCCTTGAGCGCGGGATAGAGCGTCGCGAGAAAGCTGAGGCCAAGCGCCAGCGCGACGATGCCGAGGATTTCCCACGGATCGACCCGCGAGGGCAGCGACGTGAGGAAACGCACCTGCGGGTCCCATATCTGCACGCCTGTCGCCCATGCGATCCCGTCGACGATGGGATTGCGGAAATAGAGCACGATGAAACCGAAAATCAGCCCGGCGAACGTGCCGATCGCACCGACGGTCGTGCCGGTGGTGACAAAGATCTTCACCAGACTCCGCCGCGTCGCGCCCATCGTTCGCATGATCGCGATGTCGCGGGTCTTGGCGCGCACCAGCATGACCAGGCTCGAAAGGATATTGAATGTCGCCACCAGCACCATGAAACTCAACACGAAGAACATCGCCACCCGTTCCACTTCCAGCGCTTCGAACAGGGTTGAATTGATGGTCTTCCAGTCGGCGATCTGCGCCCGGCCCGTCAGCGATTGCGCGACCGAGCCGAGAATCTCGCCGACATTGTCGGGATCGGTGACCTTGACCTCGATCAACCCGACCGTGTCGCCCAGCAGCAGCAGCGTCTGCGCATCCTCGATCGGCATGATGACGAAGGTTTCGTCGAAATCGTACAGCCCGATTTCGAAGATCGCCGCGACTTCGTAGCCGACCTGCCGGATCGAGGTGCCGAACGGCGTCGCGCGCCCCTGCGGATTGATGATCGTGATCGTGTCGCCGACCCGCGCGCCGATATTCGCAGCAAGCCGCGAACCGATCGCGATCTGGCCCGCGCCCGGCTGGAGCCGCGATAGGTCGCCGAACAGCAATTGCGGCTGAAGCTCGCCGATATCCTCTTCGGTGTTGCCGCGCACATAGATCGCCACGGTGCGGCCGTTGAAGCTCGCCAGCAGCGGCTGCTCGATCAACGGAGACGCCTCGGTCACGCCGTCGGTCTCGCGCACCTGTTGCAGCACGCTTTCCCAGTTATCGAGCTTGCCGCCATAGGCCTGCACCACAGCGTGCCCGTTGAGCCCGGCGAACTTGTCGAGCATTTCGCCGCGAAACCCGTTCATCACGCTCATCACCACGACCAGCATGGCGACGCTCAGCATCACCACGCCCACCGAAATCCCGGCGACAAGCGCAATGAATGCCTCCCCCTTGCCCGGCCAGAGGTAGCGCTTGGCGATCATGCGTTCGAAAGGTGTGAGCATTGTGACGGGTAAGTGCTTGAGTGGTCTCGGATGAACCCCGGCTGTAGGCGGAGCTTTCGCTCCCCGCAATCCGCATCGCCCCTGCCGCTGTGCGTAAGCGATCGGCGCGGGGCCTGCAGAAAGGCGGCGATTGCACTGCGTGCAGCCTTGTAATTGATCCGCAACATCGCCATTGACGCGGCACCGGTCGGAGTAGCGCAGCGGACAACATTGGCGATGTCAAGTACGGCAGCACACTCACCGCCGCGGAATTTCACGCACCCCTTTCTCGATCTCGACGGCGACAAGCTGCGCGAGGAATGCGGGGTTTTCGGTGCGATCAACGCCGCCGATGCCTCTGCCGCGACCGCGCTGGGCCTGCACGCGCTCCAGCATCGCGGACAGGAAGCCGCCGGGATCACCAGCTTCGACGGCACGGAATTCTATTCCCGCCGCGGGCTTGGCCATGTGGCCGAGAATTTCTCCTCTTCCGAGGCAATCGGCGAATTGCCCGGCACCATGGCCGCCGGACATGTGCGCTACTCAACCACCGGCGGATCGGGGCTGCGCAATGTGCAGCCGCTGTATGCCGAGCTTGCCAGCGGCGGCTTTGCGGTCGCGCACAACGGCAACATTTCGAACGCAAAGTCGCTGCGCGCGGACCTGGTCGGAAAGGGATCGATCTTCCAGTCGACGTCCGACACCGAAGTCATCATCCACCTGGTTGCGACCTCGCGCTATCCGACCATCGCCGATCGCCTCGTCGATGCGCTGCGTCTAGTCGAGGGGGCCTATGCCCTGATCGTCATGACACCCGACGGAATGATCGCCTGCCGCGACCCGCTCGGCATTCGCCCGCTGGTGATGGGCCGGATGGGCGATGCGATCCTGTTTGCGAGCGAAAGCGTCGCGTTCGACGTGATCGGGGCGGAATTGATCCGCGAAGTCGAGCCGGGCGAGATGCTGCAGGTGGATTTCGCGGGCGAGATCAAAAGCGTCCACCCCTTCGGCAAGGCCAATCCGCGCCCGTGCATCTTCGAACACGTCTATTTCAGCCGTCCCGACAGCTTCTTCGCCGGGCACAGCGTCTACGAGGCGCGCAAGGCGATCGGCGCACAGCTGGCGATCGAATCGCCGTGCGAGGCGGACCTGATCGTCCCCGTCCCCGACAGCGGCGTGCCTGCCGCGATCGGTTACGCCCAGCAATCGGGGCTTCCCTTCGAGCTCGGCATCATCCGTTCGCACTATGTCGGGCGCACCTTCATCCAGCCTTCCGACACCGCGCGCCACGCGGGGGTCAAGCGCAAGCACAACGCCAATCGCGGCCTTGTCGCGGGCAAGCGGATCGTGCTGATCGACGATTCGATCGTGCGCGGCACCACCAGCTCGAAAATCGTCGAGATGATGCGCGAAGCGGGCGCGAGCGAAGTCCATTTCCGCGTCGCCAGCCCGCCGACGGCGCATAGCTGCTTCTACGGCGTCGATACGCCCGAACGCTCCAAATTGCTGGCGGCGCAGATGGAGCTCGAGCCGATGCGCGAGTTCATCAAGGCCGACAGCCTCGCTTTCATCTCGATCGACGGGCTGTACCGCGCGGTCGGATCCAGGGGGCGCGACAAGGCTTGCCCGCAGTTCTGCGATGCCTGCTTTACCGGCGACTACCCCACCTCGCTCACCGACCTTTCGATGACCGAACAGAAGGACGCGCAGCTGCCTTTCGCGGACCCCAAGGCTGCCTGAGACAATCCGATGACCGAATCCAAACCGCTTTCCGGGCGCACCGCGCTCGTTACCGGCGCCAGCCGCGGGATCGGCGCCGCCACCGCGCAGGCACTGGCCGAGGCGGGCGCGCACGTCATCCTGGTGGCACGCAAGGTCAAGGCGCTCGAAGCGGTCGAGGACGCGATCCACGCGTCCGGCGGCAGCTCGACCATCGCCCCGCTCGACCTGACCGAAGCCGATGCGGTGACCCGTCTCGCGGCGGCGATCGCAGGGCGCTGGGATACGCTCGATATTCTCTGCATATCAGCAGCCTACCTGCCGGAGCTCACACCGATTTCGCAAGTCGATCCGAAACAGTTCAACCAGGCACTGCTCACCAACGTGGTCGCGACGCAGGCGCTGATCGCGGGATTCGACCCGCTGCTGCGCAAGGCCGGGGCGGGCCGCGTGATCGGCCTCACCAGCAGCGTCGGCGCGTCGCCGCGCGCCTTCTGGGGCGCCTACGGATCGACCAAGGCCGCGTTCGACAACATCCTCGAAACCTACGGGCCGAGGTCGAAAAGCTCAGCCCGGTGCGCATCGCCATCGTCGATCCGGGCGCGACCCGGACCGACATGCGCGCCCGCGCCTATCCGGGCGAAAACCCGCAGTCGGTCAAATCGCCAGAGCAAGTCGCGGCGCGAATCGTCGAACTGCTGGTCGAGGACTTCCCCACCGGACACCGCGAACGGGTGGACTGAGCGCTTTTTTCGACGAAATTCAGCCTTTCACGGGTGTTAACCGCAAAATTCAATCGGCTCGCAAGCCTGTTGGCGCATTGTCCCCTGTGACCAACCGGCCAGAGACCAACGCTGATTGGACAGGGATTCTTCCAATGCCGAACAACAACGACAGTTACCAGATCGCAGCGCAGGAAGACCGCTGCGGGCCGCGCACCAAGCTTTCGATCCCCGCAACGCTGCGGGCATCGGGTGGCCGCGCTTTCCAGAGCGTGGTGCACGACCTGTCGATTTCGGGCTTCTCCGCCTCGTCGATCAACCGGATGCACGAAGGCCAGGTTTGCTGGCTGTCGCTGCCGGGGCTCGAATCGCTCCAGGGCGAAGTGGTGTGGTGGGACAATTGCATCGTCGGATGCGCGTTCAGCGAGCTGCTGAGCCCGATCGTCCACGACAATATCCTGCAGCGCTATAACAACAATGGCGTGATCCGCACGGCGATCTGAGCAGATGTCGGCCGCAGGCAGCCCGAACACCAAGCTCTCGATCCCGGCTACGCTTCGGGCCAAGGGCGGTCGTGACTTCCAGACCGTTGTGCGCGATCTCTCGATCCTGGATTTCTCCGCCTCATCGATGAACCGCATGCACGAGGGACAGGTCTGCTGGCTCTCGCTTCCCGATCTCGACCCGCTCGAAGCCGAAGTTGTTCGGTGGGAAAATTCGATCGTGCAATGCGAACTCAGCGAAGTGCTGAGCCCGATCATCCATGACAACATCCTGCAGCGCTACAGCAATCTGGGCGTGACCCGCACCGCCATTTGAGTACGGGCAGGAGGGGGACGCCCCCGCCCCTCCTACTTGACCACTGCGGGCGTGACCTCCGCAGCCTGTGCGATCCTGTTGACGACGGCGCGGGTCCGCTCGCGGTTCGCGCTGCTGGTTGCAGTCGGCCAGTTGCTCACCACGGCCACCACCAGCTGCTTTTCGGGAACGATGGTGATCGCCTGCCCGAATATGCCCTGCGCGCCGAAATTGCCGCCCGGATAGGTCCACCACTGGTAACCGTATCCGAACCCGCCATTCCTGAAATCGACCTGCGGCGCGCCGGCATCGGCAAACCAGTTCTGCGGAACCACGCCTTCGCCGCCTTCCAGCGCAAACTGGCCCATCCGCGCGTAATCGGCGAGCCTCAGCGACAGGCAGCAGCCGCCAATATTCCCGCCGCGCGGATCGGTCATCCAGAACATCGGCCCGGCGAAGCCCGCCGGTTCGACGATCTTCTGCTGCGCGTATTCGGCGAGTGACAGGCCCACCGCATTTTCCACCACCACGCCGATGAGGTTGGTTTCGCCGGTCTTGTAGACCCACTTCTCGCCCGGCTCGGCTTCGCGCTTCAGCGTCTTCATCTGCTCGACGATCGCATCGGGGCCGTATTCGACGACAAAGCGGTTCATCTGCGCCACGTCGCTGTTCGGATCGGTGTAGTCCTCGTTCCACGCGACCCCGCTGGTCATGGTGGCGATCTGGCCGACCGTGACGCCATCATAGGCCGAGCCCGCAAGTCCCGGAATATACTGCGTCACCGGATCTTCGAGGCCGCCGATAAAGCCATCGGCGATCGCCGCGCCGAGCAGGGTCGAGGTGAAGCTCTTGGCGACCGAAAAGCTGGTCCAGCGATCCGACGGACCGAGGCCGAGCCGGTACTCCTCGAACCGCACCCGGCCATCCTGCACCACCATCAGGCCCGCCGCGTTGGTTTCCTGCATGAGCGCGCGAAGCTCCGCGGCCAGCTCGTCGGGAAGCGGTTCGCCGGGCTGCAACACCCGCTCTCGGGTTGCTGCGGGCACCTCGTGACCGGCGAACCAGCTTTCCATGTCGCGAAACCGCGCCGAGCGCTTGGCATCGTCCCAGAACAGCACCTGCAGCTCCGCCGGGTCGCGCGCAGGCGGCTGCTGCAATGCGACGGGAGCGAGCGCCACCGGCGCAGCGCCCGCGTCCGCGCCAGCATAGCCGGCCGAGCAGCCCGCGAGCGCAAGCGCGCCGAGCGCAGCGAAGGTGATGCGGCGAAGTGTCATGCTGGGTTCTCCCATTCGTTATCCCTTCACCAGCGTGACCTGGTGCACATCGATATTGCCGGCGCGGAAGCCGCCCTCGCAATAGGCGAGGTAGTACCGCCACAGCCGCACGAAGCGGTGGTCGAAACCGTCCGGCAGGCGTCCGCCTTGCACCGCCTCGTCGAAGCGTGCGCGCCATGCGCGGAGCGTTTCGGCATAGTCCGCGCCAAAGCTGGTCTCGTCGTCCCAGCTCAGGCCGCGCCGGGATGCCAGCCTGCGAAATTCGCTCGCCCGGATCAGCAATCCCCCGGGGAAGATATAGGCCTGAATGAAGTCTGCCGCGCCGGCATAGACCTCGAACAGGTCGTCGGCGATCGAGATATACTGGATTGCGGCGCGGCCGCCCGGCTTCAGGTTGCGCGCCAGGCAGTCCATGAAGGCCGGCCAGTACTCGCGCCCCAGCGCCTCGACCATTTCGACGCTGGCGATCGCGTCGAACTGCCCGGCGACATCGCGATAATCCTGCTTGCGGAAATCGATCGTCGGGTCGCGATGCGACCGCGCATAGTCGAGTTGCTCGTCCGACAGGCTGATAGCCGTCACCCTGGCACCCTGCTTCGCCAGCCGATCGGCCAAAGCCCCCCAGCCGCAGCCGATTTCGAGCACGGTCGCGGGATCGCCCAATCTGGCCGCGAGGCTCGCGAGCTTGCGCTGCTGCGCCGCCTCGATCCCGTCCTCGCCCCAATCGAGCGCGCTCGAATAGGTCATGCTGGAATCGAGCCACGCCGCGTAGAAATCGTTGCCGAGGTCGTAATGCGCCGCGATGTTGCGCTGGGCGCCCGATTTCGAATTGCGGTTGAAACGATGCGCCAGCGATGCCGCCCATCGGTAGGGGCCCGAGCTGCGCGCCGCGCTGCCCAGCGAAGCCGCATTGGCGCCCATCACCGCGAACACGCTGACGAGATCGTCCGAATCCCACTCGCCCGCCTCGTAGGCCTGGTACCACCCGATCGAGCCGTTGACCGCGAGGCGCAGCAGGGCGCGCCAGTCGTGCAGGCACACCTCGGCTTCGAATCCGGGCGCCCGTCCGCCAAGCATGCGCGTGGTTCCGTCGGGCAGATGCCCGATCAGCGATCCCTTCTCCAGGCCCGCATCGATGCGGTCGAGGATCTTTGCAAAACCCGGGGCGATCAGCCGCGCCAACCGGCCGGGAACAGGCGCGAACCGTTCCCCGCCGCTCAGCAAACGCTCGCCCCTCATCCCTTGCGCCGTCATAGCCTTGTCTTAAGCGGTGCAAGTTGCATCCGGCAACCCGTCGTGAAGGCTCCTAGCCCGCTTTCATCGCCCTGTAGGCCGACAAGGCCCGTTCGCGGCCCTGCTTGTGCGCGATCATCTTGGGCGGATAGTCGCTCGGCAGGCAGCCATGCTCTTCGGGATCGTGGATATAGGGTTCGTCAAGGTCGGCGAGCTCGGGCACGTACTCCCGGATATAGCCTGCCGCGTCGAACTTCTCCGACTGGGTCAGCGGAGCCATGATCCGGCTGAACATGTTGGAATCAACCCCCGTCCCCGCGTTCCACTGCCAGTTGACAGCGTTCGATCCGTAGTCGGCATCGACGAGGCAGTCCCAGAACCACTGCTCGCCTTTGCGCCAGTCGATCAGCAGGTGCTTGATGAGGAAACTCGCGGTGATCATCCGCACGCGGTTGTGCATCCACCCGGTCTGCCACAGCTGGCGCATCCCGGCATCGACGATCGGGTAGCCGGTCTGGCCTTTCTGCCAGCGTTTGAGGTCCTCGGCGGCTTGCTTGTCGTTGTCCGGATCGCGCCATTCGAGCTCGTCGTAGTCGGAGCGATAGTTCTCGGTCGCATAAGCCGGGAATTCGCAAATCACGTTGGCGGCATAATCGCGCCACACCAGCTCGCTTTCGTAGCTGTCCCAGCCCTCGGAGCGCTTGTGCTTCAATGCATGCCAGATTTGCACCGGGGTAATTTCGCCGAAATGCAGGTGCGGTGACATACGCGAGGAGCAGTCGACCGAGGGCAGATTGCGCTTTGCCTCGTAGTCGCCGACATCGTCTTTCCACGCGTCGAGCCGTTCGTGCGCTGCCGCTTCACCGACATTCCAGAACTCTGCGATCCCGCCCGACCAGTCCGGATTGGTGGGAAGCAGGTGCCAGTCATCCAGATCATCGCTTGCGGGCCAACTATCGGGCGAGGACAGCGTTTCGGGTTCCGGCAGCACGTCGCGCGGAGGAAACTCCTGCCGCATCGCTTTGTAGAACGGGGTGTAGATCTTGTACGGATCGCCCGATCCGGTGGTCACGTGGCCCGCCGGGAACAGGTAGTTGCCGTCGTAGAGCTTGAGGTCGAGTTCGTCTTTCAACTTACCCTGCGCCTTGAGCCACCATGGCTCGTAGTGACGGTTCGCATGGATCGTCGTCGCGCCGGTTTCCTTCGCAATCTTGAGCAGCTCCCCGACTGCATCACCGCGCCTGAGGACGATCCTGGCGTTGCGCCGGCCGAAGCTCTTTTGCAGGCTCGCGAGCGAATGATGCAACCACCACCGCGAAGCGCCGCCCATTTTGTGGTGCTTTGGTGAATCGTCGTCGAGCACATAGACCGCGACCACTGGACCGGCCTTGGCCGCGTGATACAGCGCAGGATTGTCCGCCACGCGCAGATCGCGTCGCAGCCAGACGATTTGTGTTTCAGGCATTTACCACCCCACTCCCATCGTCATTGCGAGGCGACGCAGTCGCCGCGGCAATCCAGAGAGGATCGCGCTTAGGGCTCTGGATTGCCCGGTGGCCCTCCGGGCCGTCTTCGACTCCGCGTTGCTCCTCGCAATGACGGTTCAGGGAACTGGAAGTTCCTCGCATTCGACATCGGGCAGAGCGACGGAGAACCGATCCCGCGCCCGAGGGTCGTAGAAGCGGGCATCGTGGAGGACAACCGAGCCATCCTCCGCCCGCGTCGCGAACGGTGCGCGCGACCAGAAGAGGAAGGCGTCGAGTTGGGGGTTGGTACGACGTTGCTCTTCCAAACCAGCCCAGTTGCAGGGGCGAACGGGAAGAATGACCTCGCCGGCCATTCCGCCGAAGAAAGACCAATTGCCGACCTTCCAAGTGGCAGCGCTGAAGTCCTCAATGAGCAACGCAGAAGAGTAGATCGTCTCCCGCTCCCAGAAGGCGAGAGGAACCGGGCTCGCGATAATTGCGTGCCCATGCTCGAGAAAATCAGTCGCTTGTGCAGCCCGATTGGCATCTTCAGACGCGCTAGCCGAGATCAACCCATTCATCCCGATATACGCCAATCCGCCAGCAATCCCCACCCATGCAGGCCGCGTCCAATTCCCGCCACGTTTCTCACTCCGAAGCGACCAACAAACGCTCCCGATCAACAGCGCCCACAGCCACACATCGATGATGAACAGCGTGTCGCCGTAGAACCATTGCGACGAGAACGGCTCCAGCAACCGGATGCCGTAAACATTGAGCCAGTCGAGCGCCGGGTGACTCAGGCAGCCGATGAAGCTCAACAGGAACAGCCATTTGAAGTTCACCGGCAGCCGCCCCTCGGGCCGCCCAAACCGACCTTGGCCGCGCTTCTCCTGCCAGCGGTCGAAAGCCCACAGCAGCCCTGCGAGAATCAGCGGCAACAACACCATCGCCGGCGGCCCATGCGTGATCCCGCGCCGAAAGCCGAGATGCTCGGTGCCCTCCAGCCAGAAAAAGCACGCCGCATCGACATCGGGCAGGTTCGCGCCGATGATCAGCGCGGGCATGGCAAGGCCGGTCTTTTTCTTGAGGCCAGCCTGCCCGAGTACCGCCCCGACCAAACTGTGCGTGATGTTGTCCATTTACGTTCCTTGTTTTCTGGCGCTTAGCGATGGTGCATAGGTCCGTCAAAACGCGACACAGGAAACACCACCGAATGAGCGACACGCCGTTTATCCGCCCGGACATGAAGGCTTTTCTCGATGCGCTGGCGGCGATGGAAGGTCCGGCGATCGCCGACATGACGCTGGAAGAAGCGCGTGCCAGCTATGTCGCCTTGCACGGGATAGCCGACCGACCGGCGCGCGAACTGGCGGTGATCCGCGATCTCGCGTGTCCCGGACCGGCGGGCGACATTCCGCTGCGGCTCTACGATGCCCGCGAAACCCGCGATCCGGCGCCCGTGATCGTGTTCTACCACGGCGGCGGGTTCGTGATCGGTGACCTCGAAACGCATCACAATCTGTGCACCGAGATCGCCGCGCTGATGGACCTGCCGCTGGTCGCGGTCGATTACCGCCGGGCGCCCGAAGCGCCCTTCCCCGCCGCGATCGAGGATTGCGAGGCGGCGACGCGCTGGATTGCCTCCTCGCCCGTCGAACTGGGCCGCGAGGCGACCGGGATCGTCACCATCGGCGATAGCGCGGGCGGGAATGCGACCATCGTGGTCGGGCAGCAACTGGCCGCCGATCCCGCCGCCGTGCCGGTCGTGCTGCAGGTCCCGATCTTCCCGCTCGCCAGCGACGCCTTCGGCTCATCCAGCCTCGAGGAATTCGCCGAAGGCTACGTCTTGTCCAAGGCGGCGGTGGAGTTCTTCGATGCCGCCTATGCGCCCGACCGCAGCGATCCGCGGGCGATGCCGATCCTCGGCGATCATTCGACGGCCCCGCCAACCGTTCTCGTCACCGCCGGTCTCGATCCGATCCGCGATTCGGGGCGCGATTATGCCAAGGCGCTGGCGGACGCGGGATGCAGCTTCAGCTTCATGGAAATCGAGGGCGTCACCCACTCCTTCACCAACCTGCGCGGCGCGGTTCCGAGTACGCAGGCCGATCTCGAGCGGGTCATCGCCGCGATGAAATGCACACTGGGAGCCTGACCGGATGAACGACCTCCCCTACCGTCCCTGCGCCGGGTTCATGCTGGTCAATTCGGATCGGCGCGTCTTTGTCGGTCAGCGGATAGACCCGAGAACGCATGGATTCTGGCAGATGCCGCAGGGCGGGATCGATCCCGGCGAGGAGGTGCGCGACGCAGCTTTGCGCGAACTGGCGGAAGAAACCGGCATCGCCGAAGCTCTGGTCGAAGTGATCGCGAAAACACCGGCTCCGCTGCATTACGACCTGCCGCCCGACCTGCTCGGCGTGGCGTGGAAAGGGAAGTATCGCGGCCAGGAGCAGCACTGGTTTCTCGGCCGGTTCCTCGGCAGCGATGCCGATATCGACCTCGAAGCGCACGACCCGCCGGAATTCAATGCCTACCGATGGGTCGATCCGCTGGCGCTGCCCGACCTGATCGTGCCGTTCAAACGCGATGTCTACCGCGCGCTCGTCGACGAATTTCTCGATCTGATCTGAGCGCGGGCGCTCAGTTGCTCGCCGGAGTCGTTTCCGGGGTATCCGCCGCAAGACGCGCAGGCGGGCCTGCCGCGATCGTAGTCTGCAACGCCAGTGTTTCGGGGCAGTTCGAACCGCACAGGCTCTGGAGCCGGGCGAGGTTGCGCTTGGCCTTTTCCAGCGCGCCTTTTTCGACCAGCGCCGCGCCTTCGCCCGAAATCGCGGCAAAATTGCCCGGATCGCGGTCCAGCGCTTCGCGGTAGTAGCGGATCGCCTTGCCCTGCAACCCGTCTTGCCGTGCGGCTTCGGCCAGTTCGAGGAAGATCGGCGTGTAGCCCGGATCGACAGCCAGCGCCGCTTCGTAAGCGTCGATCGCCGCCTGCGTGTCGCCAGCCTTGAGCGCAGCCTGTCCCTGCACGATCAGCGCGGCGGCGCGCGGATCGGGTTCGCTGTCCTGTGCGATCGTCACGCTGGCCGTGGTTGCCAGCAACAGCGACAGGGCGGCGGCAGCGGGCGCGAAACGCATGATAAGCTCCTTGGTGTCAGCAAGCCGGGGCAGAGAAGGCTTAGCCATAGCCTGTATGGCTATCACGATGAACGCAGGATGGCGATAAAAAAGCCGTCCGTACCGTCGTGGAACGGATCGAGCCGCATTCCTGCGCCGTGCGGCCTGCCGAGCGGCAAATCGCCGGTTTCAGATTGCCATCCCGCGTTGCGCGCGAGAAATGCGGCAACCCGGTCTGCGCCTTCCTGATCGAGGAGCGAGCAGGTGACGTATCCGATCCGTCCGCCCAGGCGGACCAGGCGGCTCGCGATATCCAGCAGTCGGTCCTGCAAGGCGGCAAACCGATCGAGCCGATCGGGTGTCAGCCGCCATTTCGCCTCGGGCTTGCGCCGCCAGGTCCCGGTCCCGGAACACGGGGCATCGACCAGCACGAGATCGGCCTTGCCGTGCCATTCGGCGAGCGCTTCGAGCTCCTGGCCGGGATTCAGCAGCACCGTGCTGGCGATCTGCGCGCCTGCCCGCAGGGCTCTGGGAGCGAGATTGCCGAGCCGCCGCGCATCCGTATCGGCGGCAACCAGTGTGGCGGCGTTCCCCGAACGCGCGGCGAGCGCGAGGGTCTTGCCACCCGCCCCGGCGCACAGGTCGATCACAAGATCGCTCTCCCGAACCGGCATCGCCTCGCAGGCGATCTGGCTGCCGAGGTCCTGCACCTCGATCAGCCCGTCGCGCCATGCCGGCCATTGTTCGACCTGCGTGCCCGAATCGAACCGCAGCGCCTGCGGCGCGGCGAGCGGCTCGCCCTGCTCGGGCAGATCGATGGTCGCGCGGTCGGCCTTGAGCGCATTGACCCGGATGTCGAGCGGGGCGCGCTCCATCAGCGCCTCAAGCGCGTCGCCCACGATCCCGGACGCGGCGAAACGTTCGACAAGCCAGCCCGGCGCGATACCGGGTTCGGCGAGCACTTCTCCCGATGCGAGCGGCGCAGGCCCATAATTCGAACCATCGAAAAGCTGGAGAATGTGCTCGGTCTCCGGCGCTGCCGCACCGAGCGCGCCCATCGCGGCCCGTCCGCTTTCCGGCACCGGGCCACAGACGCGAATGGCGGAATAGACCAGTTCGCGCACCGCGCGCCGATCCTTGCTGCCAGCATAGCGATTGTTGCGCGCCCACTCGGCGATCAAGCGATCAGCCGGGGCACCTTCGTGCTTTGCGGCATCGATGATCGCATCGAGCAACTCGATCGCGGCCTGCACCCGCGCGGCCGGCGTCATGACCTAGCGTGTCGGATAATTGGGTGCCTCGCGGGTGATAGCCACGTCATGAACGTGGCTTTCGGACAGGCCGGCATTGGTGATCCGCACGAATTGCGCGCGCTCCTGCAGATCGGGGATGGTGGCCGAACCGGTGTAGCCCATCGCCGCCTTCACCCCGCCAACCAGCTGGTGAACCACGTCGGCTGCTGCACCCTTGAACGGCACCTGGCCCTCGATCCCTTCGGGAACCAGCTTGAGCGCCGAAACATCCTGCTGGAAATAACGATCGGCGCTGCCGCGCGCCATCGCGCCGACGCTGCCCATGCCGCGATAGGCTTTGTAGGTGCGCCCCTGATAGAGGAATACCTCGCCCGGGCTCTCCGCGGTTCCGGCCAGCATCGATCCGACCATCACGCACGAAGCGCCCGCAGCAAGCGCCTTGGCCACGTCGCCGCTGGTGCGCAGTCCGCCATCGGCGATCACCGGAATGTTCGACTTTGCAGCCTCCGCCGCGCTTTCCATCACGGCGGTCAGCTGCGGCACGCCGACCCCGGCGACGACCCGCGTGGTGCAGATCGAGCCCGGCCCGATCCCGACCTTGACCGCATCCGCCCCGGCATCGATCAGCGCGCGGGTCGCTTCGGCAGTGGCGACATTGCCGGCGATGACCTGCACCGAATTGGACAGGCTCTTGGCCCGCTCGACCGCTCTCGCCACATCCATATTGTGACCGTGAGCGGTGTCGATGATCACGACATCGACCTCCGCCTCGACCAGCGCCTCGGTCCGCTCGAATCCCTTGTCGCCCACCGTTGTCGCCGCCGCAACGCGCAGCCGTCCGGCTTCGTCCTTGGTCGCCTTCGGGTAGGTCACCGCCTTTTCGATGTCCTTGACGGTAATCAGCCCGATGCATTTGTAATCGTCATCGACCACTAGCAGCTTTTCGATCCGGCGCTGGTGAAGCAGGCGGCGCGCCTCTTCCTGCGAAGTGCCGAGCGGTACGGTCGCGAGGTCCTTGGTGGTCATCAGCTCGCGCACCGGCTGTCGCGGATTGTCGGCGAAGCGGACGTCGCGATTGGTCAGGATGCCGACCAGCTTGCCGTCGCCATCGGTCACCGGGATTCCGCTGATCCGGTGCTGCGCCATCAGCGCTTCGGCATCGCCCAGAACCGCATCCGGGCGGATGGTGATCGGATTGACCACCATCCCGCTTTCGAAGCGCTTGACCGTGCGGACCGCGGCGCATTGCTCCTCGATATCGAGATTGCGGTGCAACACGCCGATCCCGCCCAGCTGCGCCATCACGATCGCCATGTCGGCTTCGGTCACGGTGTCCATGGCAGCCGACAGGATCGGAATGTTCAGCGCGATCGCCCGGGTCAGCCGCGTCGAGGTATCCGCCATCGACGGCAGGACGTTGCTTTCGGCCGGACGCAGCAGCACGTCGTCGAATGTAAGGCCGAGAGGGATGTCCATATGCGCCACTTTCATGTCTTCAGCGGGGAGAATCGTGGCGGCCCATGTAATCGCGCTTTCGCCCCAGCGCTAGGGGATCGAGGGAGGCTATCCGCCGCCGCCGGGAAAGGTCTTGGTATCGGCGATCCGGCGGACCAGCGCCTCGTGGAGCAACAGATCGTCGATCGCCCCGCCCAGTTCGATCGCTCCGATCTCGTCGCTGGGTCGATGATAGTCGCGTTCGAGAAACGGGCCGAGCACGATTTCCGAACCGAATGCAGTCGACAGCATTACGGCGGGCACCCCCTGTTCGAGGAGCGCCCAGCCATCCTGCCGCTGCACGAAGGTTTCCGCGAATTCGCGATTGCCGAGGCTGCGTTTGCCTTCGGCCATTGTCTGCAGGATCACCTCATCAAGCGGCGTGCGCCCTTCCCCCACGAAGCCGACCGGACTGCCGGCGGGGGCGAGCGCGACCGTATCGAAGTTGAACGCCGCCACGATACTGTCGAGCGGCACCGGAGGGTCGGCAATGAACGCGCGGGCGCCGAGCAGGCCCGCTTCCTCGGCGCTGGTCGCGAGCACATAGATGTCGCGATCGTGCGGCCCGCCTGCCGCGAGCCTGCGGGCCAGTTCGAGCATGACAGCGATCCCGCTGGCGTTGTCGACGGCCCCGTTGCACAGCCGGTCCTGAGCCGCAGCCTCGCCGCATTCGCCGAGATGGTCCCAGTGCGCCAGCAACAGCACCGCGCCGGATTGCGGCACCTGGCCGCGATGCAACCCGAGCACATTGTAGCTGGTGAACTCGCGGCGCACCGATGTCGCTTCGATGGTGGATGCCAACGCGATCGGTTGCGGCGTGAATTCCTCGGTTTCGGCCAGCTGCAGCAATTCGTTCCAGACCTCCGGCTTCAGCGCCTGCGCCATTGCGGCGCGCGTCACGAAGGCGCTGAGCCTCGGTTCCTCTTCGCTGGCGAGCAGGAAGCGCTCGCTGCCGAATGCCTGGCGCGTGCTGGCGATCGCCTCGGCATTGTCGACGACAGTGATGATGGCTGCCGGGTTCTTGTCGAACAGGTTGCGGCGCCGGGCCGGACTCGACCCCGGTTCCCCGAGCATCACGACGACCTTGCCGGTGATAAGCTCGTCCGGCGCTTCGTAACCGAGCCGCCCGACGAACACCATGTCGGCCGCTTCGACGAGCGCCCTGCGGCTCGAGGTAAAGGCTGCCGAGGTCTCCGCGGTCAGATCGAATTCGCGACGCCCGCGGCGCAGGACAATGCGGCTCGTGGCCGGTTCGGAGCTGACCAGTTCGACCGCAGCGCGCCACGGACTGCCTGGATCGTTGGTTCCCGAAACAAGGCCCGCGGCCTGCATTTCCTGAGTGATGTAGGCGACCGTCCGTTCTTCGCCGAGCGTCCCGGGTCGGCGTCCGCCAAACTCGTCGCTCGCCAGAACGGCGATGTCGCGCATCAGGCGCGTTTCTATCGCCGCACGCTCCGAGACCGGCACGGAGCCGAGCGGACCGCGCGCGCATCCCGCAAGCGCCAGCAGCGCCGCAATCGCCAGTGCCGTATGCGCCCCCAGTCGGGTCATTCGGCCGTCCAGCCCCCGTCGATGCTCCAGTTGGCCCCCGTCACGTTGCCAGCTTCCTTGCGGCACAGGAACACCGCCAGCGCGCCGACTTCCTCGGGCTGGACGAATTTCTTGGTTGGCTGCTTGGCGAGCAGCACATCGTTGATCACCTGCTCGCGGGTGAGCCCGCGCGCCGCCATCGTATCGGGGATCTGTCCTTCGATCAGCGGGGTCCAGACATAGCCGGGCGAAATGCAATTCGCCGTTACTCCGGTCTGCGCCAGTTCGAGCGCGATCGTCTTGGTGAACCCGGCAATGGCATGCTTGCTGGCGTTGTAGGCGCTCTTGAACGGCGACGCGGTCAGCGAATGCGCGCTCGCGGTGTTGATGATCCGGCCCCAGCCCGCTTTCTTCATCGCCGGAATCGCAAACCGCGTGGTGTGAAACGCCGCCGTCAGATTAAGCGCGATGATCGCATCCCATTTTTCGGGCGGGAAATCCTCGACCGGCGCAACGTGCTGCATCCCGGCATTGTTGACGAGGATATCGACCGGGCCGATTTCGCGCATCATCGCTTCGATTTCCTGCGGGTCGAGCAGGTTTGCGCCGTGAAACTGCGCCTCCAGTTCGCCGACCAGCTTCGTGATCTCGGCCGGGTTGCCGAGGCCGTTCAACACGATTTCAACACCTTCCTCGTGAAGTGCGCGCGCAATCGCCAAGCCGATCCCCGAGGTCGATCCGGTGACCAATGCACGCTTTCCCTTGAGGAACATCGCCAACTCCTTCAGGTTTCCCTACACCAACGCTTTCGCCGCGCGATCGCTCCCTGTCCAGCAAATAGCTTTCGGACAACCAGGTGTACGTGCGGAAACAGAGGAGGAAACGCGGGTGCGGCTAAACCGGTTCGATACATCGAAGATCAAGGTCCAGGGCGGACGCGGCGGCGTGCGCCGGGCCGGCGGAATCGGCTGCGGCACGATCGTGATCGCGCTGATCGCGGCACTGGTATTCGGGGTCGACCCGATGCAGACGATCGGCATGATCGAGGGGTCTCAGCCCCAAACCCAGACCCAGTCGCAGCCCGGCGGCCTGACCGAAGAGCAGGTCTGCACCAGCGGGCCCTACGCCACCGAGGCGTGCAACGCGCTTACCAGCCTCAACGAAACCTGGTCCCCGGTGTTTGCGCGGGCCAACGTGCGTTTCGAAGACCCGACCTTGCGGCTGTATCCCTCCGGGCCGGTGAATACCAACGGCTGCGGCAGCGCATCGTCCGCCGCAGGGCCGTTTTACTGCCCGGCCGACAATACGATCTATATCGACACCGCATTCTATGACACGATGGCGCGGCAGATGGGAGCGGGCGGAGACTTTGCCCGGTATTACGTGCTCGCGCATGAGTACGGGCATCATATCCAGAACCTGACCGGGATCGCAGGGCAGGTGCGCAGCATCCAGCAACGCAACCCCTCGCGCGCCAATGACTTGCAGGTGCGCATGGAACTGCAGGCGGATTGCTATGCCGGCGTGTGGGCCGGGAAAAACGCCCGCCTGATCGAACCGGGCGACATGCAGGAGGGTTTGCGGGCCGCAAGCGCGATCGGCGACGATACGTTGCAGCGTCGCGCGGGCCAGCGGATCAACCCCGAGAACTTTACTCACGGAACCAGCCAGCAGCGCGCGGAAGCGCTGCGGCGCGGATTGGAGAGTGCCGATGGATCGTCATGCGATGTGTATTTCGAGGCTGGCTAGACCGCTGGCGTTAGCCGGGGCGCTCGCCACCGCGCAGCCCTCGCTGGCGCAGGTTCAGCAGGAAGAGCCCGATGCGATGGACGTGGCGCGCACGCCGCTCACCGATCTCAATATCGTCGGCGAGGACATTCCCGAGGTCCTGGTCTCCGCTGCGCAGGGCCCCTACGTCTCGGAGGGGCTGGTCACCTGCAACGATATCGTGGTGCAGATCGCCGCGATCGATCAGGCGCTCGGCCCGGATTACGATCTGGTCGGCGAGAGCGATACCGGGCTGAGCGAAGGCAAGATCGCACAGGGGCTGGTCGGATCGCTGATCCCGTTCCGCGGCATCGTGCGCGAAGTCTCGGGTGCCGCCGGGGACGAACGCAAGCTGCGCGCCGCCGCGACCGCCGGGATGGTTCGTCGCGGTTATCTCAAGGGCCTGGGGCAGGAGCGCGGATGCCAGTATCCGGCGCGACCGAAACCCGCACCCCCGAGCGAATAGTGCACGGCAAGAGGCCGGGACGGTCCACCGACCGCCCCGGCCTTTTCCAGTAACCGGTCGCCCGCGTCAGACGGGAACCGATCCGCCGTCCCGCAACCGATCGGGGTCGCCCGCCCCGTCACCCAGGCTGACCTTCGACCATTCGATGTTGCGGGTCGCATACATCACGCCGGCAAGTGCAAAGAACAGCATCAGCGATCCGATCACCAGCGACCAGGCTTCGAGGTTGAGCAGGACGTAAAGCACTGCATAGAGCCCGACCAGCAATCCGCCGATGATCCGCGCCCGCTTCCAGCTCGCGAGCACGGCCGCGCTGTAACTGGTCAACAGGCCGATAATGGCGCCGCTCGCGACGATATAGGCCAGCGCAAACCCGATCATCTCCGCGAACGCCAGCAGCATGACGAAGAACAGGATCAGCCCCGCCCCGGTCAGCAGGTATTCTGCCGAGGCGACCCGCGCACCCGCGACGATATCGAACATGAAGAAGGCGAGAAACGTGAACCCGATGAACAGAAACCCGTATTTGAGCGAGCGTTCCACCCGCTTGTAGAGATCGACCGGCTCCATCAGGCGGATCGTCGCGATTTCGCCTTCGGTTTCAGCCGCTTCGTCGTAGTAACGGAGATCGGCCGGGTCCCCATAGGCCACCGGCAGCACTGGCGGCGCGGTGCTGACGAGCGACTGGCCGAGCGCAAGGTTCGAGATCGACCAGCTGGCGTTGAACCCGTCGGGGCCGATTTCACGATCGTTGTCGCCGGGCAGGAAACCGCCCGAAAAGCTCGGATGCGGCCAGCTGGATCGCACGGTGAAATTGCTCTCCTCACCGCGAGGGATCATGCTGAACGCGCTGCTGCCGCGCAGCGCATAGGCGAAATCGAGCACCACATCGCCGCCTTCGCTCCAATCGAGAAAGGCGTGCACGCCGGTGCCCGACTGGCTGTTGCCGAGACCCGGCCGCAGCGCGAGTTGCTCGCCGCCGAGTGCGATGCGCGCATCGGTCTGCAGCCCGCGCGGGTCGGAAATCTGCAACTGCACCGATGCTTCGTCGAGCAGCAACCGGTCCCGCTCGATGCCGAGCCGGTCGAGATCGTCGGGCATTGCGAACCGCGCCGATCCGCTGATTGCGGCGTCGTAGACGACCGATTGATGGATGAGCGCCCGTGAGCGCACCTCCGGGTCGATTTCTGTTTCCAGCGACTGTTCGCTGGGCGAAATGTAGAGCAGCTCCCGGCTTTCGATCCGGCGGGTGACGGCGCGACCGTCCACTTCCTCATTGCTCACGCGGGTTACGGTGTAGGGTACGACCAGCACCGGGCCGGAGACCACCTGGGGCCCGGCCCATCCCGCAGTGATGGAATCCTGGGCAATGCGGGCCTGGTGCTGGCGGTCGCTGACCAGCCAATAGACCATCGCGAGCGGAATGATCAGCAGTGCTCCGACCAATCCGACGAGTAACAGTTTCATTCCGGGGCTTCGCTCACCTGACATCGTTCGTCCTCCTATCGATACGATGAAACGTGCTTTGTGAGCGACGAAATGAATTCCTTATGAACCTCCATACGACGACGGCGAGCGCGTTTCCGCGCCCGCCGTATGACCTTGCAAGCGGAGCGCCGTCAGGAAACGGACCGCCATTCGGCCTGCTGGCTTTCCCATTCCTTGATCTGGCGATCCAGGGTTTCGAGCACGTCCCTGCGCATCTGCCGGGTCATTTCGCGGTCCTTTGCGATGGCCTTGCGCGCCTCCTTGAGGCCGTTGAGCGCTTGCGCCATCACGCGGGTCTGGCAGAGGAATACCGTCCGGTTCTGTCCCTCGGTGATCTCGACGTGAGTCGCTTCATCGCCATTACCGCGGCACTCCATCCTGACAACGGTGCGCCCGGATTGGCCAGACTGCGAATACGCCTCGGCCATGGCTTCATCGACGATTTTCGGCACGTCCCTGATCGCACGATCGGCTTCGGCGAGCCCGGCACGAAGGTCTTCCATCATCGCTTCGCGTTCCTTCTTGCTCAGCTTGTCTCCCCGGCTGACGATCTCGATCTTCTCGACGCGCTTCTTCGTCACCTGACCATCCGCTCCCGCATCGGTCTCCCACGTTTCAGTGACGGTGCCTTCGTCGTCGCGAACGGCATCGCCCTCGTCGCTCGCGTCGACCGTCACGATCGTTTCGACCAGCACGGGTTCGGGCGGCGCCGGCGGTGCCGGAGGCGCAGGGGGAGCGATGCTCACATCGGGCGCGGCTGGCGGTGCGGGCGGCACGGGAGCCTGGCTTTCGGCGTAGCTGATCGACGCGGTGAGCGGCAGCGCCAGCACCGCCGCGCCCAGCAGCACGCGCCCGGCCATGCGGCGGCGGGGGGAATGGTCGGACATGGTCAAGCTCCTCAGACGGTGGATGATCGATTTCTCGCCCAGCACGGGGCAGGCCATCGGCGCGGCGAGAGCGACGTTGGGACCGGCGGCAAAGCTGGCGATAAGACTGGCATAGGCGGCGCGTTCATCCGCAGGCTTGCTTGCCATGACCCGCGCGTCGCACGCGGCCTCCTGATCGCGGCGCAGCGCCAGCCAACCGTATCGACCGAGCGGGTTCCACCAGTGGATCGCAAACAGCGGCTGCACCGCGACATTGATCAGAAGATCGCGCCCGCGATGGTGCGCCAGTTCGTGCGCCAGCGCGAGGTCGCGCGCCCTGCGATCGGGCCGGGCCATGAAACCGGTCGGGAGTGCGATCACCTTGTCGACGACTCCGAAAGCAAGCGGGGCCTGCGTGCCCGGAGTTTCGACCAGTCGCACCCGTCCCGCCCGGCCCACTTCGCGCGCCTGTTCGAGCAACTCGCCGCGCAGCCGGAAGTATGCGGAAAACCGCAGGTAGAGAAAAACTGCGGCGCCGGTGAGCCACACCACCAGCCCCGCGTCGAACCACGGAGCGGCATCGAACAGGGTCTGGGGGGTAATCGGCATGGCTGCACCGGTCGCCGCATCCATCGATCCCGCAGCAGCCTCTGTCGTCGCAACTGGAGTGGCAGGGTCGTGGATCTGGAAAATCGTGGCGGTCGATCCCGCTTCGAGGCCAGGCTGCGGAGCAAGCCAGGCCGGCAATTGGATCGGGGGCAGGATCAGGCGCAGGACCGGCAGCGCCCAGAGCGCATAGGCGGCTTGCGGACCGAACCACCGCGAGACTGGACGGCGGAGCAGCAGCACCACCCCGATCAGGACGGCGGTCCATGCCAACGTGTCGAGGAGCCACTCGGTCATTGCTTGAGCTCCTTCAGCAGCGCCGCGATCTCGGCCAGGTCGTCATCGCTCAAGGCTTCGGTTTCGGCGAGGTGCGCGACCAGCGAAGCGGCCTTGCCACCGAACAGGCGATCGACCAGGCGGCGCGATTCCCCGCCGACGTAATCGGCGCGGGCAATCAGCGGACTGTAGAGAAACCGGCGCCCGTCGGGCCGGGTGGCGATCGCCCGTTTCTGGACGAGACGCGACAGCAGGGTCTTGACCGTCGCGAGGCTCCAGTCGCGCTGCTGGCAGACCGCATCGCAGACTTCGGTGGCCGAAAGCGTTCCGCGATCCCACAGCACTTCCATGACGGCGTGCTCGGCCTCGCTGATCCGGTCGGGCTGGTTGCGTTCGGGATCGGAGTAGTTCGGACTGGTCAAGAGAACCTCCCACCTCTCTGATTACGTCTGTAGTCATATCGACTACGTCTGTAAACATTAAGCCCGGATGAATGGATCGCCGCAGCGCTTGCGCTTCGACGAACGCCCGATATGCTCCGGCGAATGACTCCGATCGCTGCCATTCTCGCGCCGCTCACGCTGGTTGCCGCGCAGGCCGGGCCTGAAGGCTCCGCGCCTGCCGACTCAACCGAGCCGGTCCCCCACGAAACCGTCGACGTGGTGCTCGAAACCGATCGCGGCGCGATTACCGTTGCGCTCGAGACCGAACGCGCACCGATCACCGCCGCGAACTTCCTGCGCTATGTCGACGAAGGGCGGCTCGACGGGACGGTGTTCTACCGCGCGATGACGCTCGACTGGGAGCCGCACCCCAACGGGCTGATCCAGGGCGGAACGCAATGGGACCCCGAGCGCGTGCTGCCCGGCATCGCCCACGAGCCGACCAATGTCACCGGTCTGAGCCACACGCGCGGCGCGCTCTCGATGGCAATGGGCGAACCGGGAACCGCCAATGGTGATTTCTCGATCATGGTGCAGGACCAGACCGGGCTCGACGCGCAGCCCGATTCCGACGATCCGGTGTGGAAGCACGGCTATGCAGTGTTCGGCTACGTGATCGACGGCATGGAAGTGGTCGAGGCGATCCACACCTCGCCGGTCGATCCCGACAAGGGCGAAGGCTGGATGAAAGGGCAGATGCTGGCCCAACCGGTCACGATCATCGAGGCAAGGCGCGCCGGCGAACCGGGCGAATAGCGCTATCGCAGCGATACCATGTTGACCAGCAACCGCGTGAAATTGAGGCCCATGAGCTTCTTGTACTCGAAGGTCTTGGTGAACCAGAACAACGCAAACCCCAGTGTCGCCACCGCTTCGGCGCGGTAGATCCAGTCCGAGCATTGTACCCCGCTGGACTGGTGGATCGCGAAGGCCGTGGCGGGGCCGAGAATCATGACCAGCCCTGCCAGATTGTAGGCATGCCGGATCCGGGTGCGCAGCGAGGGCTCCTCGATATGTTCGAGCCGGTTCTTGGCGAAGAAGATCGCGACCACCGCAAGGCAGGCGAAAAACATCAGCGCGAACGCACCGTGCCAGTTGAACGCCGGATCGGTGCATGTCTCCGGTGCCACCGGCACAAACACGACCAGCAGCAGGAAGATCCCTGCGGCAGACAGCAGCGCGTTTTCGATCCTGGACAAGCCCTGGAAGAAGAACAGGAACACTCCCGTCGCGCTGAGCATGCCGACGAAGACATCGCCGGCGACCGGGTCGTGGTAGAAATGGCTGATCGTGGGGCTCGGTTCGGCCGCGATCAGCGGCAGGACGATCGGCGTCAGCAACGCGACCACCCCCAGGCCGAAGCACGACACCAGAAATGCCGAGCTGGCGCGCAGGAGAAACTGGCGTTTCGAGCGCAACCGCCGGTGCACCGCCGCCCTGTCGCAGGCGGCCGCTTCTGCCCGGTCCTGTTTCATCGCAACTCGCCTACTCGGCGGCCGGGCGACCGACCGGCTCGGTGGCGCTGGTCGGCATCCGCGCTTCAAGGGCGGCGAGCCACTGTTCCACGTTGTCGCCGATGACGGTCTGCGGCAGCGAGGCGAGCAGCCCGCGCTCGGCCTCCCATCCGGCCACGAAGCGGTGCGCCGACCTCGAGGCATCGGACAGGCCCTGCGGCTGGCGCAGCGCGCGGTTGATCAGCGCGTCGCCGAAAAACGTCCAGTCGTTCTCCGCTTCGCAGCCGAACGAGGTGCGGTTGCCCGCCGCCGCCGTCAGGATGGCGGTATCGGCGCTGGCCAGCGCCGGAATGAAGACGCCCGAGTAACACGCGCTGAGGATGAGCAGGCGTCGCTCGATGCCGAGCTCCTCGAGCACCGCGCCGAACCGTTCCGGGCTGAGAATGCCGTAACCGGTGTCCCCGTAGTGATAGGCGAGCCCGAGATCGAGCCCATGGCTGGTGGTGTAGACCACCAGCACATCTTCCTCCCGGTCCATCAGCGCGGCGATTGTCGCCAGGCTGATTATCAGCGCGTCGATCGAACCGTGCGGCAATTCGTTGCGGTGCCCGTCCGGCCCGGCGAGCGTCAGCGTGCGCCCCGCCCCGTCATAGCGGCGCGCCAGCACCCGTCCCGCCTCGCGCGCTTCACGGGCAAAGACCGGATCGCTGTCGAGTGCGATGGTGAGGACATAGGCATCGACCGTGCCGGGCCGCTGCGGCTGGAGCTTGGCAAGCGCGGTATCGAGCCGCTCGCGCTGTTCGAGAATCTGCGCTGCACTGAGCCCGCGCTGCATCTGCGGCCCGAGCGCAAAACTCGCCAGCGCTTCTTCGTAGCTCTCTCCGGTTCCAAGGTTTGGAAACGGCAGCGTATGCGGCGGCGGCTGATTGGGATTGGCCGCCGGCACCGCATCCTCGGCAGGGATCGGCGAGGCGAGAAAAGCCGCCATGCCGAAAGCGAGGAGTGCGCGCGTGACCATCCGCAGAAGCTGCCCTCGACCCGATTTCAGGTCAAGGGCAAGGACGGCAGATCAGTAAACCCGCGCCTTCGGTTCGATATACTCCGCGTCGTCCGTCAGCGTGTACTCGTGCACCGGGCGGTAATCGATGCGGATGTTCGAGCCGCGGCCGCCCCAGCCTTCGAACCATGCGACGGTGTGCTTCAACCATTCGGCATCGTTGCGGTCGGGAAAATCCTCGTGCGCGTGCGCGCCGCGGCTTTCCTTGCGGTTCGCCGCACTCGCCATGGTCACGTTGGCCTGCGCCATCAGATTGTCGAGCTCGAGCGTTTCGATCAGGTCGCTGTTCCAGATCAGCGACTTGTCGGAGACGTGAATGTCCTCCATCCGCTTGTTCTGGTCGGCAAGCTTCTGCACGCCTTCGTCCATCAGTGCCTGGTCACGGAACACGGCGCAGTGCTTCTGCATCGCCTTCTGCATGTCGGCGCGGATCGCGGCGGTGGGCGAGCCACCCTCGGCGTAGCGGAAGTGATCGAGCCGGGTCAGTGCGAAATCGGCGCTGTCGGCGGGCAATTCGGGCTGGCTCGCACCTGCCGTCAGATTGTCCTTGAGGTGCAGGCCGGTCGCGCGGCCGAACACGACGAGGTCGATCAGCGAGTTGGATCCGAGACGGTTCGCACCATGCACCGAGACGCAGGCCGCTTCGCCCACCGCGTAGAGGCCCGGCACCACAGTATCCGGATCGCCATCGGGGCCGATCGTCACGACCTGCCCGTGATAGTTACACTGGATGCCGCCCATGTTGTAGTGAACGGTCGGTGTGACCGGCAGCGCTTCGCGGGTCAGGTCAACCCCGGCGAAGATCTTGCCGCTTTCGGTGATCCCCGGCAGGCGCTCGGCGAGCACCTTCGGGTCGATATGGTCGAGATGCAGGTGGATGTGATCGCCATCCGGCCCCACCCCGCGTCCTTCGCGCATTTCGAGCGCCATCGACCGGCTGACCACGTCGCGCGAGGCAAGGTCCTTGGCCGACGGGGCATAGCGCTCCATGAAGCGCTCGCCTTCGGAATTGGTGAGGTACCCGCCCTCGCCGCGCGCGCCTTCGGTGATGAGCACGCCCGCGCCGTAAATGCCGGTCGGGTGAAACTGCACGAACTCCATGTCCTGCAGCGGTAGTCCGGCGCGCAGCACCATGCCGCCACCATCGCCGGTGCAGGTGTGCGCCGAGGTCGCGGTGTAGTAGCACCGGCCATAGCCGCCGGTTGCCAGCACCACGCTCTGCGCGCGGAAGCGGTGGATCGTGCCATCGTCGAGGCACATCGCCATCACGCCGACGCATTTCTTCACGCCGTCGACATCGGCCATGATCAGATCGAGCGCGAAATACTCGATGAAGAAGTCGGCGTCGTACTTGAGGCTCTGCTGGTAGAGTGCGTGCAGCATCGCGTGACCGGTGCGGTCGGCCGCGGCGCAGGTGCGCTGCACCGGCGGGCCCTCGCCCATGTTCTGCATGTGGCCGCCGAACGGTCGCTGGTAGATCGTGCCATCCGCGTTGCGGCTGAACGGCACGCCCGCGTGCTCCAGCTCGTAAACCGCCTGCGGGGCCTCGCGCGCGAGATATTCGATCGCGTCCTGATCGCCCAGCCAGTCCGACCCCTTGACGGTATCGTACATGTGCCAGGTCCAGTGATCGGGCGTGTTGTTGCCCAGCGACGCCGCGATGCCGCCTTGCGCCGCAACAGTGTGCGAGCGCGTAGGGAAGACCTTGGAGATATTGGCGGTGCGCAGGCCCGCTTCCGCCGCGCCCATCGTGGCGCGCAGGCCCGAACCGCCCGCGCCGACGACCACCACGTCGTAAGTATGGTCGATGATCTTGTAGGCGCCCTTGAGATCGGGGCTGCCGTCGTTGGCAGGGGAACTTGCCATTACGCTGATACTCCAAGGGCGAGGCGCACGACGCTGAAGATCGCGAAGGCGCCGCCGCCGATAACTGCCAGGTTGAGCGCTGCGAGCGCTGCGAATTTCGTGCCGCTGTCGTGGACGTAGTCCTCGATCAGCACCTGCAGGCCCATGCGGGCGTGCCAGAACAGGCTGATCACCAGCAGCATCATCGCGGTCGCCGGAATCGGCCGCGCGATCCAGGTGGTGACCGTGCCGTAGCTGAGATCGCTGAGCATCAGGAAGCTGACCAGCAGCCAGCTCATCAGCACCAGATTGCCGATCGCGGTGAAGCGCTGCACCAGCCAGTGATGCGCGCCCTCGTGCGCCGAGCCGAGCCCGCGCACCTTGCCGATGGATGTGCCGTTGCCCATCAGAGCACCCCCTGCTTGGCAAGGATCACGGCCCAGAAACACACCGTGGCGACGATCGCGACGATCGGCGAAAGGATCGACCAGACCCGGTTGCCCGCGAGTTCGTAGCCCGCGCCGATATCGAGCACGAAGTGCCGCAGGCCGCTCATCATGTGGGTGAAGAATGCCCAGCTCAGACCGATCAGCACGACATAGCCGAACGGCGACGTCGCGGTGTTGGCAAACGCGGTGTAGGCATCCGGCCCGCTCGCCAGCGCGCCGAGCCACCACACCAGCACCGCCAGTCCCACCAGCGCCATCCCGTCGCCGGTCACCCGGTGCAGGATCGATACGAACATGTGCGGCCCCCAGCGCCATATCTGGAGGTGCGGCGAAAGCGGTCTCTGGCTCATGATAATCCCGATCGAACGTGCATTTGCCCGTCTCACTTAGCGAACCGCGCGCACGAGGCAAGCCGCGAGCGCTCGACTCTGGTTGCAAAGTTTCGGATAGGGTCTTGCATGAGATTCATTCTGGTCACGGGATCGAGCCGGGGGATCGGCGCAGCGGCGGCGCAAGCGCTCGAACAACGCGGCGTGACCGTGATCGGGCACCAGAGCCAGCCGGGCGACGGCGATCGCATCGCCGCCGACTTCACCGACCCCATCGCCGCGCAACTCCTGTGGGAAGAGGCGCTCGATCGCAGCGGCGGGCGGATCGACGCGGTGGTGAACAATGCCGGACTGTTAGCGGCCAACCCGCTCAATGCCTCCGACATCGCGTGGCTCGATGGGTGGGAGGACACGCTGCGCATCAACCTCACCGCCGCCGCGCAACTGAGCCGCTTCGCGGTGCGGCACTGGCTCGCCGGGCGCGCGGACGATGATGGCGTACGCGGACGACTGGTCCATGTCGCCAGCCGCGCAGCCTATCGCGGCGACAGCCCGGCGCACTGGCACTACGCCGCCGCCAAGGGAGGAATGGTGGCGATGCACAAGACCATTGCGCGCGCCTATGCCGGCGACGGCATCCTGAGCTATGCGATCGCGCCGGGCTTCACCGACACCGCGATGGCAGACGACTATCTCGAAAGCCGCGGCGGCGCGGGCCTGCTCGCCGATATCCCGCTGGGCCGCGTTGCCCAACCCGAAGAGATTGCGCGCATCATCGCCTTCTGCGCGCTCGACGCTCCGCCCAGCATGACCGGCGCGGTGATCGACGCCAACGGAGCGAGCTATGTTCGGTGATGTTGAATCTTCGTCATTCCCGCGCAGGCGGGAATCCAGCTTCTGTCAGGCCCAATGACAAAAGGCGGATGGGTCTACATAATGGCCAATCGCTATCGCGGCACGATATATATCGGCGTCACCTCGTCATTGCCGCATCGGGCAATGCAACATCGCAATAGCGAAGGTTCAGGATTCACGGCCCGATACGGCTGCGCCAAGCTTGTGTATGTTGAGCAGTACGAGGCTATCGCAGACGCAATCATTCGTGAGAAGCGATTGAAGAAATGGAACCGCGAGTGGAAAATCAGGCTGATCGAGGAGCAAAATCCAAACTGGGAGGATCGCTTCATTGATCTGGTTTGAGAACAAGCTGGATTCCCGCCTTCGCGGGAATGACAGCGGCAGGAGTCTTGGCGCTTGCGTTCTCGCTCTTTCGCTCGCTTCCTGTTCCTATCCTTCGCAAACTCTGCAGACGCCGTCTGCACCGACCGATACGCTTTCGAGCGACATCGTCCGCTTCGCCTCGGCGTGCGAGGATTGGGATGATTGGGACAAACCCGCCCCGCCCTTCCGCATATACGGCGGCACGTATTACGTCGGGACCTGCGGGATCGCGGCCATATTGATCCTGGATACCGACTCCAAGGGCCACACGCTGATCGACATGGGCACGGATGAAGGTGCCAAGGTCGTGCTCGCGAACATCGCATCGCTCGGTATCGCGGCGAACGAAATCGCAACGCTCACAATCAGTCACGAACATTTCGATCACATGGGTGGTATCGCGCGTATCGAGGAAGCGAGCGACGCGATTATCGTTTCCTCGAAGGAGGCGGCGAATGTCCTGCACTCGGGATTGCCTTCCGCCGATGATCCGCAGGCAGGTTCGCACCATCCGCCATTTCGCCCCACCGCCTCGCTGATCGTCGTGGTTGACCCCGAACTGGCCGACGTGATCGGACCGAAGAAGCTCTTTCCCGTCTTCACGCCGGGCCATTCTCCCGGTGCGCTCAGCTGGCAATGGCGCGAATGCGAGAACGAGGAATGCCGCTGGATCGTCTACGCCGACAGCCTCTCGCCGATCAGCAGCGACGGTTACAGATTCTCCGACCACCCCGGGTATGTCGCCGCATACCGCGCGGGGATCGCCCGCCTGCGCGAGTTGAAGTGCGACATCCTGCTCACCCCCCACCCCTCGCACAGCAGGATGATCGAACGCGCCGCCACCGGCACGTTCGAGGGCGGGATGACCTGCGCCGAATATGCCGACAGCAAGACCAGCGCGCTCGACGAACGCCTCGCAACGGAAGCCGGGGAATGACCGAGATCAGCTGGAAGCTCACCGCCCACGCGCCCAAGAAGGTCGTCCAGGCCGCACTGCTCGCGCATGACGAGATCGAGGACTGGGAACCCGAACTGGTGATCGCGGGGCGCGAACTGTCCGAGGACCGGCCCGAGGAATGGGTGCTGGAGGCGTGGTATCCGCGCGAGCCCGGCGCGGCGCAGACCGATGCCCTGTCCGGCCTGTTCGGCAAGTCCGCGCCCACCTTCGAATGCGCGGAACTGCCCTCGGCCGACTGGGTCGAGCTCAGCCAGCAGGGCGCGCAGCCGATCCGCGCGGGACCGTTCTGTGTGCGCACGCCCGGCTTCGAGCCCGATCCGCAGGCCATCAACTTCCTGATTCCCGCCGCGCAGGCATTCGGCACCGGGCAGCATCAGACCACCGCCGGATGCCTCGAGATGCTGGGCAGGCTCAAGCGGACCGGCGCGCTCGCGCGCGATATCGCGGATATCGGGACAGGCACCGGGTTGCTCGGCTTCGCAGCGCTGTCCCTGTGGCCGCGCGCGCGCGTGACGGCATCGGACATCGACCCGGTGTGCGCTCCGGTCGTGGAGGAGAACGCGGCGCTCAACCGCGTCGCGCTCGGTCCGCAGCCGGGCGCGCTCGTGATGACGATTGCCGACGGGATGGCCGACCCGCTGCTCGAAATGCGCGGCCCCTACGATCTGCTGATCGCCAACATCCTCGCCGGGCCGCTGATCGAGATGGCGCGCGACTTTGCAGCGGCGGTGCATCCGGGCGGCAATATCGTGCTGTCGGGATTGCTCGCGGAGCAGCAGGAGGCGGATGTCCGCCGCGCCTATCGCCGCGCCGGCTTTCGCTTCGTCTCGCGCATCCAGAACGATGACTGGTCGGTACTGTGGCTCAGGCGCCGTCGCCGTGGGCGCTAGGATGCGCACCGCGGTCCGCTGGGCCGCAACCGCCCTCCTGAGCGCGATCCTCGGCTTCGCGCTTGCCGCCTGGATCGGATCGAGCATTCCGCGCAACGGCGACTGGCAGGAACCCGCGGTCGACGCCGAAGGCACCGTCACGATCCTGATCGGCACCAACGCGATCCACACCGAGATCATCATGCCGATCGTGACCGATGCGGTGGACTGGCGCGCCTATTTCCCGGTCGAGGATATCGCCAATCCGGGCCGCGACTATACCCACGTCGGGGTCAGCTGGGGCGAGCGCGGCTTTTTCCTCGAAACCCCGACCTGGGCCGATTTCAATCCGGTGATCGCCATCGGCGCGCTGGGTGGGGGCGACGGTCTGATCCACGCCGCCTACTACGTCCGCCCTGCACCAGCCGAGGGTTTCCGGGAACTGCGCATCCGGCCCGCCGAGTATCGCGAACTGGCGCGCCTGATTGCCGGGGACATCGTGCCGCCTCCTGGACGCAAGACCTACCCCGGTTATGACCGCCACGACGTGTTCTACGATGCGCGCGGCACCTACCATATCGGCAAGACCTGCAATCAATGGACCAGCGACCGGCTGGCGGCGGCGGGCATCAGGACCGGGTGGTGGACCCCGATGCCCGGCGGGGTGATGAAATGGGTGCCCGACCTGCCCGGCAGCTAGAACGCGAAAGCCGCGCGCCGCTCGCCCGGATGACGAACCGACCGGTAGCGGACGACTGCAGCGGCGCGCGAGAATAATTCGGAACCGCGCCACTTGCTGGACCATTGGATTGGCGAACGCACATCCATGCGAAGGAAATCATCATGGCCAAGACCCTCCTTATCACCGGCGCGTCGTCGGGAATCGGGGCCGCGACCGCAAAGGCCGCCGCCAGCGCCGGCTGGAACGTCGCCCTGCTCGCTCGCTCGACCGACAAGATCGAAGCGCTTGCGGGCGAAATCGGCGACGGCGTTATCGCGATCACCTGCGATGTGACCCGTCTCGATGACATACGCGACGCCCTGCAGCAGACCGCCGATCGCTTCGGGAGCATCGATGGCGTGTTCGCCAATGCCGGTACGGGCGTCGAAAAGCCCGGCGTCGAAGGTGGCGATCCCGAGGAATGGCGCGGCATGATCGAGGTCAATATCATGGCCGTGCTCTACGCCGCGCATGCCGCGATCCCGCACCTGAAGAAGACCAGGGGCCAGTTCGTCGTCACCGGTTCGAAAGCGGGCCGCGACACGTTCAAGGGCTCGGTCTATTCGGCGACCAAGCATTTCGTACACGGCTTCGGCGAGAACCTGGCCGAGGAAATGCGCGAATGGGGTGGCCGCGCGACGGTGATCGCGCCGGGCATGGTCAACACCGACTTCTTCGACGAGCCCAAGCCCACCAAGATCCAGCCCGAAGATGTCGCGAATGCCGTGATCTTCGCGCTGGGCCAGCCCGAAACGTCAGCGGTGCGCGAGATCTACCTGATGCCCAACGATTAAACGCCAACCCTCACGGCGCTTTCGAGCAGTGCAAAGGCGTTGCGAGTGAACGCCTCCATATTGGCGATACGATCTTCGCGGGAAGTCTCCAGCAGAGCGGTCTGTTCGAACCCTTCCGGTCCGACGACCGCCGCGACGCTTCGCCCCGCCGGCGCGCCCGAGGGGTGAGTCGAACCGCCGACCGAGCCACTTTCGGCGATGCCCCATTCCGCACCGAAATTGTCTCGGATCGCGCGCGCCTGGAGCAAAGCGTAATCCTCGCTCGCCCCGCGCATCCCGCGATAGGCCTCGCGCGGCAGATAGAACAGCACGTCGCGCGCCCGCAACGAATAGACCACCCCGCCCCCGACGAAGAAATCGAGCGCCCCGGGCACCGTGAGCAGGCCCGCCGCGATCAGGCCCCCGGTCGCGCCGTCGGCGACAGCGATTGTATCGCCCCGAGCGCGCAGAGCCGCCGCGATGCGCAGCGCCTGGGGGTGGAGATCGTTGAGGATCACGGTTCGCGCCTAGCCACTTCGGTCAGATATCCGAAAACCGCCTCGCGCTCGGCTTCGGTAAACCGCGCGTAACGCCGGCGCGCCACCGCGCTCATCAGCTCCAGTTCGCGGTCACCCAGAGCCTTGCCGGTCTGGAGCAGGGTTGAGAATTCTTCCGCCGAGTAGAGCTTCATGACTCGCAGATCGACCGGCATCGCACCTGCCATTTGTTTGCCGCCCCGCAGGTCCATGCCGTGGCACTCGACGCAGGTCGCGCGCACGATGAAGCGACCATAGTCATGCGCTGACCCCATATCGGGCGGGAATTGTCCGCGCATTTCGGCGACTTGCTGGACCGAGTCCTTGAATTCACCCGTCGCGATCTGTTTCGCCAGCTGCGGCCCGATGGTCGGAGCGGGTTGAACGGCACCCTTGGGGTTCAGCGATTTCAAATAGGTGACCAGGGCATCGATATCCGCCGGATGCATTTCGGTGAACAGCGCCGAGGGCATATCGATAAGCGCGCGATCGGGGCGTCTGCCCTCGGTGATCATCGCTGCAAGTTCATCGTGCGAGTATGCCGCGGCGCTTCGGGTCAGGTTGGCGGTCCAGAGCACCCCGAGTTCGGGCTCGCTCCAGTCTTCACCGGTGAGGCCAGGGGTGTGACAGCCGGTGCATCCGAGCACAGCCGAAAGCCGTTCACCATGCTCGACCGGGTCCGCAGAGACGACTTCGAATCGTGGAGGTTCCGGCTGCGTGGGTGTCTCGGCCGGCTGCGCGTTACAGGCCGCCACCAACAGCAATCCGCACGCCATCAGCAAAAGCCGCATGACCCCTCCTAACCCGCCTGCGCGACGATCTCGGCCCAGCCCGCTTCGTCGATCACTGCGATCCCCAGTTCCTGCGCCTTCTTGAGCTTCGATCCCGCGCCCGGACCGGCGACCAGCAGGTCCGTCTTCGCGCTGACCGTACCTGCCGCCTTGGCGCCGAGCCGCTCGGCCTGCGCCTTGGCTTCGTCGCGGCTCATGGTTTCGAGCTTGCCGGTGAATACCACGGTCTTGCCCGCGACCGGCGAGTCGAGCGTTTCGACCTCGTAGCGAGGCGGGCTGACCTCGCCCAGCAGGTCCTCCCACACCGAGACATTGTGCGGCTCGTGGAAGAAATCCCCGAGCGCGGACACCACGGTCTCACCTATGCCATCGATCGAGGTCAGCTCCTGCACCGCTTCGTCTTCCCCTGCCCGCGCGCGATCGGCGAGGTCGCGCAGCACCGGCAGTTCGTGAAAGTTCTTCATCAGGTCGCGCGATGTCGTCTCGCCGACATGGCGAATGCCGAGGCCGAACAGCAGCCGCGCCGCGTCGGGCGCGCGCTTTTCCTCCACAGCTGCCAACAGGTTGTCCACAGACTTGTCCTGCCACCCTTCGAGCGCGAGGATCTCCTCGCGGCGCTGGTGCAGGCGGAAGATATCGGCAGGACTTTCGAGCCATCCCAGCGCGAAGAACTGCGCGATCGTCTTGCTGCCCAATCCCTCGATATCGAGCGCCTTGCGGCTGACGAAATGCTCGAGCCGCTGAGTGCGCTGCGCCGGGCAGATCAGCCCACCGGTGCAGCGGACATCGACTTCGCCTTCTTCGGCCACGGCCTCGCTTTCGCATTCGGGGCAATTGTCCGGAAACACGAAGGGTGCGCGATCGGCGTCGCGGGTCAGGTTCTCGACCACCTGCGGGATCACGTCGCCGGCGCGCTGGATCACGATCCGGTCGCCCGGCCGCACGCCGAGCCGCTCGATCTCGTCGCGATTGTGCAGCGTCACGTTGGTGACCGTCACACCGCCGACCAGAACCGGCGCGAGCCGTCCGACCGGGGTCAGCTTGCCGGTGCGCCCGACCTGGATGTCGATCGCCTCGAGCGTCGTTTCGGCGCGTTCCGCCGGGAACTTGTGCGCCAGCGCCCAGCGCGGTGCCTTGCCGACCGAGCCGAGCCGCTGCTGCCAGTCGAGCCGGTCGACCTTGTAGACCACGCCGTCGATCTCGTAGCCGAGGTCGGGCCGCTGGCGGCCGATCTCGTCATAATGTGCGATCATCGCATCGACGCTGTCGGTGACGGTCAGGAACGGCGAGACGGGAAAGCCCCAAGCCTCGATCCGGCGCATCACCTCGTGCTGGGTCTCGGCGGGAACCTCGCTCGCCGCGCCCCAGCCATAGGCCCAGAACCGCAACGGTCGCGTCGCGGTGACGCTGGCGTCCTTTTGCCGCAGCGATCCCGCAGCGGCATTGCGGGGGTTGGCGAACAGCTTTCCACCCGCTTCATGCTGCGCAGCATTGAGTGCGGTAAAGTCCTGTTTAGACATATAAATCTCGCCGCGCACCTCGAACACGTCGGGCATGTCAGAGGCTGCGATTTGCTGCGGAATATCGGCGATGTGCGCCACGTTGGCGGTCACGTCCTCGCCCACCTGCCCGTCGCCCCGCGTCGCGGCGCGCACCAGCTTTCCCTGCTCGTATCGCAGCGAGCACGACAGCCCGTCGATCTTGTCCTCGGCGGTAATCGCTACCGGTTCGTCCCCGGCGAGATTGAGATACCGTCGCACCCGCGCGACCCAGTCCTCGACCTCCTCGCGGTTGAAGGCGTTGTCGAGGCTCATCATCCGGACTTCGTGCGTCACCTTCGACAGCGGCGACGCCGCGATGGCGTGGCCGACCTTGCGCGACGGAGAATCCTCGCGGACCAGGTGCGGGAAACGTGCCTCGAGCTCCGCATTGCGGCGCACCAGCGCATCGTATTCCGGATCGCTGATCTCGGGCGAATCTTCGGCGTGATACAGCCGATCGTGCCGCGCGATCTCCCGCGCCAGACGCATCAATTCGTTGGCCGCTTCGGCTTCGCTCATCGTGTCGGTCATCGCCTCTTCCATAGACATCGAAACCGATTTGACCATAACTCAAGAGTGTCGCGATTGAACAATCGACGCGTGCGCGAATCGGCTATCGCGCCGGGCGGTATGGGAAAGACCGGTTCTGGGGGGAATGCGATGTTTCGTTACGTAATGACTGCGCTGGTCGCTATCGGGCTGAGCCTGTCGTTCGCACCGCAATCGCACGCGCAGTTGCGCGGCCTGGTGCGCGAGCTCGCGCCCGAGCTCAAGCTGCCCGATCTGATGAAGGGCAAGCCGCCGGTTTCGACCAGCATTCAGGATGCGGTTTACGAAGACCCCAACCGCGACGGGTTCGATCCCGGCCCCGCCAACGCGATGTCCAACCTGCCGCTCGACGACAGCAACCGCTTCGTCCTCGCTCCCGGATATTACACGATGACCGCGCAGAGCTATTGCCTCAAGGCGGGCACCTATGGCCCGACCAGCGGCGATGCCTACCTTTACGCCCCGCTCATGGGATCGCAGGAAAAGGCGGTCGAGGCGATCCTGCGCAACTCGGTCGATCATCCCGATATCGACCAGCGCGATATCCAGGTGCTGCTGTGGGCGATCATAGCCCGTGCCAAGTTCGAGGATCTGAACAGCCGCGCCAAGCTGGCGGCAACGCGTTTGCTCACCAGCCGTCAGCTGGCCTCGCTCAACCGCAACGCGATCGACGTGCTGACCAATCGCCAGGTGCAATCGCTGGTCGGCGGGGTGCCGCAACCGGTCGCCGCCGTGTTGCGCGCCGAAGCCGACATGCGGCGCATGCTGTCGACCGGTGCGAGCTATGGTGAGCTTGAACGGGTGGCGGTGCTGGCCGGGATGGCACCGCTTGGCGAAGGCAGCCGCACCAATGTCCCGTCCGAGCGGTGGAGCCGCCATCCGGACGGGTACTGGGTGCGCTACGATGCGAGCGGATACAGCCGGACCATGGTCGAACTGTACGTCCCGGAGGACGCATCAGGCGTTAAGTACGATCCGGCGGTGTCGGTGGCGGTGCCGACCAACACGTCGAAGCAGCGCCTTGGCCAGTCGGCGCGGTTCCACGCGCAATAGGTTCAGCGCTAGGCGGGCGCGAGTATCGTGACCGTCATCGTTCGCGCGATCCGGAAGCCGAGGCTTTCGTAAAGCCCGATCGCCGCAGCGTTCCCGGCGTAGGAATGCAGGAACGGCGTATCGCCGCGCGCCCGCTGCGCCTGCATGACATGCGCGATCAGCCGCCGCGCCATGCCCCGCCCGCGATAGTCCGGCCAGGTGCACACCCCACTGACTTCGGCATAGCCCGGCGCGGGCCGCATGCGTTCGCCTGCCATGGCGGCGAGTGTGTCGCCACCGCGGATGCCGAAGAACTGGCCGTATTGGTGCGTAAGCTCGCCCCATGGGCCCGGTTCGGTGGCAAGCGCGAGTTCGGTCATCTCGGGCACATCGGCGTCGGTGAGCGGGACGATCGCGGGATCTGGGTCGGTTGAGTTGCCCTCACCGTCTGCGACCATCTGCACCAGCGGCGCAGTACGGACGACATTGGTGCCCGGTGGCGCAGGCCATTCATCGGGTTCGACGAGCCAGATGTCGTGCGGTGAGGATCGTACGAGTTCGGCGAGGTCGGCTTGCGCGGTGGTACTTCGGTCGCGTGCGGCTCCAAAGGGACCATAGCGCGGATCGATGCGGACCGCCGAACCGGTTGCGAAAGCGAGATCGGCTTGCTCACCGTTGAGCATCGACCAGACTGGGCGGCAAAGGGACGTGTCATTCATTCCCTAAGCACACTCTTCATTGGAGGGGGCGCAATGGCAAAGATGCTACGGGATATCCCAGCATTCACTACAATCCAATTGCGCTGCCGATTTGAAGCAGTGCCCACGCGCTAATTGGCAGAACGACAGCCACCGCAAAATGCAAGAGTTTCGCTCTTGAGCCCTCTTGCCTCAATCCAACAATCACCGTCACGACACCAAGCACAATCGCGAGCAAGAATACCCAACCCATAATCAGCTCGAACAAGCTGATCGGCATCACACCCCCTCCAGCAACCGGTCCGCCTGCGCCCTCGCCTCGCTGGTGATTTCCGCGCCGGAGAGCATCCGCGCGATCTCTTCCTGCCGTCCGGCTTCGTCGAGCAGCGCCACGCTGGTTTTGGTCACCGTGCCCTCGGAGGATTTCGCGATCAGGTAGTGCGTTTGCCCCCGCGCGGCGACTTGCGGGGAATGCGTCACCGCCAGCAATTGTCCCTCGGCGCTGGCGAGCCGCGCCAGGCGTTCGCCAATCGCGCTCGCTACCGCGCCGCCGACGCCGCGATCGATCTCGTCGAAGATGATCGTCGCCGCCCCGCCCTTTTCGGCCAGCGCGACCTTGAGCGCGAGGATGAAGCGCGACAATTCGCCGCCCGAGGCAATCTTGGCCAGGGGCGCAAAATCCGCGCCCGGATTGGTCGCGATCAGGAATTCGACGCTGTCCATCCCGTGCGCGCCCCACTTCTCCTCGGGCAGCGTGCCGATCGCGGTGAGGAACCGCGCGGCATCGAGCTTGAGCGGCTCGAGTTCGGCGGCGACCGCCTTGTCGAGTGTCTTGGCAGCCTTGACCCGCGCCTCGTGCGCCTTTTCGGCTGCCGAGACGTAGTCGACCCGCGCTTCTTTCGCAGCGGCTTCGAGCGAATCGAGTTCGGCCTCGCCGCCCTCGATCGCGTCCAGCTTCGTGCGCATGTCGCGCATCGTCTCGGGCAGCGCATCGACTTCGCAGCGGTGCTTGCGGGCGATCGCGCGCAGTTCGAACAGCCGCGTTTCCGCCGCGTCGAGCGCCGCCGGATCGTGCACCAGCGCCTCGGCGGCGGCTTCGAGCTTCTCCTCCGCCTCGCCCGCCTCGATCACCGCGCGATCGAGCGCCGCGAGCGCTTCGGCCAGCAGCGGATGCTCTTCGGCAATCCGGTCGAGCCGCCGCGCAGCCACGCGCAGGCTCGCGAGCGGTGAATCCGAACCCTCCCAGATATGGCGCAGCTGTTCGAGATCGTCCGCCAGCCGCTCGCCCTTCTGCATGCTGGCGCGCGCATCGGCGAGCCGCGCTTCCTCGCCCTTCTGCGGCTCGAGCGCGGTCAGTTCGGCGAGATGCGCGATCAGCAGATCCTGGTCGGCGCGCGCCTGTTCGACCTCGGCCCTCGCTTCCGACAGCCGCGCTTCGGCCCTGGCCCAGCTGGTCCAGCGGCGCTCCAGCCCAGCAAGGTCGGTCCCGGCATAGCGATCGAGCAGCATCCGGTGTCCGCGCGGATTGACCAGCCCGCGATCGTCGTGTTGGCCGTGCAGTTCGACCAGCGCCGGGGCCAGTTCACGCAGCAGCGCGACGCCGACCGGCTGGTCGTTGACGAACGCCTTGGACCCGCCATCGCCCTTGACCTGCCGGCGGATGATGAGCGGTTCGCCGGTTTCGATCTCGATGTCGGCATCGTCGAGCGCTTCGGCGATCGCGGCCGGCAGCTGCGCGAACTCGAAGCTCGCGGTCACGCTCGCCTTGGCTTCGCCCGCGCGGACCAGCGCGGTTTCCGCACGGTCGCCCAGCACCAGCCCCAGCGCATCGAGCAGGATCGACTTGCCCGCACCGGTCTCGCCCGTAAGCACGCCCAGACCGCGCCCGAAATCGAGATCGAGCGCTTCGATGAGAACGATGTTGCGGATCGAAAGCCGGGTCAGCATGGCCGCTCAGCCTTAATGCAAGCGCCCCGCCCCGTCACGTGGTGAGGATCGCGATCCCCACAATCGCACGATCAGCTCGGCTGCACGCCCGCAGCGTGGTCCTGCACCAATTCGTAGGCCTTTTCGTACCATTCGCTGCCGGGATAGTTCGCGCCGAGCACCGCGGCGTATTTCACCGCTTCGCTCGGGATGCCGAGCGCGAGGTTGCTTTCGGTCAACCGGTACAGCGCTTCGGGCGCGTGGCTGGTGGTGTCGAACCGCTCGACCACGTTGCGGAACCGCAGCGCCGCCGCGAGCCACTGGCCCGAACGCTGGTAGAACCGCCCGATCTCCATCTCCTTGCCCGCGAGGTGATCGGCCACCAGATCGAGCTTCAGCCGCGCATCGGCGGCGTATTCGCTCTGCGGAAAGCGGCGGTTGACCTCCTGCAGCGCCGACTGCGCCTGTTCGGTGATCTTCTGGTCGCGGTTCACGTCGCTGATCTGCTCGTAATACGACAGCGCGATCAGGTAATAGGCGTAGGGCGCGTCCTTGTTGCCCGGGTGGATCGAGAGGAAGCGCTGCGCGTTCTGGATCGCCTTGTTGTAATCGCGCGCGATGTAATAGCTGAACGCGCTCATCAGCTGCGCGCGGCGGGCCCATGGCGAATAGGGATGCTGGCGCTCGACCTCGTCGAACAGCGCCGCCGCGAGCTGCGTGTTGCCCTGGTCGAGCCGTCGCTGCGCCTCGGCGTAGAGCGATTCGACGTCGCGCGCGACATAGGCGACGTCGTCGTTGCCCGATCCCCCCGCGCAGGCGGTGGTGGCGGCGATGGCGGTGCCGAGCAGGGCGGCGCGGATCAGGGTGCTGCGAGCGATCGTGAACATGCCGCGCGGTATAACGGGGCACTTCGTGAACGCCAAGTGAAGTAAGAACGGCTCGTCCCCCGAATTTTCCTACGCGTCTTTTTGGCCTCAAGCGCCGGCGGGGGCATCCGCCCCCTTGGCTTTCCTCGCTCACGCGACCTGAAGGTCGCATCGCTGCGGACGGGCGGTCGCCCTTGCGAGCCCTGCGGGCCCGAATTTCCTACTCGGACATTTTGTGGTTCATACTCTTCCATGACCCGCCGCACAGACAACCGCACCACCCGCTCGCTCGTCCCCGCGAGCGAGATCCCCGACTTCACCCCCGTCCCCATCAAGCCCCGCTCCGATGGCTGGACGCCCGAACGCCAGCAGGAATTCATCGAAGCCCTCGCCGACACCGGCAGCGTCGAGGCCGCGTGCAAGCACGTCAACATGAGCACGGTCGGTGCCTACCGCATCCGCCGCCTGCCCGAAGGCAAGAGCTTCCGCGAAGCCTGGAACGCCGCGCTCGACCTCGGCGTGCAGAGGCTCGAGGATGTCGCGATGGAACGCGCGTTGAATGGCGTGGAGGAGCCATTCTACGTCTACGGCCAGCACGTGGGCACGCGGAAGAAGTACAACGACCGGCTCTTGATGTTCATGCTCCGCAACCGCTCGCCCGAGCGGTTCGGCAACGGAGTCGCGAAAGGCGGCAGCGATCTCAAGGGCCTCAACGCGGTCGGCAGGATGGAAAAGCGCCGCCTCAAGAAGAAGTGGCGCGCGCAGTGGGAGACCGAGCAGCGCGCCGGAAAGCACAACGTTTCGCCAGCGGAAGTGCGCGCAAGCATCGAGCGCAAGATGGAAGGCATCCGCCGCCAGATCGAATACGAGCGCAAGCGCGAATGGGAGCAGCTCTCGGAAGACACCCGCGCCGCGTGGGAGCGCTTCGCCGAGCTACGCGACCGGGACCTCGACGCGCTGAAGGCGGATGAGGAGATGCGGTGGAGGTTGGCGGTGAAGCCCCGCAGCTAAGCCGAGGATCGCGAAGCGACCGGAGGCTTAGAAGCGAGAGGCTGTAACGTCGGCCAGCGGGTCGGCGCTAGCCGAACCCGACTGACGGCGCCGCGCGACGCATGGAGCGTTTGCGCCAGCAAACGCGGAACGGCGCGTGGCGCGTGACGGTGAATGACACGCCGCCGCCGAAGAAGGCGAAGCCGGAGCCGGAGGAGCGGAAGACGGTGCACCGGTTGAAGGATGAGGGGTGGGATTAGTGCGACACTCCACCCCTTCCGCCTGCGGGAGGGGTAGCGAGACTTGGCAGCTTGCCTGCCTAGTCACAGCGGGGTGGCCCTAATCGGCCCAGCGCTACGCGCGCCCACCCCCAACCCCTCCCGCAAGCGGGAGAGGAGTATGAGTTACTGCGGCATTGCCGTACAAATTTCACTTGAGCAAACTACGGCAAGGCCGTATATCCCAGAAATGAACGAAGCACCCATCCACACGGTGGTCGAAACAGCAGCCTTCACCGCTCGCGTGAAGAAGCTGGGTCTTTCGCCGGAGGAACTCGCTGCGGTCTATGATGCCTATGCCCGCACGCCGGATTACGGGAAGGTCGTCAGAAAAACAGGCGGGCTGCGCAAGGGCCGGATTGCGAAGGAAGCCACTGGCAAGAGCGGCGGCTATCGCGTGTTCAGCTTTTTCGCCGACCGCGACAATCCGGTGTTCCTGCTGTGGGTGCTCAACAAGACGGACGAGGACACGCTGACCGACGAACAGGAAAAGGTGTTCAAGGCGCTGACCACGCAATTGAAGAAGGAGTTGCGATCATGAAGGACGAAGATTTCGAAGGCATCGCCGCCGGGCTGAAGGATGCGATCGCCTTCGTTCAGGGAGACACCACCAAGGGCCGCGTCGCCGCTGGCCCGGACGTGAAGGCTATCAGAGCCAAGACCAAACTCAGCCAGGTAAAGTTCGCCGCCAAGCTGCGCGTGCCCGTCGCGACCCTGCGCGACTGGGAGCAACACCGCCGCTCGCCGGATGCGCCCGCGCGGACGTTGTTGGGGATGGTGGACGCTGATCCGAAGGCGGCGTTTGGGTTGATTGAGCGGATGGTTGGTTGAGGTCATATTTTTCGGTCATCGATTAGGAGACTTGTAGCGTTACTAGTCAGTTGGGGAAAACTCAAAGCACGACTTGTAATGTGCCTCTTTTGTTCCATATCTACTTGCCATTGTAGGTAGGGATCGAGAAATGAAGCTAAGGCAGTATCGGGTCCGTGAGTTCCGTAGCATCTGGGACACCGGACCGATTGAGGTTGACGACCAGACAACCTGCTTCGTGGGCAAAAACGAGGCGGGAAAAACCACGGTCCTGACCGCTCTCTACCGCACCAACCCAATCCGCACGGGCGATGCCGTCTTTGAAGAAACTTACGACTACCCGAAGCGAGAGGTCGAGGACTACCGCTTCGCGGTTGAGAACGAGGATCGCCAGGAGGCCGTGGTCGTCGAGTGTATCTTCGAGCTGGACGAGAGTGATAAAGCCGCTGTCGCAAAGGTCTTTGGTCCTGAAGCTTTCACGGATGGCAAGTTCACCCGCAAGTCATTTTACGGCAAGGCCAAGAGCATGGCCTACTTGAACTGCAATGAAGCGGCAGCTCGGAAACACCTCGCCGACAACTCTGCGCTTCCCGACGATTTGAAGGCCAAGCTAACGGGTGCCACGGATTGGACGGAATTTACCGGTGCGCTGGATGAGGCCGAAGCCACCGAGGCCGTTAGTGCGCTCAAGGCACTTGTCAAAAAGGTGAACGAAAGAGGGAGCGCCCGCTCCTACATTTTTCACAACATCATCTGGCCCCGCGCGCCGAAGTTCCTTTACTTTGACGAGTACTACCAGATGGAAGGGCAGGCCAACCTCAACGCGCTGATCGCGCGCGAAGACAGCGACCAGCTTCTCGACTCTGATTACCCGCTGGTTGGTCTCATCAACCTCGCGCGCCTCGACCACCGAGAGCTCGTGGCCACCAACAACACTGTCGAGTTGAAGAACAAGCTACAAAATGCCGGAAACCACTTAACCAAGCGCATCGTCAAGTACTGGTCCCAGAACAGGCACATTCAGATGCGCTTCGACGTGCGCGACGCGAAGGCGGGTGATCCAGAGGGGATGCAGCAGGGTGTAAACGTGTGGGGTGAGGTGCACGATTCCGTGCATTTAGCCACTACTCCGCTGAGCAACCGCTCGCGCGGCTTCGTCTGGTTCTTCTCTTTTCTTGCTTGGTACGAGGATGTGAAACGCCAGGGGCAGAACGTTATCCTGCTGTTGGATGAGCCCGGACTGTCACTTCATGGGCGGGCCCAAGCCGACCTGCTTCGCTACTTCGATGCGGAACTGTCGGAGCACCAGCTCCTCTACACCACACACTCACCGTTCATGATCGACCCGACCAAATTCGATCGGGTCCGCATCGTGCAGGACTTGAGCATCGACGCCGCCGATGCTCTGCCGAAGGAAGAGGACGGAACTAAAGTGCTTGCCAACGTGTTCGACGCCACCGACGACAGCCTGTTCCCTTTGCAGGGTGCACTCGGCTACGAGATCCAGCAGACACTCTTTATTGGGCCCAACTCTCTCATCGTGGAGGGCGTCGCCGACATGCTCTATCTCAGGGCCGTATCCTGCGAATTGGAACGCGAAGGCCGCACCGGGCTGTCGGAGGAGTGGGTCATCACACCCGTGGGCGGTAGCGGCAAGGTGCCCACCTTCGTCGCCATGCTCGGCTCGCAGAAGGGCATAAACGTGGCCACGTTGCTGGACATTCAGAACAGCGACAAGCAGATCATTGAGGATCTCTACAAGAAGAAGCTGCTCACCAAGAGGCAGGTTTCGACCTACGCGGACTTCACGGGCTCCGCCGAGGCGGATGTTGAAGACATGTTCGACCGTACTTTCTACCTCGACCTGGTAAACGGAGAGTTCGCTGGGCAACTGCCCGAGAAAATCACTAAGACCAAGCTCAACGCGAAGGAGCCTCGCACCCTGCGGGCCATCGAGGCTTGGCTGGCCGACAACCCGATGAAGTCGGGCTCGTTCGGGCACTACCGCCCGGCGCGCTACTTCACCGAGCAGATCAGCAAGCTGTGGCCCAAGGTGTCAGACGAGACGAAGGACCACTTCGAGGCTGCGTTCAAGCATTTGAATGCATTGCTAAGGTAATCATCGAAAGGAATGATCAGAGATGGTTCTTCTACCTGATACTATGAAAGAGATAGTGAGACTTGGAGGTGGCCTCGATATCGAGGCCACGAGGATATTGCCCGACTCAGCGAAGGAAATTGCGCGCATGGCTGGAGGAAGCGGAGCAACGCTGATATTTAGAAATCCGAAATGGCTTCCAGACACTTTGAAGGAAATCGGTCGCCTTGGAGGCGGAAACGTCATTTTCAGATATGACGACTGACGCAGAGATTTCACTTACTGACAAAGTTCAGTTGTTGACTACTCCTTACCCATTCACAGCGCAGCAACAAAGGCCTCCTGCGGAATGCTCACATTCCCTCGGCCTACGCCAGGGCAGGCCGCCCTCCGGGCGCTCCCGCATCTTCGCGTCCTTCGTGTCTTCGTGTCTTCGTGTGAGAAAAAACTAGCGCGGAGCTAGCGGAGCGTGCCCCTCCACCACCCTGCGGGTGGTCCCCCTCCCCGTCCCGGGGAGGCCTTATTCCTCACCCATCCGCAGCGCCGCAATAAACGCCTCCTGCGGGATCGACACATTCCTCCCCGCTTTCGCGGGGACAGGCCGCCCTGCGGGCGCTCCCGCATCCTCAGAATGAGGTTACTCTTCACCCATCCTCAAGGCTGCGATGAAAGCTTCCTGAGGTATCGAGACGTTTCCGTACTCTCTCATTCTGGCCTTCCCCTTTTTCTGCTTCTCGAGCAGCTTCTTCTTCCGGGTGATATCCCCGCCATAGCACTTGGCGGTGACGTCCTTGCGCAGGGCGGCGATCGTTTCGCGGGCGATGATCTTGCCGCCGATCGCGGCCTGGATCGGGATCTTGAACAGGTGGCGCGGGATGAGGTCCTTGAGGCGCTCGCACATGCCGCGCCCGCGCTCCTCGGCGACGCCGCGGTGGACGATCAGGGACAGCGCGTCGACGGCTTCCGCGTTGACGAGGATGTTCATCTTCACGAGGTCGCCTTCGCGCAGGCCGATCTGCTCGTAGTCGAAGCTGGCATAGCCGCGCGAGATCGACTTCAGCCGGTCGTAGAAGTCGAACACCACTTCGTTGAGCGGCAATTCGTAGGTCACCTGCGCGCGGCCGCCCACATATGTGAGGTCGGTCTGGATGCCGCGCCGGTCCTGGCACAGCTTCAGGATCGCGCCGAGATATTCGTCGGGGGTGTAGATCACCGCCTTGATCCACGGCTCCTCGATCATGTCGATCCGGTTGACGTCGGGCCAGTCGGCGGGGTTGTGGATGTCGATCGTGGCCGCGTCCTCGTTCTTCGTGTGGCCGAGGTGGACGCGGTACACCACCGAGGGAGCGGTGGTGATGAGGTCGAGATCGTATTCGCGGGAGAGGCGCTCCTGGATGATCTCGAGGTGCAACAGGCCGAGGAACCCGCAGCGGAAGCCGAAGCCCAATGCGGCGGAGCTCTCCATCTCGAAGCTGAACGATGCGTCGTTGAGGCGCAGCTTGCCGATGCTTTCGCGCAGCTTCTCGAAATCGGCGGCATCGACCGGGAACAGGCCGCAGAACACCACCGGCTGGACTTCCTTGTAGCCCTTGAGCGGTTCGCTGGCGCCGTTCTTCACGGTGGTGATGGTGTCGCCGACGCGGGCCTGTTCGACTTCCTTGATCTGCGCGGTGATGAAGCCGATTTCGCCCGGGCCGAGTTCGGCGAGGTCGGTGCGCTTGGGGGTGAAGCAGCCGACCCGGTCGACGAGGTGCTGCGTGCCGCCCTGCATGAATGTGATGTTGAGGCCCTTGGTGAGCCTCCCCTCGATCACGCGGACGAGGATGACGACGCCGAGATAGGGGTCGTACCAGCTGTCGACCAGGCTGGCCTTGAGCGGTGCGTCGGCGGTGCCGGTGGGCGGCGGGATCTTGGCGACGACGGCTTCGAGCACGTCCTCGATCCCGAGGCCCGATTTCGCGCTGGTGAGCACGGCTTCCGAGGCGTCGAGGCCGATGATGTCCTCGATCTCGGCGCGAACCTTTTCGGGCTCGGCGGCGGGGAGATCGACCTTGTTGATGACAGGGACGATCTCGTGATCGTGCTCGATCGACTGGTAGACGTTGGCGAGGGTCTGGGCCTCCACGCCCTGTGCGGCGTCGACCACCAGCAGCGCGCCTTCGCACGCGGCCAGGGAGCGCGAGACCTCGTAGGCGAAGTCGACATGGCCGGGCGTGTCCATCAGGTTGAGCTGGTAGGTCTCGCCGTTGCGGGCGGTGTAGTTGAGCCGGACGGTCTGGGCCTTGATGGTGATGCCACGCTCGCGCTCGATATCCATGTTATCAAGCACTTGCTCGGACATCTCGCGCTCGGTCAGCCCGCCGGTGAACTGGATCAGCCGGTCGGCGAGCGTGGACTTGCCATGATCGATGTGAGCGATAATGCTGAAATTGCGGATATGGGAAAGGTCGGTCATTTGCGCCGCGACTTAGCGACGCTTGCCCGCAATGTCATTCGCGAAAATCGCAACAGTCGGATAACGTCCGGGCTTCGTGTAGGAAAGCGAAAATCAGGCCGCTTCGCTGCGCGATGGTCGCGCATAGCCGAATTGCGGGACGCTGCCCGACTGGCCCAGCAACCCGCCCTGCATGCCCTTGTAGCTTCCCTGCGACAGCGCCGCGAGCGGCGCGCCCGCCGATGCGAGCGCATAAGGCGATACGCGGTTGCGGGTGCACAATCCGCCCGAACCATCCTCTACCAGCGGCTGTTCGAACTCGAGACCCTGCGTGTCGCCGCTCGACCGGATCACGGTCGCCACAGCGAGCTGCCCGCCACCCAGATCGACCACGAATTGCGTACCCTTCGGCACATCGATCAGCCCTTCGATAAGCGCCCCGGATTTCGAGAGATTGCGCAACGTCACCTCATAAGAGTGATCGTCGTGGATCACCTGGATCTTGCGAAACACGGTGCGGCGGCGCGCGCGCTTGGTGCGATCGCCGCTCGGTTCGATCTTCCACGCATCGCCGATCAGCTCGGTCTCGACCGTCTCGCGCACCATGGGCTCGGCAAACATCGGTCCCTGCATACGGCGCACACCGCACTCTTCGAGCGCCGCCAGCAAGTCCATGCTCTCGATACCGTTGGCGATCGTATCCATGTCGAGCGCATCGGCTAACGCGACGATGGCCTTGATCAGACCGAGCTCGCCCTTGTCGTGGTGCTCAGCCTCCTCGACCAGTTGCCGATCGATCTTGATCGTATCGAACGGCGCGCGGCGCAGATAGGCGAGCGAGGAGTAGCCGCTGCCAAATTCGTCGAGCGTCAGCCGCACGCCCAGCTTGAACAATTGGGCAAGCGTACGATCGACCGCTTCGGTGTCGCCGAAGAACACCGCTTCGCTGATTTCGAGCTCGAGCCTCCCGGCGGCCATGTCGGCCGCGCTGAGCGCGCTGGCGATGTCGTCAACGAAGCCGTCGGAGCCGAACAGCGGCACCGGGACGTTGACCGCGACCCGCACGCTTTCGGGCCATTCAGCGGCGTGGCGACAGGCTTCTGCAATCGCCCATTTGCCCACCTCGACAATCTGGCTCGACCCGTCGAGGATCGACGCAAACTCGATCTCGTCGATCTCGCCGCGCTGTTCATGCATCCAGCAGATATGCGCCTCGAGCGTGCGCACTCCCTTGGAGCTGGCGTCGACGATCGGCTGATATTTGAGGAACAGCTGATTCTCTCGGACCGCCTCGTCGAGGCCTTCTTCGAGCCGGCGGCGGAACAAGGCTTCGTTTTCGAGTTCGCCCGAGAAGAAGCGGAATTGCCCGCGACCGCCGTTCTTGGCGGCGTACAGCGCCAGATCTGCAGAGCGGACGACCTCCTCGCGCGTCACCCCGTCATGCGGGGCAATCGCGATGCCGATCGACGCGCCGATCACACACCGTCCCTCCTCGAGCGAATAGGGCTGCTTGAGCATCGTGATGATCTTCATCGCGATTTCGCCCAGCTCGCCGCGATCGTCGAGGTCAGGCAGCATCACCTGGAATTCGTCGCCGCCCAACCGGCCGATTTCGCAATCGACCTCGATCGCGCGGCGCAATCGATCCGAGACCTGCTTGAGCAATTCGTCGCCCGCCGCGTGGCCGAGCGTGTCGTTGACATGCTTGAACTTGTCGAGATCGAGCATCATCACCGCGCAATTGCGCTTCGCCTGCCTGAAGGCAGTCAGCGTCGAATCGATTATCTGCGACATGCGGTGCCGGTTGGCGAGCCCGGTGAGAGAATCGTACTTTGCGAGCCGCGCGGTTTCGACCTCACGGTGATACTGATCGGTAATGTCGGTGCCGGTGCCGCGAAACCCGGTGAACTTCTTGCCGTCGAACGCCGGTTGGCCCGCCAGTCGCAGCACGGCCCCGTCCGGACGTTTGGCTGCGCGCACCGCGAAGCCCGAGAACGCCTTGTGCGCGCCGAGCATCAGCGACAGCGACTTGGTGCGGCCCTCGCCCTCGATCGGGGCGAAGGTCGTCGCCAGCGGCTGGCCGAGCAGATCGCCGAGCGGCAGTTCGAGCCGTTCCGCGATTGCAGCGCTGAGATAGGTGAGTTTACCGTCGGGATCGCTGGCCCAGAACCATCCGAGACCGGACTGTTCGAGCTGGTCGAGCATGGCCAGCTTTTCGCCATCGCTGAGCGCCGAAGCGGCATCGCCCCCGCGCGCCCTGCGCAGTGCGTTCGCGCCTTTCGATGACAAGAAACCCTTGAGGGGCACCTGTGGCTATCCTCCGCAATCGGGTGATCGACTACATCCCGACATCATTGCCGGTCTCAACCAGCGGTAAACCCGGTTGGTTATTTTTTGGCTAATGACGGTGCTTAATCTTCGTTAAGCTGTCGGACGTTGCGCGTTCATCGACGGGCGCGAGCAACTCTGTCTCCACTCCCGGGCAACACGGTGAACGATCCGTCCAGCCGGCGGCCTAGCGGACTTGCGAATTCCACACCGACACGGTTTTCGCGCGACCATCGAACCGTCGCGCTAAAGCATTGATCGGGGGTAAATTCGATCAGCACGGTGCTGCCTTCTGCCATGTTCCAGACGCCTTCGATCATTGCCCCGCAATCGGATATGTTGCGGACGGTCGCGGTGGCGCGATGGCCGGATTGGGTAAGGTAAACTCGCCGCAACACGCCCTGGCGCGGCGACCGGGCAGCCTTCGGACCGCTAGCCTCGGCTGCGAGGTCGCCGGCGACGACAGCGCGCGCGTCGGTCGAGCACATCGGCTTGAAATAGATATAGCCCTGGACATGACTGCAGCCGAGCATCCGCACCAGCTCGAGCTCGTCCAGCGTTTCGACCCCTTCGGCGGTCGTATCCATGTTGAGCGCATCGGCGAGGGTGGTGATGGAGGTGATGATCGCGCCGTTGCGGCTGCCGTGTTCGGTTGCGCCGCGCACAAAACTCTGGTCGATCTTGATCTTGTCGAACGGCGCTTTCTTCAGATATCCGAGCGAGGAGTAGCCGGTACCGAAATCGTCGAGCGCGAGCCGCACGCCGACACGCTTCAACGCCTTGAACATGGCGTCGGTGCCCTTGCAATCGTTGAGGAACACGCTCTCGGTGATTTCCAGTTCGAGCCGGGCGGGATCGACCCCGCTGTGCGCCAGGGCGTTGGCGACGACGGTCGGCAATTCGGGGTTGGAAAACTGCAGCGGCGAAACGTTCACGGCGCAGCGGATCGAGTCCGGCCAGGTGGCCAAATCGCTGCAAGCGGTGCGCAGGGCCCACTGACCGAGCTGGTCGATCAAACCGGCGTCTTCGGCAATCGGGATGAACTTGGCGGGTGAAATCCATCCGCGCTTGGGATGCTGCCAACGCATCAGCGCTTCGAATCCGACGATCTTCTCGCTCGCGGCGTAGACCACCGGCTGGTAGAACAATTCGAGTTCGCCGCGCACGATCGCATCGCGCAGATCCTGCTCGAGCTCGGCGCGCTCTTCGGCGGCCGAATGCAGGTCCTTGGCGTAGAACCGGTGGCACCCCCTCCCCGCATCCTTCGCCGCGTAGAGCGCGAGGTCCACGTTGCGGATCAGGTCGTCGGTGTTCGAACCGTGGTGCGGGGCGATCGCGATCCCCAGCGAGGCACCGATCACGACGCTCTGCCCGCCGATCGAATAGGGCTGCGACAGGGCGGCGATGATCTCGTCGGCCAGATGGCCAAGCTGTTCCTGATCGATATCGCCCGGAACGATCACCTTGAATTCATCGCCTCCCAGACGCCCGCAGCGCCCCTTGCCATCGACCGTGCGTTCGAGGCGCTGCGCCACCTGTTGAAGCAACGCATCGCCCGCCGGATGGCCGAGAGTGTCGTTCACGTGCTTGAACCGGTCGAGATCGAGCAGCAGCACCGAACAGGCCCGTTCGCGCTCGCGCGGGGCGGCGAGGATCTGTTCGAGCGCCTGGTTCATCTGCACCCGGTTGGCGAGACCCGTCAGCGAATCGTAATGCGCCAAACGCGAGACCTGTTGCTCGCTGCGGCGTTTTTCGGTGAGATCGGTACCGTGGCCGCGAAAGCCGCAGAAATTCTTGAACGAATCGTAGACCGGTCGCCCGGTCAGCGCCCACCAGCGCTCTTCGTCGGCAACGGCCGCGCGCAGCTCGAGATCGTGGAATGCCGAACGTGCGGACAGGTGAAATGCGAGCGTGCGCTCGGCATCGACCGGGCCTTGCTCGGGATCGGCCAGCTCGGTGAGCGGGCACCCGAGCAATTGATCGACCGTCTTGCCCAGCACCCGGGCTGCGGACGGCGAGATGTAGCTGATCTGCCCGCGGCGATCGGTCTCCCAGAACCAGCCCTGACCGGTTTCCTCGAAACTGCGGAGGATGTCTTCGGCCCGCGCCGCGACGCGTTCGCGTGCATCGCGCGCCTGGCGTTTCTTGATCGCACGTTTCCATTCGTAGCGCCCGACCAGCGCCAGCGTCAGCACCGTTCCGATCAACGCGGTCGCCATCAGCGGACCGGGATTGACCAGCGCAAACGCGGTCCAGATCGCGATCTTCGCGGTAAACAGCGTCGCGATCCGCCGGGCGAACAGCGCCGCGCAGGCGGCATTGACGCACACCACTGTGGCGATCGCCCATTGCCAAGCGAGGCCGATCTCGACCCAGCTCGCCAGCGTGTACCCGGCGCAGGCCATCGGCAGGACGATGCCAGCGCCAACCAGCGCGTAACGGAGCGTATTCGATGTGCCCGCGCGCCGCTCAAACCGGGCGAAATGCGCGCCGGAAGCACACACGGCGACCGACACCGCGCCCGCGACCAACGCGAAGCCGAGCGGGACCGAGAAGGTGACGAGGGCCGCCAGCGTGTAGGCGATCAGCAGGAACAGCGCCAACGGGCGGGTTTCGCGCGGAAGGAAGAATTCGTGCTCGGCACGGAGCCCGCCATTATCGGACGGTAGCGGGACTGCGTGTCCCGCTTCGACGCGATCCGGCGCACGGCGATCGTCCTCGCTGCGCTGATCCCCTGCGGACTCGTCTGCCTGCCTGTTCCGACGGATGCCGGCGCGCGCGCTGGCGGGCGCGGCTTCGGCCGTTCTCGGGCTTGCCTGCACGGGATTTCGAAGGGAACGGCCGTTCATTGTCGAGACTATGGCGGGAACGGGCCTGCGGAACGGTTAATCCGCAGGCTCAAGAAAGTGTGAACGCGGACCTCCGTTACGGGGAGGCATGCCCGCCTGAAACCTTGATAATCCGCAGATCGCGAGGCATGTGGAAAGCGCGCCGCCGGTCGCGCGCGCAGACTGCAAGGGGATTCCATGGCACAAGGCACGGTAAAACTCGAAAACGAGGCGGCGCAATCGACCAACGCGCTCGGTCCGCTGATCGGTGTCGCGCGCGAGGATTTCGTCAGCGCGGTCGCGCTGTTGCTGCGCGAAACCGCATCAGACCCCAGCCGCATGATGCGCCATGCCCGCTCGATGACCGAGGACATGGTGAAGATCATGACCGGCAAGAGCGAACTCGCGCCCGACCCGAAGGACCGGCGGTTCCAGGACCCGGCGTGGCAATTCAACCCGTTCTTCCGCGCCGGAGCGCAATATTACCTCGCGGTGCAGAAGGGCATGAAGAACTGGCTCGAGGAGCTCGAGCTCGACGAGCTGGAACGCAACCGGGCGAATTTCATCGCCAACATCATTCTCGATGGACTCGCGCCGACCAATACGCTTGCCGGCAACCCGGTTGCGCAGAAGCAGCTGATCAATTCGGGCGGGCTATCGCTGATCAAGGGGCTGCAGAACGCCTACAACGATCTCGTCCACAACAAGGGGATGGTCAGCCAGGTCGACAAGCGCCCGTTCAAGCTGGGCGAAAACATCGCGACGTCGAAAGGGTCGGTCGTCCATCGCACCGAAATGTTCGAGCTGGTGCAGTACGCGCCGACGACCGACGAAGTGTATGAAATCCCGCAGCTGACGATCCCGCCGCAGATCAACAAGATGTACATCAACGATCTCGCGCCGGAGAAATCGATCATAAAGTGGCAGGTCGACAACGGCATGCAGACCTTCGTGATTTCGTGGCGAAATCCGTCGAAGGAACAGGGCCATTGGGACATGGCCGATTACATCGCCAGCTGCGAGGAAGCGCTCGAGGCGGTGGCAGACATTACCGGTGCGAAGAAAGTCAACGTGTCGGCCGGCTGTTCGGGTGGCCAGACCGCCTCGGTGCTCGCTTCGAAGCTCGCGGCGAGCGGGAATGACATTCTCGGCACGCTCACGCTGATGGTATGCGTGCTGCACCCGAAACAGACCGATATCGAAGCCGGCTCGCTGGTCAGCGAGAACGGGATGAAGCTCGCCCGCCAGCGCGCGGAGAAAGCGGGCATTATCAAGGCTGACGATCTGGCACGCGGCTTCGCGTGGCTGCGACCCAACGATCTGATCTGGAACTACGTCATCAACAATTACCTGCTCGGCATGGACCCGCCGGCCTTCGACGTGCTCTTCTGGAATGCCGATGCGACCAACCTGTCCGCCAGCCTGATGGGTGATTTCCTGACGCTGTACGAAACCCTTGCCTTCACCAAGAAGGGCGAGATCGAGATGGCTGATCACAAGGTCGATCTGAGCAAGGTCACCGCCGACCTGTTCATTCTCGGCGGGGTGACCGACCACATCACGCCGTGGAAGGCGACCTATCGTTCGACGCAGCTGTTCGGATCGAAGGACGTTACCTACGTGCTCAGCCAGTCGGGGCACATGCAGGCGATCCTCAACCCGCCGGGCAATCCCAAGGCGAAATATTACGTCCAGAAAAAGAAGGGCAAGCTGCCTGAGACTGCCGACGAGTGGCTGCAGGGCACCGAAGAGGTCAAGGGCAGCTGGTGGCCGTACTGGATGGAATGGATCCAGAAGCGTTCGGGCGCGAAAAAGCCCGCGCCGGAAAAGCTGGGGAACGCGAAGCACAAGCCGATGGACCCGGCCCCCGGACTCTACGTAGTAGAAGAAGTCTGATAGCCGGCGCGCGCGGGAACACGCGCGGACGATAGACACGAAGGTCGCTTGCAGGTGGATCAGCGAGCGGTCCTTTCCAGTGCGGAACCGCACGCAGAAAAGGACGAATACTTGGCCGATGCAATGAATGACGCTGTCGTCACCATGGAAAAGGTGGGCGGGCGGACGCTACGGGTTGCGACATGGCGGCTCGACGAGCCGTCCGATCACCTGCCGATCCTGTTCTTCAACGGTATCGGAGCGAATATCGAAGCGGTCGCGCCGCTGGCCGACGAAATGTCGGATCGCGGCTTCATCATGTTCGACATGCCGGGCACGGGCGAATCGCCCGATCCGGTGATCCCTTACAACCCGTTCACGATGAGCTGGACGGCAGCCGAACTGCTCGGACGGCACGCGATCGGCGAGGTCGACGTGATGGGCGTGAGCTGGGGCGGAGCCATGGCGCAACACTTTGCGCTCCAGCATCCCAAGCGTACCCGGCGTCTGGCTCTGGCGGCGACCACGGCGGGCATGCTGATGGTACCGGGCAACCCGGCATCATTCACCAAAATGGCCAATCCGCGCCGCTACATCGATCCCGAATTCATGAACGAGCATTTCGCGACGCTGTATGGCGGCGTCGATGCGGATGGCGCGAAGCACCAGAAGGACAGCCACATCGGCCGGCTGAAGCCCCCTCCCCGCGCGGCTATTTCTACCAGCTGCTGTGCATGCTCGGCTGGACCAGCCTTCCCGCGCTGCCATTCATGCAGAAGGAAACGCTGATCATGATGGGCGACGACGACCAGATCGTTTTGCCGATCAACGGGCGCATCCTCGCCTCGGCAATACCCAATTCGCGGCTGGAGATGATCGCGGGCGGCGGGCATCTGTTCCTGCTGACCCATGCCGACGAGAGCATCGCGCGATTGCGCGAATTCCTCGATGCGCCCGAGACCGAAGCCGAGGCGGGCCGCGTGAAGGCGGTCGCTGCCTGATTTCCCTCGATGTGAAGCGCTGGACAGCCTCCGGACGATAGGACATTCTCTCGCCTAGAGGAGAGAGACATGGCGCAGTTCGACCTGATTATCCGGGGCGGCACGATCGTCGACGGCACCGGAGCGCAAGGCTTCATCGGGGACGTGGCTATCAGGGACGGCGTGATCGCCGCACTGGGTGCGGTCGCCGGCGACGCACGCGAGGAAATCGATGCGACAGGAAAGATCGTCGCCCCCGGCTTCGTCGATATTCACACCCACTACGACGGTCAGGCGACCTGGGATCAGGAAATGGCCCCGTCGAGCTGGCACGGCGTCACCACCGTGGTGATGGGCAATTGCGGCGTCGGCTTCGCGCCTGCCAAGCCGGACCGGCACGAATGGCTTATCAGCCTGATGGAAGGCGTGGAGGATATTCCGGGCACGGCGCTTTCCGAAGGGATTACCTGGGATTGGGAAACCTTCCCCGAATATCTCGATGCGTTGGAAAAGCTGCCGCGCGCCGTCGATGTCGCCACCCATGTGCCGCATGGCGCGGTGCGCGCCTATGTGCTGGGCGACCGCGAACAGCCGGGCGCCGTTCCGACCGAAGCCGACATCGCCGAGATGAGCCGCATCGTCGAGGAAGGCGTGCGCGCGGGTGCGCTCGGCTTCTCGACCTCGCGCACGGTGCTGCACAAGTCGGTCGATGGCGAGCTGGTGCCCGGAACCACCGCTACCCCCGAAGAGCTGGTCGCGATCGGCAAGGCGATGGGCCGGGCCAAGGATGCGGGCGGCCACGCGGTGTTCGAAATGGCCAGCGATCTCCAGCGCGACTGGAACGAATTCGAATGGATGGGCAGGCTCTCGCGCGAGGCCGGGATCCCGGTCACTTTCGCGGCGCTCGAAAGCATCGCAAAGGAAATGCCGCTCAAGGAGCAGATCGAAACGATGCGCGCCGAAAACGACAACGGCGCGAATATCGTGGCGCAGATCGCCCTGCGCGGAAACGGCATCATCATGGCCTGGCAGGGCACGGTGAACCCGTTTGCCTTCCGCCCGAGCTGGCAGGCGATCAAGGACCTGCCGCGGGACCAGCAGAAAGCCAGGTTGCTCGATCCCGCGTTCAAGCAGCAGATGCTGTCCGAAGCGAACGACTACTCCGAAGCGCCGATGGATATCATCGGCGTGGTGATGGTGATCACGCAAGGGTGGGCGCTGCAATACGAGATGGATCCGGATTTCGACTACGAACCGGACGAAACGGCCAGCGTCAACGCCCGCGCACGGGCGGCCGGGGTCGATCCGCAGGAATACGCCTACGACATGCTGTGCCGTGAGGACGCGACCGGCTTTATCTACCTGCCGATCCTCAATTATGCGGAGGGCAACCTCGATTTTCTCCACCCGCTGCAACACGCCGACGATACGGTCAACTCGCTCAGCGATGGCGGCGCGCATTGCGGGACGATCTGCGACGCGGCCTCGCCCACCTTCATGCTCGAGCACTGGGTGAAGAACAGGAAGCGTGGCGAGCGGCTGACACTGGAGCATGCGATCAAGCGCCAGTGTCACGACACGGCAAAGCTATACGGTCTCGATGATCGTGGGGTGATCGCGCCGGGCTACCTCGCCGATCTGAACATCATCGACATGGACGCGCTGAAGCTCGGTCGCCCGTGGCTCGCCTTCGATCTGCCCGCAGGCGGCAAGCGGCTGCTGCAAACCGCCGATGGCTATGTCGCGACGATCAAGGGCGGCGTGGTGACGTTTCGCGATGGCAAATGGACCGGCGCGACGCCCGGAGTGCTGATCCGCGGCCCGCAGCGCGCGGAACTCGCCGAAGCGGCCGAATGACCGGCTTTGCGCCCGCGACCGGCGACTGGGCAGTCATCACCGGTGCCGGGCGCGGGATCGGGCGCTGGCTGGCGCAGCACTTCGCCGCCAAGGGCATGCGCATCTGCGCGCTCGATATCGACGCCTACGAAGCGGAAGAAAGCGCCCGGATGTGCGGCGATGCGTCGCGCGCACACGGCTGCGACGTTTCGGACCGCGCGGAGACCGGGCGGGTCGCCGAAAAGCTGATCGCGCAGGGTGTGGAACCCTCGCTGTTATGGATCAACGCCGGGGTTGGCAGCGCCGACACGGTCAGCGACGCCAGGCCGGATACGCTCGACTGGCTGATGGGTGTCAACGTGATGGGCCCGATCCACACCGCACAGGCGTGGCTGCCGGTGCTGAAACGCCAGCAGGGGCCGCGCCATGTCGGGATCACCGCCAGCTCCGCCTCGGTGGTGCCGGTCAGCGGGCCGTTCACGCTCTACGCCACGACCAAGCAGATGACGGCGGCCGTTGGCGAGGCGCTCAGCGCCGAACTCGCCGAGGACGAGATCGGCGTCACAATCCTGTGCCCCGGAATCCTCAACACCCAGATCTGGAACGCCGCGCAGGCCCGTCCCGATCGTTTCGGCGGCGCGCGCCAGGCCCCCGACGCGGTGGGCGATCACTGGCGCGCCCAGCCCGGCCCCGAAGTGCTCGAACGGGGCATCGACACCGTGCTCGCACGCGGCGGCGGATGGTGCATTATCCCGACCGAACCAGACACCGAGAGCAAGATGGAAGCGCGCCACCGCGCGCAGCATCACGGTTTCTTCCATTACGCGCTGGAACGCGCGTAGCCCTGCTCAGGGCTCGATCACGATGCCTTTCGACGGATCGACGCTGCCGCCGATCATCTCCAGATAGGTCTCGCGTGCGGCGTCGAGGCCCTGCTTCCTGACGATTTCGACCGTCCCCTCCGCGCATTTGAGGAATTCGTGCCACGCCGCCGCGACCAGCTTTCCGCCTTCGTCAGGACCTTTTTCCTTGAAGAACGCGACCGCATGGTCGGGGGCGAAGAACAGCGTCGGTTTGGGACCCTTGCGAATGTCCGCTCCGCCGAACGTGCTGCGCGCCTCAAGGTGAGTCGCCCCGACCAGACAGGAGTATTTCAGCGTCGCCTCGAAATGTTCGTGCACTCTGGCGAGGACCTTGGCGTTCCCCGCGAAATCGACCAGCACGCTGTCGGCGATCACCATCCCGCCGACCTCGTCGTAGGATCGCACCCGGTCGTACAGCCCGGTGCTTTCGACGAAATCGACGTTCCCGGCCGAAGTCAGTCCGACCCGCTTGATGCTCGGTGAATTCTGCCGCGCGACGCTGGCGAGGCCCATCGCGGTCTTGGAGGAGGCGCTGGTCAGGATCACCTGCTGGGCACCGAACCAGTCCTGGTCGCGCATGAAATACTCGATCAGGAACCCGGTCTTGAACAGCGGGCCGAAGATCATCCGTTCGGGTTCGCGCGCGGGATCGTGTTCGGGATCGGCGGCGAGCCGCTGGTAGGTGTTGTAGACCGGGCTCATCGGCTGGCGGTAATCGGTCATGTCCATGAAGCTGCCATCCGAGACCCTGCCCGGCCGCACGTCGAGGTGCGTCGCCATCGGCAAGTAGCCGTAGACCCGCTCGCCCACCACGATATCGGGATGGTTGCTCTCGATGACCTTTGCGTGGCCCCACATCGGGACGATCCCGAAACCGTCGGGCGCGGGGAAGAAATCCCAGTATTTGAACCCGTCGCCGACCACCGCGTAGGTGATGTTGTTGGCGGTGACCGAAAAGCTCTCGATTTGGAGCCGCACCGCGCCCTCGGCCAGGTTCGTCAGCTCGACATGGACGAGATCGGCGTTGGTGAGTTCGTCTTTGCGGACATGGACTTGCTGAATCGTCATCGGGGGCTTCTCCTTTGTCGAGAAGCACTAGCGGAACGAGCCGCGCATTCCCAGCAGGATCAAACTGCCGGGAAACCGACTTTGCCTACACCCGCATCGGCATCAGCACATACAGCGCCGGGCTCTTTTCGTCCTGCCGGATCAGCGTCGGCGCGCCCGCATCGGCGAGGTGCAGTTCGACCGTATCGGCGTCGATCTGGTCGAGGATATCCTTGAGATAATTGGCGTTGAAGCCGATCTCAAACCCTTCCGATTTGTAATCGGCCGCAAGTTCCTCGGTCGCGGTGCCGTTGTCGGGCGAGGTGACCGACAGGGTGACCTTGTCGGGTTCGAGCCCCATCTTCACCGCGCGCGTTTTCTCGGTGGCGATTGTTGCCACGCGATCAACGCCTTGGAAGAAGCTCTTGGGATCGACTTTCAACAGTTTGTCGTTACCGGTCGGGATCACGCGGCTGTAATCGGGAAAGGTTCCGTCGATCAGCTTGCTGGTCAGCACCACCCCGCCCTCGCCGCCGAGCGTGAAGCGGATCTTGCTCGCCGACAGGTCGATCTGGACGTTCCCGTCCATCGCTTCCTCGAGCAGCTTGCGCAATTCGGCGACCGCTTTGCGCGGGACGATCACGTCGGGCATGCCCTCTGCCCCGTCGGGACGGGCCAGCGTGAAGCGCGCCAGCCGGTGGCCGTCGGTCGCCGCCGCCTTGAGCACGGGCGTGTCTTCATCGGTCACATGCAGGAAGATGCCGTTGAGATAGTACCGGGTTTCCTCGGTCGAGATCGCGAACCGCGTGCGGTCGATCAGTTCGGCAAGGGTGCGCGCGGGCAGCTCGAACGAGGTGGGAAGGTCGCCCTCGACGATCACCGGGAAATCGTCGCGCGGCAGCGTCGGCAGCTTGAAGCGACTGCGCCCGGCCTTGACTTCCATCCGGTTGTCGGCGGTTTCGAGGCTGACCTGGCTGCCGTCCGGCAGCTTGCGGGCGATATCGAACAGCAGATGCGCCGAAACGGTGATCGCGCCCGCGTTCTCGACCGAGGCCGCCGACATGGTTTCGACGACCTGCAGGTCGAGGTCGGTCGCCATCACCTTCACATTGCCGCCATCGCTGGCGTCGATCAGCACGTTGGACAGGATTGGGATCGTGTTGCGGCGTTCGACCACCGACTGGACGTGGGACAGACACCGCAGGAGCGTCGCGCGTTCGATCGTAGCCTTCATGAGCCTCGCCTATCACTTTTCGATCTGTGGCGGGGAATGGGACCGGAATCGCCCCACCAGCGCCGGGGAATTTGCAAAAACCTTAGCGCGGTGGACAATACGGGCAAGCGTGAGCGCGCGCGAGCGGGGATTCGCTTGGGGATAAGGGTGCCTGGGCAGGCCCTTATCGCCCAAAGCTCATCCCACCATCGCCATCCCGCCGTTCACATGCAGCGTTTCGCCGGTGATGTACCCGGCCTCGCGGCTCGCCAGATAGGCGCAGGCCGCGCCGATATCGCCGCCCTCGCCCATCTTGCCCATGGGAATGCGAGCATTGATCGTGTCCTGCTGTTTCTCGTCGAGCTGCGCGGTCATGGCAGTGCGAATGAATCCGGGCGCGACGCAATTGGCGGTGATTCCGCGGCTGGCGACTTCCTGCGCGAAGCTCTTGGTCATGCCGGTCAGCCCGGCCTTGGCGGCGGCGTAGTTCATCTGCCCCGGATTGCCGGTGGCACCGACGACGCTGGTGATGTTGACGATCCGACCGAAGCGCGCCTTCATCATCGGCTTGGCGCTGGCCCGCATCAGGCGGAATGCGGCTTCGAGATTGATCGCGATCACCTGGTCCCATTCCTCGTCCTTCATCCGCATGCCGAGATTGTCGCGGGTGATCCCGGCATTGTTGACGAGGATATCGATCCCGCCCAGCGTATCGAGCATCGCCGGGATCAGCTCCTCGACCTGCACGGTGTCGGACAGGTTGCAGGTGATCTCGACATGATCGCCGCCGACCTCCTCGATCAGCTGCTCGCGGAAGCTGCGCAGTTTCGATCCGTTCGAACCCGACAGCGCGACCCGCGCGCCCTGCCTCGCCAGCGCGACCGCGATCGCCGAGCCGATTCCGCCGCTCGCGCCGGTAACCAGCGCGTTCATACCCTTGAGTGAAAACATCAGAACAGGCTCCTCACCAGTCGAAAAAGTAGATCACGGCGTCTTCTCGCTCATGCCTGAACCCTTCGTAGAGTCCGCGTGCGGCCAGATTGTCGGGTTCGGTCCCCAGCCAGATCTCTTCGATTCCCTCCGCATCGGCGCGATCGAACACGAATTGCACGAGCGAACGCGCGATGCCCTGCCTGCGCCAATCGTCGCCCGTGCCGATTTCGTCAAGGAATAGCTCGGTCGGCTTGTCGGGATGATGGTGGACGACGCACATCACCATCCCGACGACGAGATCGCCGTGCAGCGCGACGCCGAGCCAGTTGCCCGGGCTGGCGAGATAGGTGTCGAGCTGGACCGGGTCGATCGCGTGGTCGAAGGTCCCGGGCGCAACGCGATCGAGCAGCTGCGCATGGGACCGATCAATCCAGCGGCGTTCGACGTTACGGGGCAAAGCTGATCCGCCGCGTCTCGCGAATGCTTCCTCCGGCCAGTCGACCCTCGACCATTTCGTAGCCCATCAGCGCGAAAATCCGTTCGCCCATGAATATCGGGCGGGCGTTTCCGTACCAGTCGACGCACGAGGCGACACAATTGTCGTCGCTGGCATCCTGGGTACGCGCCACCAGCTCGCCCACCGGGGAAAGCCTGCGCGCATCGCGACGGAGAAACGCGATCGAGGAGCCCGAGCCGAGGAATTCGGCTCCGTCCCGCGCGAGCCGACGCGTCACAGGCAGCCCGAGCGTACCGCTCAGGCCATCCGACCCGCTATCCGGGCGGAAAAAGAAGGCCTGGCTGCGGGTCTCGCCTTCGTTGGCGGCGGGAAGCATGTAGGTGTCCTCGACCCTCGCACGGCTGCCGAGCGACAGCGAGGAAAAACCGAGCGCTCCCCCGCGCGACGGGCCGATCGCGACCCCGTCATCGCCGAGCCGGTCGAACCGGGTGATACCGTGGCGCAGCGACACTTCCTGCACCGCACTGCCATCGAGAGGGACCGCGTAGACGGTCGCGGTCGCATCTTCGCTGCCATAATCACCTGCGGCGTAGAGCAGGTAATCGCCGACGAAGCGGTTGTGGAAACGCCAGCCCTCCGGTGCGGGGAGCGGTCGGTAATCGGATTGCGGCAGCGCCGCGGCACCGTTGTCGAACCCGGCCAGCGGGACGTTTGCCAGCGCCACGTCGCCGCCGCTGAATTCGCTCGCCCACATTCCTTCGCCATTGCCGAGCTCGCGCAGCAAGACCCGCAGCACGCCGTCCTCGGCGTTCTCGGCGAAGGAGAACTGGTCGATCGGCGATCCGGCGACCTGCACCGCGCCGGGTTGTGCACCGTCGAGCGGGATGCGGTAGAGCTGGCCGGGGGTGCGCTCGGCATCGTCGTCCCAACTGGTCTGCGCCGACCCGGTCCAGACATAGACCGCGCCGCGCGAGACGTAGAAGGCGCGGCTCCAAGTTCCCGCGATGGCGCGTGCACTGCAGTCCAGTTCGGGCGCGCTCAGATCGCAGCGGGTAACCACGTGCAGCATGTCGAGCTCGAACTCGCCGGTGCGATAGGGTTCGGCGATCAGGAAATCTTCCGGCCTCACCAAAGTCTTGGTCTCGGCTCTCTCGCCAAATCCGCGCAGTGCGGGCATGGTTGCATCGAGATCGTCCCAGCGCGCGTAGACCGGTGCGTAGAGGATCAGCTCGTCGCCGATCAGGCGCGAAGCGTAATTGCTCGACGAATAGTAATCGCCCGAACGCAGATAGTGCGTATCGCGATAGGTCAGCTCGCCGCTGCCCGACAGGTCGAAGCGATTGAGTTCGGTGCCGAATTCGCCGTAGGAATACCCGATCACGATCACCTGATCACCGCTGACCAGCATCTCGTCATACCAGGTATCCCCGGGGTTGGGTTTGCCCGGCGGAAAGGCGTCGATCGTATCGACCGGCGCGAGCGCATCGTCGCCGTGGCGCACGGTGAACAGCCGCCCGCGTCGCAGCACGACCAAGTAATCGCCCGCGTTTTTGACGATCCCACCTTCGTCGACCCCGGCTTCCTGCGTGTTGGTGATGCTCTCGCTCTCGCCCTCGGCCGAGGCGTCGGCGGAATCGGCGGCGGCTTCCATCGCCATGGGCGCCGCGACGCTCGACTCGTACATCGCGGCCCGTGCGCGCTGGCGTTTGGCCATTTTTCCGGCGAAGCGATCCAGATCGTCTTTCGAAGCGAAGCCGACGAGGCCGGGCCCGCTCGAGTCCGCCGCCGAATTCTCCACCACGGGCGTGCAGGCCGACATTCCCATCGCGGCCAAGCCGATCGCGAGCATTTTCAAGGTACCGTTGCGCATTTCCCTCTCCCCTCGATGCGCTGATGATACATTGTTACATAGATTTCGCAAATGCCTCGAGATGTTCCATGGCGATCAGGCTCGCCGTTTCGGCCTCGTCGGCGATCTTGCGGATCATCGGGGTGAGGACCTTGCCCCCCAGTTCGACGAAGCTTGCGAAACCATCGGCGTGCATATTGGCGACGCTTTCGCGCCAGCGCACACGGCCTGTGACCTGTTCGACCAGCAGCGCCCGCTCCTCCTCGGGATCGGTGACCTTGCTGGCCGTGACGTTCGCGTAGAGCGGCAATGCGAGCGCGCCAGGAGAGGTCTCCGCCAGTGCCTCGGCCATGCGGTCGGCGGCGGGCTGCATCAGCGAACAGTGGAACGGAGCGGAGACCGGCAGCAGCACGCCGCGCTTGATCCCGTGATCCTTAACCATCGCGATCGCGCGCTCGATCGCTCCCTTGTGGCCCGAGATCACCACCTGCCCCGGATCGTTGTCGTTGGCGACCTCGCATACCTGCCCCTGTGCTGCGGCAGCTGCGAGGGCCGTGGCGGTGTCGATATCGGCACCGAGCAACGCCGCCATCGCCCCCTCGCCCACCGGCACGGCCGATTGCATCGCCTGCCCGCGCAGCTTCAGCAGCCGCGCCGTGGTCGCGAGATCAAAAGCGCCAACCGCGCACAGGGCGGTGTATTCGCCGAGCGAATGGCCCGCCACGCAGTCGCCCACCTCGGCCAGCTTCACGCCGAAATCCTCTTCGAGCACCCGCAGGGTGGCGATGGCATTGGCCATGATCGCGGGCTGCGCGTTCTCGGTCAGGGTCAGTTGGTCTTCCGGTCCCTCGCGCATGATCGCGGAAAGCTTGTGCGACAGCGCTTCGTCGACTTCCTCGAACACGGCGCGGGCCACAGCGCTCGCTTCGGCGAGTTCGACCCCCATGCCGACCTTCTGACTGCCCTGTCCCGGAAATACGAATGCGCGCATTGTGATCCTCCTGCTGGGCTCGCTGCGCTAGGCAGTGGTGGGCGGACTCGCAAGGCCGAAGGGCACAACCCTGTTGGCAGACGTATGCCCGATCTCGGCCCGGCCGAGATACGGTATCCCGGCCCGGTCGCACCAGAACCTGGCGATGGCGACCTCGTCCTGTCCGAATTCGACGTAGTTTTCCGGCACATCGGTCACCGCGCCCAGCCTCAGGCCGGCAAGTCGCGGCAGGGTGTTGGCGAGATGGAAGAACAGCCGGTCGATCGAATAGAGGTGCTCGCTCACCTCCTCCACCATCACGACGTGGCCCGACAGGTCGGGCATCAGCGGCGTGTTGGTAATCATCGCCAGCGTGATGAGGTTGAACGCGGCTGCCGGTGTGGTCCCATCGATGCTGGGTTCAACCCCACTGACATCGCCTTCCAGCCAGCGCAGCACCCGCCGCACCGCCTCGCGACCCCGCTCCGAACGGGCGCTGACCGGCATCGATCCGTGCACGCTCTGCCCGATTCCGGCGCGATAGAGCGCGGCAAGCAGATACCCGCAGTCCGAAAATCCGACATAGGTTTTGGAGCGCGCCGCCTGGCTCATCTGCGCCACCGCTGCCTCGGCAATCCGGTTCGAACCGTAGCCGCCCTTGGCGAACCACACCGCGTCGAATGCCGGATCGTTGGCGCAATCGAGCAGCGCCTCGAGCCGCCTGAGATCGCTGCCAGCGAAATGCCCGGCGCTTTCGAAGCATTGATCGTGAAATGATACCCGATGGGCCGGAAACTCGGCGGCGACGAGCGCCTCCAGCGCTGCGGCATGGTCACGCGTGATTGGAGTCGCGGGCGCACAGATGGCGATATTTGTCATGCGCGCAGACCTAAGTCGCTTGTCAGCCATGGCGCAAGCCAATAACCATGTTTCCCATGGCGGACGGGATCGATGGGCCGGACCTCGCGGGACGGCCATTCTTTTTTTGCGGCATCGGTGGGTCGGGCATGCTCCCGCTTGCACAGATCGTGCACGGAATCGGCCACGAAGTCGCCGGGTCTGACCGCAGCCGCGATCAGGGACGCACGTCGGAAAAATTCCGGTGGCTCGAAGAAAACGGGTTCGCGCTGTTTCCGCAGGACGGCAGCGGCCTGACCTCGTCCCGGCAAATCCTCGTCGCCTCCGCAGCCGTCGAAGACACCGTTCCCGAAGTTGTCCGCGCACGCGAGCTTGGCTGCGCACGGATGAGCCGCGCAGAGCTGAATGCCGCGCTGTTCAACGAGGCGGGATATTCGATCGCGATCGGCGGAACCTCGGGCAAATCGACCGTCACGGGGATGATCGCCTGGATTCTGTCGGAAGGCCAATACGACCCGACCGTGATGAATGGCGCGGTGATGAAGAATTTCGCCGGGCCGGACAATCCGTTCGCCAGCGCACGGGTCGGGCGACCGGAGATCTATCTCAGCGAAGTTGACGAAAGTGACGGCACGATTGCGCTGTACCGTCCTACCATCGGCGTGCTGCTCAATGTCAGCCTCGATCACAAGAGCCTTGAGGAATTGCGCGTGCTGTTCGGCGGCTATCTCAAGGCATCGGGCTGCGCGGTGGTCAATTTCGACAATGACGAGGCCCGCGCACTTGCGGAGAAGACCTCGCAACTGGTCAGCTTCGGGATATCCCATCCCAAGGCAGACATCACCGTCGACCCGGACTCGATCGACGAAAGCCCGTTCGGCATCCGCGCAGCGGTGATCGACAATCGCAGCCGCGAGGTGTTCCCGCTGATCCTGCCGATGCCGGGCCGGCACAATCTTTCGAATGCGCTGGCGGCAATCGCTGCGGCAGCGGCAGCGGGGATCGAAGTGCGCAAGGCGGTCTACGCGCTGCGCTCGTTTCAAGGTCTGGCGCGGCGGTTCGACGTGATCGGCACGAGTCCGGACGGGATCACCGTAATCGACGATTTCGGCCACAATCCCGAAAAGTGCGCCGCCACCCTTCGCACGCTCAAGGCCACGCCGGGCCGGGTGATCGCCTTTTTCCAGCCACACGGATACGGCCCGCTGCGGCAGATGGGCGACGAGCTGGCGGAAACCTTCGCGCGCGAGCTCGATCCCGAGGACATCACGGTCATGTGCGACCCGGTCTATTTCGGCGGCACGGTCGATCGCAGCGAAGGCAGCGAGCGGATCGTGCGCCTCATCAGGAATGCGGGCGGCAAGGCGGAACACATTCCCGATCGCGAAACCTGTGGGGAGAGCATTGCCACGCTGGCCCGGCCGGGAGACCGGGTGGTGATCATGGGCGCGCGCGACGATACGCTGACGGCCTTCGCCAAGGACCTGTTCGAGCGGCTGGCATGACCGCATACGTGCGGGCGCGGCGACATGCGTGGCGGATGCTGCTCGCGCTCGGGGCGGCGATCGCATTCGTGCTCGCAATCGATCGCTTCTACGGCCACTCGACCATCGCCTTTGGCATCGCGATCGTTGGACTGGTGCTGGCAAACGGTCCGATGCTGCGGCTCAACTGCCCGCAATGCGGCAAGAACCTGTTCTTTCGCGGGATGTTCGTGGTGCCCTGGCCGAACCGGACCTGCGGCAGGTGCGGGCTGGAGCTGGACCGCGACGACCCACAATTGCGCTAATGGTCGAGTGTCGCGCGGAACGATAGCACGCCGAACATGAAGGCTCACGATTTCTCGCTCGACACGCTCCTGAAGGTTTGCGCCACCCAGCATGCCGGGCGCGAAGCCACGGTCGATGGCCCGCAGCGCCTGACCTATGGTGAGCTCGAGGCGCGGGTCGATCGGCTGGCGCACTGGCTGCTCGCCAAGGGGATCGGGCCGGGAGACCGGGTGGCGATCCTGCTCACCGACGGTGCGCCCTATCTCACCATCCTGCTCGCCTGCGGGCGAATTGGTGCGATCGCTGTGCTGCTCAACTGGAGGCTGGCGCCGGGCGAGATCGGGTGGATCTGCGGCAATGCCGAACCCGCGATGACTTTCGTCAATCCGCGTTTCGCCGCGCTGCTGGCCGAGGCCGAGGCTGGCGAGGTGATCGAAGTGGACGAAGCCCACGATCCGCACGGCGCATTCGAAGCAATCGTCGCCGCCGAGCAGAGCGCTCGGACCTTGCCTGATCTTGCGCCCGACCGCCCGCTTTACATGATGTACACCAGCGGCACGACCGGGAAGCCGAAGGGCTGTCTGCAATCGGGCAGCGCGGTCGCGTCTTCGGCGCTGGGTTTCTGCGTGCGGCGCGGCTTCACGCGCGCAGAACGCCTGCTGTCGATCAACCCGCTGTTCCACGTCGTCGGTATGCAGCAGGTCGCCGCAATGCTGGCTTGCGGCGGCACCAGCGTGTTTGCCGGGCGCGACGACGACAGCGCGGCGGTGCTCGATCTCGTCCATCGCGAAAACTGCACCACCACCAGCGCGTTCCCCACCATCTGTTTTCCGTGGCTGGAAATGGAGCCGGTGCGCAGCGGGATTATGCCGCTCGCCAACTACACCGGCGGCGCGGGCATGGGCCGCCCGCAGATGTACGAGTTTATCGAGACCGAATGGGATGCACGCGTCGTCGGCGGATATGGCCAGACCGAGGTGTGCGGCTTTGCGACCTTCATCGATTATCCCGACATGCTCGACCATCCGCGCTCGATCGGCTGGGCGATGCCGCATGTAGACATGACCATCCTCGATCCCGAGGGCAATCACCTGCCGCCCGGCGAGGAAGGCGAGATTTGCCTGCGCGGCCCCTCAGTGATGCTCGGCTACTGGCGCAACGAAGAAGCGAGCGCGGCGGCGCTGGGCCACGGCTGGCTGCGCACGGGCGACCTCGGCACGATGGACGAACTGGGCCTCGGCTACCTGCTCGGCCGGGCGAAGGAACTGATCAAGACCGGCGGCGAAAACGTCTACCCGGCCGAAGTCGACGCGGTGTTCGCCGCAATGCCCGAAGTCGCCGATGCCGGGTGCTGTGGGGTGCCAGACAGACAATGGGGCGAGGCGGTGAAAGCCTTCGTGGTGCTCAATCCCGGAGCGGAACTGACACGCGAGGAAATCACCGCGCGGTTCAAGGGCAGGATCGCGGGATACAAGCGCCCGCGCTACATCGAGTTTGTCGACCAGCTTCCGCGAGACCCGATCGGCAAGCTGCTCCGGCGCGAATTGGCGGCACGACCGGTGAGCGAAGAGCAGGCGTCCTAGGCTTCGAGAGCCTTGCGGCCCTCTTCCTCGCGCACAAACGCCCTCTGGTACGCTTCGCGCGCCGTCAACCGCTTCCGGTACGCCTTCAGGCTCTCCGGAACGCCCTCGTCGAGCCCGACATTCTGCGCAAGGATCAGCGCATAGCCGACACAGATATCCGCCACCGTGAACCGCTCCGCGCACAGGAATTCGCGCCCTTCAAGCCGCTGTTCCACCTTTACCAACCGCTTGTAGAACCACTTGGCGTAGGCCTCCCCCGCCTCGGCCCAGCCCTTGTCCTTCTCGAAAATCGCGAACCGCATATAGACTGTCTGCGGGAAAGTGATCGTCGCGTCGGCGTGGTAGGTGAAGTCGCAATATTCGGCGTAATCGGCCTCGCCCGGGGCAACCGCGAGTTCGGTGTACCCGTCCCTGGTCGCGAGATAGTGCGCGATCGCACAGCTCTCGGTCATCCGCGTGTCGCCATCCACCAGCAGCGGCACCGTGCCGAGCGGATTGATCGAAAGGTAATCCGGGGCGAGGTGGCGCGGCGGGAATGGGAGCACCTTCAGGTCGATTTCCACCCCGGCCTCCTCGGCGGCCCAGGTCGCGCGCAGGCCTCTCGAACGAGCGCAGGTATAGAGCGTCGGCTTGGTCATGGGGCCGCAATACCGCCCTCGCCCGGGCCTTCAATGGGCGAATCCAATTCTTGCATTCCGCGGCAGACCCGCTATGTGCGCCGCTTCCGCGTGGAGTGCCGGCCCGAAAGGCCGATACCCAGCGGAAACGAAGAAAGCCGGAGGGGCCCCGCAATCCCGCGGATCAGCCAGCGATCGGCATGCAGTATGAAGGAACGCGAGATGGCTCTCTATGAGCATGTCTTCCTCGCGCGTCAGGACCTCTCGCAGGCCCAGGTAGACGCGCTGGCGGCCACGGCGACCGAAATCGTCGAAGCGAACGAAGGCAAGGTCACCAAGACCGAAACCTGGGGCCTCAAGTCCCTCGCCTACAAGATCGAGCGCAACCGCAAGGCGCATTTCGTGATGCTCAACATCGAAGCCCCCGGCTCGGTCGTTGCAGAACTCGAACGCCAGACCCGTATCAACGAAGACGTCATCCGCTACATGACCATCCGTGTCGACGAACACGAAGACGGCCCCAGCGTGATGATGCGCAAGAACGAACGCGACCGCAAGCGTCGCTCCGACCGTGAGGATCGCGACTGATGGCCCGCCCGTTTTTCCGCCGCCGCAAGTCCTGCCCGTTTTCGGGCAACGACGCCCCCAAGATCGATTACAAGGACGTGCGCCTGCTGCAGGGCTTCATGTCCGAGCGTGGCAAGATCGTGCCCTCGCGCATCACCGCCGTTTCCGCGAAGAAGCAGCGTGAGCTCGCCAAGGCGATCAAGCGCGCGCGCCACATCGGCCTGCTTCCCTACATCGTGAAGTAAGAGGAGAGAGACCATGGATATCATTCTCCTCGAACGGATCGAGAAGCTCGGCACGATCGGCGACATCGTCACCGTCAAGGACGGCTACGCCCGCAACTTCCTGCTCCCACAGAAGAAGGCGCTGCGCGCGAATGACGCCAACAAGAAGGTGTTCGAAGCAAACCGCGAACGGCTCGAACAGGAAAACGCCGAAAAGCGCAGCGAAGCCGAAAAGCTCGGCGAAAAGGTTGCCGGCGCCGAAGTCGTGCTGATCCGCGCATCGTCGAATGCCGGCCAGCTCTACGGTTCGGTCAACGTCCGCGACATGGTGACCGGCCTAGCCGAACAGGGTCACGAGATCGACAAGAAGCAGGTCATCATGGGCGCGCCGATCAAGACGATCGGCATGCACGACGTGACCGTCGCGCTGCACCCCGAGGTGCACGTGACCGTGAAGGCCAACGTGGCGCGTTCGGACGATGAAGCCGAGCTCCAGTCGCAGGGTGTCGACGTGCTCGCGCAGCTGTTCGAAGAAGAGCAGAAGGAAATCGAGGAACAGGCCGAAGCGAACCGCATCGATCCAAACCTCGAGCCCGGCGAAATCCCGGCCGAACTGCTCGAAGAGGGCGTCAGCACTCCCGAAGGCGTCTCCGAGACCGAAGGGCTCATCGAGGCGACCGATCACAAGACGGACGACGAAACCGGCGAGTGATCCTGGCGGGCCTTCGCTTCGGCGGTGGTTGCAAGAGAAAACGACGGGCGCGGGGTCAGCTTGATCTCGCGCCCGTTTTGCACTGTCATCCTGCCTCGCGAAACGCCCTGTCTTGGAACATCCGCATTGACGCACTAGGTGCAGTTGCATGACCCCGATCCCCACCATCCTCGAACAGCTGCAACAGCAATACGACGAAGCCGTGAGCGCGCTGCGCGAAGACGTGATCGCTTACGGTCGCGACGGCACAGTCCCCCCGCAGCGCAAGCGCACCGACGGCAGCTATGCCTACCCCGAGCTGACATTGCATTATTCGGGCAACGGCAACCCCAAGGACCGCAGCCGCGCATTCGGACGGCTCGAACAGGCGGGCACCTATCGCACCACCATCACCCGGCCCGCCTTGTTCGCCGGCTATCTCGCCGAGCAACTCGAGCTGATATCGGCCGAATACGATATCGAGGTCGAAGTCGGACGATCGCGCCAGGAGATACCGTTTCCCTATGTTCTCGATGGCGATGCCGGGGCGGCGATGGTGGGGATCGCTCCGCAGGAAATCGCGCTGCACTTTCCTTCGACCGACCTCGCGCTGATTGGCGACGAGCTGGCCGACGGGATCGAACACGACGATCACGAGCCGATGCCGCTGTCACTGTTCGACGGACTGCGCACCGACTATTCGCTCGCACGGCTGGCGCATTACACCGGCACGCGGGTCGAGGATTTCCAGGACTTCATCCTGTTCACCAACTATCACCGCTATGTCGATGAATTCGTGAATTGGGGGGCGCAGCAGATCTGCGCCGGAGGCTACACGGCGCTGACCGGTGCGGGCGGGCTCGATATTCGCGACTGCATCGACAATGCGCAGGAGCAGTTGAGCGACACTGCGTGGCGCAGGCACCAGATGCCCGCCTACCACCTGATCCGCGAGGATGGGCGCGGGATCACGCTGGTCAATATCGGCGTCGGCCCGTCCAACGCCAAGACGATCTGCGATCACCTTGCGGTGCTGCGCCCGCATGCTTGGATGATGATCGGTCACTGCGGCGGGGTGCGATCCAGCCAGAAAATCGGCGATTTCGTGCTCGCCCACGCCTACCTGCGCGACGACCACGTGCTCGATGCCGTGCTGCCGCCCGAGATCCCGATTCCGCCAATTGCGGAAGTGCAGCTTGCGCTGGCGCGCGCAGCCGAGGAAGTGTCCGGCGTGCAGGGCGCAAACCTCAAGCAGCGGATGCGCACCGGCACCGTCGTCACCACCGATGACCGCAACTGGGAGCTGCATTACTCCAGCTCGGCCAAGCGTTTCTCGCAAAGCCGCGCGATCGCGGTCGAGATGGAAAGCGCGACCATCGCCGCGCAGGGGTACCGGTTCCGCGTGCCTTACGGGACGCTGCTGTGCGTTTCGGACAAGCCGCTGCACGGCGAGATCAAGCTGCCGGGACAGGCCAATCAGTTCTACGAGGAGGCGATCGCCGCGCACCTGCAGATCGGTCTCGAAGCCGTCGCCCGCCTGCGCGACGAAGGCGACCGGTTGCACTCACGCAAACTGCGCGCTTTCAACGAGCCACCGTTCAGATAAGCGAAAAGAATGCTTCGGCAGTCTGTGCCCCTCAGTTTCGTCCGGGTGGGGGGGGGGGGGGGGGGGTGAGCTTATGCACCGATTGGGTATTGCAGTTATCGCGCTGGTAGCGGTCCCTTCATGTACGCAAGCGGAGCAGGCGACGCACGGCGAAAAACCTGCGTCGATAGCGGTTGGCGAGCGACCGCGGGCGATCATCGCCGCCGATTTCAATGGCGATGGGCGCATAGATATCGCCGTCGCCAATGCCGACGGCGACAGCGTATCGATATTGCTGGGCGACCGGGCGGGAGACTTTGCCCGCACGGATTTTCCTGGCGGCAACGAGCCTGCGGACATCGCCATCGCCGATTTCAACGCCGATGGTGCGGTCGATCTCGCCGTTGCGAACCACGAAACCTCCTCCGTCACCATCCTGCTGAACGACGGAGCGGGCTCCTTCTCTCCCATGCCCGGATCACCGTACGACACCGGTGCGCGTCCGCATCTTCACAGCGTCGCGGTCGCCGATTTCAATGGTGACGGGTTCGCCGACATTGCTTCGGACAGCTCAGATACCGACAGCATAGCGGTGCTGTTCGGCAACTCGGGCGGGTTCGAGCCTGCACGACAGGTCGATGTGGGTGATTTCCCGTACTACCGCCTCGGCGTCCTTCCGAGCAATGTGGGGACGCAAGTGTTGGTGCCAAGTCCGCGCGCGCACCTGGTCGGCAAGATCGATCCGTCCAACAAAAGCGGGCTGTCCGTGGTCGGCGATGCGCAAGGGGCTGTCATGGCCCGCAATGGCAACTTTGCCGGTCGAGGCCCTTATGATGCGACCGCGATCATGACCGACGGCATCGTGATCTGGCATCGGGACGGGGAAGCTTATGAACGCGTATCGAAACAACCGGTAGCATTCGACAACCCGACCGAACTTGCCGTTGGAGACCTCGATGGCGACGGGCGAGACGAGATTGTCGTCGGACTGTGGGAAAGCGACGAAATCCATGTGGTCTCATCGGAAGGTAAGCGGCTGGGAAGTATCGGTGCCTGTTTCCGTCCAGCTGCGCTCCACATCGCCGATCTCGACGGAGATGGCAGCGGTGAGATCATCGCTGGCTGCTGGAACGAGACAAAAATACTCATATTCGGATCGCCAGTGTTGTCAGGGCAGCGTTAGCCCTTCCCCTGCGTCTTGATCGATTCCGGCTTCGCGCGTTGGCCTCATTGATGCGTTGATCTGCGCCGCAACGCCTCAACGGCGCCTTAGCGCCCACCTTCGCCGAACGCCGTCAGTTCGTTGCGCAGCTTGCCCAGCTCCTGACCGAACACGAGGATCTGTGCCTGCGCGTTGGGGTAGCTGATCCCGTACACCGCGTTGATATAGCCTTGCAGCACCACCGTGCCGTCCTCGACCCGGTAGGCTTTGCCATTGGGGTTGAGATCGTTGTAGCGGTTGAGCAGCTGATCGAGCTCGCCCAGCGTGCGCTGGTCGTTGCGGGTGAACACCGCGATCAGCAGCAGCCCGACGCAGCCGGTCTCGGCGGCGCAGGCGCGCGGGCTCAGCGTAAAGTTGATGCCGCCCTCGGCGCTCGCGCGGTAGACCTTCTCACCGTTCGGCCCGCCTTCGATGTTCCAGCTGGTGCCGACATCGAGCAGCAGGCGCGAAATGGTGGAATCGTTGAACTGGGTCACGACCTGTTGCTGGCTTTGCGCCTGCGCCGGAGCCGCGCACAGCAGCGTCGCACCGAACAATCCCAGCAAACCCCCGATAATCTTCATTCGTCTTTCCTCGATTTTCGCCGCCCCACCCGCAGCCTGTGCTTGATCCTAGCCGACGCGGATTAGCGCGCCTTCACAGCGACGTCACGCGTCGAGCGCGGGTCTCTACTCGATCGAAAGCGGAATAAAGCCATTGATCAGTGCCATTTCCTCAAACAGGCTGTCGCAAACCGGTTTCTCGGCTTCGCAAAGCATGCCGATCGAAGCTTCGGAGCTATCGGGACCGACCGGCTCCACCCACCGCTTGATCACGCTCGGATAAGTTGCGTCACCGGGCGGAGCGAAAGACCAGACGGCTAGATTTGCCCGGTCAGCAATTATCGTCCAGCCATTTTCTTGCTTTGTTTCAGTTGCTTCTCTTGCCTCGAGTTCCGATCTCGCCTCGGCCACTGTAGAATACTCGACGCCATCGGACAGCGTATCCGGGAGCGCGGGCGGCGCGTAATTGGGGCAGTTGCGCGCCACGATCCTCCAGACCAGTTCCATCTGCAAAGGCGAGTTTGCTTCGGCGATGGATGCGGCGGCACGATTATCGAGGACGGTGTTCTCGGTTCGAGCGATCACGAATTCATCGGCGTCGGGCGCTCGGTGAAGGATGGTGTAACCGCAATGCCGGTCGACGTTGGCAAAGGTCGCAGTCATATCGAGCGCGACATAGATACCCGGCTCGGGGATGCCCGGCGCATCTTTTGTCCATGTGATCTTCGAGACGGTGCGCGATTTCTCACTCCCCCAACTCCGGCCGTTCGAGCGCTCCTGCTCGGAGAACTCTTCCAACGGCAACATGGATTGCAAGCCTTCGCTCAGCATCGCATGCGCCGACGGGTAATCCCCGTCGGAAAGGAGCCGAAAATACCGGTCGAATGTCGCGACGGCTTCAGCTTCAAGCTCCTCGCTGGGGATCCAGCCCGGCGTGGACCCGGACGTGATATTGACCTCGCGGGGAGCCTCCTGTGCCGCAAGGGAAACGGGCACTGCGAATGCCCAGGCTGCCGCCAGCGCAATCGCAGCGGCGCGCCGCATCACCCCTTGCCCTTGGTCTTGGTCTTGCCCGGTTTGGCGTTGGCAGCGATGTAATCGATGATCATGCCCGCGATATCCTTGCCGGTTGCGGTTTCGATCCCTTCGAGCCCGGGGGAGGAATTGACCTCCATGATGACCGGGCCGTGATTGCTGCGCAGCAGGTCCACGCCGCACACGTTCAGGCCCATGTGCTTGGCCGCTCGCACTGCGGTCGAGCGCTCTTCGGGGGTGATCTTGATCAGCTGCGCGCTGCCGCCGCGATGCAGGTTGGAGCGGAACTCGCCTTCCGCACCCTGACGCTTCATGGCCGCGACCACCTTGCCGCCGACCACCAGGCAGCGAATGTCCGAGCCGCCAGCCTCCTTGATGAATTCCTGCACCATGATCGCGATGTTGGCGCCGCGAAACGCTTCGATGATCGACGCGCCGCCCTTGAGCGTTTCGGCCAGAACCACACCGATCCCCTGCGTCCCTTCGAGCAGCTTGATCACCACCGGCGGGCCGTTGACCGCCTTGATGATCTCCTCCGCCGCCTTGGGATCGTTGGCGTATGCGGTGAGCGGCAGGCCGAGGCCATGCTTTGCCATGATCTGGGTGGAGCGCAGCTTGTCGCGACTGCGCCCGATCGCGACGCTTTCGTTGAGCGGCCAGGTGCCCGCCATTTCGAACTGGCGCAGGACTGCGAGGCCATACGCGGTGATCGATGCCCCGATGCGCGGAATCACCGCGTCATATCCGCTCAGCGTCTCGCCCCGATACATGATCGTCGGCCGGTGGCTGGCGATGTTCACGGTACAGCGCGTCGTGTTGAGAATGTCGATTTCGTGCCCGCGCTCCTCCGCTGCCTGGACCAGTCGCTTGTGCGAATAGAGATTGGGATTGCGGGCGAGCATCGCGATTTTCATGGGTGTTGCCCCTTTCGTTTTTTCATGGTCGGCGTCTGAAGCCAGGAATGGCCGCTGTCGACGAGAAAGTGCCGACGCAGGGCGGTCCGCCCTACCAGCATCGGAAATTTCATGTCGGACCGGTCAGCAAGGCTGATTTCCGTCCGGAATGTGACCTCGCCGATGCGCAGCGGCGTCTTGATGACATAGCGCCGCTGTGTTTCGCCGTTAGAACTGGTAATCCCGCGAATGTCCACATGCACTGCCACGCATTCATGCCGCTCGCCGTCCCAATCGACCGCGAACCTTACGAAACGCTCGCCGTCGCGCTCGAAATCCTCGATCACTTCACCATGCAGCGAAGAGGTGCGCGCGCCGCTGTCGATCTTGGCGGGGATGCCGGCGAGGCCGAGTTCGGGCAAACCCACCAGTTCGCGCCATCCGACGATGGGGAGCCGTTTGCGCTTGGGCTTTTCGGTCATGGCAGGATCGCGAGCCCGTCCCCGCCATCGCCTGCAGGCAGTCGCCGCAGGACCTTGCCGGTGGCGTAATCGACTTCGGCGATGGTGTTGCTGGCAGTCTCGGCGACGTAGATGCGTTTCCCGTCGTCGGACCACAGGATCGTCACCTGGAAACGCTGCTCGGCTTCTTCGGGGCTGGAGACGGCAATGGAGCGCACGACCTTGGCCGTCGCCAGGTCGATCACGGTCAGACCGCCATCGGCAAGATCGGACGTCACCGCAACATCGCCCTGTGGACGGATCGCGAGCCGGAGCGGAAATCGGCCGGTGTCGATAGTGTTGCGAACTTCCATCGTTGTCGGATCGAGCTCGAACGCCTGATTCGATCCACGCGCAGAAACCCATAGCGCCGAGCCGTCAGGTGCAAGCGAGATCCCTTCGGGTTCTTCCCCGACCGTGACGGATATGGTCTCGCTGTTCTTCAGATTGATCCGGGTCACCGTCTTGGAACCGAGATCGGTGGTCCAGGCCGCGCTCTCGTCGGGGGCCACCGCCACCATATGGCTGCCCTGCTTGCCGGTCATGAACTTGAGCATCATCCGGGGATCGACGGGAATCGGGTCGGGATGCTTGTAGATCGCCTGCTGCCCCTCGGCCGTAACGTAGATCGCGCCGCTTTCGTGCCAGACGATCCCGTGCGGGCGCGCATTTGCCCCCATGTCGATGCTGCGGACTTTTTCCAGCGTATCGGTCTGGAAGATGTCGACCGTCGTTCCGCCATAGCACGCGAGCGCGACATGCTTGCCATCGGGTGACGTCGCGAGTTCGTGCGGATTCGTGCAGCTATCGAGCCGCAACACTTCCTCGCCCGTCGCAAGGTCGATCTTGGACAGCGTGTTGCCCCGCTTGTTGGCGACGAACAGCGTGCCGGTCACCTCGCTCGAGGCGACCGGCTCTGCCGTTTCGGGTTCTTTCGCCGCCGCGCAGGCCGCAAGCAGCGGCGACGCGAAAAGGAACGCTGCGCCCAGCCTCACCAGCCGGCCTCCTGCCCCTCGTTCTGCTCTTCCAGCCACGCCATCAGCGGCGCGAAATAATCGACCATCGCCTTGCCGCTCATCTGCCGTTCGCCGGTGAAGGCCTCGAGCGCATCGGGCCACGGCTTGGACGCGCCCATTTCGAGCATCGCATTGAGGTTCTTGCCGACCTCCTCGTTGCCGTAGAACGAGCAGCGGTGCAGCGGCCCTTCCCACCCGGCCTGATCGCAGGCGGCCTTGAAGAACTGGAACTGCAGGATCCGCGCGAGGAAGTAACGGGTGTAGGGTACGTTGCCCGGAATGTGATACTTCGCCCCGGCATCGAAATTGGCCTCGGTCCGCTCGACCGGCGGGACGATGCCCTGGTATTCGGTGCGCAGATCGGTCCACGCCTGGTTCGCATTCGCCATGTCGGTAGATCCGTCGAACAGGCTCCAGCGGTAACGATCGACCAGCAGGCCGAACGGCAGGAACGCGACCTTGTCCATCGCTTGGCGCAGCAGCAGGCCGATATCCTTGTCGGCACTCGGCACCTGTTCGGGCTTCAGCATGTCGATCTGCACCAGGTATTCGGGCGTGATCGACAGCGCGATCATGTCGCCGATCGCCTCGTGGAACCCGTCGTTCGCGCCGTTGAGGTGCAGGTAATCCTGCTGGTTGTAGGCGCGCTGGTAGTAGTTGTGGCCCAGCTCGTGGTGGATCGTGATGAAATCGTCGGCATTCTGCTTGATGCACATCTTGATCCGCAGATCGTCGACATTGTCGAGGTTCCACGCGCTGGCATGGCACACGACCTCGCGATCCTGCGGCTTGGTAAATTGGCTGCGCTCCCAGAAGGTTTCGGGCAGCGGTTCGAAGCCAAGCGAGGTGAAGAACTGCTCGCCTACCTTGGTCATCTCGACTGCGTCCAGGTCCTTTTCGGCGATGAGATCGGTCAGGTCGTAGCCGATATCGCCCGCACCTTCGGGCGCGACGAGCGGGTAGATGTTACCCCATTCCTGTGCCCACATGTTGCCCAGCAGATCGGCGCGGATCGGGCCGGTGGCGGGCTGCACGGCGTCGCCGTACTTCTCGTGGAGTTTGCGACGCACGTAGGTGTGCAGCGCAACGTAAAGCGGCTTCACTTCCTGCCACATTCGCTCGGTCTCGGCGGCGAAGGCATCGGGGTCCATGTCGTAATTGGACCGCCACATCGCGCCGAGATCGTTGAAGCCAAGTTCCTTTGCGCCATCGTTGGCGATGCCGACCATCGTCGCGTAATCCTCGCGCATCGGGGCGCCGACATTGTCGTGCCAGCTGGTCCACATTTCCGCGAGCTCCGCGGGTGTACGGTCGAGATTGCCCATCTCGGCCTCGATATCCGACCCGTTTATCTCCTCGCCGTTCAGCGTTCCGCGACCCTGGCCGTAGGCAGAGCCCAGTTGCGTCGCGATCTCGGAGAGCTCCGCTGCAGCGCCGTCGCGCGACGGAGCGGGCATCACGATGCCGTTGCGCAGCATGTCGAGCTTGCGCGCGGTTTCCGCATCGAGCCCTTCGACCCGTGCGTACTTCGCCGCTTCGTTGGCGTATTTCACGGTCTTGAGCGTCGCCTCGGCGCCGTATTTCGCGGCGAGCGTGTTGCTGTCGTAGTTAAGATACGTGTTGTTCAGCCACGCGACGTGCGAAAAGGTTTTCGAAAAGTCGTTCAAGTCCTCTTCGACCGCGGCTACCCAGGCGGCAGCATCTGCCGGAGTGGGGGCCTCGCCCGCGGCATCGGTCTCTGCCGCATGCCCATCCGCAAACGCGGGGGCCGGAGCGGCGGCGAGCGAGATGGCCAGCGCGGACAGCGCAGTGGTAGCAAATTTCATGGGAGCGATCCTCGATTTGGGTTTCGATGTTGCGACTAAGCGTAATACGTAGCTGATTGGACCTGCAGCGAGGCTGAATCAAGCGTCGCCGGTCGAAAATCGCTCGATCGCGAGCGCGGCAATGATTGCGAGAAATGCGCTGGTGAAGGCGACCATCTTGATCGGGCGCAGGGTCGAGGCGGCCATCGCAAGGCCGTCATCGCCCTTGAACGACCAGAGCTGAATGATCTGCGAAATCGTCTCGCCATAATCGCTGATCACGAATGCAATCGCCGAAAGGTATGCGACCCAGCCGAGCGCCAGCAGCACAGTCCGGTCCGAGGCGCGGAAATAGATCCCACCAAGCAGGCACCCTACGCCGTAAATTCCGATGAAGACGAGGTCGACCACCATGGCCACAGCCGCCTGCGTCCAGAGACCATCGGACCGCCACGATTGCTGGATGGCATTGATCGTGGCCGCATCGGGGGCGGCCTGATGATCTGCGATCCCACCTGGAACACCCTCGGTCATCAACGGCAGGTGGACATAGACGGCGAGCGCAAAGGCAGCCACACCGCACCAGAACCACCACAGAAACGCGCGTCTGAGCACCCTCACGGCTGCACAAGGAATTCGACGATCGCCTTGCCCAGTTCGGGCTTGGTCGCGCTGTCGAGATGCGCGCCGGGTACTTCGCGATAGGCCGCATCGGGCAAGAGCGCGGCGAGGTCGCTGGCTGAACCGTTGTCCTGATCGTTCTCGCCGCAGACCACGAGCGTCGGCATCGTGACGTTGGCGAGCGCGGCAAGATCGAGATCGCCCATCGCATCGAGCAGCAGCCGCGCCGCCACCCGGTCCACCCCCTGCGACTTCAGGAACTGGCGCGAGTAGTAGGCGGGATCATCGCGCGTGATCGTGTCGAATTCATCGATCACCCGCTTGAAGAATGCCGCGCGCTTTTGCCACTCGCTGAGCCCTGCAACACCCATCCCCGCCACCACCAGCTTGCGCGGCGCGAGAACCTGACTGGCGACCGCGTGAAGCGACGTGCGCGCACCGAGCGAGAATCCGGCGAGATCGTATTCGCCATCCTCCAGCCCGATATGTTCCACCAGCGCAGCGAGATCGCGCACCAGCACGCCGGACGGATAGGCTGCCGGATCGGTCGGCGAAGCGCTTTCGCCGTGCACCCGGAAATCGAGCATGATCGCTTCGAACCCGGCATCCGCGAGCCGCTGAGCATGACCCCACCTGATCCAGTTCATGTCGGCGCTGGAAAACAGGCCGTGGAGGAGGATGACCGGATCGCCCTCGCCGGTGCGATGGACGGCGAGGCGGGTACCGTCGAAACTCTCGAATGAACCCGAACTCATGGCATCACTCCGACGAAAGCAACCCACTCCTCGTTGCTGCGCGGTTGCTCCGGCATCGTTTTTGCGCCCTCGGGCAAGGTCAGCCAAGGTTGCTTGCTTCGGGTCCAGAGATGCGCGCCAGGCTGGAAATCAGCGCTGTTGTCAAGCGTCCCGCAGCGCAGGCTCGCCAGACCTTCACGGCTGTCATTCACCGCGTAAATCCGCGCCTTGCATTTCGCGCAGCCAAAGACGCGCGAATGTGCGCCGCTCGGCTGATCGTACTCACCCACATCGAGTTCGCCTGAAATCTCGAGGTCCGCCAGCGCGAAAAGCATGTGTTCGCTGAAAGCCGATCCCGTGCGGGTCTGGCAATCCGTACAATGACAAGCATAGGGATTGAGGCGGAACCCCTTGCGCAAGGTATATCGCACAGCCCCGCACAGGCACCCGCCCTGCAATTCCCTGCTCATCGCTTCGTCAGCCCCTTCTGCTTCATCCGCCACTTCGCCATGTCGACCCGGTCCTGGCCGAAAAACGGCTCGCCCTCGAATATGAGGGTCGGCACGCCCCAATGCCCGGCCTTTTCGAGCGCCTCTTGGTTGGCGGCGATCTCGGCGTCGAGCGCTTCGGCGTCGTTCTCGGCTTCTGTTTCGAGTTCGGCAAACTCCAGTCCGGCGCGGCTTGCTGCCCCGGCAAGGTGATCGCCCTCGTTCCATCCTACGACCTCACCCGACCAGATCAACGGCGCAACCTCGGCGGCGAAGGCGAGCCCCTTGCCCCGCCGGGTCGCGGTCTGACCCAGGCGGCAGATGCGATGGATGTGAGGCTGCTCCTCTGCGATTTCGCGCGTCATCAGGTTTTGCACCACCGGATCGGGGCGCGGCCAGGCGATCGGCATGCCGAGGAACGCCGCCGAGCGCATCGAATCCATCACGATGTAGCGCGGCGCAGCCGGATTGCCGGTGAACAGGATGTCGGGATCGCGGATCGCGATCGGCAGAACGGTGCGCAAGGTAATGTCGAGATCGTATTCCTCGGCCATCGCGCGGTAGCGGCCGACCGCGAGGTAGGAATACGGCGAGCGGAAGCTGAAAAAGAGATCGGCCTTGAGCGTCACGCGGCATTCTCCATCAGCGAAAGAAGCATTGGGTCCCGGCATAGAGCATCGACACGGCATCCGCATCGAAGAACCCGCCGACCCGGTCGCCGAGCGCGAATTCCTCGCCCAGCGTGCTGTCCGGAATCGCTACGAATCCGCCGATCGCTTCCACCTCGGCGCGCGGGGTCGCAAGCTGGACGTCTCCGGCGGCCGCGATTTCGCCCGCTGGCACCGGATCGCCATCCTGCGGCATGCGCCAGTTCCATCCGACCAGCGTTCCGCCCTGGAAATTCGCGGTCAGTCCGCCGGGATAGTCGGTAAACTGCATCGGCCCGGCACCGCATTCCGCGTTTTCGGTGGTGCCGCTCGGCGCGCCAAGCACGCTGGACAGCGCGGTTTCGACCTCCATCCTGCCGGCGGCGAAATAGAACGCTTCGGGACCCGCAGCGAGGCCATCGGCGCGCAACACGACCTGCTGTTCGCCGGCATCCGGATTACCCGGTCGCAGCGGTTCCTGCCCCGGTGGCGGAACTTCGCCGCTGTCGCACGCAGCAAGAGCGAGCGCGGCAAGGCCAAGCAGAACACCGCGCATCGCCATCATCCCTTCTTCAGATGCCGCCGCCCGAGCAGTTCGGCGATCTGCACCGCGTTGAGCGCTGCGCCCTTGCGCAGATTGTCCGAAACGCACCACAGCGTGATACCGTTCTCGACCGTCGGATCCTCACGCACGCGGCTGACATAGGTCGCGCCATCGCCCGCGCTTTCGACCGGGGTGACATAGCCGCCGTCCTCGCGCTTATCGACCAGCATCACGCCGGGCGCCTCGCGCAGGATGTCCATTGCCTGCTCTGCGGACAGTTCGTTCTCGAATTCGATGTTCACTGCCTCGGAGTGGCCGACGAACACCGGCACGCGCACGCAGGTGGCGTTGAGCTTGATTTTCGGGTCGAGGATCTTCTTCGTCTCGACCACCATCTTCCACTCTTCCTTGGTCGACCCATCGTCGAGGAAGACGTCGATATGCGGAATCACGTTGAAGGCGATCTGCTTGGTGAACGTACTCGGCTCGACCGGATCACCGACGAAGATCGCGCGGCTCTGCTGAAACAGCTCGTCCATCCCGGCCTTGCCCGCACCGGAAACCGATTGGTAGGTGGATACGACCACGCGCTTGATCGTCGCGGCGTCGTGCAATGGCTTCAATGCAACCACCAGCTGGGCGGTCGAGCAGTTGGGGTTGGCGATGATGTTGCGCTTCGAATAGCCGTCGATCGCGTCCGGGTTCACTTCCGGCACGATCAGCGGCACGTCCGGCTCCATGCGGTAGAGCGAGGAATTGTCGATCACGACGCAGCCGGCCGCCGCCGCCTTGGGCGCGTATTCCTTGGCCGGGCCGCTCCCGGCCGAAAACAGCGCGATGTCCCAGCCGTTCCAGTCGAAATGCTCGATATTCTTGCATTTGAGCATCTTGCCCGTGTCGCCGAATTCGACTTCGGACCCGTGCGAACGCGACGAGGCGACCGCCGCAACTTCGTCGCACGGGAACTCGCGCTCGGCGAGGACCTGCATCATCTCGCGTCCGACATTGCCGGTCGCGCCGACCACTGCCACCCGGTAACCCACTCCACATACTCCGCATCAATTCGTTTGCGCGCCCCGCTTACGAGCCTAGCGTGGCTTGGCAAGAGGAAAGGGGACGAGGAACCATTGGCATGAATACGGCAGGCTGGCGGGCAAAAGCCAAGTATTTCGACTTTCAGGGACACCAGATTGCCTACTGGACCAGCGAGGGGACGAATGCGCGCCAGCTGCTGCTGGTCCACGGCTTCCCGACCTGCGCGTGGGACTGGGTCCCGGTATGGGAAACACTGGGCACGCAGCACCATCTGATCGCCTGCGACATGCTGGGCTTCGGCCTTTCGGACAAGCCGCGCTCGGGATACTCGATCCACCGGCAGGCCGACTTGCAGGAAGCGCTGCTGGCGCATCTCGGCGTGGCCGAATTCGATGCCCTGGTGCACGATTACGGCGTGTCAGTCGGGCAGGAGCTTCTGGCGCGCAACCTTGAGGGTTCTGGCGCCGCTGGACTTGGGCAGATGGTATTCCTCAACGGCGGTATCTTTCCCGACCAACACCGCGCTCGACCGATCCAGAAGCTCGGCGTGTCGCCGCTGGGTTTCCTCGTAGGGTTGCTGATGAGCCGCAAGAGTTTCGGTAAGAGCTTTTCCGAAGTTTTCGGGCCCGATACGCAGCCGAGCGAGACAGAGCTGGACGAATTCTGGGAGTTCATCAGCCGCAAGGGCGGCAACCGGATCACGCACAAGCTGCTGCACTACATCGCCGACCGGCGGACACACAAAGACCGCTGGGAAGCGGCTCTGGTCGCGGCGCAGGATCGGATCGGCCTGGTCAACGGCGCGCTCGACCCGGTCTCGGGCAAGCACGCCTATGACAAATGGCGCGACGTGGTGCCGGATGCGCGGCACCACCTGCTTCCGGATGTCGGCCACTATCCGCAGGTCGAGGCACCCGGCGCAGTCGCCGCCAAGGCGCTGGAGTGGCTTACTCCGGCGGAGTGACCCCGTTCGCTTCCAGGAACCGGAAGATCGTGTTCCACATATGCGGGCTGATATTCTCGCCCGACACGCGGTGCGTGTAGCCCGGATAGAGCATCATCTCGAACGGCACGTTGCCTTCCTGCAGGACGCTGATCAGTTCGGAGGAATTCTCGAACACGACGTTGTCGTCGGCCATGCCGTGGATCAGCAGCAGCGGATCGGCGATCCTGGTCGCATCGGGGATAGCGCTGGCGACCTCATAGGCTTCGGGCACTTCACGCGGGTCGCCCATGTAACGCTCGGTATAATGGGTGTCGTACAGCTCCCACTTGGTCACCGGCGCGCCGGAGATACCCGCCGCATACAGGCCCGGATCAGCCTGCAACTGCTTCAGCGTCATGTATCCGCCATAGGACCAGCCGTAGAGCGCGATCTTTTCGGGATCGACGAAATCGAGCGTCTTGAGGAAATCTGCGCCGGTCTTCTGGTCGCGCACTTCGACCCCGCCCATCGCGCGGTAAAGCGGCTGTTCGAAATCGACGCCGCGATTGGCCGTCCCGCGATTGTCGAGCGCGAAGTAGATGTAACCCCTGTCGACCACCGCCTGCGCCAGCGCGCCGTCCCAGCCCTTGTCGACGATCTGCGGACCGGGACCGGAGTAATGGTAATAGAACACCGGGTATTGCTTGCCTGCCTCGATCTCGGGCTTGAGCATCATGTAATGCAGCTCGGTCCCGTCCTCGGCTGCGATCGTGCCGAATTCGGGCGGCACGTGGCTCAGCAGGTACGGCGTATACGGGTGATCCTCGTCGAGTGCGTTTTCCTCGACCCAGGTGACCTGCTCGCCGGAGCGCGTCGCGAGATAGCTTTGCGGCGGCTGGTCGGATTTCGAGCGGCTGACGAGGAGCAGCTTGCCCTTGCCATCCATCACCGCGCTGTTGGTGTAGTCGGTGTCGGTGAGCAGCACCGGCTCGGCCGACCCGTCGAGCATTCCGCGATAGATCTGCTGGGTCAGGACCTCGTGCGTCGCCTGATAGAAGAACTCGCCGGTTTCCTCGTTGACGCCGACCAGTTCGGTCGTCGGAGAGGTGCCGCTGGTGAGCTGGGTCCAGTCACTCCCGTCGAAGCGGTAGAAATGCCCGTAGCCATCGCGTTCTGACCACCACAGCAGGCTACCATCCTTGAGGAATTTGTAGTTGTTGCTGAGGTTGATCCAGTAGTCCTCGCGAGCGGCGGTTTCGGTGAACCACACCAAACTCGCGCCGGTGGCTGGGTCAACCCTGAGCACATCCATCACCGTCTGTTCGCGGTTCTGGCGCTGGACATAGAGGAAGTCGTCCGGTCCCCAGTCGACCCGCGCGATGTAGATATCGGTCTCCTCTCCGAGATCGACCTTCACGCGGTTGCCGCCATCGGGGTCCATGATGAACAGCTCGACGATCGCGTTGTTGCTGCCCGCGACCGGGTAGCGCTGGTCGAACACCTTGGTACCGGTTGCGCCAATCGCCGCGCGGGTGACGATCCCGACCGGGCTTTCGTCGGTGCGCTGGACCGCGATCCGCTGATCGTTCGGCCCCCACCAGTATCCGGTGAGCCGCCCCATCTCCTCCTGCGCGACGAATTCGGCTTCGCCCCAGCGGATCGTGTCGACCTCCTTCGGGGTGATCGGTTTGGCCTCTTCGCCCACCTTGCCGACCCAAAGCCGACGGTCGCGGACGAACGACACGTAGCCCGCCTTGCTCGACAGTGCGGGGTTGAGTTCGGTTTCCTCGGTGTCGGTGAGGCGCGTGACTTCACCATCGAGCTTTGCGAAGTAGAGATCACCATCGAGCGGCACGAGGACGCCCGATCCGTCGCTCGCCCACTGATAGCTGATGATCCCTTTGAGATTGCCGACCCGCGCGCGCTCGCGCTGCATCTTCTCGTCTTCGGACAGTTCGCGCCCGGTGCCGAGGCTTTCGCTGTCCACCAGCATACGCCATTCGCGCGTGGCGATATCGAAGCCCCACAGATCGTAGCGCTCAAGCGCATCGTCGCGGTTGCGCAGCAGCGTGAGATACTTGCCGTCGGGCGAAAGCCTGGCTGCGCGCGGGCTTGGCCCGTTGAGCGAAGGCGAGGCGAAGACGCGCTCGAAGGTGAGTTCGGGTTCGGTGGTCACGTGATTATCGGCCATGGCGGGAGTTGCGGTGAGAATGGCAGCAGCGGCAAGCATCGAGAAGCGCATTTCAAATCAAACCTCGTCATTGCGAGCGAAGCGAAGCAATCCATGGACCGACTGTCCCGATCCTAGAGCTATGGGCCATGGTTTGCCGCGCGACCTTATGGTCGCTCGCAATGACGAAAAACTGATTGGAATGCAAAACCCAACGAAAAAGGGCGGCCCCGCAGGACCGCCCTTCCTTGATCTCGTCGCTTCGAGGCTTACGCCTTCGGGGCGTTGACCTTGCGCTCGGCGATACGCGCACGCTTGCCGGTGCGGCCGCGCAGGTAGTACAGCTTCGCCCGACGCACGACGCCGCGGCGCACCACGGTGATGCTGTCGACGATCGGCGAATAAAGCGGGAAGACGCGCTCGACGCCCTCGCCGAAGCTGATCTTGCGCACGGTGAAATTGCTGTTGATCGAACGGTTCGAGCGGGCGATCACGACGCCTTCGAAGTTCTGAATACGCTCGCGCTGGCCTTCGATCACCTTCACGCCGACGCGCACGGTGTCGCCCGCGCGGAATTCGGGAATCTCTTTTTCGACCTTGCCGATTTCCTCGGCTTCGATTTGCTGGATCAGGTTCACTGGTCCGTATCCTTGTTCTTTCGCCGCGCGCCAGAGGCAGACTGGTCCCGAACGCCCGTATGACGCTCCCAAAGGTCCGGCCTGCGTAACCGAGTGATCTCTTCGCTTTTCGACTTGCGCCAAGCAGCGATCTTCGCATGATCCCCCGATCGCAGCACTTCGGGGATCGTGCGCCCTTCCCATTCCTGAGGTCGGGTATATTGCGGGTATTCCAAAAGGCCGTTTTCGAACGACTCTTCGGCCCCGCTGTCGGGCGCGCCCATTACGCCGGGAAGCAGCCGAATGCAAGCATCAAGTATCGCCAGCGCCGCCGGTTCCCCGCCCGAAAGAACGATATCGGCGAGGCTGACCTGTTCGATCTCGGGCCGGGCGTCGAACAGACGCTCGTCGAAGCCTTCGAACCGGCCGCAAATGATGGTGATGCCGGGCCCGCTGGCGATTGCGCGGATGCGCGCCTGCGTGATCGGCTTCCCGCGCGGCGTCATGGCGAGAATGGGGCGGTCCGCAGGCACACTGTCGAGCGCGCTGGCCATCACGTCGCACTTGAGCACCATCCCCGCCCCGCCCCTGCGGGCGTGTCATCGACGGTGCGGTGCTTGTCGGTGGCAAAGTCCCGCGGGTTCACGGTCGCGCACGACCAGTCCCCCCGCTCGAGTGCCTTGCCCGCGAGCGACACACCCAGCGGACCGGGGAACATCTCCGGGTAGAGCGTGAGGATGGTGGTTGCGAAGGTCATTTCACGCGGAAGCCGACTTGCGTGCACGATACCAGCGAGAGAACCTCTGACCGATCAAGAACCCTAGAATTGCTCCCACAGGTTGCCACCGAAGCCATTCAAAGGCTTGCCGGTATCCATAAGTTCGACCGTAATCGAACATGCCAAGCCCCCAGAGGGCAAGCCCTCCCACTGGCAAAATCGCTGGAATGACCCACTCGGTCTCGACCCGGCTCAGTTGGCGGAGCACATGACGATAGGAACGGAGATATATCCAAACGACGATCAGTTGTACCGCGCTACCAGACAGCCAAATCTGCACGATATGCGTCAAGTTCATCGTTCGCGGCCCCGCCAATTCACCCCATCCTTCGCTCGCGTATCGACGATGAGCTCAAAAACATCGGGCCGCGAGTAGTGACCGTCGGTGTCAAGGCTCGCCAGTCCCTGTCCGATTTCGCTTAGGTCCAATTCGGCGTGGAGGATTTCCTCGCCCTCACCCGCCTGCGCCAACACCCGCGCATCGGGAGCAATAATCATTGAGCCGCCTCGGTTGAGCTGCTCGCCTTCAATGGCATTGAACAGAGCGAGCGCCTCGTCGTTGCCTCCCACTCGTTCCAACCCCTCGAACAGATCATCGCGATGCTGCACCAGTCCTGCGGCCAGCACAAAGCACCGCCCTCCATCGCGTAATGCCTTGAGGCGAGCGCATATTCCTCGCGCACGGTCGGCCACGCTGCCACGTGCACGCTCTCGCCCAGATTGTGCATCGCCGCGCGGGCCAGGGGCATCCAGTGCTCCCAGCAGATCAGGTTGCCCGCCCGGCCCCATTCGGCCTGATGCACTCCGAGCGTCGAGCCATCGCCGCGCATCCAGATCAGACGCTCGCCGTGGGTCGGCACCAGCTTGCGGTGGTCGAGCGGCGCTTGGCCGGGGCGAAACAGCAATTGGTTGTTGTAAAGGCTCTGCCGCACCCGCTCATGCGCGCCGATGGAGATGCACGCGCCGCTACCGTCGCACAGTTCCTGCAAGGGCAGCAGCCGCTCGTCATTGGCGACAATCGCCTGTTCGAGCATGATCGCATGGCAGGCCTTGGTTCCCGGATGGTCCCACAGCGCCGCGCCCGGAGCTTCATCCAGCCACAGCGGATAGCCGCCCAGAAACGTCTCGCCGAACGCCACGAGCCGCGCCCCGCCCTCGATCGCCTCGCGCGCAAGGCGGGTGGCTTTCTCGATGCCGCCAGCGAAATCGAGAGGCACCGGCGCGGCCTGGCAGATGGCGACGGGAAGCTGGGTCATGCCGCTATTCGTCGGCGAAACCGGCTGCGATCACAAGTTTTTCCGTGTCCCAGTCCAGCACCGCCGCTTTGGTCATCGGGACCATGAAGGTCTTCATGCCCTTCGCAGGCGCAGGGTCCTTTTCGATCTCGACAATATCGGTCGCGCCGAAATTCTGAACCGCGATCACCCTGCCCACATGCGCGCCCGCGTCGGTCATCGCACGCAGCCCGATCAGGTCGGCGTGGTAGTACTCGCCTTCTTCGAGGGCAGGCAAGCCGTCACGCGGGACTGTCAGCACGGTCCCTCGCAGCTTTTCCGCCTCGGTGCGATTGGTGGCCTCGGCAAACCGCGCCACCGCCCCGCCCTTGGTGTCGGAGCGGATCTTGCGAAGCGTCAGTGCGCCGCCATTGAACGCAGTGTGCCGGGAAAGCGCCTCGACACCCTCCCCGAACAATTTGAGGCGCACCTCGCCCGCCACGCCATGCGCGCCGGTGATGGCGGCGAGTTCGATCTGGTCCTCTGCCATGTTCAATGCTCCGCTCGCCCCGAGCCTGTCGAAGGGCCGTACTTCACTTTCGCAGAAAAGAACGGTGCTCCGACAAGCTCAGGACGAGCGGTTGGTGGCATAGTTTGCTTACTCGGCCTTATCGTCTGCTGCGTCTTCGCCGGCATCTTCCTTGGCGTCTTCAGCAGGCGCTTCTTCGACAGGACCGCCTTCGGCTGCCTGCTCGGCCATCGCCGTCTTGTCTTCGTCGGTCGCGTCGGCCGGGGTTTCCTCCTCGACAGCATCGGCGACCGCTTCTGCGGTCTCTTCGGTCTTGACCGAACCGGTCGCGTCGTTCTCGGTCGTATCGCTATCGGCCGGCGCATCGGCTTCGGCCGCGGTTTCTTCCTCGGCAGACTTCGCCGCTTCTTCGGCTTCAGCCAGCTTCGCAGCCTTCTCTTCGGCGCGTTCCTTGGCGTTTTCGCCCGGTTCGCCCTTCTGCGGGTTGTTGCGAGCCGGACGTTCCATGATGCCGGCGGCATCGAGGAAACGCAGCACGCGGTCGGACGGGGTGGCACCGACGCCGAGCCAGTACTTGGCGCGGTCTTCGTCGAGCTTCACACGGTTTGCGTCGTCCTTGGCGAGCAGCGGATTGTAGGTGCCGATCTGCTCGAGATACTTGCCGTCACGCGCCGCACGCGAGTCGGCCACGACGATGCGGTAGTAAGGACGCTTCTTTGCGCCACCGCGCGAAAGCCGGATTGCAACTGCCATTGTAGATTACCTTTCGATTCCAAACTGATGATATTTCGAACGTTCTGAATTCACTTCTTGGGGTTGGGTCCGCCCAGGCCGGGAAGACCGCCGGGCATGCCGCCCGGGCCGCCCATGCCGGGCAGTCCCATGCCCGGGCCGCCGCCAAACATCGCCGCGAGGCCTTTCAGCCCGCCCATCTTCTTGATCTGTTTCATCGCGCGGCTCATTTCCTGATGCATCTTCAGCAGCTTGTTCACCCGCTGCACATCGGTGCCGCTGCCCGCCGCAACGCGCTTCTTGCGCTTGGCATTCATGAGCGCAGGATTCTTGCGCTCCTTCTCGGTCATCGAACCGATGATCGCATCCATGTGGACCAGCACCTTGTCGTCCATGTCGGCAGCCGCCATCGCCGCCTTGGCCTTCTTCATGCCCGGCATCATGCCCGCCAGCATGCCGAGGCCGCCCATGTTCTGCATCTGCTTCAACTGCATGCGCAGATCGTTGAGGTCGAACTTGCCCTTCTCGAAGTTGCGGGCGAGCTGTTCGGCCTCTTCTTCCTTGATCGTCGCCGCAGCCTTTTCGACCAGGCTGACGACGTCGCCCATTCCGAGGATGCGATCGGCGACGCTGCCGGGGCGGAAGGTCTCGATCGCGTCGAGCTTTTCGCCGGTACCGGCAAACTTGATCGGCTTGCCGGTGACCGCGCGCATCGACAGCGCCGCGCCGCCGCGCGCATCGCCATCCATGCGGGTCAGCACGACGCCCGTAAGCGGGACTTCGTCGGTAAAGCTCTGCGCGACGTTGACCGCGTCCTGACCGGTGAGCGAATCGACCACCAGCAGCACTTCGGTCGGGGTCGAAACCTGCGAAACGGCCTTCATTTCGGCCATCAGCGCTTCGTCGACATGCAACCGGCCCGCGGTATCGAGCAGCAGCACATCGAAATTCTGGAGCCGCGCCGATTCCATCGCGCGCCGGGCGATATCGACCGGCTGCTGGCCTGCGACGATCGGCAGGGTCGCCACATCGACCTGATCGCCCAGCACCGCGAGCTGTTCCTGCGCCGCCGGACGGTTCACGTCGAGCGAGGCCATCATCGCCTTTTTGCCGTGTTTTTCGCGCAGCAGCTTGCCAAGCTTGGCTGTGGTGGTCGTCTTGCCCGAGCCCTGCAGGCCGACCATCATGATGACGACCGGCGGCCTGGCTTCGAGGATCAGGCCTTCGGTCTCGTGCCCGCCGAGCGTTTCGACCAGCTCGTCATGCACGATCTTGACGACCTGTTGGCCCGGCTTGATCGATTTGAGGACGTCCTGGCCGATCGCCTTTTCTGTGACCGCATCGATGAAGCGGCGCGCGACCGGCAGCGCGACGTCGGCTTCGAGGAGCGCGATCCGGACTTCGCGCATCGCATCGCGAACGTCCTGTTCGCTCAGCGAGCCGCGACCCTTGAGCTTGTCAAAGACGCCGCCAAGGCGGTCGGACAGATTGTCAAACATCGTCTTCAACTCCTCTCAAGCGAACGCCCGAGCCTTTGTCTGGTCGCTTCCCGAACCGAAGAAGTGGTGCCCACCTTCTCCGGGAAACTCCCGTAAACGCGAAAAACGCCGGCGGACGAAAACTCGTCGGCCAGCGTGCGGAATTCCTCGACAGAAGTCCGGCTTTTGCATCATTCAATGGTGGAGCCTAGCGGGATCGAACCGCTGACCTCAACACTGCCAGTGTTGCGCTCTCCCAGCTGAGCTAAGGCCCCGTATCCATCGATTTTCAGCCCTACCAAGATAAGGCCAAGCCCCCGCTTTCGCAAGGAGCGCGCGCTTTATGGGCGCTGCGATAATTTGGCAAGCCCAAATTCTCGCGGACCCTCATGCGTCGGACGGCGGACTGACGCGCGCCCGGATGGGCGCGCGCGCATCAATTGTCGTCGTCGTCGTCGTCGCCCTTGCCCTTGGCCACGCCAAGGTCGTCGTCGCCGCCGAGGTCCACATCGTTATCGGGCGAATCGTCGTCGTCGTCGATGTTTTCGATGTCCTTCAGTTCATCGTCGTCATCGCCGCCGAGATCGCTGTCGGGCTCGGCGTCCTTCTTCTTCTTTTCTTCCTCGAACGGGATCGGTTGCTTGGTCTTGAGCACCGGTTCGGGAGTCCACTCGTCCCCGCATTCGATGCAGGTCACGGGATCATCCTTGCCCAGATCGTAAAAGCGTTCCCCGCATTTGGGGCAGGAACGCTTGGTGCCCCATTCTGGCTTCGCCATTGATTAATCCTTGGTTGTGCCCGCGAGCCCGGCGGGCGCTTGAATTCGCAAATTTGTGGGACCGGCCTCGACCACATTCAAGGTCCGGAATCAAGATCGCGGCGCGCCTTGCCAGACGCGAGAGGCGCTGTCAAAGACCGCCGCGCTATGGGCAGCCAAACCTTTTCCCTATCCGGACCGCTGCGGGGCCGCCTGCGCGTGCCCGGCGACAAGTCGATCAGCCACCGCGCGCTGATGTTTGCGTCGCTCGCGGTGGGTGAAAGCACGATCGAGGGACTGCTCGAAGGCGAGGATGTGCTCGCCACCGCAGCGGCGATGCGCCAACTCGGCGCCGAAATCGTGCGCGGCGACGACAGCGTGTGGCGCGTGCACGGCGCAGGGCTTGGCAGCCTGCTGGAGCCGCATCAGGCGCTCGACATGGGAAATTCCGGCACGTCGACCCGGTTGCTGATGGGGCTTCTCGCCAGCCACGGCTTTCTGGCGACCTTCGTCGGCGATGCCAGCCTGTCTGGCCGCCCGATGAACCGCGTGATCGAGCCGCTCAGCCTGATGGGCGCGAGTTTCGAAGCGTCGAGCGGCGGCACCCTGCCGCTGCTGCTGCGCGGTGCCCTGCCCGCTGTCCCGATCCGCTACCGCCTTCCCGTCGCGAGTGCGCAGGTCAAAAGCGCCGTGCTGCTCGCCGGCCTCAATACGCCAGGCATCACGACCGTGATCGAACCGGTCGCTACGCGCGATCATACCGAGCGAATGCTGGCCGGGTTCGGCGCTACGCTCGAGATCGGCGAGGAGAATGGCGAACGCGTCATTGCGATCCACGGCGAAGCGGACCTGCGGCCCCAGCATGTCGTTGTGCCCGGCGATCCCTCCTCGGCGGCATTCTTCATCGTCGCCGCCCTGATCGTGCCGGGCAGCGACCTGGTGATCGAGAATGTCGGCATGAACGCGACCCGCTCCGGAATTATCGAGGCGCTCAGGCAAATGGGCGGCAATATCGAGGCGCTGGATCCGCGCGAAGTCGGCGGCGAACCGGTGGCAGACCTTCACGTCAGACACTCGCCGCTGACCGGGACCCAGATCGACCCCGCGCTTGCCCCCAGCATGATCGACGAGTTTCCCGTGCTGTTCGTCGCCGCAGCGCTGGCTGACGGCAAAACCGTCACGACCGGCCTCGAAGAATTGCGCGTCAAGGAAAGCGACCGGCTGGCGACGATGGCCGCCGCGCTGACGCTGGCCGGCGCGCGTGTGGAGGAAAAAGAGGACGGCCTTGCCATCCACGGCACCGGCGGCGAACCGCTTCCCGGAACGCCGGATGGGGCGTCCGTGGAGACGAAGCTCGATCACCGCATTGCCATGAGCATGGCCGTGGCAGGCCTTGTGAGCAGCGGCGGCGTGACCGTCGACGATACTTCGCCGATTGCGACGAGCTTTCCGACCTTCATGGACCTGCTGGCGAAAGCGCGCGCATGACCAGCGAGGCGCTCGACATCTACAGCTTGATCGGCTTCCTCGGCACCGCCTGCATCATCGGTGCCTACGCCTACCTGACCTATAGAGACGATCCGAACCCCTATATCCTCCACGGCACCAACCTGATGGGCGCCGCGTTGCTGACGATTTCGCTGCTGGTCCACACCAACTGGCCCAGCCTTGTGCTCGAAGGGTTCTGGGCCGCGATAGCGATCTTCGGTCTGGTCAAGGCCGGCCGAAGGCGAACGAAGACGGTCGAGACGCCTTCGTGATCCGTCGCCGCATCTTTGCCGCGATCGCGCTGGCCGTCTTCGCGATCGGTTCGGCCCTGTTCTGGAACGATTGGCAGTTCGACCCGGTCCTGCTCGGGCTCAACGTGCTAGTGGCCTGTGTGGGCTTCTTCATCCTGCATCACCGCTGGAAACGGCAGGAAGCGCGAGCGATGACCCCCAAGAGGGCAAAGGACGTATTCTCATGATCATCGCCGTCGATGGTCCCACCGCGTCGGGCAAGGGCACCATCGCCAAACAGCTCGCCGCGCATTTCGGCCTCCCCTGCCTCGACACCGGCCTGCTTTACCGTGCTGTCGGCTACCAGACGTGGCTTAATGGCGGCGATCCCGACAGCGAAGCCGATGCGCTCGCGGCCTGCACCTTCGCCGACGAGCTGCTCGACGATCCAGAGCTGCGCACCGAAGAGACCGGCGGTCTGGCGAGCCGCGTCTCGGTGCATCCCGGCGTGCGCAAGGCGCTGTTCGAGCGCCAGCGCGCTTTCGCCGAACAGCCTGGGGGCGCGGTGCTCGACGGGCGCGATATCGGCACCGTGATTGCCCCCGACGCCGATGTGAAGCTGTTCATCACCGCCAGCGTGCAGGAACGCGCCCGGCGGCGCTGGCTCGAGATGACCGGGCGAGAGATCGAAATTCCGCTCGCCGAGATCGAGCAGGACGTGGTTGCCCGCGACGCCCGCGACATCAATCGCAAGGACGCACCGCTCAAGGCCGCGCCCGATGCGATGGTTATCGATACGACCAGCTTCGACCGCGATCAGGCCTTCGAGGTCGTGCTCGAGGCGGTCGAGCAGCATCTGGGTGGGAACACCTAAAATCCTTGCTTTGCGCCGCGTCTTCGCCTAGGCGCGCCGCCGTTCTCGCAATCATTTTCGGTTGAAGGAACCTTCGCGGCGGCATCCGGCCCTGTGGAGACGTCGGCCTCTTGCCCCGCCAACCTGCGCAATGGTGCACAGGAAGCGGTGAAAGACCCCGGAAAAACCGGTGGCCGGTAGCAAATGTAGACAAGGGAATTTCCCAATTATGGCGACTTCGCCCAACCCAACGCGCGACGATTTCGAAGCGCTCCTCAACGAACAACTCGGCGGTGCAGACGATGGCGGCTTCGAAGGCCGCGTCGTGAAAGGCACCGTGACCGCGATCGAGGCCGGGATGGCCGTGATCGATGTCGGCCTGAAATCCGAAGGCCGGGTCAACCTCAAGGAATTCGCCCGCGGAGAAGACGACCATGGGCTCGAAGTCGGCAGCGAAGTCGAAGTCTATGTCGACCGCGTCGAAAACGCCGATGGCGAAGCCATGCTCAGCCGCGACCGCGCCCGCCGCGAAGCCGCCTGGGACAAGCTCGAAAACGAATTCGGCGAAGGCAAGCGTGTCGAAGGTCGCATCTTCGGCCGGGTCAAGGGCGGTTTCACCGTCGATCTCGATGGCGCCGTGGCGTTCCTTCCCGGCTCGCAAGTCGATATCCGCCCGGTGCGCGATGTCACCCCGCTGATGGACATGCCGCAGCCGTTCCAGATCCTGAAGATGGACCGTCGCCGTGGCAACATCGTCGTCTCGCGTCGCGCCGTGCTTGAGGAAACGCGCGCCGAACAGCGCAGCGAACTGATCGACCAGCTGGCCGAAGGCCAGGTGATCGACGGCGTTGTCAAGAACATCACCGATTACGGTGCGTTCGTCGACCTCGGCGGTATCGACGGCCTGCTGCACGTCACCGACATGAGCTACAAGCGCGTCAACCACCCGAGCGAAATTATCGAGATCGGCCAGACCGTGACGGTGCAGATCGTTCGCATCAATTCGGATACGCAGCGCATCAGCCTCGGCATGAAGCAGCTCGAAAGCGATCCGTGGGATGGCGTCGCGGCGAAGTACCCGGTCAACATGAAGCTCAACGGGACAGTCACCAACATCACCGAATACGGTGCGTTCGTGGAGCTCGAACCGGGCATCGAAGGCCTGGTGCACGTTTCGGAAATGAGCTGGACCAAGAAGAACGTCCACCCGGGCAAGATCGTTTCGACCTCGCAGGAAGTCGAAGTGATGGTGCTCGAGGTCGACAGCGACAAGCGTCGCATTTCGCTAGGTCTCAAGCAGGCCCAGCGCAATCCGTGGGACGAGTTCGCCGAGAAGCATCCGATCGGCACCGAAGTCGAAGGCGAAGTCAAGAACGCCACCGAATTCGGCCTGTTCATCGGGCTGGACGGCGATGTCGACGGCATGGTCCACATGTCGGATATCGCCTGGGGCATTTCGGGCGAGGATGCGCTGGCGCTCCACCGCAAGGGCGAAATGGTCAAGGCCGTCGTGCTCGACGTCGATGTCGACAAAGAACGCATCAGCCTCGGCATGAAGCAGCTTGAAAAGGGCGCTCCGACCGAAGCCGGTGCCGCCGCTGCCGGCTCGCTGCGCAAAGGCCAGACCGTCACCGTCACCATCCTCGAAGTGCGCGATGGCGGGCTTGAAGTGCAGGTCGGCGACGACGGTGCGACCGGGTTCATCAAGCGCTCGGATCTCGGCCGCGACCGCGACGAACAGCGTCCGGATCGCTTCCAGGTCGGCAGCAAGGTCGATGCGATGGTCATCGGCTTCGACCGTTCGAAGAAGCCGAACTTCTCGATCAAGGCGCGTCAGATCGCCGAAGAGAAGGAAGCGGTGCAGCAGTTCGGTTCGTCCGACAGCGGCGCATCGCTCGGCGACATCCTGGGCGAAGCGCTCAAGAAGGGCGAATAAGCCCCTTCCCTCGCACACGCGCAATCAGAAAGGCCCGCTTGCAGCGATGCAGGCGGGCCTTTCCTATTCCGGCAGGGAAGCGTAAACTGCGATCCATGCTAACAGTCCACCAATTCCCTTGCCTGTCCGACAATTACGGATTCCTGCTCCACAATTCGGTCACGGATGAAACCGCCGCGATCGACACGCCCGATGCCAAGGAATACCTGAAGCAAGCCGAAGCCAAAGGCTGGACTATCACCCATATCTGGAACACCCATTGGCACCCCGATCATGCGGGGGGCAACGCGGAGATCGTTGCCGCCTCCGGCGCGCGGGTGATCGCACCGAAGGAAGTCGAAAAGCTTTCTCCGATCGACCGGGTGGTAAGCCATGGCGACACCGTCAATCTCGGCGAGCATCAGGCGAATGTGATCGATGTGTCGGGCCACACCAACGGCCACATCGCCTATCACATCGTCGAAGAAGGCATCGCGTTCGTTGGCGATGCGGTGTTCGCACTCGGTTGCGGGCGGATGTTCGAAGGCGAACCCAAGCAGTTCTGGACCAGCTTGGAGCGGATCAAGCGCATGTCGACCGCCACCACGCTGTATTGCGCCCACGAATACACCGAAGCGAACGCCAAGTTCGCGCTCCATGCCGATCCCGAGAACGATGCGCTGCATGCCTATGTCGAGGAGATCAAGGACAAGCGATCGCGCGGCGAACCCACGGTGCCAACAGTCCTCAAGCGGGAACTCGCCACCAATCCGTTCCTGCGTGCCGACGATCCGGACATGATGGCACGCTGGGGCGGCAGCGAACCGCACGAGACCTTCGCCGCGCTGCGCTCCGCCAAGGACAATTTCTAGCCGTTCGATGCAAGCACTGATGGTCGAACGCCTGTCCGACGACCTGTCGGGCGTCGCACTGGTCGATGTGCCAGCGCTTTCGCGCATGCCCGGTGAAGTGCTTGTAAGGGTGCGCGCCGCTTCGCTCAACTTTCCCGACCTGCTGATGACGCGCGGGGAATACCAGCTCAAACCCGACCTGCCCTTTATCAGCGGGCTGGAACTGGCAGGCGAAGTAATCGAAGCCGATCCGGACAGCGGCTTTGCGCCCGGCGACCGCGTGATGGGCGGGAACAAGATCGGGGCATTCGCGCAGACCGCCAGCATCCCGGGGCGCGGATTGTCGCCCGTGCCCGAGCGGCTGAGCTTCGGGCAGGCCGCAGCGATGGGGGCTGCTTATTCGACTGCCTATACCGGCCTGGTCGAATTGTCCGGATTGCGAGAAGGCCAGTGGGTGCTGATCCACGGAGCGAGCGGCGGCGTCGGCCTCGCGGCGGTCGATCTCGCCAAGGCGCTGGGCGCAAGAGTGATTGCCGCGACCGGAGTGGAGGCGAAGGCGGGACGAATTGCCGAGCTTGGCAAGCCCGATCACGTGATCCTGTCTCAGGGCCGCTTCAGGGAACAGGTCGCCGCCATCACCGACGGTGCCTTGTGCGACATCGTGTTCGACCCGGTGGGCGGCGACGTGTTCGATGAATCGACCCGCTGCGTCGCGTTCGGCGGCAAACTGGTGGTGGTCGGCTTCACCGGCGGTAGGATAGCGGAGGTCGCGACCAACATTCCGCTGATCAAGGGATTCTCCATCGTCGGCCTGCGCGCCGGCGAATATGCGCGGCGTTTTCCGGAACGGGGGCGGCGATCATTCGCGCCCTTGCCGAACTTGCCGAGCAGGGACGGATCGATCCCGCGATCGATCGCCTGCTACCCCTGAGCCGATGGCGCGACGGGTTCGAGGCGATGGCGAGGCGCGAACTGGTCGGCAAGGTGGTGTTCGATCCGGGCACCTGACGGTTTGCGGGTCGCCGCGCGGTCGGGGACCTCGGGCAGTCGGAGAGGGACGGTCTCGTTCGCGAGAACTCACACGATGCGATCGAAAAAGGGCGGCCCGCAAGGACCGCCCTATTTCTCGTCAGGATTTGAGCCGCACGCTCAGAGCGTGGCGATTACCTCGTCCGCCAGCTTGCGGTCGGCGGCGCTGTCGTGCCGCTCTGCGATCAGCTTGCGCGACGCCATGGCTGCAGCCTCGGCTGCGCGGGCGCGGACTTCCTCCACCGCTTCGCGTTCCGCCGCGGCGATCTTGTCCTCGGCCATCCGTTGACGCCGCGCGACCATGCGCTCGGAGTCTTCCTTGGCCTTGGCAAGGATCGCTTCGGCATCGCGCTGGGCATTCTCGACCATCGCCTCGGAGTGCTTTTCGGCATCCGCGAGCTTCGCCGAATATTCGTCGCGCAGGGCTTCGGCCTCCGCGCGCAGGGCCTTGGCTTCGTCGAGCTGCTGCTTGATCTGCGCGATCTTGGCGTCGAGACCACCTGTGATGAGGCCCGGCACCTTCTTCCAGATGACGACCGCGATGAGCACCAGCATGGCCAGCGAGACCCACTGATAATCCTCGAGAAACAGCGCCGACGGCGCAGCCTTGCCGTCTTCGGCAGCGCTGGCGAGCAGGGTGAGAATATCAGCCATGGGCGAGCGCCTCCTTCACGGCAGCCTTGGCCGCCGCCTGATCCACCGTGGTCCCGGCGAGCCGGGCGACGATGTCCTGTGTGGCTTCGGCGGCGACGCTTTCGATCTCGGTCATGGCGCTTGCGCGTGCCGCCGCGATCTCCGCTTCGGCTTCGGCAAGCTTGGCGTCGAGCCGGTCCTGCGCCTTGGCCACCTTCTTTTCGGTCGATGCCGCAGCCTTGGCCTTGGCTTCCGCGATCAGGGCCTGCGCCTTCGCGCGATTCTCGTTCTCGCGTTCGCGCCAGGTCTCTTCCTGCTGATCCGCCGCATCGCGCGCTGCCTGAGCGGCGGCGAGGTCGTCGGCGATCTGCTTGTCGCGCAACTGGACCGTGCCCATGACCTTGGGCACCATCCCCCGTCCGATCAGGAAGAAGGTGATGCCGAAGAACACCAGCAGCCAGAATATCTGGCTGGAATAGGTTTCTGCAAGCTGCGCTATCTGGGGCATGGACCGGGTCCGCGGATGATGATCAGGATGGGCGGCGGAACCGGGCGGTCGTCCCGCCCGGTACGCCAGCCCGGAGACGTCAGGCGACGAAGATCAGGATCATCGCGACGACGAACGCCAGCAGGCCGAGAAGTTCGGCGGCGGCGAAGCCGATGAACAGGCGACCCTGCTGACCGTCGGCCGCACCCGGATTGCGCAGCGCGCTTTCGAGGAACGAACCGAACACGTTGCCCACACCGGTTGCGGCAAGACCGGCGCCGATAGCTGCAAGGCCTGCACCGATGAGCTTGGCTGCTTCAGGTTCCATTTTTGAAAACTCCTTTGAATTCGAAACTGTTGGAATGAAAAGTCGTGAAACTCAGTGAAGATGCTCGGCGTCGTTGATGTAGAGCGACGTGAGCAATGCGAAAACGTAAGCCTGGATGCCCGCTACCAGGATTTCGAGCGCGCTGATCGCGATCATCAGCGCAAAGCTGGGGACGCCGATCAGGCCACCGTACACCGCGCCCGCATTCACGCTGTCGATGACAAAGCTCGACAGCACCTTGAGCAGCACGTGGCCGGCCATCATCGCCACGAACAGTCGCAGCGCGAGGCTGAACGGGCGGACCATGAAGGAAATCAGCTCGATCACCGGGATCAGCCACATCAGCCACAGCGGGGTCCCGTGCGGCACGAACAGGCTGAAGAACTTGAGTCCGTGCTTCCAGAAGCCGACGATCAGCACGATCGAGAAGCTGAGCACGGCGAGCACGCCGGTTACGGTGAAGTGGCTCGTGAACGTGAACGGGTGCAGGCCCAGGACGCCGATCGGCATCAAGCCGAGCAGGTTGGCAAACAGGATGAACATGAACAGGCTGAAGATGTAGGGCACGTATTTGCGCCCTTCCTTGCCGACATTCGCTTCCAGCATGTCGTCGATGAATCCGGTGAAGCTTTCCACCGCCATCTGCCAGCGACCGGGCACCAGTTCGCGCTTCATCCCGCCGTACACGAAGATCCACAGCAGGACGACGGTGATCGCCATCCACAGCGCGGAATTGGTGAACGCGATGTTGAAGCCAGCGATTTCCCAGCCTTGCGAGCCGAACAACGGCTCGATCTGGAACTGCTTCATCGGATCGACTTTGCCCTGTTCGGCTGCCACGTTGTCGGTCCCTGATATCCTGATATGAAACGCGCCCCGATGCCGGATCTATTCCGGGTCCTCGGGGCGTGTGTTCGCCGCACGAATGATGTTTCTGAAGGCGACGCCGATCCCAAGGAACAGCCCAGCCAACAGACCCCAGGGCGTGGTACCGACCAGTGCGTCAAACGCCCAGCCGATCACACTTCCGCCGAGAATCCCGCCCAGGAGGTCCGCGAGCACCCGGTTGCCAGCGCGATAATTCGCATCGGCCCCCTGCACTTTCGGTCGGTTGCGATTCTCTTCGCGCTCGGTTGCGGCCTTGAGCCGCCGTTCGAGCGCGTCGATCCGCGCATCCTCGGCAATGGATTCCCGTGCGGGCTTTTCGTCACTCATGCCGCTATCCGTAGAATGGAACGCAGACACGCGCAAACAAAGCGCCCGCCGAGGGCGCGGACCCCTTAGAAGGGGGGTAGGTTCAAGTCAACCGCAGGGCTGTGCAGATTACGCACGTGATATTGTCCGCTTCGCATCCCCGAAACGAAATCCTCGCGCCTTCGGGGAAGGCAGCAGCCGATCAGGCCTGCGGACGCATATGCAAGGAAACCACAAGCCGAATGGCGCGCAAAAAACCAATTTTACGGACAACGCGGATCGCGGTCGGGGGCGGCGCTGGTGCGGGTTTTCCAGGTGCCGTCGGGTGCCATGTATTTCTCGCCCGGTTCGGTACGCAGGATCGCCTGACAACCCGCGGTCAGCGCATAGGCCTCTAGCGTCGCGCTGTTCTCCTGCGCCTTCTGCGAATAGACCGCGCGGCGTTTGATATTGATGTCGTCGACCAGCCGCTGAAGCGCGGGCGTACGTTCGCCGACGATGCCGAGATAGCCATCGGGCTGTTCGCCGACCTGCCCCCCTGCGCGTGCTGCGGCATAGGCGGGGTCGCGCTGCGCAAGCGCTGGCACCGCGACGGCACCCAGCAGGGCCGCGCCCGCAGCACCGGCCAGAACGATTTGACGCATGGTATTCATTTCTCTTCCCTTTCGCGCGACCGGCGATGGCAGCGGATCAGAAAATGTCCGCGTTCTCGTCGATCGTGTTGGCCGCGTCTTCCGCCAGCCGGTAAATCACTTCCTGCCGGATATTGATATTGAGCTCGATCACGATCGGCTCATCGGGAGCGGTGACATTGATGCACCCTGTCAGCAGTCCTGCCGACAGCATCGCCGCACCCGCAGCTATCATTCCGGTCGTCCGCACCATTCCCCCCGCCTGACTAGTTGATCCGTGTCTGGCATCGGGCGTGGATGTGGTCAATTTCGCAGCTCTCATGGCAATTCCTCGCTTTCGGGAGGTTGAACGGTCGATTCATCGGGGCGTATCACTTCGGCGGCGGCGTCCGGGGGTGGTTGCTCCGGCGCGTCGGATGGCGGCCTGGGATTGCGGCTGGTCGGAACGAATCGCCCGTCGCGCGCATCGAACAGCCCGCGATCCACCGGATTGCCGAGGAAGGTGGGATCGAAGAACGAGCGAACGACGGTCGAAAGTTCGTAGAAATTCTCGGCTCGCACGTTGATGTTGAAACGGATCGGCAGCCTGGCCAGCTGGCGGGTCACGAAATTGCGGGTGGTCCCCTCGCCCTGGCTGATCCCGTCGAACTTGAAACTGGTGATGATCTCCCCGGCAAGATCGCCGCTCAGCCCGACGCTCATCTGCGTGTAATCGAGCGAGCGCAGCGCCTGGAACGCGTAATTGCCCATCGTGCCAAGGTCTTCGTAGGTGAGTTCACCGATGTATGCGACGTTGCCACCGGGCGATCGCGAAATCAGCAGACCCTCCTCGATCCGGCCGTTCCCGATCGTGTCGAACACCACCGGGATCGTGCCGTCGAACGTGCCGGTCGCGCTGACATTGGTCAGTTCCATCTGCGTGATGAACTTTGCGGCATCGAGCCCGACGATCTCGAACACGTAGCGTGCCGCGTTCGATTCGCCGTAATCGAGCGTAACCGGGCGCAGGATCAACTCTCCGCCCATGAACGGCCAGCGGGCGTCCTCCACCGAAAGCACCTGTCCGTCGCGCAACTGGAAGACGACCCGCCCGCCGATCACCTCGATCCCGGGATTGACCGAGCCGACTTCGAGCACCTGTCCCGGCGCGGTCGTCATTCCCAGCAGATCCGAAAACGCCATCGTCCCGCGCACCGAACTGACCGGACCGAAGGCCGCAGCGAAATCGAACCGGTCGGTGGTGAAGCTGCCGGTGCTGGCGATGTCGTCGGCGGTCCAGGTGATCAGGCCCTCGCCCGCGATGGTCCCCGAAGCCTGGGCGATAACCCCGCTCGCCAGATAGCTCAGCTGGTCGGGCTGGAGCGCGTCGTCGAACCGGACGCCGGGAATATCGAGCCGCGCCTGCCCCGTCCCGCTTCCCAGATCGTGCGCGATCGCGACCGAAGTGATCAGGCGGTCGGCATCGGGTTCGCGCAGATCGGCCTGCGCGGCAATCGCGTTGCCATCGAGCGTGAGCGTGGCATCGCGCGCAAACAGCGGTTCGAAGCGCGCAAGCACCCCCTCCTCCGTCCGTTCGGTCAACCGAAAGGCCCCGCGATCGAGCGAAAGGACGCCATCCGCGTAGCGCCAGTCGCCTGCCAGTTCGTCGAGGTCCAGCGGTACGATGTCGAGCCGGGCCGTGCCATCGGCAAAGGCGCCACCGATCGTGTCGTCGATACTGCCATCGAACCGCGCGGCGGTGAGCCGCACCGCTTCGCCGCTGGCACCAATCACCACCGAAAGATCGTCAAGCCCGAAAACCCCGGGATAGGCGAACGATGCACCATCGGCATCGAGCTTCAGGGGCGATCCCGCCAGCGCCCCGGTCAGCGCCAACCGGCCGGTCGTCGCGCGGACGCTGAGCGCGTCGTCATAAGCAAGGATGGCACGGCCCGCTTCGGGGCAAAGCGCGATCCGGCGACCGTCGAGCGCGACCTCGTAATACGACAGGCGCGCAAAGCTGACCGTGGTGCAGCGGCGGCCCAGTGCGAGCCCCTTCCCCGGCGACCATGTGCCCTCGACCGGTACGACCAGCCGCTCGACCGCGCCGCCCGGCACGGCACCGTTGGCCGCAACCCGTCCATCGAAGCTCAGGCTGCCATCGGCGCTGCTGCGCACCAGCAGTTCGGGCACCGCGAGCCAATTGGACCCCGCCCGGTATTCCTGCATGGCGAGACGCAGGGCGAGATCGCCGCCGCCCAATTGCTCCATGCGGCCGGTGAGGCGGGGCAATCCCTCTCCGCCGGTCGCGATGTTTGCGCGCAGCCGCCCGCCAGCGCTCCAGCTCAGACGTGACACAGCCGCCAAGGTCTCGCCGGTGCTGCCGCGCAGGCGCGCCTCGGGAACGATCAGGGTCAGGCCGTCCCCGGACTGTCGCACCGTCGCATCGGCAACGATGCTGCCGTTATTGGCAGCCCGCGCCAGACTGCGCTCCATCTTGACCAGCAACGGCCCCGCGAAGGTACCGTCCGCTGCCGCCCGCGCCTCGGCCAGTGCAGAGCGATTTCCGAGCGGCAATCGCGCCCCCTCGCCCTCGATCCGCGTGGTCCATTCGCTGCGCAGCGGATCGCCGGCCGCGCGAAGTTGTCCGTCGAGCGCGAGCTCGGCAAGATCGCCGTAGGGCGATGTCAGCGCGGTTGCGGTCAGCGCGTGGCGCAGCGCCAGCCCGCCATCGCCCCAGCTGAGTGCCGCGTCGCCCCCGACCGCGTCGACCGCCACTCCGAACCCGCTGAGTTCCGATCCGGTCAGGCCAAACTCACCGTCAACCGCCGTGAACTCGCGATCGAGCGACAGGTCCGCCGCGATATCGAGCCGCGCGAAGCGTGCGCTGTCGCACTCGCCGCCGCGCAGGCGCACGGGGCCGGAATAGCTCGGCGCGCCGTCGGCCGTAGCAATGTCACCGTAAAGCGTCGCCACCTCGAACCGGCAACCGGCAACCGACATTCCCGGGGAGGTCGCAGCGATCGTCCCGCTGAAGCCATCCTGGAGCGGCCCTTCGCCGTCGAGCTTGATCCCCACCACGCCGAAGTCGCCATCGATCCGCGCACGGCCATCGACGATGCTGACATCGTAGGGCGGCAATCCCGCAGGCTCATCGGTCTCGGCGAACAGCAGCGGGTCGAGCGTGCCAAAGCTAAATTCGCCTTCGCGGAAAGTCCCGAACAGCCGCGCGCCGGTGATCGCGATCCGCCCGAGTTCAGCCGTGCCGAACCCGTATTCGAGATCGACCACCACCCGCTCGGCGGTGAAGTCCGGGGCTTCCGGGTCGCCAATCACCAGATTTTCGAACACCTGCTGCTGCGGCCCGATCGAGACGATCTCGTAGGTCGCCGTCATGCCGTTCTGTCGCAACACATCGTCGATGATGTCGCCGGCGATCTGTTCGCGCCCGGTCCACGCGCCCGAGCCGACGATCAGCAGCGTTGCGAGCAGGATGATCGCGGTCCGCCATCTCTTGCGTCGCGGCCACCATCGCCGTCGTTTGTCGATATCTCTGTCTTGTTCGGCTGCCGCCATCGTGACCCACACTTGCGCGCAACGTTTGCCAAAGGCAATGAATGCCGCGCACAAATAATCTTTGTCGGGAGGATGCTTGCCGCAAGCTGAAGACAGTTTCGACTTCGGTCAGGAGAGCGCCGCAGAGGCGGGGCATGGGTCCGATTCGGGCAAGCTTGCCGGCAGAGGCCACCGCGCCCGATTGCGCGAGCGTTTGCTGAAAGGCGGTGCGGAGGCGCTCGCCGATTACGAGGTGCTCGAATACCTGCTGTTCGCAGCGATCAAGCAGGGTGACACGAAACCGATGGCCAAGGCGCTGATCAAGCAGTTCGGATCGCTGGCGGGAGTGCTCAATGCCGATCCCGCGGCGCTCCAGCGGGTCAAGGGGGTCGGCGAAACGAGCGCTGCGGCGCTCAAGAGCGTGGCGGTGGCTGCGCGACGCATGGCGCGCAGCGAGGTGGTGCAGAAGCCGGTGCTCGGATCGTGGCAGTCGCTGCTCGATTACCTCGCGATCGACATGGCGCACCTGACGGTCGAGCGGGTGCGTGTGCTGTATCTCGACACCAAGAATCGCCTGATGGACGATCACCACGTCGGCGACGGTTCGATCGACGAGGCGACGATCCATCCGCGCGAGGTCATCCGCCGCGCGCTCGATCTCGGTGCCAGCGCCCTGATCCTCGTTCACAACCACCCGAGCGGCAATCCGGAGCCCAGCCGCGCCGACATCCAGATCACCCAGCGGATTGCGGAGGCCGGTCGGTTGCTGGGCGTGACGGTGCACGATCATGTGATCGTCGGGCGCGAAGGACACGTTTCGTTGCGCGCGAAAGGACTTATCTAAACCCTGATCCATCCGGGCGAGCGGTGTTCAGGATCGTCTGAACACCAGCATCCCGGCGATCCGCCTCCCGCCCCGCCACCACTGTTTCAGCGTTGCGAGCCATAGATCCGGATCGTCGATATTCACCTTCTCGCCCGCCGACGTAGGGTAGCGCTTTCGCAGCCAGCCTTCGACAAGGTCATCGACCGACCACGGCCCCGCGCCCCGTGCCTCGTACACGCCCAGCAACAGCACCGGGTAGAACGTGACGTCCGGATGGACGCCCGAGATCATGAACGCGGCCACCACGAATGTCAGCGCGTAGGATACCGGACTCGCCGCCGTTCCGGTGATGAGCAACACCGCAAACAGGATCGCCAGCCACGCCGGCAATCCGGTGAAACTGGTGATCGGCAGCCACGTGGCAAGCCAGATCGGCGGGTCGAAGACCTCTGCCAGCGCAAGCAGCGCGATCCCCAGCCAGACCCGCATGGCCACAACCACCAGCGGGCCGGCGCGGGCGCGAAGCCAGGCCCCGGCGCGCACGGCCAGCGTGACGGGACCCGATTTGCCGCTTGTGAACCCGCGCACCCACAGTGCGTCGAGCGAAATCGCTGCCGGACCCGAAACCAGATACCAGATCAGCATCGCGATCAGCATCAGATTGGTGGTGGTCGGGATGTAGACAGTGTGGGCCACGATCGTCAGCGCGGCGAGCGCCAGCGCTGCCGGGCGGGTCATCAGGCCGATTGCAAGCAGCATAGGAGCGACCAGCTCGATCGCGAGCCCAGTCGCCGCCGCCGCGTGAGCGGAAAGCCAGCTGACCGGGTATTCCTCGGCAGCGAGATAGACCGCCTTGTCCCAGTCTGACGCCTTGACCCAGCCTGATCGCAGGAACGCGATCGCAATGAAGATGCGCATGGCGAAATCGGTAAAGGGCCAAAACAGCACGGCGCTGCCCGAATACAGGGAGCGCAGGCGCTCTCCCCAGCCCGGTGCCGGGCCAGGCACCGACGCAGTCGATGCGCCGGCTGGCGAGCCGAACCCGTGGTTGCTCATCGCATGTCCTCCTGCCTCCCGGTTCGCGCACAACCGGGATTGGTTACAACGGAGGGTGGGGTTGGGGAAATCAGACCCGCTGGCAATACCTGGAACGTTTGACGGTTGCGACCTGGCTCGCCGAAAGCTCCGGCGGGTTCGTCGATATGCTTGACGTCGGCGTGCTCATAAGATTTCGCGTTCCACTTTCGTGCGTAAGACCCAGCACATGGCCGACTTCATGCGCCAACGTCCACAGAGACCCGGCGGCGGCGACCACGCAGGCTCCCCGATCTGCCGGATGCGAGGCGCAACCGGCGAGGCGTGTCCCGTCTTCCTTGCGAACATTCTCGACCCACACAGCCAGGATGTTTCGGGGCGGAATGCTCTGAATATCTCCGATCCCGAACATAGCGCTCTGCTGGGCTGTCATCGTGGGATTGAATGTGCCCTGGTTCATCAAACAGGTCCCGACATTCACGTTCACGAGTTCGACGCACTGCGTTGCGGTATCGACCGCCTGCGGCATGCTCATCCCGCTTTCGAACGAAATGCAGATGCCGTGCGGACCATAGGTTCGTTGCGCGTTGGCCAGCGCGCTGAATTCGGAAACGCGCGGCATTCCCAGACTGCGCAGGTGCAGCCGTACGATATGATGACATTGATTGCCTTGCTCGTCCCGGATTGGCATTGGTGGCTCCCATCTTTCTGAAAGCGACCCGGACAAGCGCCGATCTTTCCGACCGGTCGATTGGCGCGAATGTGCCCTACCGACGGGCGATTGTAATGTAGAAACACGCCAAGTTTCGCGATCACGCGACGCGTCGGTCGAGTCGAGTTGACAGCACCTGCACCGGACCGTAGCCGCGCCCCGGCCCAACCCTTGGAGAATTCAGTCGATGGTCCCGCGCTACGCCCGCCCCGAAATGTCCGCCCTCTGGGAGCCGGAGGCGAAATTCCGCATCTGGTTCGAAATCGAGGCGCACGCCACGCAGAAACTGGGGGAACTCGGCGTCGTGCCGGAAAGCGCGGCAAAGGCGCTGTGGGACTGGTGGGCCACCGATCCCAAAATCGATGTCGAGGCGATCGATGCGATCGAAGCGGTGACCAAGCACGACGTGATCGCGTTTCTCACCTGGGTGGCCGAACAGGTCGGCGACGAAGCGCGGTTCATGCACCAGGGCATGACCTCCTCCGACGTGCTCGACACGACGCTGTCGGTGCAGCTGGCGCGTGCTTCGGACATCCTGCTGGCCGATCTCGATGCGCTGCTCGCAGCGATCAGGACGCGCGCGGAGGAACACAAATACACCCCGACCATCGGGCGCAGTCACGGCATTCACGCCGAACCGGTGACCTTTGGGCTCAAGCTCGCGCAGGCCTATGCCGAGTTCGACCGCTGCCGCGAGCGGCTGATCGCCGCACGCGCGGAAATCGCGACCTGCGCGGTGTCGGGCGCGGTCGGCACCTTCGCCAATATCGACCCTGCGGTCGAAGCTCATGTCGCCGAGCAGCTCGGCCTCACCCCCGAACCGATCAGCACGCAGGTGATCCCGCGCGATCGCCATGCGATGTTTTTCGCAACGCTCGCCGTGATTGCAGGCAGCATCGAACGGCTCGCGGTCGAAATCCGGCATCTTCAGCGCACCGAAGTGCTCGAGGCGGAGGAATATTTCTCTCCCGGCCAGAAGGGCTCGTCGGCCATGCCGCACAAGCGCAACCCGATCCTGACCGAGAACCTGACCGGACAGGCACGCATGATCCGCGCCTATGCCCTGCCCGCGTTGGAAAACGTGGCGCTGTGGCACGAGCGGGACATCTCGCATTCCTCGGTCGAGCGGTTCATCGGCCCGGACGCGACGATCACGCTCGACTTCGCGCTCGCCCGCCTGACCGGGGTGGTTGAGAAGCTGCTGGTCTATCCTGATCGGATGCAGTCCAATCTCGATGCGATGGGCGGGCTGGTCCATTCGCAACGCGTGCTGCTCGCGCTAACCCAGGCTGGAGTCAGCCGCGAAGACGCCTATCGCCTGGTCCAGCGCAATGCGATGAAGGTTTGGGAATCCAACGGTATCATCTCGCTGCTCGATCTGCTCAAGCAAGACGAGGAAGTGATCGCTGCGCTGTCCGCTGCCGAGCTCGAGGAGAAATTCGACCTCGAATACCATTTCAAGCACGTCGACACGATCTTCGAACGGGTCTTCGGTTAGGTCCGCTGCATGGGTGAATCCGGCTCAATCGCTAGACTCGCCAACCAAAACGCTTAAGTCTCTGGCGAGAGCAGAGGAATAGAGGGAACGCTTCCCATGCAGATTGTCCGCACCATCATCTGGGTCCTGATCCTGTTCGTGATTCTGGCCTTTTCGTTCTTCAACTGGGAATCGGTCGAAGTGACACTGTGGGACAATCTGGTGCTGGAGACCAAGATCCCTGCGCTGGTGATCATCGCCTTCCTCCTCGGTCTCGTCCCTACCTGGCTGTATCACCGCAGTGTAAAGTGGAGCCTCAACCGGCGCATCCGCAGCCTCGAAAGCGCCGCAAAGTCGAACGCGCTCGCACGGCGTCATGAGCCCGTGCCCCCGCAGGCTGGGGACAACCCTGTTGAAAACCCTGCGGAAGACCCGGCAGCACCGGTGGATAACTTTGCCCCTTCACCTGAGCCGACGACGCCAGCGACGCCTGCAACCGGGGATGCCGGGCGCGAATGAGCAACCCTGTCTACCTCGCGCTCGACCTGCCGCAGATCGAGCCAGCCAAGGCGCTGCTGCACAAGGTCAAGGCGCATATAGGCGGCGTTAAGCTCGGCCTCGAATTCTTCTGCGCACATGGCGGACACGGGGTCCACGAGATCGCGCGCATGGGGCTGCCGGTGTTTCTCGACCTGAAATTCCACGACATTCCCAACACCGTTGCCGGCGCGATGCAGGCGATCCACGTATACGAACCCTCGATCGTGACCATCCATGCAGGCGGCGGCCGCGCGATGATGGAAGACGCCAAGGCGGCGGCGGCGGAAGGGTGCAAGGTGGTCGGCGTGACCATGCTCACCAGCCTCGATGAGAAGGATCTGGCGCGCACCGGGGTCGACGGCTCCCCGCGCGATCACGTCATGCGGCTCGCAGAACTGGCGGAAAAGGCCGGGCTCGACGGGATCGTCTGTTCCGGCCAGGAGGTCGGCGAAGTACGCAAGCAGTGGAAGGATGGTTTCTTCGTCGTTCCCGGCCTGCGTCCCGGCACCAACGGCATCGGCGACCAGAAGCGGATCGTCACCCCGCGCAAGGCGCGCGACGACGGGGCCAGCGTGCTGGTGATCGGTCGCCCGATCAGCCGCGCCGACGATCCCGAAGCCGCAGCAAGGGCAATCGAAGCCACGCTCTAGAGCAAGACAATGCCGATCCAGATCAAGATTTGCGGACTGTCGACGCCCAAAACCATCGAAGCCGCCGTCGGCGCGGGTGCGACGCATGTCGGCCTCGTCCATTTCGACAGGAGCCCGCGCCACGTCTCGCTCGACGATGCCGCGCGGCTGCGCAGACTGGTGCCGTCATCGGTCAAGGCGGTGGTGCTGCTGGTCAATGCCGACGTGAAGACGACCGGTAACGTGATCGAGCAGGTCAAGCCCGACGTGATCCAGTTCCACGGCAAGGAAACGCCCGAGTGGATCGAGCTGGTGCGGACCAAGTCCGGGGTCGAAACGTGGCGCGCGCTCGGAGTCAAGGACCGCGACACGCTGTTCAATTCGCGCCGGTTCGAAGGCGCGGTCGACCGGCTGCTGTTCGACGCGCCCGCCAAGAAACTGCCCGGCGGCAATGGCGAAACCTTCCGTTGGGAATTGCTGGCGGATTTCGAGCACCGCATTCCGTGGGGCCTCGCGGGCGGACTGACGCCCGACAATGTCGCCGATGCGATCCGCGCTACCGGAACCGAGCTGGTCGATGCCTCGTCGGGCCTCGAAAGCGCGCCCGGCGTCAAGGACGTGGACAAGATCGCGGCGTTCTGCGAAGCGGCTCGAAACACCTAACCATTCCCGTTCGCCCTGAGCTTGTCGAAGGGCCGTACTTTTTCTTTTCCTGCTGGGCCGGAAGTGAAGAACGGGGCTTCGACAGGCTCAGCCCGAACGGATTTCTTGACTTTGGCAACCGCTCCCAATTCCTTCCGCGCCCAGCCCGACGAACGCGGGCATTTCGGCCAGTTCGGCGGACGCTACGTGGCCGAAACGCTGATGCCGCTGATCCTCGATCTGGAGCGCGAATATCGTGCGGCGCAGGCCGATCCGGCTTTTGCGGCCGAATTTGACGACCTGCTCGAACACTACGTCGGCCGCCCCTCCCCGCTGTATTTCGCCGAACGCCTGACCGAGGCGCTTGGCGGCGCGCAGGTCTGGTTCAAGCGCGACGAGCTCAATCATACCGGCGCGCACAAGATCAACAATTGCATCGGGCAAATCCTGCTGGCGATCCGGATGGGCAAGACCCGCATCATCGCCGAAACCGGCGCGGGCCAGCACGGGGTCGCAACCGCCACCGTGTGCGCGCGGTTCGGCCTGCCCTGCGTGATCTACATGGGCGCAGAGGACGTGAAGCGGCAATCGCCCAACGTCTTCCGCATGAAGCTGCTCGGCGCGGAGGTCGTCCCAGTCACCAGCGGCGGCGCGACGCTGAAAGATGCGATGAACGAAGGGCTGCGCGACTGGGTCGCGAATGTCCACGACACCTTCTACATCATCGGCACGGCGGCAGGCCCGCACCCCTATCCGGAGCTGGTGCGCAACTTCCAGAGCGTGATCGGCACCGAAGCGCGCGCGCAGATGCTCGAGCGCGTGGGTCGGCTTCCCGACTTGCTCGTCGCCTGCATCGGTGGGGGATCGAACGCGCTGGGCCTGTTCCACCCGTTTCTCGACGATCCGGAAGTCAAGATGCTCGGCGTCGAAGCAGCGGGCCACGGCTTGGATGGCGACGAACACGCCGCAAGCCTGCTCGGCGGCGCACCGGGAGTGCTCCACGGCAACAAGACCTACCTGCTGCAGGACGAGGACGGCCAGATCACCGAAGGCCACTCGATCAGCGCCGGTCTGGATTATCCCGGCATCGGCCCCGAGCACGCATGGCTCAAGGAAAGCAGGCGGGTCGAATACACTGCCGTCACTGACGACGAGGCGCTGGACGGTTTCCAGCTGCTGTGCCGCACCGAGGGGATCATTCCGGCTTTGGAACCGTCGCACGCGATTGCGGCGGTGGCCGAGCGCGCCAAACAGATGAGCGAGGATCAGATCATCCTGATGAATCTGTGCGGACGCGGCGACAAGGACATCTTCACCGTGGCTGAAAAGCTTGGGGTGGAGATTTGAGCAAGGCTCGGGCTAGGGAAAGGAAGAAGGAACGTTTGGTCCGATCCCGGCAACAACCGAGGTTTCCTAGGTGGAGACAGTGGCTATTCGAATTCCTACTACTCTTCTTGGTTCTCACCATGTTGCGCGGGCTTATGGCAGAAGAAGGTTTTGAAGTTCGTACTTTCGTTTGGGCGGCTGTAGTGGCGGCCTCAATCTCTTCCTTCAACGAATGGCGAAGACGTCGCCAGGCAGCGAAAGCAGAAACCAAGACCAAATGACCCGGCGTAAAACCACCACCGTCATCCCGGCCTTGAGCCGGGATCAGGCTTTCTACTTTCCAAGCCAAAGAAGCCTTGCCCCGGATCAAGTCCGGGGCGACGAGGACCATAATCGAACCGGATTGAGCCATTGAGGAACAGGTTGCTACGGTTTCTAGTAGTTGGAGTATCGGGCGGAATCCTAATTCTGATCCTGAGAGAGCTATTGGACCATGTATTCCGTAATCTCCCGATTGAGATAACTGCGTTCGACACTGCGATTTCGTTCGGAATTGCGTTTGTAATTGCCTCATTTCAATGGGCAAAAACCGTTATCGACGAGTCGAAGAACCAAGAATGACCCGCCTCTCCACCACCTTCTCCAAACCCCACCCCGCTTTCGTCGCCTTCATCACTGCTGGCGATGGCGACACTGCGGCCAATCTTGATGCACTCGTCGCCGGCGGCGCTGACGTGATCGAGCTCGGCATGCCGTTCACCGATCCGATGGCCGATGGCCCCGCGATCCAGGCAGCGAACCTGCGCTCGCTGGGTGCAGGCACCACCACCGCCGATGTGCTGCAGATCGCAACCGACTTTCGCGCGCGCCACCCGGACGTGCCGCTGGTGCTGATGGGTTACGCCAACCCGATGATCCGGCGCGGGCCGGAATGGTTTGCCGATGCTGCCGCCAAGGCAGGCGTCGATGGAATCATCTGTGTCGACATTCCGCCCGAGGAAGACGACGCGCTCGGCCCGGCCCTGCGCGCACAAGGGATCGCTCCGATCCGCCTCGCCACCCCGACAACCGACGCCGCTCGGCTCCCGGCGGTGATCGCAGGCAGTGAAGGGTTTCTCTACTACGTCTCTGTCGCCGGCATCACCGGCAAGCAGCAGGCCGCGATCGACTCGATCGAGACCAATGTCTCCCGCATCAAGCAATCGACCGACCTGCCCGTCGCGGTCGGATTCGGCGTGCGCACGCCCGAACAGGCCGCGGAGATCGCCAAGGTGGCCGACGGCGTCGTCGTCGGTTCGGCTTTCGTCGATCTGGTCGGCGAATTTGGCAAGGACGCGCCTGCGAGGCTGCAGGAATTGACCGCGAGCATGGTTGCGGCCATGCAAAGCGAATCCTGACCTCGTCATTGCGAGGAGCCCGCAGGGCGACGCGGCAATCCATCGACCGACGTCGCAATTGAAATCAACGTCAGAAGATGGATTGCTTCGCCTGCGGCTCGCAATGACGATCTTTTGGGATTAGGTACTGAAGCATGAACTGGTTCACCCGCGTCCGCACTTCGCTGGGCTTCGGCTCGGAAAGGAAGAGCACCGAGAAAGATCTCTGGATCAAGTGCAGCTCATGCCAGGAGATGCTGTTCGTCCAGGAATACGAGGACAACCTCAACGTCTGCCCGCGCTGCGAGCATCACGGGCGGATTGGGGCGGACCGGCGGCTGGAACTGCTGCTAGATCCCGGGTTCGAGCTGCTGCCGCAGCCCAAGGTCGAGGAAGACCCGCTCAAGTTCAAGGACAGCAAGAAGTACATCGACCGGCTCAAGGCGGCGCGCGCGGCCAACCCGCATGAGGACGCGTTCACCGTGGGGTCGGGTGCGATCGAGGGTACGCCCGCGGTAATCGGGGTGCAGGATTTCCACTTCATGGGCGGATCGATGGGCATGGCGGTCGGCCAGGCGTTCTGCAACGGGGCCGAGCGCGCTTTGGAGCGCAAATGCGCCTATGTCGTGGTGACGGCGGCAGGCGGCGCGCGGATGCAGGAGGGCATTCTGAGCCTGATGCAGATGCCGCGCGCAACCGTGATGACGCGGCGGCTCAAGGCCGCGGGCCTGCCCTATATCGTCGTGCTGACAGACCCGACCACCGGCGGCGTCACCGCGAGCTATGCCATGCTGGGCGACGTGCACATTGCCGAGCCGGGCGCGCTGATCGGCTTTGCGGGCCAGCGGGTGATCCAGGACACGATCCGCGAGCAGTTGCCCGAAGGTTTCCAGCGCGCCGAGTACCTGCACAAGCACGGCATGGTCGACATGGTTGTCCCGCGCAGCGAGCTGAAGGCGACGCTGGCGAGAGTGCTGGATTACCTGCAGCCGCGCATAGCTGCTTAAGGAGACATCGTCATTGCGAGCCGCAGGCGAAGCAATCCACCATCCGACATTGCCCTCGGGCGATTCGTTTGAAGATGGATTGCCGCGTCGCCTTGCGCTCCTCGCAATGACGAGACGCGGCTAATGGATTTCGGCAAATCATCCGACCCACGCGTCCAGGCCCAGCTCGACCGGCTGAGCGCTTTGAGCGTGCCCCAAGGGCGGCTCGGACTTGAGACGATCCGCGCGCTGCTGGACCGCCTCGGCAATCCGCACCGCAAACTGCCGCCGGTGTTTCACATCGCCGGGACCAACGGCAAGGGCTCGGTCTGCGCATTCCTGAGGGCAATGCTGGAGGCGCAAGGGTACCGCGTCCATGTCACCACCTCGCCACACCTGGTGCGCTACAACGAGCGAATCCGGATCGCCGGTGAATTGATCTCGGACGGGGCGCTTTCTGCGCTGCTGGAAGAGGTGCTCGATGCAGGCGAGGACCTCCACCCCAGCTTCTTCGAAGTCACCATCGCCGCCGCCTTCCTCGCCTTCAGTCGCGAACCGGCCGATGCCTGTGTGGTCGAAGTCGGCCTGGGAGGACGCTTCGATGCGACCAATGTGCTGGAGCCGGAGGTGCTGGCCGCCTGCGGGATCGCGGCGCTGGGGCTGGACCACGAGCGGTTCCTGCTCGCGCCGGAGGACGGCGTGCCGACCGAGCCGATGGCACGCATCGCGTTCGAGAAGGCGGGAATCGCCAAGTTGGGCGTGCCGCTGGTGACACTGGGAGATCGCTACCCTCTAGAGGCGCAGACTGCGATCCGAGCGGCTGCCGACCGCACCGGCGCTGTCCTTCAGGAGAGTTTCCTCGATTTCCACATCGAGGAAGGCAGGGCCTATTATGTTCGCGATTGGGATGACATGTTTCAGCTGGTGCCTGCGCTCGTAGGCGACCATCAACTGCAAAACCTGGGTCTGGCGATCACCATGCTGCTGGCGCAGGACAAACTGCCGGTTGGCCACAAGGCAGTCTCGCTAGGCGCGAGGCAAGCCAAATGGCCCGCTCGCATGCAGAGCTTGTCCGAAGGCCCGCTCACCGCTCTCGCTTCGGACCAAACCGTCTGGCTGGACGGTGGCCACAACCCGAGCGCCGGCGAACAAATCGCGGCCTTCTTCGACGAGCCGATCCACCTCGTCGTCGGCATGCTCGAGAACAAAAATCCGCGCGCGCTGCTCGATCCGCTGGGCGACAAGGTGCTCAGCCTGACTATCGTCCCGGTGCCCGATCACGACTGCCATCCGCCCGAAGCCTTCGGCCCCGATGCACGCGCTGCGTCGGACCTCGAAGAAGCGTTGCTTAACCTGCCCAGCGACGGGCGGCCGATCCTGATCGCGGGCTCGCTCTATCTTGCGGGCGAGGCACTACGACTCAACGATGAGATTCCCACCTAACTCCCCTCCCCACGGGGAGGGGATTATTTGGCCTCGCTCGTGTCCCTCCCAGCCGAGCCCAGCGCCTCGTCCACCAGCCCGGTGCGCATCATCCAAGCGAACAGCACGATCCCCGGCACCGCCAGCAGCGTCGTCAGCAGGTAGAAGTTCACATAGCCGGCCCATTCGATCAGCCCGCCCGCAGTGGTGCCGGTCAGCACCCGCCCGACAATACTCGCCGCCGCGCTGATCATCGCGTAATGTGTGGCGGTGAAGCGCAGGTCGCACAGCGCCGAAAAATAGGCGACCACCACCACGCCGCCATAGCCGCTGGCAAAGTTCTCGAACCCGATCGCGGAAGCGAGGCCGAGATTGGTCTTTCCCGCCACCGCCAGCACGGCGAAACCCAGGTTGGAGACTGCCATCAGCACCAGCGCGATCAGCACCGAGTGCTTGAGCCCCAGCCGCGCATAGATGATCCCGCCGACAAAGATTCCGACCATGAAGGCCCAGAAGCCCACGCCGACATCGTAGATCGCGATCTCGTCATTGCTGAAGCCGAGGTCGTCGAACAGCAGGCGGAAGGTCAGGTTCGCAAGCGTGTCGCCGATCTTGTGGACGAGGATGAAGGCGAGGACGAGCCATGCGCCGTGTCGCGAAAAGAACTCCGCGAACGGCCCTGCGATCGAGTGCCATATCTCCGCCAGGCCGCGTTGCATGCTCTCGACCTTGTGCCGAGCCGGTTCGCCGAGGATCAGCGCGGTCAGCATGGCCGGGAGTGCCAGCGCCGCGCAGGACAGATACGCCGCGCTCCAGCCGTATCGCGCCGCCACCACCAGCGCGATGGCCCCCGCGCCGGCCGATCCGACCCGCCAGCCATACTGGTTCATGCCCGAGCCGGTACCGAGCTGGTACGGCTTCAGGATCTCGATCCGGTAGGCGTCGATGACGATATCGAAGGTCGCCCCGGCCACGCCGACCAGCACCGCCGCGACGATAGTTGCAAGAAGGCTTTCGGAGGGATCGACCAGCGCGAGATTGACCACCGAGGCGATCACCAGCAGCCCGGCAAGGATCATCCACGACACCCGCTGCCCCATGCTCCCCAGCAGCGGCAGCCGCACACCATCGACGATCCACGCCCAGAATACCTTCAGATTGTAGACCAGGAACGCCAGCGTGAAGGCGGTGACGGTGGCCTTGTCGATCCCGTCCTGCGCCAGCCGCGTGGTCAGCGTCGCTCCGATCATCGCGTAAGGAAAACCGGACGAGACGCCGAGGAAGAACGCGCCGAGCGGCTCCTTTTCAAGATACGGAAGAGCGGCTTGCCAAAGATCGCGGCGCCCTGAATGCGCAACCGGCTCCACGGGGCCGACAGGCTTCACTCTGCCGGCTGCGCCTCGGGCGCGATAATGCCGGCTTCGCTGCCGGCCCGTACCTGACGATACCATTCAAGGCAGACCAGCACCGATGCGGCGAGGCCGATAAAGGTCGTCAGCACGAACACGTCGAAATAGCCCTGGTTCTCGATCATCTCGCCCAGCGCGCCGCGACCGAGGGTGCCGACCAGCAGCGTCAGCGACGACAGCAGCGCATATTGCACCGCGCTGAACTTTTTCGAGACGATCGAACTGAGCCACGCGATATAGGCAGCGCCCGCGATCCCGATCGCGAGGTTTTCGAAGGCGATCGTAATCGTCAGCTTCGCGAGCCCGGCGCTGCCGATCACCGGCACCTGGCTTATCGCCCAGGTAAAGCCGACCGCATCGCTCACCGCCTGCATGTTCGCGCCGCCGACCGCGAGATCGGCATAGAGGAGGTTGGTGAGCGCCGCGAGCAGACCGCCGATCAGCAGTGTCGCCATGCGTCCAATCGTCGTCAGCATCAGCCCGCCCAGCGCCAGTCCGGCGATGATCGCCCCGACCCCGAAGAACTTCGAGGCGAAGGCAACCTCATCGTTGGTGTACTTCAATTCGCCGAGATAGAACGGGTAGGCGAATGTACCCCAGATCGCGTCGCAGATGCGATAGGTCAGCACCACCGCCAGGATCAGCACCAGCGACCAGCCCATCCGCCCGACGAACTCGACCAGCGGCAGCACCAGCGCACGATAGAGATGGTCGAGCGCATAGGCCCCGCCGCTCACCGGCGGCGCGTCCTCGGTCAGCACGTGCCTGCCCTCGCGCTTCTGCGCGGAAAGCCAACCGGCGATGAGCGCGGGGAGGATGATGGTCGCAACGATGATCCACGGGCCGAAATTGCGGGTGAACTCGGTCGGATTGGGGCGGTCTTCCGGCGCGTAGGTCATCGACATGATCATGAATGTCAGCACCACGCCTATCGCGATCGCCCACAGCAGGCCGACGAGGCCGAGCGCGCGGCCACGAATGTTCGGGTTCAGCTCGCCCGCCTTGCGCAGCGCCAGCACCTGCTCGTCGGCGACTTCGCTGGTCGCGAGCGCATCGCCTTCCGCGTTCGGGGCGAACAACCCGATGAAGCCCGCTCCCAGCAGGATCGCGCCCATCATCATGTAGGTTTCAGGCCAGCCGATCCGCGCCGCTATGATCAGGCCCAGCGCGCCGCCGACCAGCGAGCTGAAGCGGTAACCCATCTGGTAGACCGTGGAGAGGATGTCGATCGTCGCCTTGTCGTCGGCCACGTCGATGCGCCAGGCGTTGATCGCGATGTCCTGCGTCGCGCTGGCGAAGGCACCGATCCCGGCGAGCAGCGAGAACCAGCCGAGCTGGGTACGCGGCTCGAGCACGCTCATCGTCACGAGGATCACGCCCAGCGCGATCTGCATCGGCACGATCCACTGCTTGCGCTTGCCCAGTTTGCGCAGCAGCGGCAGATCGGCCTTGTCGATCAACGGCGACCACAGGAACTGGAATGCATAGGCGAGCCCGATCAGCGAGAAGATTCCCATCGTTTCGAGATCGACCTCGGCCTCGGTCAACCACGCGAACAGCGTGCCCAGGAACAACGCGAACGGCAGGCCGCTGGCAAACCCGAACACCAGCATGAAAAAGGTCTTGCGGTTGGTGAGCGCGACGCCCAGCGCGCGCCATGCACTGGGTTTTTGAACCACGGCAGCTTCAGCCATTGATCGTCGTCCTTTCGCGATCGGAAATTGTCTGCAACACTAGCTGCGGATGAGAGGAATAGGAACGCCGCGATGAATGCGTCCACAACAGATACGCCTGCCCTGCGCCCGACACGGGCCCAGCTGGCACTTGCCGACGCGATCAGGCAGGGCAAGCCGCGCACAAGCGATACGATCGGCACGGTCCCCGCCAGCCGCTATACCGACCCCGCGCATTTCGAACGCGAGAAATCGGCGCTGTTCGACCGGTTGCCGCAAGTGCTGGTGCCAAGCGCGCTGCTGCCCGAGCCCGGCATGGCGGTGCCGCACGATAATACTGGACGCCCGCTGCTGATCACCCGCGACGCCGAAGGCAAGGCGCATGTGTTCCTCAATGTCTGCCGCCACCGCGGCACGCGCCTGGTCGAAGGCGGCGAGGTGCAATGCGCGAAGCGGCTGGTGTGCCCCTACCACGCCTGGACGTACAAGCTCGACGGCAAGCTGCTTGCGCTGCCTCGCCCGGAAACCTTTCCAGGCATGGACAAGGCGGAACACGGTCTTGTCGAGCTGCCAAGCTGCGAGGCGGGCGGGCTGATCTGGTTCGCCCCACAAGAGGGTGCCGACTTCGCCGATGCCAAGCGGCTCGGCGAGGATTTCCACGCCTTCGGGATGGACAGCGCCTGGCTCTTCCGCCGCAAGACCCACACGGTCGCGGGCAACTGGAAGCTGATCATGGACGCCTTTCTCGAAAGCTATCATGTCACCCGGCTCCACGCGAACACGATCGGGCCGTTTTTCAAGGACGGGGTGACCGCCGGCGACGAGATCGGGCCACACATGCGCTCGGCAGTCGGGCGGCTGGAAGAAATGGAACGCGTCGATCTCACCGACATGGCCGAGATGCGCAAGGTCGTGACCTTCGCCTACCAGCTGCTGCCGGGCACGGTGATCGTGCCCAGCCCCGATTACGTCAACGTCATGGTGCTGATGCCGCAGGCTCACAACCTGACGCTGGTCGAGGATTTCATGCTGATCCCCGAAGAGCCGACCTCCGACAAGGCGCGCGATCACTGGGAACGCAGCTGGCAACTACTCGATGGCGGGGTGTTCGCGAGCGAGGATTTCCGCGCCGCCGAACTCGGCCAGCAGGGCCTCGAATCGGGCGTGATCCGCGAACTGACGCTCGGCACGCTCGAAAGCGGGATCGCGCGGTTCGACGCGATCGTGCAGGACGCCTTGCGGGAGGTGAACTGAGCGCCTAGGCGCGCTCCATGCCGACCAACCCCAACCAATCCGAAGATCGCCCCGAAGGCGATCGCATCGCCAAGTTGCTCGCCCGCGCGGGCATCGCCAGTCGGCGCGAGATCGAACGGATGATCGACGCCGGGCGCATCACGATCGATGGCAAGCCGGTGACCACGCCCGCGACCTTCCTCACCAGCCTCAAGGGCGTGAGCGTCGATGGCAAACCGGTCGCTGAACCCGAATCGTCGCAGTTGTTCGCGTTTCACAAGCCAACTGGCCTCATCACCGCCGAGCGCGATCCTGCGGGGCGCGCGACGATCTATTCGGCGCTGGTCAATGCCCTGCCGAAGGGGACGCCGCGCCTGATGCCGATCGGCAGGCTCGATCTCAACACCGAAGGATTGTTGCTGCTCACCAACGATGGCGGGCTCAAGCGCCAGATGGAGCTTCCCGCTACGGGGATCCCGCGAACCTATCGCGCGCGCGCCTTCGGCGACGTGTCGCAGGCCCAGCTCGAAGCGCTGGCGGAAGGCGTCGAGATCGATGGCATTCGCTACGGTTCGATCGACGCAAATCTCGAACATGGCAGTTCGGGCAAGAACAACTGGATCGAGATGACCATCACCGAAGGCAAGAACCGCGAGGTGCGCCGCGTGCTCGAATATCTGGGACTGAAGGTGAACCGCCTGATCCGCACCGCCTACGGCCCCTTCCAGCTGGGCGATTTGCCGCGTGGCCAGGCAGCGGCGATCCGCAAGCAGGACCTCGGGCGATTCCTGAGCACGCTCAAGAAGCGAGAGAAATGAGGATCATCGCGGGCGAATGGCGCGGGCGAAAGCTGGTTGCGCCCAAGGGCGACGCGACGCGGCCCACAGCGGACCGGACGCGCGAGACGCTTTTTTCGATGCTGACCAGCCGCCTCGGCGATTTTGACGGATTGCGGGTTGCAGATCTGTTTGCCGGTTCGGGCGCGCTCGGCCTCGAAGCCCTGTCGCGCGGCGCGGCACATTGCCTGTTCGTGGAACAGGATCGCGCGGCGCTCGATGCGATACGCAGCAACATCGCCGCGTTCGACGCGCGCGAGAAGACCACAATCGAAGCCGGCTCGGTCCTTCACCTGCGCGCTGCGAGCGAACCATACGATGTGCTGTTGATCGACCCGCCCTATCGCACCGGCGCGGGCGCCGTTGCGCTCGACCGTTTGTTACGGCTGGGCTGGATCGGTCCGGCAACGTGGATCGCGGTAGAGACCGCTGCGACGGAGACGGTCACGGTGCAGGGTCTGGAAACCGAGGTTGAGCGCCGGATCGGCAAAGGCAAGCTCACGCTGTTGCGCTTGGAACCCGACCGTACCGATCCGGACACTCCACCCGGTTGATCCGCGCGCGACCACCAACGCGCGGAGGGCGCGGGCTTACTGGTCTTCGGGCGCAGCAGGTTCCTCGGTCGGCGGTTCGGCACTTCCACCGCTCGCTCGTGCTTCGATATTCTGCCAGGCGGTGTCGCGCTCCGGACCGGTCATCGCCGTCAGGGCGAGCTTGTCGTCATCGCTGAGGCGCCAGAACAGCCCCTGCCGTTCGGGGGTCAGCGACCAGTAATAGCCTTTGGTTTCATTGGGCCACGTCATGTAGGCGGACTGCATGTCGGGCGGCCAGCCGTCGTATTCCGCCTGCTGCTCGGCGGTCAGCGAGACCTCCTCGCCGGGCAAATCGTCCTGGGCGGAAAGGGTGGTCGGGGCCAGCGCCGCGGATGCGGCGAGGGAAGCTCCGATCAGGTACATTGTAGTCTTACGCATGGGATTCTCCGTATGAATGGTCCCAAGCGTGGCCGAACGCGACCTGTCCGGCGGCATGGATCCCCTCCGTCCGCACGCGACCCTTATGCCTGCGAGTCCGGCCCGCGCCCAGCCTTGGGCGGGCCTCGCGCCCCACGCGATGCACGTCGTGGCGAGATGCGTGGCGAAACCGCGTCAAGGCGACTTCGCCTACCGGTCGAGATTGGATTCGCACGAAAAAAAATGAGCCGAAAGGGCTGGGGAACGGGCATCTGGAATTCGGCCGACACGACTTGCCGAACGATGGTTCGTTCTCTACTTGTTCACCAGATTGCCATGAGTAACCCGCTGCCCACCCCGCACGATCCCGGTGCCCCCCGCCCTATGCGGCGCGCCTGAACCCGCCCCAGCGCGAGGCGGTACTGACGACCGAGGGGCCGGTGCTGATGCTGGCCGGCGCGGGCACGGGCAAGACCGCCGCGCTGACATCGCGCCTTGCGCACCTCGTCGCGACCCGCCGTGCATGGCCGAGCCAGATCCTGTGTGTCACCTTCACCAACAAGGCCGCACGCGAAATGCGCGGGCGGGTCGCGGAGCATCTGGGGCAGGCGGTCGAAGGCATGCCGTGGCTCGGCACGTTCCACTCGATCTGCGCCAAGATGCTGCGCCGCCACGCCGAGCTGGTCGGGCTCGAATCGAACTACACGATCATCGACACCGACGATCAGCTTCGGCTTCTCAAGCAGCTCATTACGGACAGCGATCTCGACGAGAAACGCTGGCCCGCGCGCCAGCTCGCCGGGCTGATCGACCGCTGGAAGAATCGCGGGCTCAATCCCGACGATCTCGATGCGGTGGACAACGAAAGCTATGCCAACGGACGCGGACAGGCGATGTACCGGTTGTATCAGGAGCGCTTGAAGGCGCTGAACGCCTGTGATTTCGGCGATCTGATGCTGCATATGCTCAACATCTTCCGCAAACATCACGATGTGCTCGCGGACTATCAGAAGCGCTTCAAGTATATCCTCGTCGACGAGTACCAGGATACCAACGCAGTCCAGTATTTGTGGCTGCGCCTGCTCGCGCAGGAGCACAAGAACATCTGCGTCGTGGGGGACGACGACCAGTCGATCTATTCGTGGCGCGGTGCCGAAGTTGCAAACATCCTGCGGTTCGAGAAGGATTTCCCCGGTGCGCATGTCGTCAAGCTGGAGCAAAACTACCGCTCGACCCCGCATATCCTCGGCGCGGCGTCGGGCCTGATCCGGGCGAACAGCGAACGCCACGAAAAGACACTGTGGACCGAAGCCAATGGCGGCGACAAGGTCCGCGTAATCGGTGTCTGGGACGCGCCCGAGGAAGCGCGCCGGGTCGGTGAAGAGATCGAACGGCTAGAAGGCGAAGGCGCCCCGCTCGATCAGGTCGCGATCCTCGTCCGCGCGCAATATCAGACCCGCGAGTTCGAAGACCGTTTCATCCAGATCGGCGTCAACTACCGGATCATCGGCGGCTTCCGGTTCTACGAACGCGCCGAGATCCGCGATGCGCTCGCCTATCTGCGGGTGATCGCGCAGCCGCAGGACGATCTCGCGTTCGAGCGGATCTACAACCAGCCCAAGCGCGGGCTTGGTGCGAAAACGCTCGAGAAGATGCACCAGCATGCGCGGCGCACCGGGTTGCCACTGGCTGCTGCCTCACTCGAACTGGCCGACAGCGACGAATTGCCCAAGCGCGCGGCAAACACGATCGGCGGGCTGATGCGGCAGTTCCTCGCCTGGCGCGAGGCAGCGGAAGCGATGACACCGTCGGACCTGCTTCGGCTGGTGCTCGAGGAAACCGGCTACAACGACATGCTGGCGAACGACCGCTCGGCCGAAAGCGCCGGCCGCGCCGAGAACCTCTCCGAACTCGCGCGCGCGATGGAGGAATACGAGACGCTCGGCGATTTCCTCGAACATGTCGCGCTGGTGATGGACAACGATCGCGGGGACGAGGAGGAAACCGTCACGATCATGACGATCCACGCCGCCAAGGGACTCGAGTTCGACCACGTGTTCTGCGTCGGATGGGAGGAAGGCGTGTTCCCCAGCCAGCGCGCGATCGACGAAGGCGGGCTTGCCAGCCTCGAAGAGGAACGCCGCCTCGCCTATGTCGCGATCACGCGCGCACGACGACGCTGCATCATCCTGCACGCCGCCAACCGGCGCATCTACGGCCAGTGGATCAGCTCGATCCCTTCGCGCTTCATCGAGGAACTGCCCGAGGAGCATATCGAACAGGAGACGACGCTGACCGGTGGCGCCTCTCTGTGGCGCGCCAACTGGAGCGAGAACGAGGACCCGTTCGCGCATGTCGCCCGCGACCGTCCGGATCGTGCGCAGGCGCGCGGCCCCGGTTGGCAGCGCGCGATCGCGACCGGATACGAACCGCGCCAGCAGCGCGTGGCCGAACCGGGCCGCTCGGCCGCCAGCTTCGCCGCCCAGCCCCGTAGCGACATCGCCATCGGCGCAATGGTGCACCACGACAAGTTCGGCACCGGATGCGTGATCGATCAGGAGGGGAACAAGCTCACCATCGAGTTCGAAGATGCCGGCGAGAAACGCGTGATCGACAGCTTCGTGAAGGTGGTGGGGTGATCATGATTTTTCTGGAAGACCTCGATCCGGATCGAATAGCTCGCTTCAAGCCATCCACGCTGAGAAGGCTCTGAGATTTGATCTTTGGTCTTGGGCTTCCGGATGGACAGAAGGAAGCGCCAAGGGAACAGCAGGCAAAGTCGAATTCCGGCGGCGCGAGAATTGTCCCGCGCGAATCGCGATCGGGATCTCGATTGTGGCCTAATTGGCGTCGATCGCTGGTCTGATCGCCGACCAGGATTGCAGCACCGGCAAAAACCTACCCCAGCCCCACGTCCAGGAACCCCGGCTTGGGTCCGTTCCATTCGCCCGGCGCGACTGGTTCGTCGTCTTCGTCGCGGCGGCGCGCTCTGGGCTTGCGTTCCGGCTTGTCCTCGCGTGCGGCGCGCTCGCGGCGCGGCTTCTTCGGTGCATCGTCGCTGTCGTCCCGCTTGCGTTCGCGAGAGCGCCGGGGCTTCGCTTCGTCGCGATCCTTGGGAGCGTCGGCGGCCTGTTGTCCCGCATGCGCCAGTTCGACCCGCACGTCGTCCTTGCCGAACACCTTGATCTTGGCGCCGGTGAGTTTCTCGACATTGGAGATTGCTTCGGCGTCCTCGTCGGAAACGAGGGTAAAGGCGCGACCCTTGGCCCCAGCCCGCCCCGTCCGTCCGACCCGGTGAACATAATCGTCCGGGTGCCACGGCGTGTCGAAGTTGAAGACGTGGGAAACGCCCTTGATGTCGAGCCCGCGCGCCGCGACGTCGGACGCGACGAGGATGTTCACGTCGCCCGCCTTGAATCGGTCGAGCTCCTGGATCCGGCTCGACTGGTCCATGTCCCCGTGGATTTCGCCGCTGGCAAAGCCACGCTTCTGCAGGTGCTTGTTGAGATCGCGCACTGTCGTCTTGCGATTGGCGAAGATGATAGCGGTTTCGACCTGATCGTTGGCGAGCAGCCATTCTAGCGTTTCGCGCTTCTGCCGGCTCTTCACCGGAATCTTGAAAGCGGTAATGTTCTCGTTGGTCGAGGCGCGGCGGCTGACCTCGATCCGCTTGGGATTGTTGAGGAACTTCTTCGCCAGCTTCTCGATCGGCGGCGGCATCGTGGCCGAGAAAAGCATCGTTTGGCGGGTTTCGGGCAGCTTCGAACAGATGAATTCGATATCGGGGATGAACCCCATGTCGAGCATCCGGTCGGCCTCGTCGATCACCAGCAGTTCACAGCCCGAAAGCAGGATCTTGCCACGTTCGAACAGGTCCATCATCCGGCCCGGCGTCGCAATCAATACGTCGACGCCTTCGTTCAGCGCCTTGATCTGGTCGCCCATCTGCACGCCCCCGATCAGCAGCGCCATCTTGAGGTCGTGGTTCTGGCCGTATTTCTCGAAATTCTCGGCAACCTGCGCGGCAAGCTCGCGGGTCGGTTCGAGGATCAGCGAACGCGGCATCAGCGCGCGGCGGCGACCGGCCGCCATCACGTCGATCATCGGCAGCACGAAGCTGGCGGTCTTGCCGGTGCCGGTCTGGGCGATGCCGATCAGGTCCTTCATCATCAGGACGGCCGGGATCGCCTCGGCCTGGATCGGCGTCGGTTCGGTATAGCCGGCATCATCGACGGCTTTGAGCAATTCGGGTGAGAGGCCGAGATCGGCGAAATTCATGGGGTGCGTGTTTTCCGGGTAGCGGGCAGCCGAAGCGTGCCAGAATCTAGCGATCGCGAAATGTGCCGCGATCGGCCGAGCGACTAGTCCCAAATCGTGGCGAAAGTCAAGGAATCCGGCTTACGGTCGATCGCGGTTGCGAAGGCCGCCGCTATTCCTTGACCGCGACCAATTGCCGCATGCGTTCGACTTCGCACTTGGCACCGGTGCGCGATTGCAGCTTGTCGCGATCGACGCAGAGTTTCCCGTCCTTGTTCTTCTCGACATAGAAGCCCGAGTAGAAATCGCGCGCGCGGCACGACTTTTCGAGATTTGCGGTGACGATCCGCCGATCGCGCAGAAACAGCAACAGGCGGTTGCCGCTGCCGGTCTGGACCCCCGCAATGCCCGATACCGGCACGCATTTTTCCATCTTGCGCTCTTCGAATTTGGTCGTGATCGATTGCTGGGGGAGCGAGGCGAGCAGATTGTTGCGGTTCTCGCCGCGGGCCGGGGAGATCCGCACGATCACCCGCTGCTCGATCCGCACCTGCCGCACGATCTGGCTGTCGCGCAGCGCGTTGAGCGGATTGGCCACCCCGGCGACAGGGGTGATACGGTCCTGCTGGATCGAAGGAGATGGCTGCTCGGGGGAATCCTGCTCGCCCACGGGCGAAAGCTCGCCTCCCGCCAACGCGACGGGTACCGCCGCGCTCTGTCCGATCAGCGGCAGGATCAGCGCAAATGGCGCTGCAATGGCATACAAGCTCGGCATTGATGCCCGGGAGCCCTCCTCGGTTCGCATGGTCTCGAACGCGTCCACCCCAGCGCGCGAGACCTGCAGCACTAGCGCGAGCGATTGAACGGCGGCTTAACCCCGGCCCGGACGGCGCGCAAAGCGCTGGCGCATTCGTCGCGACCTGTGGCATAGCCGCAACAATGGAGATGACAGCCACCCGCAGCGAGGTTTTCGTCGCAGCCGCCAGCGCACTGCTCGGTCCCAAGGGTTTCAGCCGCGATGCCGACCTGATCGAACCGTGGCTTACCGACTGGCGCGGGCGCTACACCGGCATGGCGCTGGCGCTCGCCTCTCCCGGTTCGACCGCCGAAGTCGCCGCACTCGCCAAACTCTGCGCCGAACACCGGATCCCGATCGTGCCGCAGGGCGGCAACAGCGGGATGGTCGGCGGGGCGACGCCCGACAAGAGCGGCGCGGCAATCCTGCTCTCGCTGCGCCGGATGAACCGCATCCGGTCGCTCGATCCCGAGGCCGGGCAGGCCGTGTGCGAGGCGGGCGTCATCCTGCAATCGCTGCACGAGGCCGCAGCGGGCGAAGACATGCGGTTTCCGCTGACGCTCGGCGGCAAGGGCTCGGCGACCATCGGCGGGCTGGTGTCCACAAACGCAGGCGGCACCCAGGTGCTGCGGCACGGGACGATGCGCGCGCAGGTGCTCGGGATCGAGGCGGTGCTGGCTGATGGACAGATTTTCAACGGTCTGACCGCGCTCAAGAAGGACAATCGCGGCTTCGACCTCAAGCAATTGCTGATCGGGTCCGAGGGGACGCTTGGGATCGTGACCGCCGTCACCGTCCGCTTGCTGCCCGCAGTACGCGCGCGGGCGACCGCATGGGCCGGGCTTGCGGGCATCGTCGAGGCGCGCACGCTGCTGCGCCACATGCAGCGGATCATGGGCGACGCGCTCGAAGGGTTCGAAGTTGTGCCCGATCACTGCCTCGACAGCGTGCTGGCCCACCTCCCGGATGCGCGCGCTCCCTTGAGCCAGAGGCACACTTGGAACGCCCTGATCGAATGCGTCAGTCCTGACGAACAGGATCTGTCGGAACGGCTCGAAACCGCGCTTGCCGAGGCGATGGAAGCGGATTTGCTCGAGGACGCGGCGATCGCCGCCAACGACCGCCAATCGGAGGATTTCTGGCTGCTGCGCGATGCGATCTCGGGCGCCGAACGCGCGCTCGGCCCGGCGATGCAGCACGACATCTCGGTGCCCGTGGAGAAGATGCCCGAATTCATTCTCGCAGCGATCCCCCTGATCGAACGCGAGTTTCCCGGGACGCGCGGCGTCGCCTTCGGTCATCTCGGTGATGGCAACGTGCATTTTCACATCATCGCGCCCGCAGGAGCGACGCCGGGCGAGTGGGAAGAACGCGAAGGGGTGGCGATCAGCGCGAGGGTGTACGATCTGGTCACCGAATGGGGCGGATCGATCAGCGCCGAGCACGGGATCGGCCAGTCCAAAGTCGGTGAACTCGCCCGGCTCGGCGATCCGGTTGCGCTTTCGATCATGCGCGCGGTCAAGCATGCGCTCGATCCACACGGCCTGCTCAATCCCGGCAAACTGGTGCCCTGAGCCGGTAAGCTTGCGCCGCGCTGCGCGAACGCCTAAAGCGCGGCGCGTTCGGCCTGCGGGAGGGACGCTTCCATTCGCAGCATGCCGCAATCCATTTCAGAAATCACTATTTCGGAGACACTTCATGGCCAGCGCGCCGCAGCCGCAACTTCCGCTGTTCTACAAGGACCTTCTGCCACTCAACAGCCGCGACCACGGCGACTGGAAGGTCGGCGCTTTCGACAGCGCTTCCTTCGTCGCCGAAAGCCACGCGATCCCGTTGACCGTGGATGAATTCGTCGACGCCCAGCGCAACTATCCGATCGTTTTCACCGCGGGCGAGAATCCGCTGCCGATCGCGCTGATGGGTCTCAACGAAGGGGTGAACACCTTCATCGGCGACGACGGCAAGCTTGTCGCAGACGTGTATGTCCCGGCCTATATCCGCCGCTATCCGTTCATCCTCGCCAAGCTGCAGCCCGACACCGAAGACATGTCGCTGTGCTTCGATCCGAGCGCGGGCGTGGTGAAGAAGCAGGACGAAGGCCAGGATCTGTTCGGCGAAGACGGCCAGCCTTCGGAATATACCCAGGGCGTGCTCGACTTCTGCAAGAAGTTCGAGGAATCGGGCCACCGCACCCGCGCCTTCCTCGAAGAGCTGAAAAAGCTCGATATCCTGATGGACGGCGAGATCGCCATCACCCGCAACGATATGCCGGACAAGCCGTTCGTCTATCGCGGGTTCCAGATGGTCGACGAGCAGAAACTGCGCGATCTTTCGGCCGAAACGCTCGAAACGCTGAACAAGAACGGCATGATCATGCTGATCCATGCGCACCTGTTCTCGCTCAATCTGATGCGCAGGCTGTTCGAACGTCAGTCGGCGCAGGGCAAGGTGCCGGTGCCGAATATGCCTGCCGATGCCGGAAACGGAGCCGCGGCGAACTGATCCGGCGCGCAAATTGCGCACCGCACAATGAAAATGCAGGGGGTCGCTCTTGAAGCGGCTCCGCGCCGATCCTACCTCTAGGGAGCCGGGCGGTACCCCCCTCATAACCGTTCGGCATCTGCGCTCCAATGCGCAGACCTCCCTGAACCTTGGCCACCTCGTGCTGCGAAGCGCGAGGTGGTTTTTTCATACCTTTCCAGCTGCTTGAAGGTAGTTTCTGAGAGAAGTTATTCCGCCGCCTGAGCGAGATCGTCGCCCGCACCCAATCGCGCGGTTTCGACCCCCAGCTCGCGCACGAGGTCCGACAGCAGCGCAGCGAGCGGCAGCAGGCCCTCCCCCGGTTCGGACAGCCGATTATCGAGATAGGCGGAGCGGCAGACTTCGATCTGCACCGCATGCAGGCCACGGCGCGGATCGGAGTGACGATCGAGCACGTACCCGCCCGAATAGGGACGGTTGTGCGCGACCGGGAGGCGGTGTTCATCGAGGCAGCGAAATGCCCGGGCGACCAGGCGGCTATGGCAGGATGCCCCGAACCGATCACCGATCACGATCTGTGGCGCCCGTGACTGCTCGCCCTGCGCCCGTAGCGGGGGCATTGAATGCAGGTCGACCAGCAATGCCGCGCCCCAGGCATCGCGAATCCGTTCGAGTTCCTGCGCGAGAAAGCCATGATACGGACGGTGGATGTTCTCGATCCGCGCTTCGAGTTCGGATTGCGGCAGCTTCTGACGCCAGATTTCACCGAAGCCCGGTAGCCGACGCGGGACCAGCCCCAACCCGCTGCGCGCACGGCGGTTTGCCGCCGAATGGCTCGGCCCGCGCCTGCGCGACCCGGCGATCATGTCCCAGTCGATATCGTCCTGCGCCCGGTTGAGGTCGAGCATCGCGCGCGGCGCATGCGCCACCAGCAGCCCGGTTCCGGTTTGCTTTGCAACTTCGACCCCGAGCCGGTCGGCGTGACGATCCTCAAGCCGCAGCTGGCACAGATCGGGATCGCGCATGTCTGCCAGAGTGTCACCGGGATAGACCCGGCCCGCGTGCGGAACCGCGATCAGGACCGGCAACGGCATCGAACGCGGCGCAACATGCGTAAACGCGGGACCTTGCTTGTCTCCGGCAACCTTGCCGCCCTTGCTGGAAACCATGTCTGTTACGGACCGGGTCACGCAGTGATCCCCATTTCCATCGCCGCGACGGTGCATGCGAAGCTGTTCGGGACAGAAGCCATAGACGCGGATTGCTGCCCGCTTTGTACCGAGGTGTCAAAGCGCAATTCCGCATTGAGGTTGAACCGGTTGGGCGTATCAAAGCTGGCCAATCCCGAAACCGGGAAAGATTTCTTAAGCGCAACCTGCTATGCGCATCACCATGAACACGTCGCCAACCCCGCGAATCCTCCTCGCCGAGGATGAAGAAGCCATGCGCACCTATCTCGAGCGCGCGCTAACCAATGCCGGATACGAAGTTTCCACCGTGGATCGCGGGACGGAGGCGATTCCTCTGCTCGAAGCGGAGCATTTCGACCTGCTGCTGTCGGATATCGTCATGCCGGAAATGGACGGGATCGAACTCGCCCAGCGCTGTGCGGAAATCAGCCCGCGCACCAAGGTGATGTTCATCACCGGATTCGCCGCGGTATCGCTGCGCGCAAGCCGCGAGCAGCCGCATGCCAAGGTGCTGTCCAAGCCATTCCACCTGCGCGATCTCGTGCTCGAAGTGGAACGGGTGTTCGAAGAGCAGCGCGAGGCCTCGCTCTAGCGCGTTCAGCGAATCGCTTGCACCTTTGGCCAAGCCGCGTTAATGCGCCGCTCCGCCCGGCGATCCGGGCGGACAACCGATGGCTCGGGCGTATAGCTCAGTGGTAGAGCACTGTGTTGACATCGCAGGGGTCGGAAGTTCAACTCTTCCTACGCCCACCATCGTTTTCCGGCTGTCAACGCCGATGAGAGACCCGCCCAAAGTGGCGGGTCTTTTTGCTTCGTTGCGCGCCCTGGAAAGGCTGGCGGGCCCGCTTGCAAGCCCGCCTCCCTCTGCTAAAGCGCGCGTGGGATCTATTCAGACATCCTGTCGATCACTCGCAATCCAGGAAGGTGGGGCGTAAGCCATGCAAAAAATCAAAGTCGTGAACCCGGTCGTCGAGCTCGACGGCGACGAGATGACCAGGATCATCTGGCAATGGATTCGCGAACGGTTGATCCTCCCCTATCTCGATGTCGATCTGAAGTATTACGACCTGTCGATCGAGAAGCGCGACGAGACCGACGACCAGATCACCGTCGACGCCGCCAACGCGATCAAGCAGCACGGTGTCGGCGTCAAATGCGCCACCATCACGCCCGACGAAGCGCGGGTCGAGGAATTCGATCTCAAGAAGATGTGGCGTTCGCCCAACGGCACGATCCGCAACATCCTGGGCGGTGTGGTCTTCCGCGAACCGATCGTCATCGACAACGTGCCGCGCCTTGTTCCGGGCTGGACCGATCCGATCGTGGTCGGCCGTCACGCCTTCGGCGACCAGTATCGCGCCACCGACACGCTGATCCCGGGGGCAGGCAAGCTCCGTCTCGTGTTCGAAGGAAAGGATGGCGAGAAGATCGATCTTGACGTGTTCGAATTTGAAAGCCCCGGCGTCGCGATGGCGATGTATAATCTCGACGATTCAATCCGCGCTTTCGCCCGCGCTTCGATGAACTACGGGCTCGACCGCAAATGGCCGGTCTACCTGTCGACCAAGAACACCATCATGAAGAAGTATGATGGCCGCTTCAAAGACCTGTTCCAGGAGATTTTCGACAGCGAATTCAAAGACAAGTTCGAAGAAGCCGGCATCACATACGAACACCGCCTGATCGACGACATGGTCGCTTCGGCGCTCAAGTGGTCCGGCAAGTTCGTCTGGGCGTGCAAGAACTATGACGGCGACGTCCAGTCGGACACGGTGGCGCAGGGCTTTGGCTCGCTCGGCCTGATGACCTCGGTGCTGATGACGCCGGACGGCAAGACCGTCGAAGCCGAAGCCGCGCATGGCACCGTGACCCGCCACTATCGCCAGCACGAGCAGGGCAAGGCGACTTCGACCAATCCGATTGCGTCGATTTTCGCGTGGACGCGCGGGCTGATGTATCGCGGCAAGTTCGACAACACTCCCGACGTGGTGCGTTTCGCCGAAACGCTCGAACGGGTCTGCATCGAAACGGTTGAAAACGGCCAGATGACGAAGGACCTCGCGCTGCTGATCGGTCCGGGCCAGAACTGGCTGACCACCGAGCAGTTCTTTGAGGCGATCGTGCAGAACCTCGAAAAGGAAATGCAGAACTGGAGCTGATCCACACTGGAACTGGCGCAAATCCTGCGCATAATTCGGGGCGGCTTTCCTTCGCGGCGGGCCGCCCTTCGCGTATCCGGAAGCAACCGCATGACCCAATCCCGCCCCAAGGCCCGGCTCGAAGTCAGGCAAGCGAAACTCAAGGACGTCCGCGCGATCGGCGACCTGGTCCGCCGCGCCTATGACGATCTGCCCGCCTACACGCAGGGCGAGATCAGAGGGCAGATCAACAATTACCGCGAGGGCTGCTTCGTCGCGCAACTCGACGGCAAGATCGTCGGCTACTGCGCTTCGATGCGGCTCGACGAAAAGGTCGCGCTGTCGGATCACACGTGGGACGAGGTTACCGGCAACGGCTTCGGATCGCGCCACGATCCTACCGGGGACTGGCTCTACGGCTACGAATTGTGTGTCGACCCCAAGGTGCGGGGAACCCGGCTAGGGCGGCGGCTGTACGAGGAACGCCGCGCGCTGGCGGAACGCCACGATCTGACCGGCATCGTTTTCGGCGGCCGGATGCCGGGCTATGCACGGGCCAAGCGGCGCAAGACCAACCGCGCGGAAAACCCCGGCGAATATCTCGACCTGGTCCTCGCCAACAAGATCCACGATCCGGTGCTTCGCTTCCAGCTTGCCAACGGGTTCGAGCCGCAGGGAATCCTTCCGAGGTATCTGCCCGAAGACAAGGCTTCGCGCGGCAACGCTGTGCGCATGATCTGGCGCAACCCCTACGTCGACAGCGACGCTCCGCCCAAGCACCGGCTGCCGCGCGATGTCGAAAGCGTGCGCATCGCCGCCTGCCAGTTGCAGGCGCGCGCGGTGAAGGACTTCGACGAGTTCATCAAGCAGGTCCAGTATTTCGTCGACGTCGCATCGGATTACGAAAGCGATTTCATAGTCTTCCCGGAGCTGTTCACGCTGATGCTGCTGGCGGCGGAAGATCAGGAACTGTCCTCGCTCGAAGCGATCGAGCGATTGTCCGAATACACACCGAAGATCCGCAAGCGCCTGTCGGAGATGGCGCTCGCCTACAACATCAACATCATCGGCGGTTCGCATCCCACGCGCATGCCCGATGGCGACATCCACAATGTCGCCTATGTCTGCCTGCGCGACGGATCGATCTACGCGCAGGAGAAGATTCACCCCACGCCGAACGAGGCGTATTGGTGGAACATCAAGGGCGGCGACAGTATCGATGCGATCCCGACCGACTGCGGCCCGATCGGGGTGCTGATCTGTTACGACAGCGAGTTCCCGGAGCTCGCCCGGCGTCTGGTAGACGAAGGCGCGCGGATCATCTTCGTGCCGTTCTGCACCGATTCCCGTCAGGGCTATCTGCGGGTGCGCTATTGCTGCGCCGCACGAGCGATCGAAAACCAGTGCTACGTCGTCATGAGCGGCAATGTCGGCAACCTGCCGAACGTTGCCAACATGGATATCCAGTACGCGCAAAGCTGCATCCTGACGCCGTGCGACTTCCCCTTCGCGCGAGACGGTATCGCCGCGGAAGCGAGCGAGAACGTCGAAACGCTGACGATCAGCGACGTGAACCTCGCCGACCTACAGTGGGCGCGCGCGGAAGGGACCGTGCAGAACCTCGCCGACCGGCGCTTTGACCTCTATCGCATCGAGTGGGACAAGCGCGTCGGCAACATTTCCGATCCGCTGGGCGAGGAACAGGCCCACAGCCCGGCCGTTTCCAGCGGACCGAAAGGTCACGGCGGTGGGTGACTCGATGCGAGCGCGTGGCTAATCCATAACCATGGCAGGCGAACTCGAACTCTCCCCGGTAATGTCCGACGCGCTGGTGATCCTCGGCGCGGCGGGGATCGTGATCCCGGTGTTCGCCCGGTTCCGGATCACCCCCATTATCGGTTTCATCCTGATCGGAGTGCTGGTCGGCCCGTTCGGGCTCGGCGCGCTGGTCGAGGAGATACCCTGGCTCACGCACATAACGATATCCGATCCCGACGCGCTGACGCCGTTTGCGGATTTCGGAATCGTGCTGCTGCTGTTCGCCATCGGGCTGGAGCTGTCGTTCAACCGCCTGTGGCAGCTGCGCAAGCTCGTATTCGGCCTCGGTGCGCTCGAACTGCTGATCATCGGCTCATCGCTCGCCGCGTTCCTGGGCTATTCGACCGGGCAGGACTGGACCGGGGCGCTTGCGCTGGGGTTCGCCCTCGCGTTTTCGTCGACCGCGATTGTGCTGCCGATCTCGGGCACGCGCACCCCCGTGGGCCGCGCGGCGCTATCGATGCTGCTGTTCGAGGATATCATGATCGTGCCGATCATTTTCGTCCTCGGCGCGCTGTCGCCCTATGCCCAGTCCGAAGGCTGGACCGGCCTCACCGATACGCTGTGGCAGGGCGGTCTGGTGGTGATCGCGCTGCTGATCCTGGGGCGTTATGCCCTGCCCCGCCTGTTCTCGCAGGCCGCGCGCACGAAAAGTCCCGAACTGTTCCTCGCCGCTTCGCTGCTGGTCGTCATCGGTGCCAGCCTCGCCACGTCGGCCACCGGCCTGTCTCCGATCGTCGGCGCGCTGATCGCCGGGCTGCTGATCGCGGAAACCGAGTATCACAGCGAGGTCGAAACAATCATGGAGCCGTTCAAGGGCCTCGCGCTCGGGGTGTTCCTGATCACGATCGGGATGAGCATTGACCTGCTCAACATCTGGACCAACATCGTGCCGATCACGCTCGCCGTGGTCGGGGTGCTGACGTTCAAGGCGCTGGTGACCGGCATCTTGTTGCGCCTGATGGGCGCGCGGCGCAGCACTGCTGCAGAAACCGGCGTGCTGATGGCCAGCCCCAGCGAAACCACCCTGATCGTGCTTGCGGCCGCCACCAGCGCGCTGGTTGTCGACCGGGAAACTGCGCAATTCTGGCAAATCGTCACCGCGATCGGGCTGACGGTCACGCCGCTGCTGGCCAAACTGGGCCGGGTGATCGCGCGCCGGGTCGAAGCGCTTCCCGAACTGCCCGAGGAAGACGAACACGAAACGCGCACCATCATCATAGGCGGCGGCCGCGTGGGACGGCTGGTTGCAGACATGTTGAAAGCGCACAAGCAACCCTATGTTCTGCTCGATTCCGATCCCGACATGATCGCGCGGGTGAAGCGCGACGGGTACCGGGCGACTTTCGGCGATGCTGCGCGCGGTGACGCGCTGACGCGGCTGGGCATCGAGAATTCGCCCGCGGTGGTGCTGACGATGGACGAACCGGTCTTGGCGCAAAGGCTCGTATCGAAACTGCGGCAGGATTATCCCGACCTGCTGATCGTCGCGCGCGCGCGCGACACCGAACACGCCGCCGAGCTCTATCGTGCCGGGGCGAGCCACGCCGTGCCGGAAACGCTGGAAGCAACGCTGCAACTGTCCGAAGCGGTGTTGGTCGATATCGGGGTGGCAATGGGTCCGGTGATCGCCTCGATCCACGAGAAGCGCGACGAATACCGGGTCCAGCTCGAACGCGACGGAGGGCTGAAGGAAAAGCCCAAACTGAGAACTTCTAGCATCTCCACCTGAAGATCGGGATCGGCGATCCAGAACCTTTCTCCGCCCTCATGCGTTGATTGGGAAAGGAGAATCCCATGACCGATCAGTCCGATCCGACCAAGCCGATCCCGAACGACGAGAAGTTCAAGCCTCAGAACATGAAAGGCCCGCTGAAGGACGGCGCGCCCGATCATTCGCATCGCGACGAGCCCGGCGATACGGGCGGCAACGATGTGCCGCGGGGCAGCGACGGGGTCACCAAGAAAACGCCGAGCGCCTAGCCTGCTGCGTGGCGGGATCGCGACCTAGGCGCCGAGAGCCGCCTTCACCGCTTCGATTGCGGCTGCGGCCTTGTCCCCATCGGGGCCGCCGCCTTGAGCCATATCGGGCCGACCGCCGCCGCCCTTGCCGCCGAGCGCCTCGACCCCCGCGCGCACCAGATCGACCGCGCTGAATTGCCCGATCAGATCATCGGTCACAGCGGCAGCGATGCTGGCTTTGCCCTCGTTGACCGCAACGATTGCCGCGACCCCGGAACCTAGCCGCTGCTTGGCTTCGTCGAGCAGCGGGCGCAGTTCCTTGGGGTTCAGCCCATCGAGCACCTGCCCGCTGAACTTGACACCGGCGATCTCCTCGTCTGCGGCGACAGAGCCGCCATCGGCCGACCCGCCTCCGCCCAGCGCCAGCGCTTTCTTCGCTTCAGCGAGCTCCTTTTCAAGCCGCTTGCGTTCTTCCAGCAGTGCCGCAAGTCGCGCGGGCACTTCCTCTGGCGTGGCGCGAATTGTGCCGGCGGCGGCCTTCAACATTTCCTCGCGCTCGACCAGCCAGGCGCGCGCCGCTTCGCCGGTCAGCGCTTCGATCCGCCGCACGCCCGAAGAGACCGCGCTTTCGGAAATGATCCGGAACAACCCGATATCGCCGGTGGCTTTCACATGCGTACCGCCGCACAGTTCGACCGAGTAGTTGCGTGCGCCATCGGCCTTGCGGCCCATCGAAAGCACCCGCACTTCATCGCCATACTTCTCGCCGAACAGCGCGAGCGCACCGGCCTCGACCGCGTCGTCGGGGCTCATCAACCGGGTGGCGACCGGCTCGTTGGCAAGAATCTCGGCGTTCACCTCTGCTTCGATCGCCGCGATGTCTTCGGCGGCGAGCGGCTTCGGCTGTGAGAAGTCGAATCGCAAACGGTCCTCCGCGACCAGCGAACCCTTCTGCGTCACGTGCTCGCCGAGCCGGTTGCGCAGTGCGGCATGGACAAGGTGGGTGGCCGAGTGGTTCGCACGGATTGCGGCGCGGCGTTCGGCATCGACATCGAGCTGGACGTTTTCGCCCACCGCAATCTCGCCTGCCTCGACTTTGGCGTGGTGCGCGTGCAGCCGCCCGAGCGGCTTGCTGGTGTCTGTGACCGTGGCCGAAAACCCGCCCGGCGTGTGGATCACGCCCGTGTCGCCGGTCTGACCGCCGCTTTCGCCGTAGAACGGGGTCTGGTTGGTGAGGATCACCACCTCGTCGCCGGAGCTGGCGCGACCGACCTCCGCGCCATCACGGACGATCGCGACCACCCTGCCCTCGCCCGAAGTTGCGGCATATCCGGTGAACTCGCTCGCGCCTTCGCGTTCGGCAATGTCGAACCATATCTCGCCCGATGCCGCTTCGCCCGAACCCTTCCACGCCGCGCGGGCGGCCGCCCGCTGGCGCGCCATCGCCGCATCGAAGCCTTCGCGATCGACCCCGATACCGCGCGCGCGCAATGCGTCTTCGGTCAGGTCGTAGGGAAAGCCGAAGGTGTCGTAGAGCTTGAACGCCGTTTCGCCGTCGAGCTCGCCGCCCTCGGCCATGTCGCCGGTCGCCTCATCAAGCAGCTTCAAACCCTTGTCGAGCGTGCGGCGGAATTGCGTTTCCTCGCGCAGCAGCACTTCCTCGATCAGCGCCTGCCCCCGCACCAGCTCGGGATAAGCCTGCCCCATTTCAGTGACGAGGCTACCGACGAGCCGATGCATCAGCGGTTCGCCCGCACCCAGCAGATGCGCGTGGCGCATGGCGCGGCGCATGATCCGGCGCAGGACATAGCCGCGCCCCTCGTTGGACGGCAAGACGCCGTCCGCCATCAGGAAGCTGGTCGAGCGCAGGTGATCGGCGATCACCCTGTGGCTTGCGGAATGTTTGCCGCGCGCCTCGACCCCGGTCAGGTGCTCCGATGCCGCGATCAGAGCCTTGAAGGTATCGGTGTCGTAATTGTCGTGGACGCCCTGCAGCACCGCAGCAATCCGTTCGAGCCCCATGCCCGTGTCGATCGACGGTTTCGGCAGGTCGCGGCGCTCACCGTCGGCGCCCTGATCGAACTGCATGAAGACGAGGTTCCAGATTTCGACAAAGCGATCGCCATCCTCGTCCGGGCTGCCCGGAGGGCCACCCGGAATATCCTCGCCATGGTCGTAGAAGATCTCCGAACACGGCCCGCAGGGTCCGGTATCGCCCATCGACCAGAAATTGTCGTTGGTGGGAATGCGGATGATGCGCTGCTCGGGCAGGCCCGAAATCTTGCGCCACAGATCGAACGCCTCGTCATCGGTGTGGTAGACCGTTGCGGTCAGGCGCTCGGCCGGGATGCCCCATTCCCCGGTCAGCAGGGTCCAGGCATGGTGGATCGCCTGTTCCTTGAAATAGTCGCCGAACGAGAAATTGCCGAGCATCTCGAAAAAGGTGTGGTGGCGCGCGGTGTATCCGACATTGTCGAGATCGTTGTGCTTGCCCCCGGCGCGCACGCATTTCTGCGAAGACGTCGCGCGCGGTGCGGGCGGAGTCTCCAGCCCGGTGAAGACGTTCTTGAACGGCACCATTCCCGCATTCACGAACATCAGGGTGGGATCGTTGTAGGGCACCAGCGGCGCGCTCGGCACCTGCTGGTGTCCGTTCTTCCCGAAATAGTCGAGGAAAGACCGGCGGAGTTCGTTGGTAGAAGTCATGGCAGCGCAGTTAGGCAATGCGAGCGCGAGCGACAAGCCACCGCGTGCAGCAGGCGGCGCGTCGCGCATGGCGCGATGCATAGCTGCGCCATCCCCTCTTCGTCCGGCATGGATGGACCAATAGAAAAACCGGCGCATGCCTTGAACCAGGGGGAGGCTCGCATGCGCCGGTCTTCCGGTCTTTCGGGCGCGGGATCGATGCCCGCTCTGCCCGCTTGAGGATCAGTCGTCGGAATCCGCGTCCGGGCCCGTCATCATCTCCTCGGCAACCTCGTCGGTCCGGCCGCGTATGGCGGCTTCCAACCGGTCGCAAACTTCGGGATTTTCCTTGAGGTAGGTCTTGGCGTTCTCGCGGCCCTGACCGATACGGATGCTGTCATAGGAGAACCAGCTCCCCGATTTCTCCACCAGGCCGGCCTTGACCCCGAGATCGAGAATCTCGCCGATCTTCGAGATACCTTCGCCGTACATGATATCGAATTCGACCTGCTTGAATGGCGGGGCGACCTTGTTCTTGACCACCTTCACACGGGTCGAGTTGCCGATCACCTCGTCGCGGTCCTTGATCTGGCCGGTGCGGCGGATGTCGAGCCGTACCGATGCGTAGAACTTGAGCGCGTTGCCTCCGGTGGTCGTTTCCGGATTGCCGTACATGACGCCGATCTTCATCCGCAGCTGGTTGATGAAGATCACCATGCACTTGGAACGGTTGATCGACCCGGTCAGCTTGCGCAGCGATTGGGACATGAGCCGCGCCTGCAGGCCGACATGGGCATCGCCCATCTCGCCTTCGATTTCGGCGCGGGGGACAAGCGCCGCGACCGAGTCGACCACCAGCACGTCGATCGCATTCGAGCGGACCAGCGTGTCGGTAATTTCGAGCGCCTGCTCGCCCGTATCGGGCTGCGAGACGATCAGTTCGTCGATGTCCACGCCGAGCTTCTTGGCATAGACCGGATCGAGCGCGTGCTCGGCGTCGACGAAGGCGGCTGTGCCGCCGGCCTTCTGCGCCTCGGCGATGACATGCAGCGCCAGCGTCGTCTTGCCCGAGCTTTCAGGCCCGTAGACCTCGATGACGCGGCCCTTGGGCAGGCCGCCGATCCCGAGCGCGATATCGAGCCCGAGCGAACCGGACGAAATCGATTCGACCTGCATCGCCTCTTTCGAGCCGAGCTTCATCGCCGAACCCTTGCCGAACGCCCGATCGATCTGGGCCAGCGCGGCGTCGAGCGCCTTTTGACGGTCCACGTCTTTTTCCTTCTCTACCAGCTTGAGATTAGTAGCCATCGCATGACCTCCTTCGCTTGCCTAGAGCCGGTTAGAGAGTTTTAACCGCCCCTGTTCGGTGGACCTTCGCGCCCCCGTGTCGGAGATCATGTATCTGATTTGTTCTGATGGAACAAGTGGGGAACGAAAGTTTTTTCGCAGGGCGCGATCGGAGTCGACTCTCTGATTCAGTCGGCGTCGGTATTGCGCAGGCGCCAGTTGAATTCGCGCGAGGAATTGGCTGCGATCCGCACCTCGACCACGTCGTACCCATCCTTCACGAACACCTTCTCGCGCGGGAAGCGAACGTCCCAGTCCCCGGCCCATCCCAGCTTGAGCCGCATGGTGACGGGGTGAGGATTGGCGTTGGTGATCGTCGCCTGCATCTTGGTCCACTTGCGCGAATCGGGATCGAATTCCGCTTCCACCAGCCGCGCACAGCGCGCGAAGACCTGCGCGCTTTCACCGATCTCGAGCTCGACGTCCTGGCCGCGCGCATAATCGCGCAGTTCGGTGGTTGCGGCGAGCTGCGGGCCGAAGGTGCTGGGCTCGAAGAGTTTCATCGCCCCCTGCGGCAACGCGAGACCGAGCCCCTTTTCCTCGTCGTTTCTTGTCGCCAGCAACAGTCCGGCCGGCTGGGGATCGACCCCGCTCCCGAACCAACCGTAGGGATCGCATTCGGCGGTGTAGAGGAATCGGGCCTTCACCTCGTCCTGGTTGAGGAAGGCAACCTGCTTCATTCCTTTGGCCGAAACGTCGACCCGGTCCGGCACGCGGAACAGCTTGAGATCGCCGAGATTCTCCTCTTCCGCCGTCACCACGCTGACGGGCGCTGCAGATTCCATGAGTTCGGCTCGCATCCGGGCGCCAGTGACCGTGATCATCTCGTCGGCCACTGCTCCCATCGGAGCGGAGGGCGAAGGAGAAGGCGGCGGCGGATAGGCGATCGGCGACCCGGCTGCGGTGCTGCCGAACGGGTAGCAGGTCAGCCGCAGAGGTCGCGCCACGGGCGGATCCGACAGGCCTTCGAAATCGGTTTCGATATTGAGCGTGCCGGCGATGATCTGGAGCCTGGCGTTGTCGAAGCTCTGATCGTTGTCGTTGAGCAGCGTCAGCCAGCTCAGCAATTGCAGCGTGAATTCGTCGCCGCGCCCCTTGCTGCGCTCCTGAGCAGGATGGATCGTGGCGACGTAGTCCGCTTGCCAGTCGAAGCCCCAGGCGAGATAGGTCAGCGTGATCTCGTAGGTGCCGCCCTCGGGTGTCTGCGTGTCGATCGTGTAGACCGGCTTGGCAGAGAGGCCGTCCGGGATACGGTCGAAAGTGAGCTTTTCCGGCAACCCTGCGCAGCGCACAGCCTCGTAGCCTTGCGATGTCTGCAACACGAGCCCGCCATCGGCGCGGGTGCGGACGATGGCCTGTTCCGACTGCGCCTCACCCGTGGCGGGATTGGTGCGGGTGATCGTGATGCGGTTGCCCAGGGCCCCGTTCACCAGCGCAGCAGGCGAAAGTAGTTCGGCGTTGCGGTTCTTCTCGATCGTCCCGCCCGGCAGGCCGGTGACGATCGCGCTGACGCCGACCATCCCTTCGGCTACACCGATGAAGCGGATGGTCGATACGCCCGCAGGAAGGGATACTGTGCGGACCTCGCTTATCATCGCGAAGCCCTGCGGCCAGTCGCGGTTCATTTCCTCGCCGACCGAGCGGTCGGGATCGCGATAGATCGTGACCGAAAGATCGGTCGGATCCGACGCCTCCACGATCGTGCGCGCCGCAGCGGGCTGCGCCGACACCAGCGCCAGCAGGAGGGAGAGTATCGCGGTTGCCCGCATCGTCCCGGCCCCGCCGCCTACCAGCGGGTCTCGAATGTAACGCGGATCGTGCGTTCGCCCTCGGCAGGAACGGGGACCACCCATTTGCGGCGATCGTAATTGATCTGTTCGCCGACGATATCCTCACTCACCACCCGGTAATCCCAGCCCCACCAATAGCGACCGAGCCCGGACTGGGTCAGGTCGACCTCGATCGGCTCGTCCTTCGCGTTGGTGATCTTGTAGCGCATGGTGGTGCGGTAGAAGGTCCTGTTGCGGAGGCGTTCGGCCTCGATCCGTGAAGTTTCGACGCCATCCTCGATCACGCGGTAGCGCGCGCTCTGTTCCCATTCGCGGGTGGTGATGGTCTCGCGCTTCTCGACTTCGGCCTGGACGAAGATGTCGAACGCATCGCCGGTCGTCAGCGAGAGTTCGGACCCCATCGGGGTGTGGCCGATGCCGTTCTCACCGATGAATTGCGGTGTGCCCTGGCTGTCGCGCTGGTAGAAGCGCACAGTCCCCGCCGGCAAAGCGTCGCCCAGACCCTGATCGCGCGAGGAGGAAAAGCTGATCGCACTCGCGACGTTCACCGGCTGCGTATCGTTCTGCAGCCAGCCGACGGTGCGCGAATAGACCTTGCGTGCGGGCACCGCCTGCACATCGAGGAAGCTCACCTGCTTGGTCTGCGCGTTGGCGATCGTGGTCCGCCCGCTGATCGGATAGAGGTAGAAGTCGCCCAGCCGTTCGCGATCCGCGCTTTCGGTGCCGGCCCGCACCATTCCGCGGTTGCCGAAGCCGCGCGCGCGCGATCCGCTGGGATTGCCCGCCACCAGCAGCGTGTCGGCGCGATGGAAGGTGGTGCCGCTGTTGTTGGTAAGCGTGACCCAGCCCTGCATGTCGATCGTGCCACCCGCTTCGTTGTAGAGCGCGACGTAATCCGCGCTCCAGCCGAGCCCGCTCGAAAGATAGCGCAGCGACACCGGCCGCACCCCTGCCCGGCTGCTGTCGAGATTGACCGAGAGCGTCGGGCGCGCGCGCAGGTTGGGCGGCACCCGGTCGAAGATCACCCGCACCGGCAGGCCGTCGTCGCGCAGCACCTCGATCCGGTCGCCGATCTGGACCACCACGCCTCCGGCGGTTGAGAGCACCCTTGCCCGCTCGCGGGTTTCGATACCGGTCGCCGGGTTGGTACGCAGCAGGGTGACGGTCTGGCCGATCGCCTTTTCCATCATCTTGGTCGGGGTGAGCAGATCGAAGTCGAAATTCTGCTCGATAATCGTCGTATTGGGCGCGAAAAAGCTCAGCGTCTGCGGCTGGATCGCGGCGGAAACGTCGGGAAACTCGACCCGGCTGGTGCCGCGCGCGATATCAAGCTGGCGCACGTCCTGCACCAGCGCGAGATTGCTGTTGTAGATCGTGACCGAAACGTCGCCCTGCGCGGTTTCATCCGGTCCGGGAACCGATTGCGAGGCGGCTGCGCTCGTCATGAGCGCGGTTGCCGAAAGCGCCGCGACCTTGATCGCGCCCGTCAGATTGACTCGAGACATTGCTTACCCCTCCCCTCGATTGCAGGCTTTATCATGGATTACCGCGCTTTATCCAAGGTGAACAGGCAGGCAGTCGCCGGTCAACCGGCTCCTTCGGCGGATTTCGCCTCCTGCATCACCGCCGCGACCTTGTCGCCAATCGCCGCCACGCTGAACGGTTTGGGGATGAAGTGCATGTCGGGGATATCGATGTCCTTGCGCAGCTGCTCTTCGGCATAACCCGACATGAACAGCACGGGGATATCGGGCCGCTGCTTGCGAATCGCGCGGACCATGGCTGGCCCGTCCATGCCGGGCATCACCACGTCGCTGACGATCAGATCGAACTCCCCGCCCTCGGCAATCGCGGACAGCCCTTCCTCGCCGCCGGGGCATGCGGTCACTTCGTAGCCTGCCCGCGACAGGGCCCGTTCGGCGACGGCGCGCACCATGTCCTCGTCCTCGACCAGCAGGACCTTGCCGCCGGCCGACCAGTCCGACGATACGGTCTGCGCCTTGGGCTCGCGGCGGCGCGGCGCCTCGCCATGGTGGACCGGGAAATAGATTGTGAACCGCGCCCCCACGATCTTTCCATCGGCGTCGGAGACATTGTCGGCAAAGATGAAGCCGCCCGATTGCTTGACGATCCCGTAGGCGGTGGAAAGCCCCAGCCCGGTCCCCTTGCCCAGTTCCTTGGTCGTGAAGAACGGTTCGAACAGCTTGGGCAGCACGTGCGGCGGAATGCCGCCGCCCGTGTCCTGAACGATCAGGACGGTATAGTCCGCCGCCGGGAGGATTTCGGAACCCAGCTGGATCACGTCCTTTGCCTGCAGACTGCGGGTCAGCAAGGAGATCCGGCCAGCCCCGCCCGGCACGTTCGACTGAATGGCATCGCGCGCATTCACCGCGAGGTTCATGATGACCTGTTCGAGCTGCTGCGGGTCGGCGCGGACCGCGCCAAGATCGCGGTCGTGCTGCACGAAATAGCTGATCTTTTCGCCGAGCAGCCGCTTGATCAGCGGTCCGACTTCGCTGACCACATCGGGCAGCTGGAGAATTTCGGGCCGCAGCGTCTGCTGGCGCGAGAACGCGAGCAACTGCCGGGTCAGAGAAGCCGCCCGGTTCGAGTTGGCCCGTATCTGCTGGATGTCGTCATAATCGCTGTCGCCCGGCGTATGCCGCAGCAGCATCAGGTCGCAGGTGCCGATGATCGCGGTGAGCACGTTGTTGAAATCGTGCGCGACGCCGCCGGCGAGCTGGCCGACCGCCTGCATCTTGGTGGCTTGCGCCACCTGGCGCTTGAGCTGGTTTTCCTCGCTCGAATCCGCGAGGCTGAGCAAGACCGCCGCCTCGCCCAGTCCCCGCACGCCCGCAAGGCCGAGCGAAACCGGCTCTTCGGGTTGCGAAATCAGGCGCACCGCCATGTTGCCGCTGGTCGCCGGGCCGCGTCCGTGGCGGCGCACCGCGTCCGACAGTGCCGCCTTGTCCTCGCGCACCACCAGATCGGTCGGGAAGGCGGGCAGCCCTCTCCCCTCGCGCTCGACCGAGCGCAGGAAGGCGTCGTTGCCGAACAGGAACCGCCCGTCGCGATCGGTCATCGCGAGGCCCAGCGGGAGCTGCGCGAGCAACGCGTCGAGCTGGGCGACTCCGGCCTGCGAGGACCCGTCCCAGCCGCTGCCGATGCCCACGCCGCTGTCGACCAGCAGCATCAGCGATGTGCTCTCGTCCGGCCCTATCCCGGCATACTCTTCGGGATCGACGAGCGGCACGTCGATCAGGGTTTGCGGCGTGCCGCCGCGCCCTTCGCGCGCGAAGTAGATGCGATCGCGCTCGTCCGAGCGCAGGACCGAAACGAAGTCCTGCCCCGCGAGCGTCGCCGCCTCGTCGCCGACCGCCCGCTCGGCGAACCCGGTGCTGACCGAACGGATCACGCCGTTCGCGGTCGTGATCGCCGTCTCGATCCCTGCACGGCTGAGCATCTGTCCGAACGGGCCCCTGAGATCGAGATCGTCGAGCGTTCGTGACGATTGGTCCTCGAGCGCCCGAAAACGCCAGATCAGATGGTCCTCTCCGCGCCCCGCACGCACGGCACTGACACTCCAGGCGTCTCGCTCATCCCGCCCGGCAAGTTCGTCGAGCGCGGCCGCGCCATCGCGCCAGGCCTCGCGGGCGAGACGCGTCATCGCCTCGAGCCCCGCGCGTCCGAGCGGCAGCGACGGCGGCGCGCTGCCCGCGCCGAATGCCGCGACGAAGGAACGATTGGCGCAGACCAGGCGATTGGCCCGGTCGGTGATCGCGATCGCGGTGTCGGCTTCCTCGATAGCTGCGACGGTAACCGACCAATCGGGTGCCGCAACGGCCTGCCCAGCAGGCGCGGATCGCACCCGATCGACCGCGAACACCGCCAGCATCAGCACCGTCAGGCCCAGCACGTAGGCGAGCGTGAGCGTCACATCGGCCGTCGCGGCGAAGAGGACGATCGCACTAGTAAGCAGCGCGCCGCCAAGCAGCGCCAGCATCAGCCGGTTGTCATCTACAGAGATAGTGTTCGCTTCGCCTTCCAACCGCTGCAAGGTCCTGTCCCATCGCGCGCCGCGCCGTCGTTCGCCCGCACCTGCCCTTAATTGGCATTGAGCCGCTGGTCGAGACGGGCCTCCATCGAAGCGAGGCGTTTTGCCCGCTTGCGTGCCACGATCACGCGCCACACACCGCCCGCCACGAGGTATCCGACGGCAGAGGTCACGATCGCGAGGACCAGGAAACCGAAGGCGGTCACTCCGGCCATCTCGAACAGGTCAACCAGCCACGTCAGCCGGCCGCTCTGCAATTCCTCGTTGGCGATTCCGCCGACCGCCTGATCGATGTTGAGCGTGGTCTCGCCGACCTGGTTGGCGACGACGATCCAGAACGGGAAGGTAAACGGATTGGTGACGAAGGTCACCATCGCGGCAATCGGAACGTTGGCGCGAGCCGGAAGTGCGAGAAACGCCGCGAGGAAGATCTGTCCGAAGGGAATGATGAACCCGGCGAAAAGGCCCAGTGCGACCCCGCGCGGAACGGAACGGCGGGTGAAACGCCACAATTCGGGCGAGAGGAACCGGTGGGCGATCGGCGCAAGATACTTGTTGCGGCTCATCTCTTCGCGAGAGGGCATGTACTTGCGGATCGTATCGGCCGCCCAGGTCTTGTTGCGTTTCGCGCTCATGATTGCGCAGCCGCCCTGCGCCGCCAGCCAGCGTAGCGCAAGTCAAGATCGTCGAAGTGTAGCTGGCCAGCCATGATGGTCATATGGGTACTCCAGGCGATCTGACCAGCCGGTGAATCGACGAGTGGGGAATCGGCCCGATCGGCCCGGCTCAAACGCTATCCGCGGTCACGCATCAGGCGGGCCTTGTCACGCTTCCAGTCGCGATCCTTGATTGTGGCGCGCTTGTCGTGCGCCTGCTTGCCCTTGGCCAGCGCCAGCTCGACTTTCGCGCGCCCCTGCTTGTTGAAATACACCGACAGCGGCACCAGCGTCATGCCCTTGCGCTCGACCGCGCCGAACAGCTTTTCGATCTCGCGGTTGTGCAGCAGCAGCTTGCGCGGGCGGCGCGGCTCGTGATTGAGCCGGTTGCCGTGGCTGTATTCGGGGATGTTGGCATTGATCAGCCACACCTCGCCATCGCGCACCTCGGCGTAGCTTTCGGCAATGCTCGCCTCGCCCGCGCGCAGCGCCTTCACCTCGGTGCCCTGCAACGCGAGTCCGGCTTCGAACTTGTCCTCGATATGATAATCGAACCGCGCCCGGCGGTTTTCCGCGACGGTCTTGTGCTTGTCGAAGGTTTCGGGTTTCGGCCGTGCCATGGTGCGGGGCAGATAGGCGCTGATGCCACATTCGCAAAGCCCCGTGCGCAATCGCACCCGCCAATATTGATTTTGCGCGAAAAATCGAGATGATCGGTTGCACTCAAGGGGTCAGTCGCAACAGGGTCGTGTTTTCCATGCGTGTTTTTCTTCGTGCCGCCGCGCTTGCGGTTTCGCTCATCCTTTCTCCCATCGCAGTCCAGGCGCAGGAGCCGCCGACGCTGGCCGAGTATGGCAAATTGCCCGATGTCGAAGAGGCGGTCCTGTCGCCCAGCGGCAAGCGGCTGGCGGTGCTCACCAACATCGATGGCAAGCGCACGGTGGTCGCGGTCGAGGATCGGACCAAACTCGTTTCCCGGTTCGAAGTCGGCGATCTCAAGATTCGCTGGATGGAGTGGATCGGCGACGACCGGCTGCTGATGGTGACCAGCCGCACGCAGGATCTCGGCTACAACTTCACCACCGACAAGGCCGAATTCTTCACCGCGCGCGTGCTGCCGATGGCCGAAGGCGTCGAGGGCGGGCTGATCTTCGGCAATCGCCGCGAGCTCGTGGATGCGATCATCGGCGATTACGGGATTCGCAACATCGACGGGCGCTGGTACGGGTTCTACGGCGCGATCCAGCTCACGCGGAGCGGGCGGATGGAATACGAATTCGACCATGGCAGACCCTATCTCTACCGCGTCGATCTGCAGGATTTCTCGGTCAAGAAGATCGCCAATGCCGCCCGCCCCGGCCACGATACCGACTGGCTGATCGATGCCGCGGGCGAAGTCGCCGCGACGCTCGATATCGATGACAACACCGGCGAATGGGATCTGCGCGGGCCAGGCAATGGCGTGATCGCGAAAGGGGTCAACCGCGGCGGGCGCGTCGGGCTGGTCGGGCTCGGCTACGACGGGACCAGCGTGATCCTTGCCGAGCGCGGCGAGAACGGGATCGAGTGGTACGAAGTGCCACTTGCCGGCGGGGCGATGACCCCGTTCCTCGCCGATGTCGACGTCGACCGCGTGTTCTTCGACGACAGCACGGGGCACATGATGGGCTATCTCGAGGGGGCGAGAACCTGAAACCGGTGTTCCAGGTCGAAAATCACCAGAAGGCCGCACGGGCCGTGCGCGCGGCGTTCCCCAATCTGGAGATGCGCATGGTCGACTGGACCAACGATCTCGGTCACGTGATCGTGCAGACCAGCGGCAACAAGGACAGCGGCACCTATTTTGCGGTCGATCTCGCCGCAGGCAAAGCGGATGCGATCGCCTATGAACGACTCGCGATCCTGCCCGACCACGTCGGCCCGATCTCGAAATTCGACTATGTCGCCAGCGACGGCATGGAACTGGACGGCGTGCTGACGCTGCCCCCCGGTCGCGAAGCGAGCAACCTGCCGGTGGTGATCCTGCCGCACGGCGGCCCCCACAGCCACGACAATGTGGAATTCGACTGGTGGGCGCAGGCCTTCGCATCTCGCGGCTATGCGGTGCTGCAGCCGAACTTCCGCGGGTCGACCAATCGCGACAGCGGTTTCCGCCTGGCCGGTTATGGCGAATGGGGCCGCAAGATGCAGACCGACAAGTCGGACGGACTAGCAGCACTGGCGCAGGCCGGGATCGTCGATCCCGAGCGCGCCTGCATCGTCGGTGCGAGCTATGGTGGCTATGCCGCGCTCGCCGGCGTCACGCTGCAACAGGGCATTTATCGCTGCGCGGTGGCGGTCGCACCGGTGAGCGACATCGCCGACATGTATCGCGAGGACTATCGCGGCAGCGGCAGCGAGCGCACCACCAAGGTCGCGTTGCTCGAACAGCTCGGCCCGCGCGAAAGCTGGAACGCGGTGTCGCCACTGCGCGCTGCAGCGCGCGCCGATGCACCGATCATGCTGATCCACGGCAAGGACGATGTCGTCGTTCCCTACAGCCATTCGCTCAAGATGGCCGACAAGCTCAAGGACGCCGGCAAGCCGTATGAGATGGTGACGCTCGATGGCGAAGATCACTGGCTGTCGCTGTCCGGGACACGGCAGTTGATGCTGGAACAGGCCGTCCGCTTCGTCGAGCAGCACAACCCGCCGGATTAAGCGCAAGCCGGAATACAGCCTCGAACACAAAGCTTGCAGCACGCGCGATAGATTCCGCTATGGGTGCAGCAGCAGGCGACACGGACCTGCCGGAGTCAAGCATGCACGAGCCACAACCTGCCCCCTTCACGATCGCGCACCACACGGTTGCGCCCGGCGAGGCGTGCGATATCCGGCTGCCAATTACCACGATGGCCACGGGGACGAGCTCGGCGCTCGCAATAAGGGTAGTGCATGGCGCAAAGCCTGGACCCACCGTGTTCGTCAGCGCCGCGATCCACGGCGACGAGATCGTGGGGACTGCGGTAGTGCAGCGGCTCGTGCGCGAGATCGAGCCGGAAAACCTTGCCGGAACGGTGCTGCTGGTTCCGGTCTGCAACATCTTCGGCTTTCTCAACCACAGCCGCTATCTGCCCGACCGGCGCGACCTCAACCGCTCGTTTCCCGGCAACGAGAACGGCTCGCTCGCCGGGCAGCTGGCGCATGTCTTCTTCAGCGAAGTGGTGAGCCGCGCCTCGCTCGGTATCGACATCCACACCGCCGCCGTCCACCGTTACAACCTGCCGCAGATCCGCATCGCAGCGGACAATGCGCGGCTGGTCGAACTGGCCATGGCATTCGGCGCGCCGGTCATCATCGAAGCGCCGCTGCGCGATGGATCGCTGCGCGCGCTTGCCGCCGATAACGGGGTGGACATGCTGCTGCTCGAAGCGGGCGAAGCACTGCGTTTCGACGACCTTTCGATCGAGACCGGGGTTGCGGGCGTGCTGCGTGTGCTCGAACATCTCGGCATGATCCCCGACGATCACCGGCTGACCGAGATCGGCGTCCCCGCGCGCTCGAAAAAGACCACCTGGGTGCGCTCGGTGCGTGGCGGCGTGGCGCACCGGGCCAAGAGCTCGGGCGATCCGGTTCGTGAAGGCGACCTGCTGGCAACGGTCGGCGGTTTGCTGGGCGAAGAGCCGGAAGCGGTGGTCAGTCCGATCGACGGGATCGTCATCGGCCACTCGACCCTGCCGGTGGTGCATCAGGGCGAGGCGCTGTTCCACATCGCCTCGGTCGCGCACCCCGAACGCGTCGGCGCACGGATCGAAGGCATCACCGAAGCGATCATGGCAAGCGAGCCGGAAGGCTTTGCCGAAGCGCTGCTCGACGAGGACGAGGTGCTCTAGGCGACGATCCCGGCGTGCACCAGCGCCTCGTCCACCGCCGCGCGCGAGGCGTCGCTCGCTTCAACCAGCGGCAGGCGCACGGTCGGCGCGATCCAGTCATGCACCCGGCTGAGCGCATATTTGACGGGCGCGGGCGAAGCGTCGGAGAACATCGCATAATGCAGTGGAAACAGCCGGTCGTTGAGTTCGCGCGCTTTCTTGAGCTCGTTTGCCGCGATCGCCGCGTGGAACTCGGCGCACAGAGCCGGGGCGACATTGGCGGTGACGGAGATCGCCCCGCGCCCGCCCGCCGCCGAATGCGGCAGCCACAATTCGTCGTTGCCCGACAGCTGGCAGAACTCGCTCGACAGACCCATGCGATGGTCGGCCACGCGCGACAGGTCGCCGCTCGCATCCTTGATGGCGACGATGCGGTCGGGGTATTTCTTGACCAGCGTCACGACGGTCTCGTCCTCGATATCCGTCACCGTCCGGCTTGGCACGTTGTAGAGCACGATCGGCAGATCGCTGTTTTCCGCGAGAAAGCTGAAATGGGCGATCAGCCCCGCCTGGCTCGGGCGGTTGTAATAGGGCGCGACGCACAGGCCCGCCGCCGCCCCGGCCTTCTTGGCGAAGGTCATGTGCAGCAACGCGTTGCGGGTATCGTTGCTGCCGCATCCGGCAATCACCGGCACCCGCCCGCCCGCCTGCTCGATGCAGACCTCGATCACGCGGTGATGCTCGGCGTTGGAGAGGGTCGACGCCTCGCCGGTGGTCCCGCACGGGACCAGCGCCGAACTGCCCTGCTCGATCTGCCAGTCGACCAGCTTCCGAAACGCCGCCTCGTCGAACGATCCGTCGCGAAAAGGAGTCACCAGAGCGGGTATCGATCCGCTGAACATTGAATAATTCCCGATTGCAGCATTTATCTCTCTGGCGCGGCGCAGATTTGTGCGCCAAACCACCGTTCAGCGCCTGATAAGGAGCAGACTCCCACTATGTCCAGCATGGCCACATGTTTGCGATCCACATTTTCGTTCGTTCGTCCCGCAACTCTGGCCGCCTTGGCCACGGTTGCTACCGCCGCGCTTGCCGTCCCGGCATCGGCTGAGCAAAGCCGCAGCGTGGGCGCGCAGCCGATGGTCGCGCAGCAGCAGCGGGCGATCGGCTCCGCGATCAGCATGTGGGAATACCTGCAGGAAAACCGCAATTTGCCGTTCGCGCAATATGCCGGATTTGCAGTCGCCAATCCAACCTTCCCCCGGCTCGATATCATTCGCCTGCGCGCCGAGGCGGCGCTGGAGAACGAGGCTCCGCCAACCGACGAGCTGCTGCGGTTTTTCGGCGCTCACCCGCCGCTGACCAATGCCGGGCGCGCCCGGTATGCGCTGACGCTTGCGGCCGCCCAGCACGCCGGTGCGTTCGAGGTCGCGCGCGATGCGTGGCGCGGTGGACGGATGAGCGGCCCGGCAGAAGCCTATATTGCGGGCCTCTACGGGTCGCGTTTCAGCGACGATGATCACGCGGCGCGGATGGACTCACTGTTGTGGCAGGGCGAACGCGAGGCTGCGGCCCGGCAGGTGATCAACCTGCGCGAAAGCGACCGCCCGCTCGCCATGGCGCGGCTGTCGCTGCTCAACGGATCGACACCGCGCGAAGCCGGTCTCGCGATCCCGAACGCGGCCAATCGCGACGCCGGATTCACCTTCAACCTTCTCAACTACCTGTGGGCGAAACGGCAGGTCGGCGAAGCGGTGCGGCTGCTGGCCACGCGCCCGGCGTTCGAAGCGCCGGCGCGCGATCCCGAGGAATTCCTCGGCGACATGCTCGCCGTCGCCAAGGCCGCGAGCGCAACCGATACGGTCGACATCACCAGCCGCATCGACGACATCTTCGCTCCGGGTGCGGACATCTCGCAGGGCTCGTTCCGCCTGCGCGATCGCTACACCGACCTGATGTGGATGGGGGCACCAATGCCCTGTGGCGGCTTGGCGACGGACGCCGCGCCGCCCCGCTGTTCGAACGTTACGGCAATGCGGCACGCACGCCGCTGACCAAGGCCAAGGGGTATTACTGGGCCGGTCGGGCGGCACGACAGGCCGGCATGCAAGGCGAAGCGACGCGCTATTTCGAAATGGCGGCGCAGTGGCCGCACTATTATTACGGCCAGCTGGCGATCAGCGCACTCGGTCGGCCGATGCCGCAGTTCGAACCCCTCCCCGACGTTGCTCTCGATGCCGACGCCCGCGCCGAATTCGAGCGGCAGCCGCTGACGCAGGCGATCCGCGCGATCGCCGCGAACCGGCGCGACTGGCGGACCGAGCGGCGGTTCTTCGAGGAAATCGGCGAAGCCGCCAAGACCCCCGGACAAATGGCGCTGGTGGCCCAGCTGGCGCTCGAGACAGGGCTTAACGAGATGGCCGTTGTGGTCGGCATGAAGGCCGGTGAAAACGGGCTGTCCGGGTTCGAGCGCGTGGGCTTCCCGACCGTCCAGACTCCGCTCGTCAACGACTGGACCATGGTCCATGCGATCTCGCGCCAGGAAAGCGAATTCGACCGGACCCGTGTGAGCCATGCCGGGGCCCGCGGGGTCATGCAGCTGATGCCGGGCACCGCGCGCGAACAGGCGGGCAAGCTCGGCGTGCAGTACATGTCGGCGAGCCTGATCGATTCCCCGAGCTACAACATCCGGCTGGGCGATGCCTATTTCGCGCGGATGATGGACTATTACGGTGGCGCCTATCCGCTGGCGGTCGGCGCCTATAACGCCGGTCCGGGCCGCGTGAACGAGTGGCTGCGGCTCAACGGCGATCCGCGTCGCGGCGAAATCGACTGGGTCACCTGGGTCGAAAAGATCCCGGCCAATTTCGAGACGCGCTATTACATCATGCGCGTGCTCGGCAACGCGGTGAGCTATTCGCACATGTACCCCGATCAGGCGGGGCAGCCGCGCACGATCGACTCGTTCCTCCGCTAGGCCTCGCGATGGGGCAGCAACAGGGGCCACCGATCACGCCTGCGGGCATGGCGGCGCTCAAGGCGCGCTACGATCACCTGCTCGGTACCGAGCGACCGGAAATCGTCGAGATCGTCAGCTGGGCGGCGGGCAATGGCGATCGCAGCGAAAACGGCGATTACCTCTACGGCCGCAAGCGCATGCGCGAGATCGACCGCGAGCTCGGCTACCTTGCCCGCAGGATGAAGGCGCTGCGGGTGGTTGACCCGTCCCACCAGCCCGACAAACGAAGCGTATATTTCGGCGCGACCGTCGAACTCGCCGACGATGACGACGACCGCAAGACGGTGACGCTGGTCGGCGATGACGAGCAGGACGCCGGCGCAGGCCGGATCGGCTGGAAATCGCCCATGGCGAGAGCGTTGAAAGGGGCATCGGTCGGCGATGTGCGAACCGTCACGCTGCCCGGCGGCGCGAAGGAATGGGAAGTGATGGCGATCCGGTATGACTAGGCTCACCGCCGCGATCGCGCTGGCCGCCCTCGCGCTATCCGACCCCGCTGCGGCGAGGGACAGCCTGGGCGTCTATTCCAGCTGGGCCGCGTTTCGCGATGCAGACCAGCCGCGCTGCTATGCCATCGCGAAGCCGCGCAACGGCAAAGGCAGCTTCGCCAGCATTGCCACCTGGCCCAAACAGCGGCTGCGCAACCAGGTGCACCTGCGGCTGTCGCGGACGGTGGGCGATACGGGAGCGACGCTTCGCATCGGCGATCGGCGGTTCGCGTTGCCGACGCGCGGGCGCGATGCCTGGGCGCAGGACAGCCGGATGGACGCCGCCATCGTTGCCGCGCTCCGCTCCGCCACCGCGATGAGCGTGACCGGTCGCGACACCAGCGGTCGCCGGTTTACCGATCGCTATGCGCTTGCCGGTGCGGCGACAGCGATCGACGCCGCGGTAGTCGGGTGCGCGAACCTGTGAGCAGACGTCGTCCCGAAATCACCAACCTCAACTTTGTGCTCGCCGTGCCCGATGCGATGGCGACCGCGCGCTGGTGGGTCGATGCGATGAAGTTCGACGCGCTCAAGGACCTTGGCGGATGGGTGTTCGTCAAGCGCGGGCGCTGCATGATCATGCTCGGTTCGTGCCCCGATGCGATCCCGCCAGCGCAACTCGGCGATCACCAGTATTTCGGCTATATCGAGGTCACCGATGTCGACGCCTACTTCGCCGAGATCGACCGCGACAAGGCCGAGATCATCAAGCCGCCGACCACCGAGGAATGGGACATGCGCGAATTCGCCGTGCGCACGCCCGACGGGCACCGGGTGATGATCGGACAGGACCTGATCGCGCATCCGCTGCGCTGACGCTGGCAAATTCGCGCCCGCGCGACTATATGCGCGGCCAATCATGGCAGACACGTCACTCATGTCGATCCCCGGTCAGGTGGATCCCGTACCCGTCACGCGTGACATCACGCCGCGCGAGGACGGGCGTATCGACCTGATCGGCCTGTCAGCTGCGCGCATTCGCGAATTGTTCGGCGAAGCAGGGCTCGATGCGCGTCAGGCCAAGCTGCGCGCCAAGCAGGTGTTTCACTGGCTCTATCACCGCGGCGTCACCGATTTCGGGGCGATGACTGATATCGCCAAGACCATGCGCCCGTGGCTGACCGAACGCTTCGTGATCGGTCGGCCCGCCATTGTCGAAGCGCAGCACAGTGCGGACGGCACGCGCAAATGGCTGCTCCGGACCGACGACGGCCACGATTTCGAGATGGTGTTCATCCCTGACGAGGATCGCGGCACGCTGTGCGTGTCGAGCCAAGTCGGCTGCACACTCAACTGCACCTTCTGCCACACCGGCACGATGCGTCTGGTACGCAACCTCACCCCCGGCGAGATCGTCGGACAGGTGATGCTCGCGCGCGATGCGCTGGGTGAATGGCCCAAGGGTGTAATGGACGGCCTAGACGATGCCGAGGACGCCGGCCACTACACTGCCGATGGCCGCCTGCTGACCAATATCGTGATGATGGGCATGGGCGAGCCGCTGTATAATTTCGACCACGTCCGCGACGCTCTCAAACTGGTCATGGATGGCAACGGGCTGGCCTTGTCGAAACGGCGGATCACGCTTTCGACCAGCGGCGTCATCCCCGCGATGGAGCGCTGCGGACAGGAAATCGGGGTCAATCTTGCGGTGAGCCTGCATGCGGTGCGCAAGGACGTGCGCGACGAGCTCGTGCCGCTCAACAGGAAATACGGGATCGAGGAACTGCTGCAGGCCTGCGCCGACTATCCCGGTGCCTCCAACGCGCGGCGCATCACCTTCGAATACGTGATGCTCAAGGACAAGAACGACAGCGACGAGGACGCGCGCGAACTGGTCCGGCTACTCAAGCAGTTCGACCTACCCGCCAAGGTCAATCTGATCCCGTTCAATCCGTGGCCGGGTGCGCAATACGAATGCTCCACGCCTGAACGGATCAGGGCGTTCAGCAACATCGTGTTCGAAGGCGGGATCAGCGCCCCGATCCGTACCCCGCGCGGGCGCGATATCGACGCCGCCTGCGGGCAGTTGAAGACGGCCGCGCAGAAGAAGAGCCGGGCCGAGCGCGACCGTGAGGCGGCAGAGACCGCTCAGGCGGGCTGACGTCGAAATCCGGGGCGTTTGCCGTAGGTGGCCCAGCGCCACAGATATTCCAGCGGGCCAAAGGCGAACATCTTCAGCCACAGGTGGCTGAACACGATCTGGCCCAAGAAGAAGATCACCGCGTAGATCGTAAGCGCCAGCGTGCCCTCCTTCCCGGCAAGAGCAAGGCCCGGCCCGATTCCAAACAACAGGAAGGCTATCAGAAAGCTTTGCATGACGTAGTTCGTGAGCGCCATCCGCCCCACCGGACCGAACACCGTTGCCATCGGGCGCAGCGCCGAATGGAAGAGCAGAACGATCAGGCACGCATAGCCCAGCGATGTCAGCGGAATGGAAGCGTAATCGACGACATCGGTGAACAGTTCACTGCCCAGCAACGGCCCCATCCGATCGGCAGCGACCGAGGCGGATAGATACTGTCCCAGCAAGCCGAGCGGAAGCGCCACAGCCATCACCCTGGCATACTGCGGCAGCAACTCGCCAGCGCGCTGAACCCAGCCGCGCCGCGCGATATAGGCACCGATCAGGAACCGCCCGAGCGCGTAGATGATCCAGCCCAGCAGCAATCCTCCGGCAACCCATTCGTACAGGGTCATCGTCCAGAACTGCTGAACCAGATCCCCGTAGCGACCGGCTTCGCTCGCCTCTTGCCGACCAAGGATTATGGCGTCCGCATACAGGGGTTCCGGGTCGAAGAAGATGCCGCTCAAATCGCCCAGATAATCGAAGACGGGTCGACCGAACACGGCCAGCGCCACACCCAGCGAAATCAGCACCCGGTCTCTCACCTTCCGCATGAAGAACAGCAGAAATCCGGCCAGCGCATAGACATGCAGAATGTCGAACTCCCAGATAAAGGCGACATGCACCAGACCGATCAGCAGGAGGACGAACAGGCGCCTCAGGTAAATCCTCTCGAAAGCGGCACCGCGGCTTTCGAGCCGTTCCAGCTGAACCCAGAAGCCGATTCCGAACAGCGTCGCGAACAGCGTGTTGGCCTTCCCGAATACGAACCAGTCGAGCAGGAAATAGGTTTGCCCGTCC